>CAYLNN010000049.1:0-23120 GCA_964385095.1 uncultured Hymenobacter sp.
CGGTGCCCATGGCGCGGTAGAAGTAGGCAAACTCGACGCCGATGGCGCCCGAGCCTACCACCACCATGCTTTTGGGCAGGGCGTCGGGGGTCATGGCCTTGCGGTAGCCGATGATTTTCTTATCGTCGATGGGCAGGTTGGGAAGTTGGCGGGCGCGGGCGCCGGTGGCCAGAATAATGCTCTTGGCCTCTACGGTTTCCTTGGTGCCATCGGCCTTGGTTACTTCGACCTTGCCGGGGGCCAGCAGTTTGCCGGTGCCAAGCACGGTTTCAATTTTGTTCTTCTTAAACAGGAAGTTGATGCCCTTGCTCATGCCGTCGGCCACGCCCCGGCTGCGCTTGATAACGGCCTCGAAGTCGAAGCCCGCCTCCTTCACCGTCAGGCCGTAGTCCTGGGCGTGCTGGAGGTACTCGTACACCTGGGCGGTTTTGAGCAGGGCCTTGGTGGGGATGCAGCCCCAGTTGAGGCAGATGCCGCCGAGGCTTTCGCGCTCAATCACACCCACCTTCAGCCCGAGCTGCGAAGCGCGGATGGCGGCCACGTACCCGCCGGGCCCTGAGCCAATTACTACCAGGTCAAATTGCAATGCCATGAGGTTAATTTAAACGGAGGAATTAAAATAGAAAAAGCCGCCAGCCGGGCCGGGGCCAGCAAAGATAACCCCGGCGCCGGGCTAGCCGTTCGGCCAGCTTTTTGCCGCCGGGGTTATCACCTTGTTGAGACTTTCCCGTAGAAGGTCCGACACCCTGGCAAACTGACCAGCCTACCAACTCACCTTTTTTCTTAATGAAGTCGTTATCTACTCTTTACGCCCCCGCTACGCTGGCCTTACTTGCCCTAGCCAGCAGCTGCGCCACTACCACGGATACCGAACGGCCCGGGGCAGCGACCGTTGCGCGCAGCGCCCCCACCTCGGCGGCCAGTGCGGCGCCGTCGGCTACTGATATGACCTCGCTGCCCACGCCCGACCCCGCTACCGCCGGGGCTGCCGCCGCCGTGCCCGTCGAAACCCTCGACGCACCCTCGGCCGAAGCCACGACGGCCGAGGCCGACCCTAGCGCGCTCTCGACGGCCGCCGCCGCCGCTGAGCGCGCCGCCGAGCGCAGGATGAGCACCGCCGACTACCGCTACCAACTGGCCCGCGCCAATTTGGTGCTCAAAACCAAGCCCAAAGATTCGCGCGCGCTTTTTGAGCGGGCCCGGGCCTACTCCAACCTCAAGAACTATAAAGAAGCCAAGCCCGACTATATGGCGGCCCTGCGCACCATGCGCGGCAATCCCGACGTGTACTACAATAAGGCCGTGAACGAGCTGATGCTGAAGGAATACAAGTCGGCTACCAACGATTTCAGCGGCGCCCTAAAATTCCGGCCCGATGACAAGGAAGCCTATTTCGGCCGGGGCGTGGCCAAGATGCAGATGTACCAGTACAAGGCAGCCGTGTCGGACTTCACCCGCGCCATCGCCCTCGACTCGCTCTACGCCGACGCCATCGAGTACCGGGGCATCAGCTACGCTAGCTTCGACCGCATGAAGGAAGCCCGGCAGGACCTCGAAAAGGCGGCCAAGCTCAACCCGGAAGCTGAAAAAAGCCTGCGCCGCTACGGCAAAGGCAGCAGCATGGTGCGCGGCGGCAATAAGTAGTAGCCAGGCCAAGTGCCAAAAAGCATGCGGCCGGCTGCCCCAGGGCAACCGGCCGCATGCTTTTTGGCGCTTTAAAATCAAGCTATTAAGAGCTTCAAGTGAGCCAGATGGTGCCGGCCGTGCCAGGCATAGAGCGCTAGGGTTTGCGCCAGCGTAGAGGTGGTTTGGTTGCCGGGATGGTAGAATGTGCGCTGCCACTGCACCTCATCGAGGTGGTGCAGCAGCGTAAGCCAGCGGCTGTGCAGGCCCTCCAGTAGGGCTAGCGACACGGTGACGGGCGCGGCGGCTACGTCGGGCAGCGTGGCCCAGGCCGCCTCGTCGTAGGGCCGAACGGTGGGGTTATCCTCTGTGAGGGCCAGCCGAAAGCGCACGTAGGCGTTCAGGTGCGAGTCGGCCACGTGGTGAATAACTTGGCGGCCGGTCCAGCCGCCGGGGCGGTAGGGTAGCTGTAGGCGCTCGCTGCCCACCCGCCGGGCCGCGGCTGTAAGTTGGGCCGGTAGCTCGGCGAGCTGCTGCAAATAAAAGGCCCGCTCGGCCGGGGTGAGGGGCGCAGTAGGCAGTGGCGGCGGGCCAATGGGAAAGCGGCGCGCGTCGAGGTCGGGAGCAGTCATACAAAAAAATTTCACGGTTGAAAAAGAGCAGCTTACCGGCATTCTTACTGCCGCCGCCGGGCTAGCTCCTACGCCAGCCGCAGCCAGATGCCGAGCAGCACGGCCACCGCGCCCAGCGCCAGCAGCAGCCCATAAAGCGGCCCGGCGAAGCGCAGCCACTGGTCGTAGCGCACGCCGCAGGCGGCCAGCATGGCCATGAGCGCACCGTTGGTGGGCGTGAGCAGGTCGGTCATGCCGGCGCCGTACTGGTAGGCCAGCACCGTTACTTGCCGGGGCAGGCCGATGAGGTCGGAGAGGGGCACCAGCAGCGGCATGGTGAGCACGGCCTGGCCGCTCACGCTGGGCACTGGTAGGTGCAGGGCCGCGTGCACGCCCATCATGCCCAGCGCGGCCGCCGCCACGGGCAGGTGGGCCAGCGGCGTGGCTAGCCCCTGCACAATGGTATCGACGATGTGACCCTGCTCGAGCACCACAAAAATGGCCCGCGCAAAACCGATAAGAATGGCCGAAAACGCGATGTCGCGAAAGCCCACCACGAAGCCCTCGGCCGTGCCAGTGGGGCCTAGCCCGCCCACCAGCCCGGCGCCCACGCCCAGCACCAGAAACAGGGCGGCCATCTGCTCAAAATCCCAGCCCAGGCTCACTACGCCGTAGGCAAAGAAGCTGAAAGCCACCACCAGCAGCCCCAGCACCAAGCCGTGGCGACCGGCCCCGGCCGCGCCGGAGGCCGCGTCCCGCGTATCGGCGGCGGGAGCAGTGCGGTAGCGGGCGGCGTGGCGCATGGTGCCCGCTATCCAGATAGCCAGCGCAAGGGCCAGAAACCACAGCCGGTAGCCCGAAGCCGAGAGCAGCGGCAGCTGCGCCAGCTTCTGGCCGATGCCCACCTGGAAGGGATTTATCGGGCTGAAAGCTGCCCCCACAATGGCCGCGCCCAGGCTAGCCGCCACCGCCGTAAGGGTGGGGTAGCCCAGCCGCCGCATCAATACCAGCAGCACCGGCACGAGGGCGATGACTTCTTCGCCCATATTTTCGAGCGCACCCATGGTGGCAAATAGCAGCGACACGAGCGGAATAATGGCCACCTCGCGCCCCTGCGCGTGGCGTAGCAGCCAATCGACGCCGAAGCGCAGCGCGCCGGTCTGGTCTACGACCGTGAAGGCGCCGCCGGCCAAAAAAATCAGGAACACTACCGCGCCGGCATCGGCTAGCCCCTTGGGCACCGACACGGCCACTTGCAGCGGCGACACCGGCGTGCGCGGCACCTGTCGGTAGGAGCCCGCCACCACTACCTCGCGGCCGGTGGCGGCATCGGGTCGGCGGGTAAACTGGCCGGCGGGCAGCACGTAGCTCAGGGCCGCTGCCAGGATGATAAACAGGGTAAGCAGCACCAACGGGTGCGGAAAACGAAAGGACTTCATGCCCGCAAAGTTGGGGCGCCCCGGCCAACTGCGGGCACTAACCGCGGGCTAGCCTTTGTATCTTCGGGGTAGCCTTATGACAATTGCCGCTTTCAAAAACCTGCACCAGCGCCTTCAGGCCGAGCACCTGGCCCGGCACGGCCACGCCCTGGCCGAGCGCACCGAAGACGGCTGCGAGCTGCGCCTCTTTGCCATCGAACACTTCTACGCCGAGGTGTGGCGCAGCCGAGGCGAGGAAGCCATTCTGTTTATCCACGTCTTCGACCGCCCGAGCGGCCTAGGCGAGTACCTGCCCCTAATTTCGCTGGGGGAAATGAGCAGGTAGCGAATTTGCAAAGTGCTTAGTTGCTGTGCTCAACGGCTGTGAGCAGCCGGTCGATTTCGCTGGCCAGGCGCTCGATTTGCTCAAGGCCGGCGCGGGCTTCCTCCATTTGGCCGCGCTGGTGCTGGCGCACCAGCGAGTGGCCCGTGTCAAGGGTTTGGCGCAGCAGGCGCTCGATGCCCGCTACTTCGGGGCGCTGGCCGTACTGGGGCTTGAGCACAGTATTAAGCCACTGACCCAGCGGATTATCCTGCAAAGCAAATAAATTCGGCTCGGCCTCCCGCACGCCGTAGAGCACCGAGCGCAGGCGCGACTTAAACAATACCTGCTTCACGCGGGCCTGCTGAAAGTCGAGAGCGGTGAGCTGCATAAAGACAGGAAGAAAGTGTGGGGCTGTCGGCAAATAGCAAAAAATGCTTGATTACCACCACTTTGTCTGGAATTAAGAAACGGCAGGGTCGGGGGGCGATGCTGCGCCGACCGATGTAGCAAATAAGTAGCCAAACTGCGTGGCTTAGGCCGCTGGTGGGGGGCTAGCAGCAGGAGCTTCGCCGGGGCCCGAGGGTTGCAGCTGGGCCAGGGCCGCGCGGGCCTGCACCAGCTCGGTTACCTCGTAGGCGTAGGAGGTGAGGCCGGCGGGCTCGCCCTTCTCCTCAAAGCGCTGGATGATGTAGGTGAAGTACGCCGGCCGGGTCGAGCCGTCGGCCTGCCGGAAATCTATTGGTACTTCGTGGGCCTCGTAAGGCTGGCCGGTGCGGTACACGGCTTCTAGCGTGGTGAGCAGGCCCAGGGCAGCTACTTCGGGCACGGCCTCGGCCACGGTGCGGCCCACCAGTTCGCGCCCGCCCATCGCGGCCTGGTAGTGGGTATTGGCAAACTCGTAGCGAAACTCGGGGCCGCGCACGATGCCAATCTGGGCCGGGGCCTGCTGAAACAGCGCCAGCAGCGACTGCCGCTGCTGCTGAGCCAGCTGGTAGTTCTGGTAGGACTGCTCGGCCAAAGTGGCCTGCTGCTCGTTGGATTCGAGCAGCTCCTGCACCATCATCTTCTGGTCGTGGATGTCGGTGGCGCCGCCCACCCAGAGGTTGATGTGGCCCTCAGCATCGCGGCGCGGGTGGGCGCGGCTCAGTATCCAGCGGTACTGGCCGTCGTGGCGGCGCAGGCGGTACTCGACCTGGTAGGGCATACCGACGGCCACCGACTGCCCCCACTGGGCGCGCACGCGCTCGCGGTCGTCGGGGTGCAGGCCTTCGACCCAGCCGCCATCCAGCTCATCGGCCAGCGCGCGGCCCGTGAAGGCGAGCCAGCGCGGGTTGAAGTAGTCGCGCTGCCCATCGGGCGTAGCCGTCCAGATGAGCACCGGCAGGTTTTCGAGAATAAAGCGGGTGCGCTCCTGCTCCTCAGCCAGCTTTTGCTGGGCCTCGGCGGCGGCGCGGGCGGCGCGCAGCTGCTCGGTCACGTTTTGGGTGCGCTGCAAAATGTAGGCTAGCTCCCCCTCCTGGTTGAGAATCGGGTAGTGGGTAGCTTCCCAGTAAAACTCTTCGAGGCCGCCGCCTTGCTCCTCGGTGCGCGCCAGGTCGTACCGAATGAGCGGCATGGTGTGCGGCTCGAGGTAACGCCGCACATGCTCGTGCGAGGCCCGAATCTGGGCTGCGCCGTTCTCATCGCTGGCCGGGTAGGCCTCAAAAAACGGCTTACCCACGGCTGCTTCCCGGCGCTTGAGCGACACGGCCACGTGGCTATCGGTATTGTCGAGAATGGTAGCTTCCGGGTTGGGGGCGATGAGCAGAAAATTCTCGGGCAAAGAGCGGAAAACCTCTTGGTAATCGACGGGAAGCGCGGCAGCAGGCATGGGAGTAGGTTAGTAAGCTGGGCGAAAGTAAGCACGCCCGGGCGCTTAAAACGGCTAGCCCGGTTTCGTGTTGCGGCCAGCCCGCTCAACTGGCCCGGCCGACGGTTCGGCGCCCGCTTTTGCTGGTTCGGGAGCTTTTAGTTGAAAGCCGCCCAGTGGGCCCGGCACCTTTGGGTCAGGTATTCGCCTCCTCGCCCGGCCCCCATGAAAACTGCCCTCTTCGCCGCCCTGCTCACTTGCGCTTCGGCCCCGGCCTTCGCCCAAATTCCCGTGGCTAGCCCCGCTGCCCTCACCACTACCCGCCTAATCGGCCGGGTGCTCGACGACGCCGGCCGCCCGCTGCCGGGTGCCAACGTGTTTTTGAAAACCACTTTCGACGGGGCCACTACCGACTCGCTCGGGCGGTTCAGCTTTGCCACTACGGCCCAGGGCACGCTGCCGCTGGTGGTTACGCTCATCGGCTACGAGCTGCAAGAGGCCCCGCTAGCCCTGCCGGTGGGCGGCGGGCCGCTGGCCCTGCCCACCCGCCACCTGCGCGAAAGCCGCGCTGCCCTGAGCGATGTAGTAGTGCTAGCCGGCGCTTTTGAGGCCAGCGACGCTCGGCGCGCGGCCGTGCTCAAGCCGCTCGATATCCTGACCACGGCGGGGGCCAATGCCGATGTCGCCACCGCCCTCAACACGCTGCCCGGCACCACGCGGGTAGGCGAGGAGGGCAAGCTGTTTGTGCGCGGCGGGGCCGCCACCGAAACCCGCACCTACCTCGACGGCCTGCCCGTGGCTAGCCCCTACGGCGGCGCCGTGGGCGGCGTGCCGGCTAGGGGTCGGTTTTCGCCTACGTTATTTAAAGGTACTCTTTTCAGCACCGGTGGCTACTCGGCCGAGTACGGGCAGGCGCTGAGCGCGGTGGTAAATTTAAACTCGGTGGACCTCGACCCCGAAACCCAGACCGGCATCTCGCTGCTGAGCGTGGGCGGCGGCCTCAGCCGTACCAAGCGCTGGGAGCGCACCAGCGCCTCGGCCACCGTGGACTATACTAATCTGACGCCTTACTACGGCCTCATGGCCCCCGACCAGCGCTGGGCGCAGGCCCCGCAGCGGCTGGGCGGCTCGGTGCGGCTAGCCCACCGCACCGGCGAAACGGGGATGCTGAAAATCTACGCCACCTACGCCAACCAGCAGGTAGTCACCCGCCAGGCCGACCCCGAAACGGCCTTTGCTGCCGGTCGCCTCACGGCGCTGCGCAACGACAACTACTACCTCAACGCCACCTACCGCAGCGCCCTGCGCCGCGGCTGGAGCCTGAACACCGGGCTAGCCCTGAGCCGCGAGCGCAACGCCGTGCGCCCCGAGCCGCAGCTTGTCGACGAAACCGAGCAAACCGGCACCGCTCGCCTTGTGCTCATCAACGACTCGGCTAGTACCTGGTTCAACCTCAAGCTGGGGGCCGAGGCTACCGCCCAGCGCTACGGCCTGCGCTACCAGGCCACGGCCGATGCGCCGGTGTACACGCCCGGCTTTGCCGAGCAGCGCACCGCCCTATTTGGCGAAAGCGACCTGAGCCTGGCGCCGCGTCTCAGCGGGCGGGTGGGGGTGCGGGGCGAGTATTCGGCCTTGCTGCATAAAGCCAACCTGGCGCCGCGGCTGGCGCTGGCCTGGCAGCTTGGGGCCGGCAGCCAGCTCTCGGCGGCCGGCGGCTTGTTCTACCAAACGCCTACCAACGACCTGCTGCGCGTGCAGCCCGCCCTGGCCTTCGAGCGGGCCGCGCACTACGTTCTCAGCTACCAGCGCAGCACTGCTAGCCGCACCCTGCGCGCCGAGCTTTATTATAAAGATTACCAGCAGCTGGCCCGTTTCGATGCCTACCAGGTGCTCGACCCTAGCCGCTACGCCAACACCGGCCAGGGCTACGCCCGCGGGCTCGATGTCTTCTTCCGCGACCGCTACCAGACGTTCAAGAAGGTTGATTTTTGGGTGAGCTACGGGCTGCTCGATACCCGCCGCCAGGCCCGCGCCGACCTGGCCCTGGCCGTGCCCACCTTCGCCGCCACCCACAACCTGAGCGTGGTCGGCAAATACTGGTTTGCCAAGCTGCACACCCAGCTCAGCGGCACGCTGGCCTACGGCAGCCCCCGCGCCTACTTCGACCCCAACCAGCCGGGCTACAACCAGGGCCGCACGCCTAGCTACCAGAGCCTTGACCTCAGCCTGAGCTACCTCACGCACCTGGCCGGCCAGTTTACCATCGTGCACCTGAGCGCCACCAACGTGCTGGGCCGCGACAACATTTTCGGCTACCGCTACGCCACCGCGCCCGATGCCGCCGGCCAGTACGCCGCCGTGCCCGTGCGCCAGCTAGCCCCCCAACTGGTGGTGGCCGCCCTGCTCATCTCGATTAATAAAAAGAGCCCCGGCGACACGTCGGTAGCGCCTGATTAAGAAGTTGAGTTGCAGTGGAAGGAAATAAAATGCGAGCGGTGGTGGGTAAAAAACACCGCCCCGGCATCAGCAACTAGGTAGAGGGAAAACCCTGTACGGAAAAGGATGATGGGATGGCGCCGGGCTTTGCCGGGCGTCATCTTTTTTTGAGGCTAGCCCGCTAGGCCCTCGCCAAAAACCGGCTTCTCAGCCAGCGGCGCACGGGCTCGTCGTAAAATTTGAGGCAGGCGTAGGCTAGCGCCACGGCCACTACAAACGTGACGGCGGCCCAGGGCAAGCCGTCGAGTAGCGACACCTTATTGCGGCTCACCCAGGCCGTGTAGATGTAGATGAGCGGGTAGTGCGTGATGTAGAGCGGATACGAGATGTCGCCGAAAAACTTGCACAGCTGCGTCGCGCCAGCGCTGGCAATCTGCCCGCCGGCCCCTAGCCACACAATGAGCGGGAAAACTGCGATGATACTGAAGGACTCATACAAGCCATTCAGCCACAGGTTGCTAGCCCCGCCCACGCGCGGAAAGGCCAGCACCGCCAGCAGCAGCAGGCTGCACCACAAAAAGGCGTTGGGGATGCGCACCAGGCTAGCGGTGCGCGCGAGCAGCAGCCCGGCAAAAAAGGGAAATAGCATGCGCGTGAGGCCGATGCGGATGCCCATAGCATCGAGGGCCCAGCCGCCTACTACATCGCCGGTGGGGCTCGTCACCACCAGGTGCACCAGCGCGGCGCCGGCCAGGGCCACCAGCACCCCGAGCGCCGCGTTGGAGAGCTTGCGCACGCCCAGGGCGTAGAGCAGGTTGGCTACGTACTCATAGAACAGCGACCAGCCGGGGCCGTTGAGCGGGTACATTTCCTGCCAGCCCCGGATATCCAGTGAAGGAGGTATCGGCAGCAAGGTGAAGCCGACGAACATGAGCGCCACCACCTTCCAGCCCGGCACCTGCGCAATGCCCGGTGTGAGGGGCGAGGCCTGAAAGTAGAACGTCAGCGCCCCGATGAGCATGCCCATTACCACCATTGGCTGCAAGCGCAGCAGCCGCGCCTTAGCAAAATCCTTCAGCGTGAGGCGGTTCCAGCGGTCGTCGTAGGCGTAGCCAATAACGAAGCCCGAGAGCAGAAAGAAAAAATCGACCGCCAGGTAGCCGTGGTTGATAACCTGGGTTAAGTGGCTGGTGGCGTGCGCCTCGCACAGGTGAAACGCGACTGCCGTGAGCGCCGCTACGCCCCGCAGGCCATCCAGGATGGCGTAGTGCGGCTTGGCGCTGAGGGTAGTGGGCGTGGCTTCGGAGGCAAGGGTGGGCGCTAGCATGCGAGAGGCGGGAAAGGAGAAAGGGGCGCCGGATAAGCGCGGGGCTCGGCGAAAATACGCGCGTGCCCTGGCTTGTTGCGCGCACCGGGGGCTAGCCGCCGCTTCTTCCGCGATTTTGGCGGTTTCGGTGGCCACTTTCGGCGCTTCGGCAACGGGCATTTTCGCCGGGGGCGGGGGCTAGCCACCTTTGACTCATTAACCCGCTCACCTCCTCATTTACCCCTTTCTGAGTCATGAAAAACCTGCTGTTCACCCTCGCTCTGGCTACGGCCACTCTCGCGGCCACCGCCCAAACTGCGCCTGCTGCCGCGCCCGCCACCCCGGCCCCCGCTGGCTACGCCGACTTGCTCGGTGCCACCATCACGCAAGTGCTGCGCACCGATGATGCCGCCGAGCTGCAAGCCCTGGCTGCCAAGCTGGAGCGCGCCGCCACCGTAGCCCCGGCCGACTGGCTACCCCGCTACTACCAGGCCTATGCGCTGGTCATCAGCGCCTTTCAGAGTAAGGAGGCTACTGCCGCGAAAGACCAGGTACTCGACCGGGCCGAAAGCGCCCTGGCGCAGGCCCGGCGCCTGAAGGGCGACGAGTCGGAGCTGCTGGCCCTGCAGGCTTACCTCTACCAAGCCCGGCTCAGCTTCGAGCCTATGGTGCGTGCCCAGGAGTATCTGCCCAAAGTAACCGACGCCGTGGACCAGGCCGAAGCGCTTAACCCCGCCAACCCGCGCCCCTACCTCATCGAGGCCAATAACGTGTACCATACGCCCGCTGCCTATGGCGGTGGGGCTGCCACCGCCCGGCCCTTGTATGAGCAAGCCAAAACTCGGTTTGCCGCCTTTCGGCCGGCTAGCTCGCTAGCCCCCAACTGGGGCCAGGAGCAGCTGCTGGGCCGCCTCAAGCAGTACGAGGCTCCCGCCACGGCCACCAAATAACCCGTGCAACACAGCGCCGCCCGGTACCTCGCTGCCGGGCGGCATTGCACCGGCCGGCTCTACTTTTAAACCTGCTCTCCCCATGTTAGCCACCATGTCTGCCCTGCTGCCCCCCGCACCCGCTGCTGCCCCCCCCGTCGCTGCTGCCGCCCCAGCCATTCCGTGGGGCCGGGCCGTGAAGCGCACCAACGTGCGGGCCTTTGCCCGGGTGCTGGGCTGGATACTGCTGGTGTGCGCCGGCGTGGCCCTGCTGTTTTCCGCGCCGCCCTGGCGCGACCCCAAGGGCTACGCCATTTCGCTGCTCATGTCCTTTAGCTACACGGCGGGGCTGTGGTTTGCCAATGCGTACACAGCCGACCTACTCAACATCCGCACTGGCTGGAGCGAGCAGCCCATCCGGCGGCTGCTGCTCACGCTGGGGGCGTCGCTTCTCGCATCGCTGGTGGTGCTGGTGGTGGTGGGGGAGGGCTATTCGGTGCTGCTTTTTCATAATGCGCCTGGCTACGTGCTGCGCGACAGCTTCGTGTCGCGCGCGGCCATCCCGCTGGCCACCACAGTCGTAGTGTCGCTCTTTATGCACTCGCGCTCGTTTCTGATGGCCTGGCGCGAGGCCACCGTGCGCGCCGAGCGCCTCGAAAAAGAATCGGCCGTGGCCAGGCTCGACTCGCTGCGTCGGCAGGTTGACCCGCACTTTCTCTTCAACTCGCTCAATGCCCTCACCAGCCTCGTGGAAGAGGAGCCCGCGCGCGCCGTGCGCTTCATCCGGCAGCTCAGCAGTGTGTACCGCTACGTGCTCGACAGCCAAACCCAGGAGCTGGTGCCGCTGAGCGAGGAGCTGGGCTTTGCCGAGGCCTACGTTTTTCTGCAAAAAACCCGCCTCGACGAGGCCCTGCAAGTCGAGCTGGCCCTGCCGCCCGCCGCCGAGCTGGCCGGCTTCTACCTGCCCCCGCTGGCCCTGCAGCTGCTGCTTGAAAATGCCCTCAAGCACAATACCGCCTACCAAGCTGCCCCCCTGCACCTGCGCGTGGCCGTGGACGTAGCCGCCGCCACCCTCACCGTGTGCAACACGCTGCGCCCGCGCCGCCTGCCCCCGGGCGAAACCAGCGGCCGCGGGCTAGCCAACCTGCGCGCCCGCTACGCGTTCCTCACGCCGCGCCCGGTAGTAGCGGAGCCGGTAGCCGAGGAGTTCGTAGTTACTTTGCCGCTGCTGGCGCTTGAGGAAAAGAAGTAAGAATTGAAAATGAAGAATTCAAACTTGTGAATACGCCCACCGAATTCTTCCTGCTTGATTTTTGATTTCCTCCAAGAATGCTTCCTAATTTGAAGAGCATACTCAGGCACGGCCAGCAGGAACTGCTGTGGGTACTGTGTGCCCTAGTGGCCGCCGGCATTGGCTGGCTGCTAGTGCGCAAGGGCGCCGTGCCCAACGGCCGCGTGGCCGTGGAGCAGGCCCTGCGCCACGCCACCCTAGCCGACGTGGAGGACCTCACCGTGTACCCGCTGCTAGGGGGCGATAGCCGCCCGTTTCAGGTGCGTGGCCCGGCGCTGCGCCCGCTGCTGCCGCTGTTGCAACGGCTGCGCGCCGTGCCCATCACGCCTGGTTTCGAGCCGCTGCTGGAGGCCACGCTGGTGCTGCGCCTGCGTCCCGGGCTGGCCGAGGCCCAGCACCTGAACAGCCGCACGGTTACCTTTCGGCTGGCGGCTTCGGCCCAGGGCGAGGTGGTGCAGCTGGCCCAAACCAACGCCTTTTACCAAGCCGCCGATTTGGGCCGCCGCCTGGGAACGCTGCGCGATAGCCTGACCACTGGCCGCTAAATGGCCCGTTTTTATTCCTTCTAGTTGTTTCCTATGCTCCGCGCTTTACTGGTCGAAGATGAGCCGCTGGCCGCCCGCCGCCTGGCTAGCCTACTGCAAAAACAAGCCGTTCCGTTCGAGCTACTAGGCCCCGCCGAATCGGTGGCGCAGGCCGTGGCCCTGCTGCAAGCCGGCCCCGCGCCCGACGTGCTGTTTCTCGATATTCACCTGGCCGATGGCCTTAGCTTTGAGCTGTTCGAGCAGGTGGCCGTCACCTGCCCGGTTATTTTTACCACGGCCTACGACCAGTACGCCGTGCGTGCCTTCAAGGTGAATAGCATCGATTATTTGCTGAAACCCATTGACGAAGAAGAGCTTGGTCAGGCCGTGGCCAAGCTACAGCAGCGGCTGCCGGGCCCCGGCACCAACAAGGGGCTGGCGCCCGCACCCGGCAACGAGCCCGATTTTAGTATAAAAAGTTCGGTTTCCAGTACAAAAGACACTGCCGCAAACGCGTCAAACTCGCCCGTGCTCGATGCCGCCACGCTGGCCGCGCTGGTGCAGCAATTGCGCCAGCCAGCGCCCGTGGCTAGCTACAAAAGCCAGTTTGTGGTGCGCGTGGGCGAGCACCTGAAGGTGGTGCCCGTCGAGCAGGTGGCCTACTTTTTCAGCCTCGAAAAAACGACGCTTTTGCAGAGCACCGACGGCCGCAAGTACGTGGTCGACTACACCCTGGAGCAACTTGAGGGCCTGCTCGACCCTAGCCAGTTTTTCCGGCTCAACCGCGCCTACCTCACGCGGCAGGCGGCCATCCACGACATCATTCACTACGCCAGCTCGCGGCTGCAAACCGTGCTGCGCCCCGCCCCGCCCGAGAGCGAAGGCCCGGTGCTGGTGAGCCGCGAGAAAGTGAGCACCTTCAAAAATTGGCTTGACCGCTAGGCAATAAGGCAAAACCAGGAAACTTTTGGATGGCAAGCAGCTTTTAGGCCCCGAAGCTCCTCTTTAAGTATATGTCAGGCCTTCTTACGCTCAATGACCAAGACGTTTTCCAGTTTCACTACGAGGCAGCCGCCGACCTACTGCAAGGCGGCTGGCTAGCCCCGGTGCTCGATGCCGACCTGCGCGGCCATTACGGCCAGCTGTTGCAGGCGGCCCAGCAGCACGGCAGCTGCTGCTACTGGCTGCTCGATATGCGCCAGCGCAACTGGCACATGCCCAGCTTCGGGCAATGGTTTATCACCGATTTTGTGCCCGAGGTGCACGCCGCGCTCGCCCAGCCGCTGTTCATTGCCTACTTGCTGAGCCCGCGCCACCGCGGCGCTGCCGAAACCACCCGCGAGCAGCTGGCCCAGCAGGAAAGCCGCGAGCGGCAGGTGTACCCGGTGGCCTGTGCCGACGAGGCCGAAGCCCGCGCCTGGCTGCGCCAGCAGCGCCTGGCTGTGCACCGTGTCGGCTAGCCTTCAAGCCAGCTTTTGAGGGCGCTAGCCTTCTCTTTGCTTACCAGCACCTCCTCGGTGGGGGCGGGGGCCAGCGCCACTAGCAGCCGGCCGCCCAGGTGTGGCACCAGCCGGCGCACAGCCGGCAGCTGGGCAATGAGCTGGCGGTTGAGCCGAAAAAACTGGCTGGGGTCGAGCAGGCTTTCGAGCTGCTCCAGGGTGTAGTCGACCACGAAGCGACGGCCGTCGTGGGTAGCCAGCGTCACGGTCTCGTGGCGGCTCCCAAACCAGGCCGCCTCGGTGGCGGGCAGGGGTAGCAGCGCCTCGCCCTGCTGCACCAAAAAACGCGTTTTGTAGGGCCGCTGGGGCTGAGGCAACGCATCGAGCAGGCGCTCGATGGGCGAGTTGAAGGGTAGTAGTGCGGCGTTAGCGTCGCGGGTTAGCTCAGGCGGAACCGCTGTTTTTAGCGCGTCGCTTCCGCCTTTTACTTTGCCAAGCGCAGCTTGTAATTCCGGTAGCTTGAGGGGTTTGAGCAGGTAGTCGATGCCGTTGGCCCGGAAGGCTTGCAGCGCGTACTGGACGTGGGCGGTGGTGAAAATGACCGGGCAGCGCACCAGCGTTTGGGCAAATATGTCAAGGCTGAGCCCATCGGCCAGCTGAATATCGCTGAGAATGAGGTCGGGCGCGGAGTGGGCGGCTAGCCAGGCCAGCGCGCCGGCCACGGTATCGAGCACGGCCAGCACCTGGGCGCCGGGCGCGGCCTGAGTTAGCAGCCGTTGCAGGCGTTCGGCGGCGGGGTACTCGTCTTCAAAAATTAGAATGCGCAGAGGGGGCATGGCGGGCTAGGCAGGCGGTAGCAGCGGCAAGGTTACGGCAAAGATGCCCGCGGCCTGCTGCACCCGCACTGGCTGGCTAGCCCCCAGCAGGGCGTAGCGCTGGCGCACATTGGCTAGGCCCGTGCCGGTGCCGGGGGCTAGCCCGGTGGGGCGGGGCTGCCAGGTGTTTTCGACGCGCAGGCTGGCGGCGTCGGCCACCAGGCGCAGGTGCAGCGGCCGGGCCCGCGAGGCCTCGTTGTGCTTAAGCGCATTCTCAACCAGCACTTGCACGCTGAGCGGGGCCACGCGCCGGGCCAGGGCCGCGTCGGCCAGCTCGTAGCTCACCTGCACGTTGTCGCGGAACCGCACTTTTTGCAGCGCCACGTAGGTTTGCACAAAAGCCAGCTCCTCGGCCAGCGGCACGGTGGGGCGCTCGCGGCTCAGCAGCACGTAGCGGTACACATCGGCCAGGCCTTCCACGTAGTGCTGGGCGGGCTCATTGCCAGGCTCGATGAGGGCGGCCAGGGTATTGAGCGAATTAAATAAAAAGTGCGGGTCGAGCTGCTGGGCCAGGGCATCGAGCTGGGCCTGCGTGGCGGCTTGGGCTAGCTGGTCGGCCCGGCGCTGGTTGGCTTCCCACTGCACAAAAAGGTGCCGGCTTTCATAGAGCAGCAGCACGATAAACGTTGATATTAGGTTCAGACTGATTTCGCGCAGCTCGGCGGCCGGGTACAGGCGGTAGCCTTGCAGCGCGGCCAGCAACCCGGCCAGCACCAGCGAAACGGCTACCGTGTAGGCCACGCCCCCCGCCGCCAGCCACCACAGGCGGCGGGCCGTGGCGGCCGGCAACGGCCAGCGGCGCAGCCGCCGCTGCCACAGCCAGCGGTTGCCGAGCCAGAGCGTGCTGGTAAACAGCAACGCCACGCCGTAGTCTACCAGCCAGTGCCAGCCGAGCGGCTGGCGGTAGCCGCCGCGGGGCACCAGCTCGAGGGCCGCCAGCAGGGGAATGCCGAAGAGCAGAAAGCGGCGGTCGTTCATGCGCGCGAAGGTTAGCAGCCGGCGGGTAAGTGCGGCAGCTTGGGCGCCGCTATCTTGCTGGCACGATGACGAAATTACTCGAACGCGGCTACGGCCGCTGGCTATGGCTGGGCTTGGCAGCAGTTGGCTGGCTGCTGGCTAGCCCAGCGCTGGCCCAACACTTTACCGAACCCGACGGGTTTAGCGGTAAGGTGCTGCCTACTGCCACGGGCAGCATCCTTATTTTTAATAACTTTCAGTAGAGCGGGTTAAATCTCAGTGTGCGTTTTGACAAAGAGTGCGTCGAGGCGACTGACAGCGAAATCTTGTATACCATCGACGGTACCTGGGTCGAGTTTCTACCGCCAGAAACTGACAGCGCGCCTACCGACTCGCCCGCCGTCATCCTGGCGCGGGAAGTGAACAGCAACGTGAATGGCGACGGCCATAGCGGCCCCGCCCGTCTGTGGCACGTCGAGTCGGTGACGCTGCCCGGCATTTACCCGGCGGCTACCCTGTGCTATCAACTTCAAGGCGATGAGCCAGCGGGCCGAGGACTGCGGTTCATGGCGCTCTATTTTATGCACGGTACCAATGTGTTCGTGCTCGGCTCGCACATGCTGATTACCAAAAGCACTGCCAAAGTAAAAGCCCGGCTGTTGCGCACGGCCACCAGCATCACGTTTTCGCCCACGCCCATTGAGCCGCCTGCCTCCTATCACCCAGCAGAATAGCCTGGTGCTTCCCTAGCGTGCCGCCAGCAGCGGGCGCCCGGCCAGCGCCCCCAGCAGCAGCCCGCCCACCGCCGCCGCATACAGCGCCGTGCCCAGCCAGGTGAGGGCCACCGCCCGGCGCGGCACCCAGCGGCCCAGCGCCCAGCCCAGCAGCGGCAGCGCCTGCAAGGCGTGCATGCCCAGGAAGTGCGCCAGGCGCAGGTCGCCGGCCACGGTGCTCCAGCCCAGGCCCGGCAGGCCGGGGCCGCCGTCGGGCGCGCCCACCGTATGCTGCTGGTTATGAATCATGAAGCCGCCCAGCACCGAGCCCACCAAAAACACCGCCAGCCCCAGCCGCAGGCCCCACGCGTAGCCCGCCGAGCCAGCCGGCCGGTGGCGCCAGGCCAGGTACAGGGCCCACCCGGTCAGCACGGTATTCACCAGGATGAACACGCCCATCAGCCCAAACAGCACTGCGTTGAGCGGGCTGCCCGCGTTGTAGTGCGAGGTAGTGCCCCGCGTGGCCTGGATGAAAATAACCGCCTGCTCGACCGCCATGCTCAACGCCATGCCCCAGCCAATGCGGCGCACGGCGCGCTGCGCAGCCGCCGGCAGGCTAGCCAGCAGCCCGGCCAGCGTCCAGACGTAGGCCACTACCGAGAGCGAAAATTTGAGGGGCTTGGCCCACACCAGCGCCCCGGTTACGTGGCGCTGGTCGAGGGGCAGCAGCACCAGCGCCAGCCCGGCCAGCCCCACATTCAGCCAGCCGGTGTAGGCGAGCGGCGGGTTCTGGCGGGCCAGCCAGCGCAGGGTGCGGGCTAGGCGTGGGCCCAGGCCGGGCGCGGGAGCTAGGGTAGGGGTAGCCGAACTAAAGCCAGCGAGCGAGAGAGTCTTCATAAAACTGACTGATAATTAGTTAGGAAGTTGTTTGCCCAAAAATCGGCGCACGCCGAAATACACCAGCAGCCCCACCGGCCCCACCAAAAAGGTGAACGCTAGCGCCGGCACCAGCGCCCCGTGTGGCACGCCGCGCCGCTGGGCATCGCGCACCTCCCAGGCCCCCACAAAGAGGTCGAAGCTTAGGTAATGCACCCAGCCCGCCAGCAGCGCCCAGGGGTTTTGAAACAGCGCCGCCACCTGCGCCAGGCTGCCGAAGCCGCCCTCGGCGCCGTGCGGCCCCAGGTAGTGCGCCGCAATGAGCAGGGCGTAGGCCAGGGCCAGCCCCGCCGGCCACGCGCCGCTGAGTACCAGCGCTTTGGTGCCGTGCCAGCGCGGGGCCAGCACCAGCAGTGCCCAGCCCGGCAGGGCCAGCGCATTGGCGAGTAAGAAGAGGAAATCGGGCGTAAGCATGGGGCGCAGCAGAGATACTAACTGGGTCAAAACTACGTTCTTGCCGCGCCCGGCGCTAGCCTAATCGGGGTGAAGCACCCTAGCCGGCCGGCCAAGCCACCGAATGCCGGGGTGAAGCAACCACTAGCCCCTCGGCGGGCTCCTACCTTCGCTACCCGATTTCCCACCTGTTGCTTTTCGTTGCTTATGCTGTCGCTGCTACCCCTCACCCTGAGCGCCGCGCTCTGCCTGCTGGCCGGGCCGCCCGCGCCGCCCGTCACCCGTTTCAGCGGCCACCTGGCCCATGCCCCGGCCGGCGACACGGTGCGCCTGTTTGTGGGCGAGCGGCGCGTGAAAGCGCCCCTCAGCCCCAGCGGCGACTTCCAGTTTGAGTTTAAAGACTTGCGCGCGGCCACGCCAGTGCATTTTGAATATGCCAAACAGCACACCCGGCTCTACCTGCTGCCCGGCGACCAGCTGCGGCTGACCCTCGATTTTCAGGACTTTGATAAAAGCCTGGTGTACAGCGGCCGGGGCGCCGATGTGAACAACTACCTGGCGCAGGCGCAGTGGAAATTTGAGTACGGCCCGCCCGGCGATGCGCCCCGGCCGATGAACCAACTCCAGCGCACCACCACGCCCGCCGAGATGCGCCAGCACGCCGATACCTTCCGGCAGAAGCGCCGGGCTTTTCTGGCCGACTATGCCCGGGCCCACGCGCTGCCGGCTAGCTTCCGGCGCGACCAGGATTTTCTCATCAGCGTGCAGTGGGCTATGCAATTGCTCGATTATGTCGGCTACCGCCAGGCGCAGCAGGCCACGGCCGAGGCCCCTGGCGCCGAAGTAGTGCCGCCCACCTATTTCAGCTTCTTGCAGGACGGTTTTTTGCAGGAGCTAGGCCAGCATTTTGGCAGCCGCGGCATCGACGAAAATACGCTGGTTACGCAATTCCTCTACAATTACCAAAAGCGCCTGGCCCCCACGGGCCGGCTCAGCCCGGACCCCACCGACGGCCCGCGCCTCTACCGCCTGGCCACCACCGAGCTAGGCGACAACAAAGCCCGTGACATGGCCTTGCAAATGCTCATGCACTGGAAGCTCGACAGCGACCTGCCGGGCGCGCTGGCCTTTTACCCCACTTTTCGGGCGCACAACCGCGACTCGGCCGTGGCCCGCAGCCTGCGCCAAGACATTGTCAAGCGCCGAGCGCTGGGCGTGGGCAAGCCGGCCCCGGCGTTTACACTGCTCGACAACACGGGTAAGCAAGTGTCGCTGGCCGACCTGCGCGGCAAGGTCGTGTACCTCGATTTTTGGGGCGTCTGGTGCGGGCCGTGCATGAAGGAGATGACCGAATTCAGCTCCGACCTGAAAAAGAAGTTTGTGGGCCGCGACGTGGTTTTTGTGTACATCTCGGTGGGCGACGCCGAAGCCAAGTGGCAGCAAACCCTGACCGAAAAACAGTTTTTGAGCGCCAACAGCCTGCACTTGCGCCAACCCAAGGAAGGACAGGTTACCACCGACTACCAGATTTCGAGCTACCCAAGCTACTATCTCATCGGCCGCGATGGCCGCATCATCGATACGCAGGCCCCGCGCCCCTCCGACGGTGCCAAAACCGTGGCCGCCATTGAGGCCGCATTGCGGGGCTAGCCCACCGGCCGGGAACGAGGCCAGCAGCCCCGGGGTTACCTTTGCCCGACTGGTAGTATAGCCGGTTTTAGTATGAAAATTACGTGGAGCTGCCGCGCCGCCGGGCGCACTTTGTGGGGCCAGTGCCGATTGGTGCTGCTGCTGGGCGGGCTGCCGCTGGCGGCCGCTGCCCAGCGCCCGGCCCCGCCGCCGTTTAAGGCGCCCGCGTTTCGGGCGCCGCCGGCGCTCGCCCCGGCGGCCGGCACTACCACCGTAAGCGGCCACGTGGAGAAGCCAACGGTGCGCGTTATCAGCCTCAGCTATGGCCCCGATTGGCGCGGGCAGCTCACCCACACGCTGGAAGCGAAGCTGAGCCCGACCGGCGATTTTCGGCTAGCCCTGCCCCGGCTCACCGCCCCCGCCGAGGTGCGGTTAGGGTACGCTGACACCTACGCCACGCTGTACCTGGTGCCCGGCGACGACCTGCGCCTGACCTTCGACCCTAGCCGCCTGGAGCAAACCCTGGCCTTTGCCGGGCGCGGCGCCAATGCCAATAACTACCTGACCCAGAGTGCCCTGCTAGCCAGCCAGGAAGACGAGGCCGGCCGCACGCCCGACGCCCGCGCCGGCCGCCTCAGCGCCGCCGACCTGCGCCGCGCCGCCGATGCCTACCGGCAGCGGCGGCTGGCCGCCCTGGCGGCCTACGCGGCGGCCCGGCCCCTGCCGGCCGCCTTTGTGCGCCAGCAGCGCCAGGCCATCGCCGACGAGTGGGCCAGTTCGCTGCTTAGCTATTTCTCGCGGCAGTCGGCCGAGCGGCGCCAGGGCGGCTACGCCACGCTGCCGGTGGGCTACTACGATTTTTTGCGCGAGCTGCGGCTGGCCGACCAGGATTCGGCCCTGACCCAGAGCGCGTTTCAGAGCCTGCTGATGACCTACGGCTTCACCCAGCTCAACGATGAGGCGGGCAACCTGCCCACCGGCCCCGACGCCGGGGCCCGCCTCTATCAGCGCGCCACCGATGCCCTGGGCGGTGGCCGCGTGCGCGACGTGGCCGTGGGCCAGTACCTGCTGGGCAAGGTTGAGAGCGAGCACACCGACATCCGCCCGCTGCTGCCCGATTTTCAGGCCCGCAACCGCGACTCAACCATTGCCCGCGCCGTGCGCCAGGCCGTGCGCGCCCACCTGACGCTCACCAACGGCCAGCCCGCGCCCGATTTCACGCTGGCCGATGCCAGCGGCAAAAAAATAGCGCTCAGCAGCCTGCGGGGCAAGGTGGTGTACCTCGATTTTTGGGCCACCTGGTGCGCGCCCTGCCTGGCCGAGATGCCGGCCAGCCTGGCGCTGCGCCAAAAGTTTGCCGGCCGCGACGTGGTATTTCTTTACGTATCGCTCGATAGCAAGGCCGCCGATTGGCAAAAGTACCTGGCTACTAATCAAGTGGCTAGCCCCAACGCCGTGCAGCTGCACGATGGCGGCGCCTTCGACGGTCCCGCGCCGCGGGCGTTCAACGTGCAAGCCATCCCGAGCTACTGGGTTATCGGGCGCGATGGTCGCATTATCGCCAACAACCCGCCGCGACCCTCCACCAGCCCCGCTATTGACACGGTGCTGGAGCAGGCCCTAAAACCTTAGGGCCTGCCCGGTGGTTGAGCCCATCCAGATTATCCACAGATTTATAATAGTATAACGGGCAGCGTGCGCCGCGCGTACTGTTCCGGTTAGATGTTACGTTAGCTTAGTTGTGTTTACTATTCAAGTGGTTTGGTTACGATGGTGGGCTAGCCGGCGCTGGCTGTGGGCGGCGCTGCTGGTGCTGAGCCTGGCGCCACCCGCCAGCGCTGCCCCAGCTGCCCCGGCCGATTCGCTGCGGCCATCCCCGGTGTTTACCAAGCGCCGGCTGGTGGTGCAGGTCGATTCGCGCTACTCCATCATCAACAGTCACTTCTCCATCATCAATGGCCTGAAGCTGGGCCTGGAATGGCGCGGGCGGGTGCGCACCGGCGCCGCGTTCTACTTTCTCAGCAGCCGCATTCCCACGCGCCTTGAGCCGCCGGACAATGCCGCCGACGAGCCCGACGCCACCCTGCGCTTCTACAACATCGCGCTCTACGGCGAGTACGTGATTCTGGAAAACCCGCGCTGGGAACTCGATGCCAACTTGCAGGGCGGCATGGGTGCGGTGCGCGTGCAGTACCTCGACAACCTCACGGGGACCCGCACCAATACTCCGCGCGACTTTATTGCCCTCATCGAGCCCTCGGTGGCGGCCGAAATGCGCCTGTTTGCCTGGACCAGCCTGGGCGCGGGCGCGGGCTGGCGCCAGCCCTTGTTCGTAGACCCCGTGGTGCGCCGCGAAATCAGCGGGCCCATTTTTTACGTGCGGGCCAAGGTGCTGATTGCGCCCCTGCTGCGCATCTGGCGCAACCACGAGCCGCTGTTTTCGCAAAAAGACCTGCGCGCCCACGGCGTTAACAACCGCACGCGCCGCCGGTTCTACGGCGAGTAGGCGCTGGCTAGGGGGTTATTTGCCAGTAGTATAGGTGAAGCCCACCGTGAGGTTGGTATTGAGCGGGCTGCGGTTTTCGACCGCCACGCTCTCGTACGAATAGGCGTAGCTGGCCGTGAGGGCCAGGTGCCGGCTCACGGTAAAGTTGAGGCTGCTGGTGGAGTTGAGGCGATAATCACCGCCCACATCCTGCAGCGAGGGCTGGTAAAAAGTCTGGGTCGTGAACACCACCGGCCCCTTGCCAAAGCGCAGCTTGAGGCGCGTAGAAGCCCGCGGCACCTCCCGCAGCAGCCCGCCGAGGTACTGCGTGTACTCGTAGAGGAAAAACTGGCTCAGCGTCACCTCGTTCTGCAGCGAGTCGTGGTAAAACTGGTAGCCCACGCCACCGCCCGTCACAAAGCGCCGGGCAATGGCGCGCAGGTTGCTTTGCCCGGCCTCGCCCAGGGCGTAGTATTTGAGGCGCCCTAGCTGGTAGGCCGGCGTGAAGAGGCCTAGCAATTCGCGCTCGCGCAGCACGCGGTCTTCCTTGCCGTAGCTGAAGCTGACGGCCGCTGGCAGCAGCCAGTGCTTGCCCAGCGCCAGGTTGCCCGTGTGGCTGGTAGTCACGTAGATGCGCTCGACCGTGCCCGTGCTGTAAATACCCGTGAGGGCCGCCGTGTAGCGCACGCCTTTGCCGTTCACGTTGTAGGTCTCAAACTCGGACGAGGGCAGCCCACTTGCCCCGCTGCTGCTGGAGGCCACTACCGGCGCGGCGGCCGTGTCGGCGGCCGGCGCCTTGGCGGCGGTCGAGTCCGGAATGGTCTGGGCCAGTAGCTGGCCCGGCCCGGCCAGGCCCGCCAGGAGCAGGCTAGCGGTCAGCAGCGCCCGGCGCTGCGCAAAAAGAAAGGGAAATAGAATCATGCAGGAGGATTAGCGTTCGCGGCGGGGCGCCTCGATGCCGCGCAGCGTGGCGCCCCGGTCGAGCTTGCCCGAAGCCGTGGCCTTGAAAGCCGGCACGTAGACTACCGCCCTGGGCAGCTCATACTTGCCGAGGCGGGCGGCGAGCAAACCCAGCAGGCGCTTTTCGAGGGGGCTAGCCAGGGCCTCGCCCTCCACGTAGGCCGTCACGGCCTGGCCGAGGCGCTCGTCGGGCCGGCCGGCCACGAAGGCGCGGCGGCGCTGGCCCAGCTCGGCCAGGGCCACGTCGAGCACCAGCTCTACTTTCTCGGCCTGCACCTTCACGCCGCCCGAGTTGATGACAAAATCGACCCGGCCCAGCCAGTCAAAGGTGTGTTTGTCGATAAGCTCGATGCGGTCGTTGGTAGTGATGAGCTGGTCGTCGGTCACGTCGCCGCGCACCGTGAGGCAGCCGCGCTCGTCC
>CAYLNN010000050.1:0-22663 GCA_964385095.1 uncultured Hymenobacter sp.
ATGCTCGACCTGCACGTGGCCAGCACCAGCCAGCACATCCGCGACTTCGACGCCGTGGCCCTGGCCCAGCGGCCCATCGTGGTCAACCAGCACTGCTATGGCTGCACGGCCGGTGCGGGCTCCAGCTGCGGCGGCACGGTGGCCTAGGCGCGTATCCTTTATTAATTAAAAATGACGAATTAAAAATTTGAAGGTCAGATTTTTAATTCGTCATTTTTAATTTCCTTCTTATCCCCTGTGGGGGCTTAGCTTGTCCAGGCCCAAAACCCAGCCTTTGCATGACGCCTACCCTCCGCCAATGCCTGCTGGCCGAAGTAATCGGCACTGCCTTTCTACTGATTTTTGGCACAGGTGCGGTAGTAGTAGATGAGCAGGCGCACACCATTGGCCACGGGGGGGTAGCGGCCGCCTTTGGCCTTATTGTGCTGATTATCATTCAGGGCCTGGGGCACGTGAGTGGCGCGCACGTCAACCCAGCCGTAACAGTTGGCTTCTGGGCCGCGGGGCGCTTTCCGGGCCGCCGGGTGCTGCCCTACGTGGGGGCGCAGCTGCTAGGGGCGCTGCTGGGCAGTGGAGCTGTGTCGCTGCTGGCCGCCCCCGGCTCGTCGCTAGGGGCTACGCTGCCGGCCCACGGGGTAGCGCAGGCGTTTGGGGTAGAAATGGGCCTCACTTTTTGGCTGATGCTCATCATCCTGCGCGTAACGTCGAGCTATTACGAGCAGGGGCTGCTGGTGGGCCTCACCATCAGCGCCACGGTGGGGCTGGAGGCCCTAGTAGGCGGCCCCCTCAGCGGGGCATCTATGAACCCGGCCCGCTCACTGGCCCCGGCGCTGCTGAGCGGCCACCTGACCGCGGCCTGGGTCTACGTAGCCGCCCCATTGGCTGGGGTGCTGCTGGCCGTGCTGACCAATTACCTACTAGAGCTTAAGCCAGCTTCTAGCACTGCAAATCGTGGGTGAAAACTTATCCAAACTCTATTTCACAATACTATCAGACAGTATTTTAACTAGATTTAGCTCATCTAGCTAAAAATGATTCCAGCCCACTAGCCACCCTTCCACTCCTGGGGGCAATGCCAGGCACATTTACCAGGTTGCGTAGGAGCGTTTGGGCTAAATAGGGCGAGGTAGAGGCTGCTTGCGCTGCTTCGACACGCTGCACGGCAGGGTGAAAAATCTCTGCGTAGTTCGCCTGGGGCTCCTGAGGGCTTTCGCGCCCTACGTAGCCGGCGGCACGTAGAAGGCGCGCGATACTAGGCACACCGCCGCCTAAACGCTGGCCGGGGCTAGCGAGCAGTTGGCGCAGGCAGCCAATCACTTAGCCAGCGAACAAGTTGGCCTAGCCGAACTGGCCGCGAGCAAGCGGACGGTGCACTACCGGCTGGGCAAGATGCCGGGCCTCTCCCCGGCAACCTGCGGCTCGGATTGCGCCTGCGCCAGGCCCGGCAGCCACTCGAAGCCGGTGGTTTCGGCACGGTGGCAGGGCTGAACTTTGCCGGAACAGGTGAAACATTTCCCACACTCAGGTGCTGTAACGTACGACGAAGCGCACTTTACATTGTCACGAAATCACTCTCCGAATTGGATTTTGGCACACTAGGGCGCAACTACAGCCATACTACCACAACAAAAAGCATATTCACAATGCATTGAAAATCAACAATCAATACGCATTTTATCTTTAATCAGTACAGCGGCGCAACAAGTACGCCGCTGCGATTCTGCGACTGAGGCGGGCGGTTTGGAAGGGTAGTGAGCCTGAGGCCCGGCGACTATGAACCTACGGGATATTTCGCGCCGGCAGCGCTGAGGCAAGCGGCGGTCAGCACTTATCTACACCTTTCGCCCGCTTATTCTTTGAACAAGCACTTCCTAGTTGACTAATTAGGTTTTGCTCCCTCAATTGAAAAATAATGGTGAGTACTCCATTTTATCGGACAATAGCGCTCGGAGCAGTGTTAATAAGCTCCGGCTACCCAAACGTGATGGCCCAGAATATCCTGGATTTGCCGCCTGCCCGGCCGTGGTCGGGCCGTAGCGAACAGCTAATCGCCCAGCCGGGCGATGCCTGGATAACCCCGGCCGAGGCAGCTAATTTCCAGACAACGCCGCGCTACGCCGAGGTTCGGGGGTGGCTGGAACGGCTCGCTGCCGCCTCGCCCCTGCTAACCATGCACCCCTTTGGACGCACCGGCGAAGGCCGCGAGCTGCTCTACGTACGCGCCAGCAAGGGCGGCCCGGCCAAACCGGTGGTGCTAGTGCAAGCGGGCATTCACTCGGGCGAAATAGACGGCAAGGATGCCGGGCTGATGCTGCTGCGCGATATTGCCCTGCGTGGCAAGGACCACCTGCTCGACCACGTTGACCTCGTCTTCGTGCCGATTTACAACATCGACGGCCACGAGCAGCTGAGCGCGTGGAATTTTCCTCATTTGCGGGGTCCTGCCGAAAAGGGACGCAAGGCCAGCGCGCGCAACATAGACCTGAACCGTGATTATGCCAAGGTAGACGCGCCCGAAACGCGGGCCATGATTGGGCTACTGCGCGAACTCGACCCTATTCTCTACGTCGATTGCCACGTCAGCGAGGGCTTTGATATGCAGTACGATGTGACTTTCACCTACGCGGGCTGGGGCAAGTACGCACGCCACCGGGCCACTGCCGACTGGCTGCAGGGGCGCTTTGGCCCGGCCGTGACCCAGGCACTGACCAAGGCGGGCCACACGCCTACCATCTACCCTAGCCCGATTGATACGCGCGAGCCGACCAAAGGCATCCGCTACAGCCCAGAAGGCCCGCGCTATTCGACGGGCTACGGCGATTTCATCGGCGTGCCCACCGTGCTGGTCGAGAACCACATGCTGAAGCCCTACCGCCAGCGCGTGCTCGGCACCTATGTATTGCTGGAAGCCGCCCTGAAGATTGCGGCGCAGGATGCGAACCGCATCGCCGTGGCCAAGGCAACGGACCGGGCGAGCCGGCCCGCCGAATTGCTCACGCGCTGGGCACCCGCCCCGCAGCCCATTGGTTGGGTCGAGCAGTTCAAGGGCATTGCCTTCGACACGTACTTGTCGCCCGCCTCGGGCCAGCTGGAGCAACGTTGGCGGGGCCAGCCGATTACCTTCCGCATGCCCATCATCGGGCAGCAGGCGACCGAGTCGGTGCGCTTGCCCAAGGCTTGGTGGGTGCCCGCGGCCCAGGCAGAGGTATTGGACCGGCTGCGCCTACACGGCATCACGTTTGAGACGCTAGCGACGCCGCGCACACTGCCTCTCGACCAAGTGCGGCTCATCGACCCCAAGCTATTGACACCCAACGAGGGTCGTGTGCCGCTAGCAGCCACCTTTGTGCACGAAACCAGTGAGCAAACGTTGCCCGCAGGCAGCGTGCGCGTGCCCGCCGACCAGCCCAATGGCTTGCTGGCTGCCGCGCTGCTAGAGCCGGAAAGCCAGGATTCGTTTCTGGCCTGGGGTTTTTTTCCCGAAATGCTAGCCCCTGCCCCCAGCACAGACGCCTTTGTGCTAGCCGCGCTGGGCGAACGCCTGCTGGCCACCAATGCGTCGGTTAAGGCGGCGTTCGAGGCCAAGCTTCGCGCCGAGCCTGCCTTCGCGGCTAGCCCCGGCGCGCGGCTAGCCTGGCTCTACGAGCGGGCGGGGCCGGGCCACCCCTACCACTTGCAGTACCCAATCGCGCGCGAGCTGAACTGATGACAGATTAGGGCCGGGCAAGGATAGATTTTGCCGAATTGTGGGGAAGCCCCGTTTTGCCACTCGCCAGGCCTGGTAGCCGATGCCAAAGCGAAGCCTGAGTCCGGGTTATCAGTTCGTTTTCTGCACCCGACTGCGGCCCAGCACCTGGCCGTTGGCTTCTACCGTCAGCACGTAGGTGCCGGCCGGGTAGGCTTGCAGGTCGAGGAGGAGGCTAGCGGCGGCGCGGGGCAGAAGCTCGGCATGCACTACCTGCCCTAGCGCATTGGTAAGGTACCAGCGGCCAGAAGCGACGAGCGGCGTAGCCCACGTGGCAGTAGCATGGCCGGGCGTGGGGCTGGGATAGCTGCTGATGGCCAGCGACTGCGCACTGCCCGGGGCCACCTGCACCGCCACTACTGGGCCGTAGGTATACGTGCCGTCGGCATCGACCTGCCGGAGGCGGTAGTAAGCCATGGCAGGCAGGGGCGCCGCATCGAGGTAGCGGTAGGTGCGGGCCTGCTGGGTGGTGCCCGCGCCCGCCATTGTGGCTAGGGTATGAAAGGCGAGGTCGGCTCCGGCGCGCTGCACCTCGAAGCGGGCGCTGTTCTGCTCCGAAGCCGTCACCCAGCTCACGGCCACGGCGGCTCCCTGCGCCACCGCGCCGAAGCTCGTGAGGCTCACGGGCAAGGGCTGCGACAGCGTGCCATTTACCTCAAACTCGTAGAGCGAGTAGCCGTTGTCGGAAATGGTTGTGCCGCGCTTGGTACCGTTCATGCGGATGTAACGGCCAGTGGCGGGCGTAGCCAGCATAAACTCGTTGAAATGAAACGAGTTGCCTACTACGGTGCTTACCGTGGTCCAGGTAGTGGCATCGGGCGAAACATCGATGGTAAAATCTCCGCCGTATGCCTTTTCCCACACCAAGTACACCCGCGAGATAGTGGCCTGCCCCCGCAGGTCAACGTAGATAGAAGCGTCGTCGCGGCCGGCCGTGCTACCCCAGCGCGTGAGCCGGTTATCATCAACCGCATAGCGGGCCTCGAGCGTGCCTTGGGTAGAGGAGGCCGTGGTGGGCTTGCCGCTGGCTAGGTTAGGCAGGTTGGTAGAGGCCGCAAACACCTCAAACTCGTACAGCGAATAGCCATAATCGCTGCCGCGGGCAGTACCCGTCAGGCGCACGTAGCGGCCGCTTTTACCCAGGTTGGCGTATTCGTTGGAGGTCGAGGCATTGCCGGTTTCGGTTACGGCCCTCTCCCACTGGCTGCCATCGGACGAAACATCCACGATAAAATCCTTGCCTAGCGCTGCCTCCCAGGTCAGGCGGATGCGGTCGACTTTTTGCACCGCGCCCAAGTCTATGGTTAGCGTCTGGGGGTCGGCATAGGGGCTTTCCCAGCGGGTATTGCCGTTGCCGTCCACCGCATTGGCTGCCGCTTGCAGCGAGGGCGACGAGGTGGTGACGACCTTGCCCAGGGCCAGGTTGGGGTTGGAGTCGTAGGGATACACCTCAAACTCGTAGAGCGAGTAGCCGTAGCCGGTGCCCCGCGCCGTACCGTTGAGCCGTACGTAGCGGCTGCGTTTGCCTAGGTTAGGAAAATCGTTGGTAGTGGCCGTGTTGCCCTTCACGGTTTGGGCGGCCGTCCAAGTGCCCGACACTACGTTGGTCCAGTTGGCATCGCTCGGCGCGGCGGTAACGCTGGAAATATCCAGGGTAAAATCCTTACCCAAGGCCGTTTCCCAGTTCAGGTGAATGCGGTCGATGGATTGCACCGAGCCCAGGTCCACAATGATATATTGCAAATCGCTGGCGGGGCTTTCCCAGCGCGTACCAAGATTACCGTCGAAGGCATTGGCCGCAGCCTGCACAGGCGCGGAGGATGTGAAAGTGGCCTTATTAAGAGCCAGATTTTGGGCTACTACTGGGCTAGCCACGAAGAGCAAGTACGCTAGTACTGCGGCTACGCCCGCCCGCAAACTGATTTTCATACCAAAAAACAACAAAAGGATTAATAGGCAGCAAACCTACTTCTCCACTGCTGCGGCCAGTCATCAAAATAGCTAAAGTCCTACTGCCGCCCGTTCAACAGGCTTGTTTTCTTGGCGAACATTTCTCGTCACCAGCCCAATTTGTATAACTCTGCGACCCTGCCACACCGACGGGCTAGCTAGC
Source organism: uncultured Hymenobacter sp. (assembly GCA_964385095.1). GTDB lineage: Bacteria > Bacteroidota > Bacteroidia > Cytophagales > Hymenobacteraceae > Hymenobacter. The sequence goes on from CAYLNN010000050.1 coordinate 5,859, forward strand.
CCGCCGGCGGGGCGGAGCGGGGGCGCACGCGGGTGTCAATGCCCGCGTGGGCTTTGGTGAGCCCGTTGGCCGCGCACACAAAAGAGGAATGCACAAACGACTGCGCGAAGTTGCCCAGCAGCAGCCCCTTATCCACGTCGGCTTCTTCGCTGAAATAGCCCAGGTCGTTCTGAAACCGAGCCACCGCGTCCAGAATAGCCTGCGATTTGGCCAGGTCGCCGGCCACGGCGTAGTAGTGGGCCATCCAGCAGGAGCCCGCCAGAAAGGCCCCTTCCTTACGCGAGTCGTACTCTTCGAGCCGCCGCCAGTAAAGCTGCTCGCGGCAGTAGCACGCCTCCAGCTCGCGCACGGTGGCCAGCATGGCGGGCGCGGCGGGCGCGGTGTAGCTCCAAAGGGCAAACAGGGCCGCCGACACGTCCACTTCTTCCGAGCCGGCATAGGAGGCGTAGGCGCCGGTTTTGGTAAGGCAGCGGGTGGCCACAAATTCGCGAATCAGGCCGGCGTTGTGCCGCCAGCGGGCGGCCTCAGCGGGGTCGGGATTGTAGTCGGCCACCAGCTCCAGGCCAAGGGCGGCAAATACTTTGCTGCTGGTGTAGTGGTGCAGCACTCCTTCTTCCCAGATGCCGTTGTCTTTCTTATCCCAGTTGTGGCAGATGTAGTCGGCAATCTGCGCAATGGTGGCCCAGTGGGGCTGCTCGCCGTATTTGGTGTAGAGCATGTGCGCCGCAATCAGCACATTAGCCTCGGCATCGAGCTGGCGCTGGTCGGAGGCCGTGTTGCCGACAAGCACCGGCTGGCTTCCCCAGTAGCCGCTCAGCTTCAGCTCCTGCATGTCTTTTACCAGGCTGTGGTCTACCCGGTAGAGGGGCGTGACGCACGCCTGCTGGTTTTCGTGCAAGGCCGCCGCCACGAAGTCCAGAAACCGGAATTCCTGCTTGCCCGCAATGTCCAGTGTCGAAAGCGCCCCCGTGATGAGGGCCAGGTCGCGCATCCACACGTAGCGGTAGTCGTAGTTGCGTTTATCGCCAATCACCTCGGGCAAGGCAATGGTGGCCGCGGCCAGCACGCCGCCGGTTTCGGCATAGGTCACCTGCTGAATGGCGCGCACCGAGTTGAGCACCTCCCGCTCGTACAAGCCCTCGTACTGCAACGCGGCCGCCAGCTGCTGCCAGGCGGCCTCGGTGGCTAGCCGGCTGGTGTGCAGGGCGGCGGCGGTGGGCTGCTTTTCGGCTTCACTCAAAAAAACCCAGCCCGCCTCGCCGGCCGGCACCGTACACGCTACTTCCTGCCCATGCCACACCAGCGGGTGCGACGCGTATAGCCACAGGCCGGTGTGCTGAAAAACGACGCTGTTGTCGGCTATCGGCGTCGCCTGGTCGGCGCGCTGGCCGTACTCGGGGCGCAGGCGCAGCGTGAGCGTAACGGCCACCGGGGCGGGGTCTACGGTGCGCACCAGGCCCTGAAAAGCGCCGTTGAGCGGCAGCCAATCGGTGAGGGTAAGCGTGCCGCCCGCCACCCAAAACGTGGTTTGCAGCACGCTGCTGCTTGCCACAAAGGCGCGCTGCTGAAACCGCTTGCCCGGCGCCGCCACCGCCCAGAAGCCGCCCGCCTGGTCATCCACCAGCAGCGAAAACACGGCCGCCTCATCGAAGCGACGCGGGCAGTACCAGTTCACGGTCCCGTCCTGGTCGAGAATGGCGCAGGTGCGCTGGTCGCTGAGAACGGCGAGCTGACTGATAAGCGGTTGTTTGACCATGCGAGTGGCGAGTGGCGGGCGAAGTAGGTAGGGCGGTTCGGGCTGGCTAGCCTATGCCAGGAGCCCCTGGCTACGATACGGCCGTGGTTTGCTACAGTTGGGCCCAGCGCGGCTCGGGCGCACGCAAAAAACCGCACCGGTTTATTTTATTTCGGGGGCTAGCTGCGGGTGCTGTGGCCTGCCAATGGACTTTTCGGCGCCCAAAACCCCGGGCTAGCTGCCTCGGCCGTTTGCACGCGGCGCCCGGCTTTCCTTAAGTGGGTTAGGCACCCTAGCGGGCAGGTGGCTTTGCCAAAAACAGGCCCTGGCAATGCGTAAATGGCCTTCTTTCGGGCAAAAAAGTTCCTTGAATCGACTTTATTTATTTTTAACGCTACCTAAATCCACCGGTTGGCCGGGCGGCGTACGTCGGGCTCGTTCTACCTAGTTGCTGCTAATGAAACTGCTTGAGCCAGATGCAGAAAGCCAACTCGTCCAACGGCTATATGCCCGGGATGAGCTGGCGATGGCCTTTTTTTATAAGAACTACCAGCGCGCCCTGTACCACACCATCTGGCGGGTGGTGCGCCAGGACGAGCTGGCCCAGGATATTTTGCAGGAAACCATGCTCAAGTTCTGGCTCACTTTTCCGAGCTACGACACGGGCAAGGGCCGGCTTTTTACCTGGGCGCTCACCATTGCCCGCAACCTGGCCATCGACCGGCTGCGCACGGCCCGGCGCACGGCGCAGCGCACCCACTCGCTTACCGATGCCGACGTGCTGCACCTGGCCGCGCCCACCAGCTTTCGGCCCGAGCACGTGGGCGTACTCGACTGGCTAGCCCTGCTGGCGCCCGCCGACCGCCAGCTGGTGGACCTGCTCTACGTGCAGGGCTACACCCAGGCCGAAGCCGCCGAAACGCTGCAACTGCCGCTGGGCACCATCAAGTCGCGGGGCCGGCGCATCATTCGGGCGCTCGCCCGGCGCGTCAATTAAAGGCAAGCCTGGCTGGCTTCCCTGGGCTGCTAACCAAGCCACAAAAAAGAGCCCTCGCGCAGTGCGAGGGCTCTTTTTTGTGTGCGAGGCTAGCCCAGGCTAGTTGGTGGGGCCGGTATCGACCTTCGACTCGATGCTGCTCTGCACGGTGCTCGACACAGCCGAGAGCAGGTTGTAGCCGGTGGCATTCTCGATGGCATCCACAGTGGTGCGGTAGCTGCCCCAGCTGGTGCTGATGGAGTTGGTATTAGGCGTGTTGATGGCAATAACGCGGGTGCTGCTCGTGATGCGGCTCGCGTCGGAGGTGCCCACGGGCAGCACTACCACCACCTTCCAGCAGTTGCTGGGCACCGTGACGCGGCCCCCGTCGATGGTGCTGGCCGCGCCGTTGGTGCCCGTGCCGCCCCGGCCGTAGCTGCCCGCGATGATGTAGAGCTCGTTGCCGGCGCTCACCAGGGTGCGGCAATAGTTTTCGAGGTTCGCCCAGGTTTGCTGGTTGTTGGTGGGCGCCTGGGGCATCATGTTGCTCATCAAGAAGGTAGCCGAGTTGTCGGCCACCGAGCCGGTGCGGTCGGCGCTGGGGCAGTTGTGGCCCCGGTCGAAGCCCGAGCCCGAGTAGCTGGTGCTGCCCGGGCGGTACCAGCCGCTGGGCAGGGTAGCATCGGCGGCAAAATTATCCTGCCGGGCGGTGCTGCCCAGCCAGGCCGAGCTCAGGTGCCAGCTCACCCAGTTGGGCTTGCCCTGGTCGCGGCTGTAGCTCATGGTGTACTGGCTCTTGGCGAGCAGGTAGTTGTTGGGGTAGTTGGTGGCGTCGGCCGTGGCGCCGCTCGGGTTGCCTAGCGCCAGGTTGGCGTCGCGGGTGGCCGTGACGTCGGATTGGGCCGTACTGGTGGGCGCCGGGGCGGTGCGCTGGCCTAGCGGCGAACAAGCGGCGGCCAGCGCCAGTAGCAGCGCGCTGCTGCCCAAGCGGAAGTAGGTAGCCTTCATAAAACCTGTGGAAAAAGAAAGATGGGAGAAAAACGGGTTAGTAGCAGTCTGCAAAGTTCAGGCCGGTCAGAATCTTCTTGATTACCCAGTTGTTAAAAAGCTCGACCGCACCTTAATGATTTTGTGAACAATCTGGTTCACGCCTGCCTAGCCCGGCGGGGCGGCCGTATCTTTGTAATCATTCTAAAGACTCACGCTTTTCCCTCCTGAATGGCCGCTGTAATTTCCACTGATATCTGCATCATCGGGGCTGGCCCGGTGGGCCTGTTTGCTGTTTTTGAAGCCGGACTCCTCAAGCTGCGCTGCCACGTGGTGGACGCCCTGCCCCAGCCGGGCGGGCAGCTCTCCGAGATTTACCCTAAGAAGCCGATTTACGACATCCCGGGCTACCCCGAGATTTTGGCCGGCGACTTGGTGGATAATCTCATGAAGCAAATCGCGCCCTTCCACCCCACCTTCACGCTGGGCGAGCGCGTCGAGCGCTTTGCCAAGCTCGACGACGGCTCGTTTCAGCTCTACACCACCGACGGCACCGAGATTCAGTGCCGGGCGGTGGCCATTGCGGGCGGGCTAGGGTCGTTTGAGCCGCGCAAGCCGGCCGTCGATAGCCTCGAGCGCTTTGAGGGTGGCCGCGGCGTGCACTACATGGTGCGCGACCCCGAGCACTTCCGCGACAAGAAAATTGTGATTGCCGGCGGCGGCGACTCGGCCCTCGACTGGACCAATTTCCTGGCCAACGTGGCCAGCGAGGTGACGCTGGTGCACCGCGGCACCACCTTCCGCGGCGCCGCCGACTCGGCCGAGAAAGTGCAGAAACTGCACGAAGCCGGCAAAATCAAGCTCGTGCTAAGCTCCAACGTGACGCACCTGCACGGCGACGACGAGCTGCTGCAACAAGTCACCATCACGGGCAACAACGGCCAGGCCGAAACCGTACCCGTCGATGCCTTCGTGCCGCTCTTCGGCCTCACGCCCAAGCTAGGCCCCATCGGCGACTGGAACCTCGACCTCACCGACGATGCGGTGCTAGTGAACACCGAGGATTACAGCACCTCGCTGCCCGGCGTGTACGCCATCGGCGACATCAACACGTACCCGGGCAAGCTCAAGCTCATCTTGTGCGGCTTCCACGAGGCGGCCCTCATGTGCCAGGGCGCGTTCAAGTACATCTACCCCGATAAGAAATACACCCTCAAATACACCACGGTAAACGGGGCGCCTAGCATGTGATGAAGCGATGAGTTGATGAGGTGAAAGACTACTAAGCCCCCTTAACTGGCTGGCTTAATGGCTCCTCTCCCTCATCACCCCATCACGCATCACCTCATCACTTTATGTCTGACATTCGCATTTACGTAGAAGAAGCGCCCGGCCAGCGGCGCGAGCTGGAAGGCCCCACCGACATGGGCCTGAGTTTGATGGAGCTGCTCAAGGCCAGCGACTACCCTATTCAGGCTACCTGCGGCGGCATGGCACTGTGCGCCACCTGCCACGTCGAAATTTTGGCCGGCCCGCCCCTACCCGAGCCCAGCGACGACGAGTGGGCCATGCTCGACACGCTGCCCGTGCTGCACGAAACCAGCCGCCTAAGCTGCCAGATTCGGCTAGCCCCCAACCTCGACGGGCTGGTGGTGCGCGTGGCCGGCACTGGCGAGTAATAGTACCGTGCGGGGAGCTTTGGCTTGCCGCATACCACGAAAAAAGCCCGGCTGCTTAGCCGGGCTTTTTTCGTTTCTACTGCGTTTGCAAGGCCTAGCGGCGGCGCTTGTGCTTGGTCGTCGTGGCCTTGGTTTTGGCTTTGGTCTTCACCTTTTTGGCGGCCGGGTGGTGCACCGTTTTCTTGGCGCTCGACTTGGCCTTATGCGCGGTGGCTTTTTTGCTGCTAGTGCTGCTGTGGCGTTTGGCCGAAGTTGCTTTGTGGCTGGTTTTGCTGTGCTTAGCCTCGCGGGCGGCTTTGGCGCGGCTGGCTTTGGTCGATTTTGTGGCCTTGCTGCTTTTGCTCGATTTGCTGGTGTGGCGGGCGGCGCGGCGGGCTTCGGCGCGGCGCTCGGCCCGGGCTTCGGCGGCGCGCTCCTCGGCCCGCTCGATGGCCCGCAGGCGGGCCCGGCGGGCGGCGCGGCGGCTAGCGGTGCTGGTTTCGTGGGCCACGGCGGCTACCTCCTCGGTGCGGGGGTCGGCGGCGGCCTCACTGTAATGGGCGGTGGCATCGATTTCGGGGGCAGCGGTGGCCAGCTGCTCGGCCGAAGCCGTGGGCTTCACCAGCTCGGCGGCCTTTTTGCGGCGCACCGGCATCAGGAAATCGCGCTCGGCCCGCTCGCGGGTACTGAGTCTTTCCTCACCAGGTAGCTTCGTAACGACTTGGGCTTTTTCGGCTTGGGCCCAGGCCGCTGAGGTGCTCAGCGACAGGGCAAGTAGAACAACTAGCTTCCTCATCAATAACTTACTGAATAATTTAAGAAGAACAAAAATAGTCTGCACCAGCCACCCATACAAGCTGGCGCCTAGCCAGGTCGCCGCGCTAGGCCCCGGCTGATGGGGTGCTCGCAGCAGCTAGCCCCTCCCCCGGCCGGGAAGTACATTCTGGACAAATTCTGTTTTCAGGAGCTACCAAGCCACATTATTGCGGAGCGATGGCCAGCCGCTGGCCCGCCGAATTGGCCCCGAACTCCGGCGCGTACAGGCACTGCACCTGGCTGAGGCCGCCCGAAAAATTTCCGGGCTGGCTAGCCCGCAGCCGATATTCGAAGACGTGCGTACCGCGTGGCACAGCGCTCAAAAAGAAGTTAGCGGCCGCGTCGCGCGGGCTCTCGTAGTACCCCAGCCCAGCCTGATACTTATAGCCGCTGAGCTGATTTATCGGCTCCAGGCCGGCGGCGCGCTGGTCTTTGAGGTGCACGTATTCGAGGGCACGGTCGGTGCGCAGCACGAGGCGCACCACCAGCGCATCGCCCACGCGCAGGGGTGTGGCGGCAGTTATTTTTTCGAGTTGCGGGCCGGCGGCGGTGCGGGTTTCGCGGTAGAGCTGGCGCTCCAGGCTGAGCGGCGTGGCGGCGGGCGTCACCTTGTCGAGGTCCTCAAAATACTGCCAGTAGAGCGCGCCCCAGGCCGGGCCGGCGTCGGTTTTGGTCACCGTCACCTTGCCCTGGGCGGGCTGGATTGCGGCGGCGGGCCAGCTGGTTTTGTAGTAGCCGGTGCCGGCCTGGCTAGCCTCGGGCTTGATGGGCTGGCCGCCTACCGTTACGGTTAGCGGCTGGGCGGGGGCTAGCCAGTTGGGGCCGCGCAGCAGCAGGGCGTAGCAGGCATCGGCGGTGGCGCGGGTGCTTTCCCAGCTGTGGGTGCGCTTGTGGGCCAGCAGCCAGAGCTTCATCTCGTCCACCGATTTTTGGTCGTTTTTGATTTCGTCGAAGGCTTCGATGAGGGTGGCCTGGGTTTCGGTGGGGGCCTCGCGCCAGTAGTAGCCGCTGGTCACATCTTTCCAGTACATGCCCAGCTCGGGCGAGTGCAGGGCATTTTCGGCCAGGGCACGCAGGATATTCTGGGCGGCGGGTGCGGCCTTATCGGCCCGGAACAGGGCTAGCGCGGCCTGGGCTTGCAGGTAGCGGGTTTGGCTGGCCCAGTAGCTGGCGGCCTGGGTGCGGTAGTAGGTGTAGGCCGGTTGGGCCTCGGCAACTACGGGCTGGGCCAGCCAGAAGCTGCGGGCGTACAGCGCCTGTATTTCGAGGTCGCCGAGGTGGTTGGCGGCCAGCTTCACGTTCTTCTGGCGGCGCAGCGCGGCATAGTCGCGGGCCAGGGCGCCGTCGAGGTAGTGCAGGGCGTGTTGCAGGATGCTGCGGGCCGTGGCGTCCTGGCTGGCGTCGAAGGCGCCGAGCTTCTGCAATTTGCCGAAGCCGGCCACGATAAGCTGGGTGATGTAGCGGTCGGCGGGCATCTTCTCAAACCACGGGAAGGAGCCATCGGGCAGCTGCATGACTTGCAGCTTGGCTAGGGTGCGGGCAGTTTCAGTTTTCAGCCGGGCCTCGTCAAACAAAGTGCTGAGGCGGGCTAGCCGCTCGGTTTCGCCTTGGGCATCGCGCACCCAGGGAGTTTCTTGCAGCAGGATATTTTTCAGCTCCTGGTTTTGAGCGAGCTTGCTGGCGAGGGCGTTTTGCTGGGCAACGGTGCCATTTTGCGCTTGGCGCATCCACTCGGCCAGCACGGCTTTGAAGCGCGGGTTGGACTTCAGAATCTGGGCGGCCAGCAGGTTGGCGTAGAGGCGGCTGAAGGTTTGCTCGGAGCACTCGTAGGGGTATTCGAGCAGGTAGGGCAGGCTTTGCACGGCGTACCAGGCGGGGTTGGCCGTCATCTCCAAAGTCAGCGAGTAGTTGCGCCGCGTGGGGCTATCGGTGCTCGTGAGCTTTTTCAATTCGTACTCGCGGGTGCCGGGGCCGGCCAGGGCTAGCGGCAGGCTCTCGGTGATGAGCAGGCGGTTGGGCAGCACGGGCAGGGTGTTTTCTTCGCCATCGGAGAAGCTGAGCGCCGTGCCCCTTGCGGTTGCAACGTCGGACTTCTTGCCCTTCTTCGTTTTCACAGCGGTGGTCGCCACTACCGTTCCTTCTGCCTGGGCTACCACGCGGTAGGTCACGGCTACGGGGGCGAAGTCGACCGGGATAGCCAGCTCCCACCCTAGCGCGGCGCTCTGGTGCGCGGCGGCGCTTACGGGCAGTTGAGCGGGGCCTTTGAGCAACTGGTTGGTAATATCCTGGCCGGTGGCGGCGTCGAGCAACAAGAGCTGGGCTGTGCCGCTGGTGGCGTGGTCGGTGAGGTTGGAGAACTTAGCCGGGAAGGTGAACGCGTCGCCGGGCCGCAGGAAGCGCGGGGCGTTGGGCGTGATTTGAATCTCCTTCTGGGTCACGAGCTGGCGGGCCAGCTGGCCGGTGTGCAGGCTGCGGTCGTGGGCCAGGGCCAGCAGCTGCCAGCGCGTCACGGCCTCGGGCATCTGAAATTCGAGCACCACGTCGCCTTTTTTATCGGTGCGCAGGGCGGGCTGCCAGAAGGCCGTTTCGCGGAAGTCGCGGCGGGCGGCGATGGTGGAGAGGTCGGGGGCGGGCTTGTTAGGGGTGCCGTAGCCGACGGTAACAACCTCGTTCAGTTTTCCGCTTGCGGCGTCCTGCGCTACCCTAGCGGCCAGTGGGGCTGGCGCCGCCATGGCACTCACACCCCGAATTACCACGCCTGGACTGCTCCCTGGAGCAGCTTCTCGAAATTTATAATTCTTCACTTCACCGCCCCTCAGATGCAACCTGCCCCGACGGTCGTAATAGAGCGTGCCCCAGTTTTCCAACTCCGGGTACTCAATCTCCATTTCCCCAATCTGGTCGGCATTATAGCGGAACAAGGAGGAAATAAGCTCCTTAAAATCTCCCTGCCACCCAAACCGCGCCGGAAAATAATTCCCCCCAAACTCCAGTTCCTGGAAGCTGTGCGGGCGGAACACGTCCAGGCTTTGGTCATAGAGGGTGGCGAGCAGCTCGGCCTCGGCGGGGCGGCCGTTGGCCTGGCGGATGGTGAGGCGCCAGGTTTCGCGCTGGCCGGGGGCTAGCCGGTCGCGGAAGGTGGCCAGGGCCAGGCGCAGCGGCTGAGGCGCCTCGGCTACCTGCACAGTGGCCTCGTGGCGGTAGAGGCGGCCATCGCGCACCTGCGTAGTGTGGACGTAGAGCGGACCGCGGGCATCGGCCGGGCCGCTTTCGAGGGCTAGCCGGCGCTGCTCGCCGGCTTTCAAAGTCAGCCACTCGCGGCGCAGCAGCTGGCCGCCGCGCTCTACTTCGAGCAGGATGCGGGCGTCGGGCTCGCTGCTGCCCAGCAGCACGGCGGCAGGCTGGCCGGGCGCTACCGTGTCGGCGAGGGCCACAAACCAATCGGGCGTGGCGAAGGGCACGGTAGCGGCCCCCGAGTCGAAGAGCGTGAAGTCGAGGCTAGCGCGGGCCGAGTCGGCGCCGGCGGCCTGGGCTTCGAGGCGGTAGCGGCCGGTGGGCAGGCTAGCCAGGGCGGCCTGCAGGTCGAGCACCGGGCTAGCGTGGGTGTCGAAGGGCAGGGTTTTGACCAGCTCGGCGGGCAGCTCGTGGTCGGTGGTTTCGGGGGCGGGGCCGGGCACGCTGGGCGGGTTGGGGTGGTAGCGGCGGGCCAGCAGGCGCAGCGTGCCGGTGGCGGGCAGGGGCTCGCCGGTGGCATTGGTGCCGAGCAGCGTGAAGGTGGGCAGCGCGGCCTTGTCGGCCTCATCGGGGCCCACGAGGCGCAGGCTGAGCGGGTTGCGGCCCAGCACCACGCTGCGGATGCCGGTGCGGGTTTCACCGGCCGCGTCGGTCACGTCGGCGGTTATCTCGAAGAGGAAGCCTGGCTCCCAGCCGCCGCGGCCCGGCTGCTTGGACGCCAGCGGCGGCGTGAAGGTGATGGCGAAGCGGCCCTCGGCATCGGTGGTGGTGGTGCCGTGGGCGATTTCCTGCGAGCCACCACGCGGGCCGGGCCGCATGATGCCGCGACTGCCGCCGAAGCCGTAGTCGAACAGCGGCCACAGCTCGCGCCGCGTGATGTGGTATTTTACGCTAGCCCCGTCGGTAGGCTGGCCGGCGTAAGCGCGGGCGCGGCCGTTGATGGTCAGCGGCTGGCCCAGCTGCGGCCGGCCGGGCACCGAGTCGAGCGTCACCAGAAAGGTCGGCCGCTTGTAGTCCTCCACCGCGAAGGCCAGGCTGCCATCGTCGGTTTGCAGCTGCATTTCGCCGTTGAGCAGGCCGGTGGGCAGCACCAGCGAGCCGTTGAAGGAGCCGAAATCGGAGGTAGTGAACGTGAGCGTTTGCACGGTCTGCCCGTTCACGTCCACGAGGCGCAGGCTCACGGGCTGGCCGGTGAGCAGGCTAGCCTTGCCGCCCTGGCTTTGGGTCAGAATGCCCTTGAAATACAGCGTCTGCCCCGGCCGGTAAATGGCCCGGTCGGTGAAGAGGAAGGTGCGGCGCTGCGGCGCCTCGGCCTCATGCTGGCGGCCGGGGAAGTAGTAGGAATTGAGGGCCGTAAACAGCGTGTCGCGGCCTAGCCACGAGCGCACGCCGCTCAGCTGCTCGCGACCCAGCGCGTCGTTAGCTTGGTTGGGGCCGGGCAGCTCCACCTCGCCGGTGGCATTGGTGGCTAGCACGTTGCCGAGGCGGCGGTCGTCGCGCTGGGTGGTGCGGTTATAGACGTTGAAGGTGGCCTGGTTTTTCACGCCCGCCAGCGGCGCGCCGCTAGCCCGGTCGAGCAGCAGCAGGGCCGTAGTGCCAGTGGCCGCATTGGTGCGGTGCACAAGGCTAAGCTGGCTAGCCCCCAGCACGGCCCAGGCCGTGACGGTGCCGGCCGGCGCGTTCTTCGCGGCTGGGTCGGTCGAAAGCTGCGCCTTGTTGCTAAGCAAAATGAGGTAGTAGCCAGCCGGCAGTGCGGCGCCGGCAGCGGCCAGCTTCTGCTCTTTATAATCGGCGGAGGTAGCGGGCAGCGGCACGGCCCAGGTGGCGGCCGGGGCGGCCTTGAGGGCGCGGGCAAAGCGCTTTGCAATTATCCAGTCCTGCCCATCAAAATTGGCGCCCCGCTGCCACTCTTTGGCCGTGATGCGGTAGGCCCAGGCGTGCAGCTCGGTTACGTTGCGGGCTGTGAGGTCGAGGCGCCAAGGCTGGCCGGGCACTACGATTTCGGCGGCCGAAAAAGCCACTTCGGGCTGCTCGACGCTGGCGCGTAGCTGCCGCGCCCGCGCCGCGCCGCGCGACTTGGGAAAGCGCGCTTCGGCCGCCCGTGTAAGGGCTACTGCGGCTACATCGGCTTTAGCTTCGTGCCGGGCCTCGGCCTGCCGAACCACAAACTCAGTGCTGATGGGCAGCGCATTATACTGCTCGGCTAGGCGAGCTAGCGCGGGCTCGTACTGGCTAGCTAGGGTGGTGCCTTCGGTGAAGCTGCGCAGGTACTCCAGGCGCTGCAAGTCTACATCGGCCAGGGCGGCCTGGTTTTGCGCGGCTAGCTGCTGGCGCGAGGCCGTGAGGCGCTGCAACAGGTGCAGCGCGTGCAGCTGGCCATTCAGCGAGTCGGCATCGGGCGCCAGCAGGCGCAGCGCGGCAAACTCGGCCGCCGAGCCAAAAAGCGCCCTAGCTGGATAGTTGCTCAGGTTAAACTGCTGCTCGGGTTTAGTGATGTACAACTCCTGGTTTTGCAGGCCCGCGATGGCGCGCTGGGCCAGCAGGTCGTAGAGCGTGGGGCGCAGGGCGCGGCCTTCGGCATCGCCGCCGGTGGCCAGGTCGCCGAGGTCGGCCAGGGTGGTCTTCAGTTGGCGGGCGGGCTCGTCTTCCACCGACTGGTAGTAGTGCCGCACAATGGCCGCGCCCAGCCGGCCGGCATCCCAGGTGGCGAGGCCGGTGCCGCCGTCGGCGCCGGGCGTGGCCTGGTCGGTGGTAGGCGCCGCTCCTTGGGTATGCTCGTAGAGTTGGTAGCGGTGCTCGTTGTAGTAATTAGCGTAGAGGCCTGCCAGTAGAGAATGTAGGATGGGCCTAGCCGGAAACTGCGCCGTTTTCAAGTCCTTTTCGAGCAAGGCAATGGCCTTTTCGTCGGCGTCATTTTCCTTGTTCTCCAGCAGCCTGATTTTATAAAGTAAGGCCCGCACGTAAGCCGGGGCGTTGTTTTCGCGCGTGGCCTGTTGATATATTTTCTCGACCAGCGGCGCGGCGCTGGCGGTTTGCTCCTTAGCCAGCAGGGCGTCAATTTTCTTCCACTGGGCGGTGTAGGGCGAGGGTGGCCCCGGCGCGGCCGAGTCGGCGAGAAAAGCAGTCATCAGCAAGCAGCAGAAAAGCAGGAGGTAGCGCATAAGTACGGGCCACATGGCCGGGATTATCGCCTCAAAGATGCCAGAACTAGACCAAGTGCACACGGCTTGCCAGCGTTTCATAGCGCCGCGGGCCTAGCAGGCCGCTACTACGTGCAAAGCAGTAGCGCCGAGCCGGCAAGGCGCGCCCCAGCCTTTGCGCAGTGCTTAGCAGCCGAAATCCTGGCTATGTCGCACAAATACGACATATTATGCCGTATATTTACGACATAGTTTCAGCAACGCTTATGTCTTCGGCCAAACTCACCGCCTTTACCCCTGAGCAGCAGCAGCTGGCCCGCGTAGCCAAGGCCTTGGCCCACCCGGCGCGCCTAGCTATTGTGGAGCTGCTGGCCAGCCAAACCAGCTGCATTTCGGGCAACATCGCCGGCGAGCTGCCGCTGGCGCGCACCACCGTTTTTCAGCATCTGCAAGAGTTGAAAGCCGTAGGGCTGATACGGGGCGAAATCGATGGCCTCACGGTGTGCTACTGCCTTAATACCGAGCTGCTGCGCCAGGTGCGCCAGCAGTTCCTAGCTTTTTTCGATGCCGCAGTGGCTAGCCCCGCCGCCGGGCCGGAGGCTACCTGCACCTGCTAATAATTCTCACGCAGCTTACCCAATACTATGAAAACCTCTGAGCTAAAGCAGACCCTAGCTGGCCTAGCAGCCGTGAACTTTCGCCTACCCGATGGCACCTACTTGCCGAGCCACTTCCACGTGACGGAAGTGGGTTTGGTGAGCAAACATTTCATCGACTGCGGCGGCGTGGAGCGCCGCGAAACTGTGGCCAATTTCCAGCTCTGGGAAGCCGGCGACTACGACCACCGCCTGGCACCGCAAAAATTTCTGCACATTTTGCAGCTCTCGGCGCGCATTTTGGGTAGCGAAGATTTGGACATCGAAGTTGAATATCAGCAGGCCACGATTGGCAAATTTGGGCTAGCCTTCGATGGTACCGATTTCTTGCTGATGCCCAAGCAAACGGCCTGCCTGGCACCCGATGCCTGCGGCGTGCCGAGCTTCAGCCTGGCGCTGCCCCAGCTGCAAACCGCGGGCTGCACGCCGGGCGGCGGGTGCTGCTAGCCCGTTTTCGCCAGTGGGTTTTGCGCTAATGGCGGCTCCTCCCCTGCTCATGCAGTCGCTGGCATGGATGGCGCCCGGCGTGGCGCTGGCTGCTTCGTACCGTGCATAGGCCGGCCCTCGCTAGCCTAGCTCCGCTTGCGCCGCACCGGAGAGAACAGTAGCTGCACAATCAGCAGCGCGGTGCTGGTGAACAGAATGCTTACGCCCACCCTAGCCAGCGTGCGCAACGGGTGCTGAAACGAGCCGAGCTCCAGAAAGAAATACGCGGCGTGGTGGATGCTCACGAGCAGCAGCAAGTACACTAAAAACCACTGCCAGCCCATCTGGTGCACGTTCACGGTGTCCTGGGCATCGTAGCCGTCGCGCGGGGTAAGCAGGCGCAGCACCCAGGGGCGCAGGTAGGCTAGCAGCACGGCGGCGGCGGCGTGCAGCCCGCCGGTATCGTAGCTGATGTCCATGGCTAGGCCTATGCCGAAGCCCAGCAGTAGCTGCAAGGAAATAGGCGTGCCCAGCGGCAAAAACAGCACAAAACCCAGATACAAAAAGCACCAGCCCAGCCCAAGCAGCGGGGGCAGCTGCCCCACCACGAGCACCTGAAAGCCGGCGTACAGCCCAAACCGCAGCAGCTGCCGCACCAGTGTTCCGAGCACACTCATCGGCGGGGGCGGTTGGGTGGGGTGGTGGGCTTGGCCGCTTTGGCCGGCGTCGGCTCGGGGGCGGTGAGGGCGGCTTCGAGCGAGTCGCGCTCGGTGCGGGGCCGGTTGTGCACCACGTACACGTAGGTGAGGCGGCTGAAATCAACCCCTAGCCGCACGTTCACCGTCCAGAAATTCTTGTCCGGCTCCTTCACAAACGACTCCACGGTGCCCACAAACACGCCCTCCGGGAAAATAGCATTGTAGCCCGAAGTCACCACCGAGTCGCCCACCGCCAGGCGGTTCTGGCGCGGAATGTAGTCGAGCAGCGCGTGGCTGTAATCTTCCCCGGGCCATTTCACGCTGCCAAAGGTACCGTCGCGCTTTATTTTGGCCGCGATAGCCATCTTCGAGTGCAGCAGCGAAAACACGGTGGCGTAGTGCGCGCTCGCCGATTTTACCTGGCCCACCACCCCATTGGCGCTCAGCACCCCTAGCCCGGGCTGCACGCCGTCGGCGGTGCCTACGCTCAGAGTCAGATAGTTATCTACGGCGCGCAGCGAGTTGTTGAGCACTCGGGCGGGCACCAGCGGGTAGGCCACGTCGCGGGTAGCCAGCTTGGCGCCCCCTAGCAGCAGCGTATCGGGGCGCGGCGCGGCGGGCCTGGGCTTGCCCGTGGGGGCCGCAGCTTGGCCGGCGGCGCTGGCCAACGCCTGGCTAGGGTCGGGCCGCAGGTGGCGGTAAATGAGGTGGCCCAGCGTGTCGCGGCCCACGGGCAGCGAGTCGGCCTCGCGGCGCGCGAAGTCGGGCGGGTATAGCTGCTGGCGCAACTGGGCATTGTCGGCCAGCAGCTGCTTGTTCAGCTCGCCAAGGCGAAAGTAATCAGTTACTTGCGTGCGGCGGGCCATCAGGGTGCCGGCGTAGGTATTGGCCGAGTTGAAGAACGCCGCCCGCTGGTACGAACTGTTGGTAACGAACAAAAACAGGCTCACCACCTCCAGCAGCACGAAGAGCATAACGCCCTGAAAGCGCAGCAGAAACGCGATGAGATTACGCATGAGTCAATTAAAAATTGAGAATTAAAAATTAAAAATAGAATTGACGGGGGAGCACGCTGCTCAACCTTCGCAGCAGGCTCCCCCGTCAATTCTATTTTTAATTTTTAATTGATACTCTTTAATTACGTCAAGAGAACGCCCCGGAAGCCCTGAATATCCTTGATGGCCTTGCCGGTGCCGCGCACCACGGCGCGCAGCGGGTCTTCGGCAATGTGGATGGGCAGCTTGGTTTTGGCAGCCAGACGCTTGTCGAGGCCACGCAGCAGTGCGCCGCCGCCGGTGAGGTGAATGCCGTTTTCGTAGATGTCGGCCGACAGCTCGGGCGGGCTGATTTCCAGTGCCTTGAGCACGGCTTCCTCAATTTTGGCCACCGATTTGTCGAGGGCAATCGCGATTTCCGACGACGTTACTTTTATCACCTTCGGGATGCCCGTCATCAGGTCGCGGCCGCGCACCTCGTAGTCGGGCGGCGTCACATCGAGCTCGGTGAGGGCCGCGCCCACCTCAATTTTGATGCGCTCGGCCGAGCGCTCGCCGATGAGCAGGTTGTGCTGCCGGCGCATGTAGTCGAGAATGTCTTGGTTGAAGACGTCGCCGGCCGTCTTAATCGACTGGTCGCACACGATACCCGAAAGGGCGATAACCGCAATCTCGGTGGTGCCGCCCCCGATGTCGATAATCATTGAGCCCACGGGCTGCTCCACGTCGATGCCGATGCCAATGGCGGCGGCCATGGGCTCCTGAATCATCCACACTTCCTTGGCCCCAGCGTGCTCGGCCGAGTCGCGCACGGCGCGCTTTTCTACTTCCGTGATACCGCTCGGAATGCAGATAACCATGCGGTGCGAGGGCTGAAACAGCCGGTTGCGGGTGTCGATGAGCCGGATGAGGCCCTTTATCATTTCTTCGGCGGCGTGGAAGTCGGCAATTACCCCGTCTTTCAGCGGCCGGATGGTTTTGATGTTGTCGTGCGTCTTCTCGTGCATCTGCTGGGCCTTGGTGCCGACAGCGATGACTTTGTTGGTGGTGCGGTCCTTAGCAATAATGCTCGGCTCATCCACCACAATCTTGTCATTATGAATGATTAGCGTGTTGGCAGTGCCCAGGTCAATGGCAATGTCGCTGGTCAGAAAATTGAAGAACCCCATTGAGATAGCTTAGCCAGGAATAGGAAGCGTTAGCAAGAAACAAAGGTACAATAGAACTAAGCCGCATTTAAAATCCGGCACCAGAATACCCTTTTGCCGGCGGTACCGAGCCCAACCGCAACGCACGAAAGCGGCATTTTAGCCTGATACAAGCAGAAAAAAGGCCCCGGCCGCCAAACTGGCTAGCCGGGGCCTTGCTACCCGCTGGGTATTACAAAACCAATTTTAGTGTTTGAAGTGGCGCACGCCCGTGAGCACCATGGCCATCCCGAGCCGGTTGCAGGCGTCGATGCTGTCCTGGTCCTTGATGGAGCC
>CAYLNN010000051.1:0-21717 GCA_964385095.1 uncultured Hymenobacter sp.
AGGTTGCCAAGACGTCATCGGGCCTGGTCCCTCGGTCTTTCTGGATAGCAGCGGTAGCGAAGATACAACGGATGGGCACAAAAAAAAGCGCCTTCCCAGCCGGGAAGGCGCTTTTGAGTTGATATTGACTGAGCTAGCTAGGGCAGTAGCACGCCGCGGTAGTCATTCGCGTTTACCAGCGGGATGGTGGCGCCATACTTGGCATTGATAACCTGAATAATCTGGTTGGCGATGAGTGCGTAGCCTCTGGCACTAGGGTGCACCCCATCGAGCGAAAACAAATTGCCGGTAATGAAGCTGGTTGTGTTGTTTACCCCATTGGTATAAACTCCACTCGCGGCCACACTTTGGAAGTACGAATTGGCATCGAACAGTGCAAGCCCGCGCGTGGTGGCCTCATTGCGAATAACGATATTCAGGTCGTTGGTACGCGTAGTTACCGCCGCCGCCTCATCCGCATCGAGCACATACTGGCTGGGCAATGGGTTAGCCAAAGTAGCCGAGTAGCCTACGCCAACGGGCAGCGTAGTAGCCGTAGCCCCGGTGCCAATTACGGCCTGAGCGGTGAGCAGAATGTAGTCGGCATCGGTAGCCTCACGCGTGACGCCAGCCCCGGTTTTGATATAAAGGCTAGCCGCCGCCGCGTTGGGCAGGGCCGCGTTGCTGCGGATGCTCGCTTTTACGGCCGCCGGCCTAATGGTCGTGAAGAGCGGCACATTGGTCACGCTCGGAATAGTGCCCACTACGCCTTTCGCGCCGCTGGCCGTGAGCACGTCCATTACCTGCTTGTACTTGGTGGTAAAATCTGCCACTGCCGTGAGGGCGCCGCTAGCCCCACCAGATGAAGCGTATAGCAGGACATCATTGTTGCCCAGCCAGTTGCTGAAGAACGTGGGCTTTAGCGTAGCCACCCGCTCCTGCACGTATTGCAGGTAATTGGCCCCCGAGCTACCAGGCAGCAGGCGCTCAAAGTACGGGTTATAGCCCACGGGATTATTCAGGCCGTAGCCCGCGGTAGTCACGTCGGCTACCCGAATGCCGGGTACGCCCAGGTTCTGGTTGTCAGTGCCGGTGTACTTACGCAGTAGGTTAGTACCTGCGCTCAAGCTTCCCGGAATGACAGCTAGACTATCCGTAACGGGTACGGTAACGGGTGAGCCGTTGGTAATAGCCGCCAAGCGCAGGTAGCCAGCCCCGTGGGCATACGCCTGGTCGAAGAGCGGCTGATTGAATGCGCCACCCCCAGCCTGCTTGAACTGCTGGGCTAGAATGTTGGGGTAAGACTGCAACTGGCCGGCCCGCGCCACCCCACCACTCTGGTAGCCAGCGGTTAGGGAGTTGCCTACTGCGATGTAAGTACTAAAGTTAGCCGAGCCGGGCGAGGGCGCTGGGCTGTTCGAGTCGATATTGGGCTGGCAACCGGCCAGGCCGGCTAGGCCCAGGCCCAGCAGCGCAAGCGCCGGGCGAGCGGTTTTGGTAGAGAAGAACGTAGTCATTGGGTAAGAGAAAAGACAGGTTAGAACTTCACGTACAGCTGCACGCCGGGCACAAAAATGTTGGTTTTGTAGGTGCCGGCCACGCGGTCGGTGGTGCCCAGGCTGATGAGGTCATCCTGGCTCTGGCTGCGCTTCATGAAGTCTTCGTAGAGGAAGGAAGCGTCGATGCCGAAGCGCTCGCCGAAAGTGTAGCCCAGGCCAGCCGTGAAGCCAATGCGGTCGGCATCGGGCGTTTCGGGCGTTACGAAGCCGTCGCGCACGGCCGAGAAGTCGTAGAACGTGCCGGCGCGCACCGTGAAGTGGTCGGTCACTTTGTATTGCCCGCCCAGGCGGAAGGCTAGCGCATCCTGGTACTGGCGCTTGGACGACGACGAGACCGCCCCGCCCAGCACGCCGCCCGAGTATTTGAAATCCAGCGACTGGTAGCGGCTCCAGCCCACGAGGTTGGCGTCGAAGGCCAGCAGCAGCTTCTCGCTAGGGCTCACGCCAATGCCGATGCTATACACGTCGGGCAGCGGCAGCGTAGCCTCAAATTTGGTGGCCGTGAAGCTACCGGCGGCCGAAGCCGGCAGGCCCGTAACTTTCACATCGCCGTCGCTGATGTGCGCATCCACCGCCGAGCGGTAGCTCACGCCCACGCTCAGCTTCTCGCTGGGCTTGAACATAACGCCGATGTTGTAGCCCAGCTTGTGGTCGGCCTTGCCCGTGAGCTGCGCGTGCGCCGGCTGGGTGCTACCCTGGCCCTGCACCGGAATATCGCGCTGCAAATCCACATCGCCGAGCACCAGCGCCGTGAGGCCGCCGCCGATGCTGAACTGCGGCGTGATGGCGTAGGCCACCGTGGCCTGGGCCGTTACTGAGCGCAGGTTGATGTCGGTGAGCGAGTAGCGGCCTTCCCAATCCTGGGCGTAGTGCAGCTCGCTGCCGAAAGGCGTGTACACGCCCAAACCCAGGCGCCATTTGCCTTCTTTGGGCCCGAAGCCCACGAAGCCGCTGAAGGGAAATACGTTGGTGTTTTGCAGCGTGCGCTGGCCCTGGT
The DNA here is from genome assembly GCA_964385095.1 of uncultured Hymenobacter sp. Classification (GTDB taxonomy): domain Bacteria; phylum Bacteroidota; class Bacteroidia; order Cytophagales; family Hymenobacteraceae; genus Hymenobacter. The sequence goes on from CAYLNN010000051.1 coordinate 2,536, forward strand.
CGGCGTCGCCGGGGCGGAACGAGATGCGCGGAATGGCAATATTGCCCCCTACCTGAAAGCCGGTGGGCGCGAAGGCGAAGGCGCCCGGATTGAAAAACTGCGACGCCTGGTCGAGGTAGAGGCCAGTGCCCGTGCCGCCCATGCCCACGTTTTTGGCGCCGGTGAGGCCAACCTGGAAGCCGCTGGCCTGGGCCCCCGACGTGGCCGCCAGCAGGGCGCCGCCCGCGAGAAGTATAGATTTAACTTGCATAAAATGCAAAAAGTGAGGTGGGGAAGATTGAGGGGCTAAATGTAAGGCCAATTTCCAAATAAGTAGTAGGCTAGCCGACTACCTCATAGCGCGCAACTCAGCGGGTATTTAGCGGCGTTTCAGGTCACTACTGGCGTTCACCCCGAAACTACTTCATTTAGAAACATTAACGTAATCTTGGTTTCGGCGTGGGCGAAGCTATTTTTGCTTCACAATACTATTTCTTCTCATTTTTCTCCTGTTTCTTCAAAGTTTGCTATATGACAAAACAACTCCTCTCTTTGGGTTGGGCAAGTATACTGGCGCTCGCTTCGCTGAGTGCCCATGCGCAAACCCCGGTGACGCTGGGCACCAGCCCCTACACCGAGAACTTTGACGGGCTGGCTGGCGGCCTGCCCGCGGGCTTTGGCGTGTACACGAATGCCTCGGCTACCAGCCTGGGCACGGCCCCCACCAGCGCGCAGCTCATTCTCACGCCCGGCACCACAACGGCCTGGGCTGCAACGGGTGCGGGCTTCAAGAACTTTGCGTCGGCCACGGACATCAGCAAAAAGGCCACCGCTGCCACGCAGGCCGCGGCTACCAACCGCGCCCTAGGCGTGCGCCAGACGGGCTCGTTTGGCGATGGCACCAGCACGGCCACGCCGCCCACCGGCGCGGGCCCAGCCTTTGTATTTCAGGCGGCCAACACAACCGGCAAAACGGACTTTGCGCTCAGCTTTAAGCTGCAGTCGCTCGACACGACCATTGTGACGAGCACCGCCACCGGCCGCACCGCTACCTGGCAGGTAGACTACGGCACTGGTGCCACGCCCAGCGCCTTCACGCAGGTAGGCTCGACGGCCACTACCGGGCCCGTATTTTCCAATACTACCATCAACGTCAGCTTCGGCAGCGCGCTCAACAACCTAGCCGGGCCGGTCTGGATTCGCATTGTAGCCCCCGCCAATACCACCGGCGGCGGCAGCCGCCCTAGCTCGGCCATCGACGACTTTTCGCTGAGTTGGAACTCGCCCACCGCCAGCACACCGACCCTAGCGGTGGCACCCGAAACGCTGACCTTCGGCAGCCAGGCGCTGACCACTACCTCGGCCGCCCAGAGCTATACCCTAACGGGCAGCAGCCTTACGGCCGCTACTACTGTGACGGCCACTGGCCCCTTCACCGTGTCGAAGGACAACACCACCTTTGCCACCACGCTGAGCTTTACCGCTGCCGAGCTGGCTACTGCCAAGACGGTGTACGTGAAGTTTACGCCTACCGCCACCGGCACGCTTAGTGGGAGCATTACCCACGCCAGCACCGGCGCCGTAACCCGCACCGTGGCCCTCATCGGCATCGGCTCGGACCCTAGCCAGACCGTATTTAACTTCAATACCTGCGCCACGGCCCTCTCCGATGGCTGGAGCCAGTACAGCGTGACGGGCGCGCAAACCTGGGCCTGCACCACGTTTGGCCGCGACCCCAACACCCCCAGCGCCAGCGCCCCCTACGGGGTGCAGATAAACGGCTTCTCGGGCGGCAATCTGCCCAATGAGGACTGGTTCATCTCACCGAGCTTCGACCTCAGCACCTACAGCTTCCCGCTGTTTTCATTCTGGAGCCGTACGGCCTTCAATGGTCCTGGCCTCAAGCTGCTGGTTTCGACCAACTACAGCGGCAGCGGGGCCCCTAGCGCCGCCACCTGGACCGACCTCAATGCGCAGTTTCCGGCCGCCTCTTCCGATGTGTGGACCCAAACGGCTGGCCTTGACCTCTCGGCTTATAAAGGCGCGAAGGTGTATCTGGCTTTTGTGTACACCTCGACTACCACCGGCGCGGCCCGCTGGACGCTCGACGACATCGCCCTCACTAACTCGACCACGGCCCCGGCGCCAAGCTTCTTCACCGACGCGGCTAGCCTCGCCTTTGGCTACCAGGCCGTGGGCACCAGCGGCACCCGCACGCTCAACGTAACCGGCGCCAACCTAACCGGCGGCGTGACCCTGACCTCGGGCAATTCGGCCTTCACCCTCTCGAAGGACGGCACTACCTTCGCCAGCACCCTCACCCTGACCCAGGCGGAGGCCAACGGCGCGGTAAAGCCCGTGACCGTGCGCTTTACGCCCACCGTGGCCTCGGCCAACTACTCGGCTACGCTGACCCTAGCCACGGCCGGCGCTACCAACCGCACCGTAACCGTGACCGGCAACACCTACGATGTGGACAAGACCCTGGAAGTGGTGAACTGGAACATGGAGTGGTTCGGCTCGTCGGCCGCCGGCTACGGCCCGGCCGATAAAAACCTGCAATACACCAACGCCTTCACCGTACTCAGCGCTCTGCGGGCCGATGTGTACGCCCTCGAAGAAGTGGTGGATACCGTGCGCCTGCGCACCCTCACTACCCAGCTCTCGACGGCCAGCGGCCTGCCCTACGCCTACAAGATTTCGGAATTTGGCTCGTATGCCGATGACAAGGCCGACCCCGACTACGCGCTGGCCCAGAAGCTGGCCTTCATCTACCGCACCGACATGGTGGCTAACCCCTCGTTCCGGGGTTTGCTGCGCTGCACCGAAGTCCAGAGCTGCCCCGCCTTCCGGCCCTGGGCCTCGGGCCGCTTCCCCTACTCGATGCGGGCCGACGTGACCCTCGACGGCGTAACCAAAAAGGTCAACTTCGTGGTGATTCATGCCAAGGCCAATGCCGCTAGCTCCTCGGCCGACGACTATGCCCGCCGCAAGGCCGGCGCCGACCTGCTGAAGGCGGAGCTCGAAGCCACCTACCCCACCGACAACACCCTGATTGTGGGCGACTACAACGATGTGCTCGAGGGCACCATTGCCACCGGCGTAACGCCCGCCATCAGCTCCTACTCGGCCTTTACTCAGGATGCCAACTACCTGCAAATCACGCTGCCGCTGGCCCAGGCCGGCGGGCGCTCCACGGCGGGCTTCCCCACGGTGATTGACAACGTGATTGCCAACAAAAACATGGCGCAGTACTACATCAGTGGTACGGCCGCCATTCGCACCGACGTGACGGCCGGCATCACCAACTACGCCAGCACCACCTCGGACCACTACCCGGTTTTTTCGCGCTATTCGTTCACTGGCACGCCGCTGGCCGCCAAGGCGAGCCGCGCAGCCGCGCTGGGCCTCTACCCCAACCCGGTAGCCAACAGCGTACGCTTTGACGTGCCCGAAACTGGTAAGAGCCTGAGCCTGGAGGTATTTACCACTACCGGCCGCCTCGTGCTCACGGGCACGGGCTCGGTCGAGCAGCTCAACCAGCAGCTAAGCCAGCGCGTGGGCGGCCTCGCCGCCGGCCTGTACGTGGTGCGCGTTATCGGCGCCCAGCAGACCTACACCGACCGCTTCGAGAAGCAATGAGGCGTTCGGATTCCTAGCCTTGGGCTAGGGCCACACCCTAGCGAAAAGGTCCCGACCACTTGGTCGGGACCTTTTTTTTGGACCCAAGAAAGGTGCGCTGCCAACCCTGATGCAACGCTACGCGGCCCTAGCCCTACCTTGCTTCATCAATTAGCCCTCACGCTCTTAGCCCTCTTGCTTTGCTAAAACACTACTTAGCCCTGCCGCTGCTGGCGGCTACGCTGCCGGCCCTGGCCGCCCCGCCGGCCGCCCTGCCCTCCTTCTCGGAGCCCGCCGTGGCCCCCGACCGCCAGGAAATCGCCTTCGTGTCGGGCGGTGATGTGTGGACGGTGCCCGTGGCCGGCGGCGAGGCGCGCCTGCTCATTGCCCACCCCGCCACCGAAAGCCGCCCGCTGTATGCGCCCGATGGCAAGTCGCTGGCCTTCATTTCGACGCGCACCGGCAACGGCGATATCTACCTGCTCACCTTCGCCACCGGCGAGCTTAAGCGCCTGACCTTCGACGACGGCCTCGACCAGCTCGACGGCTGGAGCGCCGACGGCAAGTACCTCTACTACTCGAGTACGAGCCGCGACATCGCGGGCATGAACGACATCTACCGCGTGCCGGTGGGCGGCGGCACGCCCACCGCCGTATCGGCCGACCGCTACGCCAACGAGTTCTTCGCTGCCCCTAGCCCCGATGGCCGCACGCTGGCTTTTGCGGCGCGCGGCGTGGCCTCGGGCCAGTGGTGGCGCCACGGCCACAGCCACTTGGATGAGTCGGAAATCTGGCTGCGACAGGAGGCCAAAAGCGGCCCTAGCTACACCAGCCTCACCAGCGGCGCCAAAGCGCTGTGGCCCATGTGGGGGCCGGGCGGCCAGAAGCTGTTCTATACCTCGGACCAGGGCGGGGCCGAGAATATCTGGACCACCGGCCTACCCAAAGGCACGCCCCAGCAAATCACCAACTTCAAGGACGGCCGCGTGCTGTGGCCCAGCGCCTCGGCCGATGGCAAGCTCATCGTGTTTGAGCGCGACTTCGGCATCTGGACCCTGAACACTGAGAACGGCCAGGCCCAGCCCGTGCGCATTGTGCGGCGCGGCGCGCCGGCTAGCCCCACCGTGGAGCGCCAGCGCTTCACCGACCGCTTGCAGGAGCTAGCGCTTTCGCCCGATGGCAAGAAGGTGGCCTTCATCGTGCACGGCGAGGTGTTTGCCGCCTCGGCCGCCGATGGCGGCGATGCCACGCGCCTCACCAGCACCGTACCCGCCGAAAGCGACCTGACCTGGGCACCCGACAGCCGCCGCCTCATCTACACCTCGGCGCGCGACGGGGCCAAGCACCTCTACAGCTACACCTTCGCCACCGGCCAGGAAACGCGCCTCACCAACTCGCCGCTCAGTGATGCGCAGCCGCGCTTCTCGCCCGATGGCAAGCTGCTCGCCTTTCAGCGCGATGCCAAGGAACTGCGCGTGCTGGACCTGGCCAGCAAGCAGGAGCGCGTGGTGGGCACCGGCCGCTTTGGCCGGCCGCCGCTGGCGGCCGAGCGCTCGTTTGTGTGGTCGCCCGATGGGCGCTGGCTAGCCTTCGCACCGGCCGGGGCGCGCGGCTTCACCAACGTGCAGGTGGTGCCCGCGGCGGGCGGCGCGGCGCGGGCGGTCAGCTTCCTAGCCAATTCGAATAGCAACTCGCTGTCGTGGAGCCCCGATGGCAAATACCTGCTCTTCGACACCGGCCAGCGCACCGAGGATACCCAGGTGGCACGCATCGACTTGCAGCTGCGCACACCGCGCTTTCGCGAGGACCAGTTCCGCGACTTGTTCAAGGAAACGATGCCGGGGCCGGTTTCGCCCGATAAAAACCAGAACCCGCCCTCGGCACCGGCCAAGCCGGCTAGCCCCGCCCCACTGCCCGTGGCCGCCGCCGATTCGGCCCGCGCCAAAGGCCGCGTGGTGGCTAGGCCTGCCAAAGGCAAGAAGGGCGCAGCGGTGGCGACCACTACACCCGCTAAGCCGCCGGTTAGCATCAACTTCGACGACATTCGGCGCCGCCTGAGCCTGGTGCCGGTAGGCGTGGATGTGCGCAGCCAGCGCATCAGCCCCGATGGCAAGTGGCTGCTGCTCACGGCTACGGTATCGAACCAAACCAACCTTTACCTCTACCCGCTCGATGAATTGAGCAAAGACGCGCCCACCGCCCGCCAACTCACTTCCACGGCCGGCGCCAAGCGCGAGGCGCAGTTTTCGCCCGATAGCAAGGAAGTGTATTACCTCGACCAGGGCCGCATTCAGGTGGTGCCGGTGGAGGTGGGCAAGGGCCCCGCCGCCCATGCTGTGGCAGTGGCCGCCGAGCTCGACGTGGACTTTGAGCAGGAGAAAACCGTCGTCTTCGACGAAGCCTGGAGCTACCTGCGCGACTTCTTCAACGACCCCACCTTCAACGGCGTCGACTGGCCGGCGCAGCACGACAAATTTGCGCCCTACGTCGCTGGCGCCCGCACCCCCGACGAGGTGCGCCGCCTCACCAACCTGATGATTGGCGAGCTCAACGCCTCGCACTCGGGCATGGGCCCGGCGCCGGCCGCTACCGGCACCGTGGCCCCCGCCACGGGCCGGCTCGGGGTGCGCTTCGACCCCGGCGAGTACGAGCAAAACGGCCGCCTGCGCCTCACCACCGTGCTGCCGCTAGGGGCCGCCGCGCTGGCGGGCCTCAAGCCCGGCGATGTGCTGCTGGCCGTAGATGGCCGCCCCCTCACCGGCAGCACCAACCTCGACGAGCTGCTGCAATACAAAGTGGGCCGCCGCACTACGCTGCGCGTGTCGGCCGCTGGCAAAGACCGCGAAGTGGTGGTGCGCCCCCTCAGCCGCGACACCGAAAAGGCGCTCGACTACCGCCAGTGGGTGGAGGAGCGCCGCGCCTACGTGGCCCAGGCCAGCGGCGGCCGGCTCGGCTACGTGCACATGTTTGACATGAGCGCCGCCTCGCTTTCGCAGCTTTACATCGACCTCGACGCCGAAAACATGACCCGCGACGGCGTGGTGGTGGATGTGCGCAACAACAACGGCGGCTTCGTGAATGTGTATGCCATTGACGTGCTGGCCCGCCGCAGCTACCTCAGCATGATGAGCCGGGGCATGGCCGCGCCGGTGCCCGCCCGCTCGGCCCTGGGCCAGCGCAGCCTGGAGGTGCCCACGGTGCTCGTCACCAACCAGCACTCCTTGTCTGATGCCGAGGACTTTAGCGAAGGCTACCGGGCTAGCAAGCTGGGCAAAATAGTGGGCGAGCCCACCGGCGGCTGGATTATCTTCACCTCGGGCACCAGCCTGCTCGACGGCTCCAGCCTGCGCCTGCCCACCAGCACCATTCGCTCGACCCGCGACGGCCAAATCATGGAAATGAACCCCCGCCCCGTGGACGTGCCCGTGACGCGCCCCATCGGCGAGAGCTACACCACCCACGATGTGCAGCTCGACACGGCCGTGAAGGAATTGCTAGGGCAGCTGGGCAAGTAGCAGATAGTTAACTGATTACTAAACGCCTGAAAACCGTCCGTCATGCTTCGACAAGCTCAGCATGACGGACGGTTTTAACTGTTGTTATACCCGCTACTTCGCCTCCAGCAGCGGCAGCACCTCGGCCACCTCAAACAGAGAGTTATAGCGCAGAATTGACTTTAGAAGCGCCGCGTGGCCCGCGCCGATGATGAGCACAATGGCCCGGTCGTGCTGCACATCCACGGCGCGCAGCAAGTTGGTGTAGATGCGCACGTTGCGCTTGAAATAATTGCCGCCCAGGTCGGCTCCCACGTAGTTGTCGCCGCTGCCCACGCGGGCCAGCCACAGCAGATACGAGTCCATGTTGCCCTGGTCGTAGCGCTCGTTATTGAAGCCCTTAAACTCCCCGAGCAACGTTTCGGTCGATGCTTTGGGCGCCCGCACCTGGCGGGCCCGGATGGCCGCCGTGCGCGCATCTATGCGCAGGCCCACCGTATCGCCGGGCAGCGTTTTGGCCAGCGAGCTAGCTAGCACCGCTTCCTGGCCGTGGGCTTTGGCATACTGCTGGGCGGCGGGGTAGTTAAACTCACCATCGGCATCGGCGCAGTACACTTTGCTGCGATTCAGCTTATTAGCCAACCGATAGCCAAGCTGCACCACCTCGTTGTTGTTTTGGCGCTGGGTACCTATCTCGCGCTGGCCCTGGCGGTAGAGGGCGTAGGTGCTGTCTACAAAGCGCTGGCGGTCCAGGCCCCATTCCACGAATACTTTATCGGCCTGGGTTTTCTGGAGCTTGCCCACCAGCTCCTCCAGCTGTTGCTGCCGGGCAGGCGTGCTCATATCCACCTTAGTGCCTTTGATGACGTCACTGTCAGAGGCGTTAAAGTGGAACGTGCCCACGATGTATACCTTGATTTTGGTGTTGAGCGGCGCGGGCGCCTGGGCGGCGGCCAGTTGGGCGATGCCGAGCAGAGCGCCGGCGAACAACGTGCGAAAAATGGAGCAGAGCGACATGGCAGCGGGGTGTTTGGAAGGGATGCTGCAAAGGTGCCGGGCCACCGCACGGCCCCAAATTTTATTATCCCAACCCCCGCCAGCCTTACACCAACGCCGCCGGCGGGGTGGCTGGGGGCTTCGTCCTAGCCCGGCGGGTGTTAGGGCTAGCCAGCGGGGCGTTGGGATAATAAACTTCTGCGCGGCAGGCCGCGCCGGCACCTTTGCCCGACTGCGTACCTAGCCTCAGCCACCCGCGTTTTATGAGAATTTTGTTTACCTGGCGCTCACTGGCCGCGTTCGTGGCGTTGCTTTTTTGCTTAGCAGAGGCCCACGAACTGGTGCACACTGGCCTGGGCCGGCTGCTGTGCGGCTGCTGGGGCACCCGCGATTTCAACGTCTGGAGCCTGTGTGCCGCCTGCGCCCACCACCCCCTGCAAAACCTGGTCGCCACCCTGTCGGGCCCGGCTTTCAGCTTTGCGCTCATGTGGGTTGGCTACTGGCTGATGGGGCCCGGCCGCTCGGCGGCCAGCTGGTCGCTGGGCTTTGCGCTGGTGTTTGCCACTATTCCGTTTGCCCGCATCCTGGGGGCCGTGTGTATGGGCGGCAACGACGAAGTGTATGCCCTGAGCAAAATAATGCCCTACAACCAGGCCTGGGCGCTGGGCGGGGCCGCTGTGCTGCTAGCCACCGTGCCCCCGCTGGTGCGGGCCTTCGCCACGCTGCACCCGCCAGGACGGCTCTGGGTTTTTCTGGGCTTCTTTCTGCTGCCGACGCTGGTGCTGTTCCTAGTCGTGCTGGGCTTCTTAAACTCCTTGCTAGCCAGTGGCTTTCTGGCAGCTTACTGGATTCTGGGTTCGCCGCTACTCGTTACCTGCTGGACGGCCCTGGTAGGGCTGGCCCTGGCGCTCACCTATCGCTTTCTGTTCTGGCTGGGCCGGCCGGCCGGGGTTAGCCCCCTGGTCGCCGGCCGGCCATAGTTACTTCGCCCCATGAATCGTCGTCGCATTATTCTGTATCAAGTGCTGGGCTGGGCCCTGATTGTGGGCTACGACCTGAGCTTCATTATGCTCACCAGCAGCCCCAAGCAGAAACTGAGTCTGGAGAAGTTGCTGCTGCTGCAATTCACCTTCTTACTCAGCACGATAACCCTGTTTTACTACTGCTACCTGTTTGTATTTCCGCGGGGGCTGCGGCCGGGGCGCTGGCTGGTGCTGGTGCTCGGGCTGCTGGGCACGCCGCTGGTCTTCGCTGGCAGCCGCTACCTGCTGCAGGAAGTGTTGCTGCCGTTCTTCTTCGGCTTTCACAACTATTATCCTGGCACTACGGTGCTTTACTACTTGCAGGATAACGCGTATTTCCTGCCGCCCACTATTGTGCTGGCCGGGGCCGCCGTGGCCATCCGCGACGCCTTTTTGCGCGAGAAAGAGCGCGAAAACCAGCTGCAACTGCAAGTGCTGGAGCAGGCCCGCACCCAGGCCGAGCTGGCCTTTCTGCGCACCCAGATAAATCCGCACTTTCTCTACAACACCCTCAACTATCTCTACGCCACGGCCTACGAGGTGTCGGAAGGGCTAGCCGAAGCCATTCTGCGCCTCTCCGACCTCATGCGCTACATGCTGCACGACAGCCCCGACGGCCAGGTAGACCTAGCCCGCGAAGTGGAGTATGTGGAGAATTACCTGGCCATTCACCGCCTGCGCTTCGAGGAGAAATTCTTTGTCGAGTTCGTCCAAACCGGCCAGCCGGTGGGCGGGCAGCGGGTGGCTTCGCTGCTACTCATTCCGTTTGTGGAGAATGCCCTCAAGCACGGCCTGGTGAGCCAGGCGGCGCACCCGGTGCGCATTCGGCTGCACCTGCCCGCCCCCGACCGGCTGGAGTTTACCGTCGAAAACCGCATCAACCAGCACCAGAAAGACGCCACTACCGGCGTGGGCCTGCCCAATATCCGGCGCCGGCTAGCCCTGCTGTACCCCGGCTGCCACACCCTGGCGGTGCACAGCGATGGGCTCACCTACCGCACGCACCTGGCCCTGAGCTTATAACGCCCAGTTTATTTACTCACCAGGGTCGAAACCTCGTTGCTGCCGCCCGTAGCCAATAGCTGCACCTCAAACGCCACCTTAGCGGTGGCGGGCAGCTTGGGCACCAGCACGCAGTAGACCACGCTGGCGGCCTTAGGCGCTGCATCGGGGGCTAGCTGCACCGCGTAGGTGTAGCCGGCGCAGGTTTGCACTACTTGCTGGGCTAGCAGGTGGTAGCTGCTGGCGGTGCGGGTTTTGCCAGCCAGCAAAGTGTGGGTGGCGAAGTCGACGGCCGGCAGCTTTTTGCCCGCAAACAATTCCTGGTACTCGGCGGCCGAGTTGATGACGTACTCATTCGTCTGGCCCACGTAGGGCACCGGCTCGGTAATGGTGGCCTTGAGGCCCGCCAGCGGCGTCAGGGTCACGTCGGCCGAGGCGTTGCAGGGTGCCACGTCTTCTTTTTTGCAGCTGTTGCTCATCGCCAAAAAGCTGAGCGCGGCTAGGGTCAAGAGTCGACGTAGGGGCATAAAAACCAGGGCAATCGGGTGGGAAAGGGAAGAGCGGGCAAGAAATATAGCACCCGGCGGCCAATAGGCAAGCGCGTTGGGTGCGGCACCCGGCCGCCGCGTACCTTACCGCCTCCATTTTGCTTTCTGCCATGCTCCGCTGCATCGCCGTCGATGACGAGGCCTACGCCACCCGGCTGCTGGCCAGCTACATCCAAAAAATCCCGACCCTGGTGCTGGCCGGCACCACCACCGACCCGCTCGAAGCCCTGCAATGGGTGCAGGAGGGCCGCGCCGACCTCGTGTTTCTCGACATTCAGATGCCCGAGCTCACGGGCCTGCAATTTCTCAAAATCTGCGGCAGCCGGGTCAAGGTTATTCTCACCACCGCCTACCCCGAGTATGCGCTGCAAGGCTACGAGCACGATGTGGTTGACTACCTGCTCAAGCCCATTGCGTTTGACCGCTTTTTGCGCGCCGTGCAAAAGGCCCAGGCGCTGGTGCCCGCCGCGCCGCTAGCCCCGCCCCCACCGCCGGCCCCCCTGGCTAGCCCGCCGCCCACTGCCACGCCCGACTACCTCTTTGTGAAAGGCGACAGCAAGAACAAGTATCTTAAGCTCAAATACGCTGATATTCTGTATGTTGAAGGGCTAAAAAACTATGTTTCCATTGTAGTGCCGGGCCAGCGCGTCATCACCTACCTCACGCTGCGCGAGCTGGAGGCGCAGCTGCCCCGGCCGCCCTTTGTGCGGGTGCACAAGTCGTTCATCATCTCGCTCGACCACCTGCGCATGGTGGAAGGCAATTTATTACACGTAGGCACTGAGGCAATTACGGTGGGCGAAACTTACCGCGAGGAGTTTTTCAAGCTGATTCGGGAAAAAGGCTAGGGCTGCGCTGCAACGCCGGGCGGGGCAGTATGTCTTTTTTGTGAAAAAATTACCATCTTGCCGGCCAGTTCGTGTCCGCTGTCTTTTAATTTCTTTCCGCTTTGAAACGACGTGACTTTGTGGGCCTCACGGGCCTGGCCACCGGCGCCCTGCTGCTGCCCCACTTCCCCGGCCTGGGTGGTACCCTCGTCGACCCGGCTCGCCTGCTGGAGCCCGGCCTCGACGTAGCCGCCAAGAAGCGCCTCGCCGACGCGGCCCTCAACACAGCCAAGAGCGCCGGCGCTAGCTACGCCGACGTGCGCATCGGGCGCTACCTCAACCAGAGCGTCTTCACCCGCGAAAAGCAGGTGCAGAACATTGCCAGCGGCGAAAGCTTCGGGGCCGGCGTGCGCGTGATTGCGGGCGGCAGCTGGGGCTTCGCGGCCACCAACAACGTGAGCGAGGCCGGGCTAGCCCAGGCCGCCAAGCTAGCGGTGGCCATGGCCAAAGCCAACGCCAAAACCCAGAAAGAGCCCGTGAACCTGGCCGCGCAAAAAGGTTACGGCGAGGTAAGCTGGAAAACGCCCATCAAGCAAAACGCCTTCGAGGTGCCCGTGGCCCAGAAGGCCGAGCTGCTGCTGGCCGCCAACGCGGCCGCGCAGGCCAACGGCGCCAACTTCGTCAATTCCAGCCTCTTCCAAATAAACGAGCAGAAGTATTTTGCTAGCACCGACGGCTCGTATATCGACCAGGATATTCACCGCATCTGGCCCACGTTCTCGGTTACGGCCATCGACCGGGCCAGCGGCAAGTTCAAGACCCGCGACGCGTTGAGCTCGCCCATGGGGCTAGGGTATGAATATCTCTCGCCCCAGGCGGCCGACAAAATTGCCGGCCCCAGCGGCACCGGTCTGGTGGGCTACCGCAACAGCTACGACATATTGGAAGATGCGGCCCTGGCCGCCCGCCAGGCCAAGGCCAAGCTTACGGCCACCTCGGTGCTAGCCGGCAAGTACGACCTCGTGCTCGACCCTAACCACTTGGGCCTCACCATTCACGAGAGCATTGGCCACCCGCTGGAGCTGGACCGTGTGCTGGGCTACGAGGCCAACTATGCCGGCACCAGCTTCGCCACGCTGGAGTGGCGCAAGAAGAATATCCCGTACGGCTCGAAGAACGTGACCATCGTGGCCGACAAGCTGCAAACCGGCTCGCTAGGGGCCGTGGGCTACGACGACGAGGGCGTGAAAACCAAGGAGTGGACGCTCATCGACCAGGGCAAACTTATTGACTACGAGAAGATTCGCGACCAGGCGCACATCGTGGGTCAGAAGGAATCGGATGGCTGCTGCTACGCCGACTCGTGGGGCACGGTGCAGTTTCAGCGGATGCCCAATGTGAGCCTGCGCCCCGGCACCGCCAAGATGAGCGTGGACGACATGATAAGCAAGGTCGATAAGGGCATTTATATTGCCGGCCGGGGCTCTTACTCCATTGACCAGCAGCGCTATAACTTCCAGTTTGGCGGCCAGGTGTTTTACGCCATCGAGAAGGGCAAAATTGCCGGCATGCTCGACGACGTGGCCTACCAGGCTAACACCCAGGAGTTTTGGAACTCGTGCGCGGCGGTGTGCGACCAATCAGATTACCGCTTGTTCGGCTCGTTCTTCGATGGCAAAGGCCAGCCCTCGCAGGTGTCGGCCGTGAGCCACGGCTCGGCTACGGCGCGCTTTAATGCGGTGAACATCATCAATACCGGGCGCAAGCTGGGGTAGCCCCACTGCTAGGGCCACCCTTTCTCCATCAGCACCAATTTCCTATCCCTCAAACCTTTACCAGCCTTCTCCCTTGAACAGACGCGACTTTACCGCCCTCACCGGCCTCGCCGCCGGGGCCCTGTGGCTCCCCAGCTATCCGAGCCTGGCTGGCAACCTTGCAGACCCGGCCGCGCTGCTGGAGCCCGGCCTCGATGTGGCCGCCAAGAAGCGCCTGGCCGATGTGGCCCTGAACGCCGCCAAGGCGGCCGGCGCCACCTACGCCGACATTCGCATTCAGCGCACACTCAACCAGGGCATCTTCACGCGCGAAAAGCAGGTGCAGGGTATTTCCAATACCGAAAGCTTTGGGGTGGGCATCCGGGTGATTGCCAACGGTACCTGGGGCTTTGCCTCGACCAACAACGTGACCGACGCGGGCATTGCTAAAACGGCCCAGCAGGCCGTGGCCATCGCCAAAGCCAACGCGAAGGTGCAGAAGGAGCCCGTGAAGCTAGCCCCCCAAAAGGGCTACGGCGAGGTGGCCTGGAAGACGCCGATTGAGAAAAATGCCTTCGAAGTGCCCATCAAGGAGAAGGTCGATTTGCTGCTGGCCGCCAACGGCGCGGCCCTCGACAACGGCGCCTCGTTCGTGAACTCGGCGATGTTTCAAGTGAATGAGCAGAAGTATTTTGCCAGCACCGATGGCTCGTATATCGACCAGGATATCCACCGCATCTACCCCACGTTTGGGGTAACGGTGGTGGACCGGGCCAGCGGCAAGTTTCGCTCGCGCCAGAGCCTGAGCTCGCCCATGGGCATGGGCTACGAGTACCTCACGCCCCAGGCCGCCGACAAGATGGCCGGCCCCGCTGGCTCGGGCGTAATCGGCTACAAAAACAGCTACGACATTTTGGAAGACGCGGCCCTGGCCGCCAAGCAAACCAAGCAGAAGCTGACCTGCAAAAGCGTGGTGCCCGGCAAGTACGACCTCATCCTGGACCCCCACCACCTGGGTTTGACCATCCACGAATCGGTGGGCCACCCCCTGGAGCTGGACCGCGTGCTGGGCTACGAGGCCAACTACGCGGGCACGAGCTTCGCCACGCTGGAGTGGAAGAAAAAGAATATTCCGTACGGCTCGAAGCAGGTGAACATTGTGGCCGACAAGCTGCAGCGCAACTCGCTAGGGGCCGTGGGCTACGACGACGAGGGCGTGAAAACCAAGGAGTGGAACCTCATCGACCAGGGCAAGCTGGTAGATTACCAGAAAATCCGCGACCAGGCGGGCATCGTGGGCCAAACGGCCAGCGATGGCTGCTGCTACTCGCAGTCGTGGCGCGATGTGCAATTTCAGCGCATGGCCAATATCAGCCTCAAGCCCAGCGCCACCAAAATGAGCGTGGATGAGCTAGTGAGCAAGGTCGACAAGGGTATTTACATTGTGGGCAACGGCTCGTTTTCGATTGACCAGCAGCGCTATAACTCGCAGTTTGGCGGCCAGCTGTTCTACGCCATCGAGAAGGGTAAAATCACCGAGATGCTCGAAGACGTGGCCTACCAGACTAACACCCTGGAGTTTTGGGGTGCCTGCGCCGGCTCGTGCGACCAGCGCGACTACCGCTTTGCGGGCTTCTTCAACGACGGCAAGGGCCAACCCTCGCAAAGCTCGGCCGTGAGCCACGGCTCGGCCACCTCGCGCTTCAACGGCGTGAACGTGATTAACACGGCCCGCAAAATCGGTTAATTAGCTGAAATTCATTAGATAAAATGGCAATTCTCTCCCAAACCGAAGCGCAGGACATTCTCAAGAAGGTCATCGGCTTCAGCACCGCCGACGAGTGCGACGCGACGCTCAATGGCAGCCTCGAAGGCAACGTGCGCTCGGCGCGCAACTCCATCAGCACGGCCGGCGCCGTCGATAACGTGTCCTTGGCCGTAACCTCTTACTTCGGCAAGCGCTCGGGCACCGCCACCTGCAATCAGTTCGACGAAGCTACCCTGCGCCGCTGCGTGCAGCGCGCCGAGGAAATAGCCCGGCTAGCCCCCGAAAGCCCCGAGTACATGCCGCTGCTCGGGCCGCAGACGTATCTGTCGTCGCCCCAGTCGTTTGCGGCCAGCACGGCCGGCATCACCCCCGATTACCGGGCTAGCCAGATGGCGGCCAGCATGCAGTACTGCGACCAGAAGAAGCTGTCCTCGGCCGGCTTCCTCAACGACCAGGCGGGCTTCGTGGCCAAGCGCAACTCGAAGGGCCTCGAAGCCTACCAGCGCAGCTCCAACCTCGATTTCAGCATCACCGTGCGCACGCTCGACGGGCTGGGCTCGGGCTACGCGGCAACTGATTTCACAGACAGCTCGAAGTTTGACGCCAAAAACCTGACGGCCATCGCCGCCAGCAAAGCTTCGGCTTCGGTGGGCGCCAAGGCCATCGAGCCGGGCAAATACACCGTTATTCTGGAGCCCAACGCCCTGGTTTCCAATTCTGATGCCTCGCTGCTCGGGGCGCTCATGCGCTCGTTCGACGCGCGCTCGGCCGACGAGGGCCGCAGCTTCCTCAGCAAGAAGGGCGGCGGCAACCGCAAGGGCGAAAAGCTGTTCGATGAGCGAGTTACGATTTACTCGGACCCCACCAACGCCGAAGTGCCCGACCTCACCTTCAGCGGCGATGGCCGCCCGCAGCAGCGCACCACCTGGATTGAAAAGGGCGTGGTGAAAAACCTTTATACCTCGCGCTACTGGGCCCAAAAAACCGGTATTCCGGACCTGCCTAACCCCGGCGGCTTTATCATGGAAGGCGGCACGCAGAGCACCGCCGACCTCATCAAGGGCACGAAAAAAGGCATTCTGGTGACGCGCCTGTGGTATATCCGCCCCGTAGACCCGCAAACACTCTTGTTTACGGGCCTGACGCGCGACGGCACGTTCTACATCGAGAACGGCGCTATCAAGTTTCCGGTCAAGAACTTCCGCTTCAACGAGAGCCCCGTTATCATGCTCAACAACCTGGAAGCCATCGGCCGCCCGGTGCGCCTGAACGGCAACCTGGTGCCGCCGCTCAAGATTCGTGACTTCACGTTCACGAGCCTCTCCGACGCCGTGTAGCCACTGGTTGAATAGCGCCTGCCAAGCCCCCAAGCCCGACCGGTTTGGGGGCTTTTTTTGGGTAATACCCCTGGCTAGAGCAACGATATCCGGTAAGGAAGCCCCTAGCCATTGGTAGCGAGTAGCTAGCGCGCCTATATTGCGCCACACTCTTTCTTTTTCTGCATGAAACACTTGTTAGCCACTGCCTTTGCCCTCTTTCTGCTAGCGGCTAGCCTACCGCTATGCGCCCAGCAGCGCCTAGCGGGCAAGGTGGTAGATGCGGCCACCGGCCAACCGGTGCCCTACGCCAGCCTGGGAGTGCTGGGCACCACCCGGGGCACCACCTCCAATGCCGAGGGCGAGTTTGAGCTGCACGAGGTAGCGCTGCCCGGGCGGCTGGTGGTATCGGAGCTAGGCCACCGGCGCGACACGGTGGCCGTAGCGGCGGCCGGGGCTAGCCAGCCGCTGCAAATTCGGCTACAGGCAGCTTCGGTGCAGCTGCCTGAGGTGCAAGTAGGTAGCTATTTGGGCGAGCTAGTTGCCAAGGCCTACCGTGAACTGCGCCGCACTAACAGCCAGCACACGTACGGCCAAACGTTTTACCGCCAGGTAACGCACCTCGACCAAGAGGCTACCGAAGTGCAGGAAATGGTGTGGGAAACCGAAACCAGCAACGCGGGGCTCGAAGGCAGCGCCCTCGCGCAGGCACGCTTTGCGAAGAAAAAAGCCCTCATTAGCTTCACCAATTTCTCGCTCTATACCAAACGCTACAGCTTATTTAACAGCCGGGACGACAGCAGCACTTTTAAGGGCCTGATTGGGCCGCACGTGACTGACTACCTCACCTTAAAGCTCCTAGGGATAACGCAAGACGGCAACCAGCAACTAGTAGAGATTGGCTTCAGCAACAAGCACGAAACGGCGACCGACTTCACCCACGGCAGCATGGTTATCAACGAGGCTACCCACCAAGTACTACGGCTGCGGCTCGAAACTTCGGGCCTTCATACGAAGTCCAACAACCCGCTTTTCAAGTTTAAAAACGAAGTTACCCGCATTGAGTGGGCCTTTCAGCCCAGCGCCCATGGAGCGGCCAAGCTGGCTTATTTGAAAGTGGATTACCAAACCGCGCTGGGCCGCGTGATGAAGCCCGATATGGCCATCCACGTGGCGTCGTTTGCTTCCTGCTACAACGGCCAGGCTAGCCCGGCGGCCAGCGTTACGTACGCGCCCGCCAAAAACGGGGAAGCCGACCTGGCTGCTATCAAGCAAACAACTTACGACCCCGCCTTCTGGCGTGATAACCCCGTGGTGAAACGCACGCCGCTAGAGGATAACATAATGCGCGCCTTTGAGCAAAAAGGAGCCTTTGGCACCATGCTTACCCCCTAGCCACCCTAGCTGTTAAGTTAACTATCCACCTCATTCACTGGACCTTTTTACCTTTTTCTTGCCATGAATAGACGCGACTTTGTGGGCCTCACTGGCCTGGGTGCCACGGCCCTGCTGCTGCCGAGCCTGCCGGGCTTCGGGGCCAAGCAAGTGGACCCTAGCCGGCTGCTAGAGCCGGGCGCCGACGTTATTCTGAAAAAGCGCCTGGCCGATGCGGCCCTCAACGCGGCCAAAAGCGCCGGGGCTAGCTACGCCGATGTGCGCATTGGGCGCTCGCTCAACCAGTATGTTTTTGCCCGCGAAAAGCAGATTCAGAACATTGTGAGCACCGAGAGCTACGGCGTGGGCATTCGGGTGCTGGTGAATGGCTGCTGGGGCTTTGCCTCCACGAGCGTCGTAACCGAGGCTAGCCTGGCCGCTACCGCCCGCCTGGCGGCGGAAATTGCCAAGGCCGATAAGCTGGTGATGAAGGAGCCCGTGCAGCTAGCCCCCCAGCAGGGCTACGGTGAGGTGAGCTGGAAAACGCCCATGGTGCAAAGCGCCTTCGAGGTGCCAGTGAAGCAAAAGGCCGACCTGCTGCTGGCCGCCAACGCGGCAGCCATGGCCGCGGGCGCCAACTACATCAACTCGGCCTTGTTCCAGGTGAATGAGCAGAAGTACTTTGCCAGCACCGACGGCTCGTATATCGACCAGGATATTCACCGCCTCTGGCCCACGTTCAACGTCACGGCGGTGGACACCAAGTCGGGCAAGTTCCGCTCGCGCGAGGCGTTGAGCGCGCCCGTGGGGCTGGGCTACGAGTACCTCACGCCTAGCGCCACCGAGCAGGTGCGCGGCCCGCAGGGCACTGATACCGTGGGCTATAAGCTGCGCTACGACATTCTAGCCGATGCGGCCCTGGCCGGCAAGCAGGCCAAGGCCAAGCTGACCATGAAATCGGTGACGCCCGGCAAGTACGACCTCGTGCTCGACCCCGGCCACCTGGGCCTCACCATCCACGAATCGGTGGGCCACCCTACCGAGCTCGACCGCGTGCTGGGCTATGAGGCCAACTACGCGGGCACCAGCTTTGCCACCTTGGAGTGGAAGGCCAAAAACCTGCCCTACGGCTCCAAAGAAGTCAACATCGTGGCCGATAAGCTGCAGCCCGGCTCGGTAGGCAACGTGGGCTGGGACGATGAGGGCGTGAAAACCAAGGAATGGGACATCATCAAGGCTGGCAAACTGGTGGATTACCAGAAAATCCGCGACCAAGCGCACATTGTGGGTCAGAAAGAATCGGACGGCTGCTGCTACGCGCAGTCGTGGGAAGATGTGCAGTTTCAGCGCATGGCCAACATCAGCCTCAAACCCGGCCCTAGCAAACTGAGCGTGGACGAGATGGTGAGCAAGGTAGATAAAGGCATTTACATCGCCGGCGCGGGCTCCTTCTCTATTGACCAACAGCGTTTTAACTTCCA
>CAYLNN010000052.1:0-20814 GCA_964385095.1 uncultured Hymenobacter sp.
TGCTGCCCACGTAGTGCAGCTCGGCCTGCGTTACCTTAACGCGGTGGATTTTGGACTTGAGAACTTCGATATGCATAAACGACTAGCCTAAAAGCGCACAAAGATAGCCGCCCCGCCAGCGCCCGCCGGGCCAAGCGCCGGGCAGGTTGTACTTTCCGCCCCCATTCTGCCCTCAACCTGCTCTGACTATGCAAACCCAACCTGCCCGCCGCTGGGCGCCGCTGCTAGCCGCCGGGTTGCTGCTGGCGCTGGCTAGCCCCGCCCAAACGCCGCTCGGCCAGCCCTCGCTCGACGAGTCGAAGGTGCAAATCTGGTGTGCTACTGCCCGCTACGTGTACGCCGACGCCGGCCGGCCGCAGCTACAGCGCACCCTGCGCTGCGAAGGCGGCAACCTCAACGCGCTGGCCGCTAGCCTACGCCCCGACAGCCTGCGCATTTACTCGCTCCTGTATGCGCCTATCGAGGGAAAAGGTAAGATTTACAAGGGCCTGAAGGACAACCCGGCCCGGCTGGCGGCGCTCACCCGCGCCATTATCGGCAAGCTGAAGGCCTCGCCCGCCCGCCAGCGCGACCCTAGCCGCCTGGCCGGCCTGCAAACGCTGGAAAAAAAGCTGACCGACTACGTGCAAACCGGCCTGCCGCCCACTGACCCCACGCCCGCCCCCCAGGCCGAGGCCGACGCCAGTGCCAACGCCGGCCTCGCCGAAGCCGCCGAGGCTAGCGGTAGTGCGGCCCTGCCCGCTGCCCGGCCCGGCGCCCCAGCCGCTGCCGAGCCGCTGCTCAACCGCATTTTTGCACCGCTAGCCCTTATTCTGAGTATTTTGAGCCTGGTGCTCTACGGCTTGCTGCGCCTGAGTTTGGGCCGCACCCTGCGCGAGTTGCACCGGGCTAGCCCCCCCGCCAGCCGCGACCTCACGCCCGCCCAGCGCCAGCAAATTGAGGAGCTGGTGGCCCGGCGCGTGGCCGAGGCGCTGGCCGAAGTCCGCGCCCCTGGCCTCACCGCGCCCGATGCTCAGGTGCCCAGCTAGCCGCCGCGGGCGCCGCGCCGTATGCAACGCTATGATGCGCCGGACTTTTCTCTTTATCGGGCTGCTGCTCGGTAGCTGCCGCACCGCCTCGCGCACGCCGGGCCATAAAGAAGCCGTGCGCGCCAATGCTATTTCCAACAAGCACATTCTCACCGAACAGCCCACGCTGGAACGGGCCGCGCCCCGTGTGGTGCCCGATTCTGGGGGTGTGCACTAGCTTTTTGTAGCTTGAATTTCTCTGGTTTAGAGTACCCCGCCGCCCGCCGCGACCCGCGGCCCGATACCTATTTTGGCACCGAGGTGCCCGACCCTTACCGTTGGCTCGAAGACGCCGACGCGCCCGAAACTACGGCCTGGGTCACGGCCGAAAACGAGGTGACATTTGCTTATCTCGACCAGATTCCGTTTCGCAACCAGCTGCGCGAGCGCCTGACCCGGCTCTGGAACTACGAGCGCTACGGCGTGCCGCATCAGGAAGGTGAGTTGCTGATTTTCAGCAAGAACGATGGTCTGCAAAATCAGGCGGTGGTGTACGCCGTGCCCGTGGGCCAGCCGCTCGAAACGGCGGAGATATTGCTCGACCCGAATGGCTTTTCGGAGGATGGCACCACAGCACTCATGGGTTTGCACTTCAGCCCCAGTCACCGCTACCTGGCCTACACCACCAGTGGCGGCGGCTCCGACTGGCAGCAAATCCGGCTGCTCGACATGGCTAGCCGCCAGCCCCTGGCCGAGGTACTCGATTGGGTAAAGGTGTCGGACTTGGCCTGGGCCGGCGATGGCTTTTACTACAGCGCCTACGACGCGCCCCGGCCCGGTGAGGCCGCGCTAGCCGGCAAAAATGAGTTTCACAAAGTGTACTACCATCGCCTGGGCACGCCGCAGAGCCAGGATGCGCTGGTGTACGAAAACCCGGAGATGGCCCTGGGCTTCCGCATCGCCAGCACCACGGAGGACGAGCGCTGGCTTTGCCTGAGCCTCACCGATGGGCTAGCCGATGGCAACCGCCTGCTGGTACGCGACTTGCAAGACCCTAGCCAGGCTGAAAGCTGGCTTACCATTCAGCCGAGCTACGAGTTTGACACAAGCGTAATTGGCAACGTGGGCGACGAGCTGCTGGTGTACACCAACGACCACGCCCCCAACTACCGCGTGGTGCGCGTGCACCCTAGCCAGCCCACCAAGTGGCCCGACGTGATACCCGAAAGCGCCGAAAAGCTGGAGGGTATCAGCCAGGCGGCGGGTTGCCTGCTGGCTACCTACCTGCACGATGCCAGCTCGCAGGTGAAGGTGTATTCGGAGCGCGGCGAGTACCGGCACGATGTAGCCTTGCCGGCTATCGGCACGGCCGGGGGCTTCGGCGGGCGGCGCGACGACACGGTGTTGTACTACGCCTTCACGTCGTTTACCTATCCCACTACCATCTACCGCTACGACCCGGCGGCCAACGTGAGTACGGTCTTCAAAGCGCCCACCGTGGATGTGCAACCGGCTGACTACGTGACGACCCAGGTGTTTTATGCCAGCCAAGACGGTACGCAGATTCCGATGTTCATCACCCACAAAAAAGGGCTGGCGCTGGATGGACAAAATCCCACTTACCTCTACGCCTACGGTGGCTTCAACGTGAGCCTGACGCCGGGCTTTTCGGTGGCGAGGGTGCTGTGGCTGGAGCAGGGCGGCGTGCTGGCCATTCCGAACCTGCGCGGTGGCGGCGAGTATGGCGAGGCCTGGCACCAAGCCGGCATGACGCCCCGCAAGCAAAATGTGTTCGATGATTTCACCGCCGCCGCCGAAACGCTGTTTGCCCAGGGCTACACCAGCCCGGCGAAGCTAGCCATTGCGGGTGGCTCGAATGGCGGCCTGCTCGTGGGCGCGATTATGACGCAGCGGCCCGACCTGTGCCGCGTGGCCCTGCCCGCCGTGGGCGTTATGGACATGCTGAAGTACCAGAAATTTACCATCGGCTGGAACTGGGCGCCCGAATATGGGACCTCCGACGACGAGGCGCAGTTTCATAACCTGCTGGCTTACTCGCCCTTGCACAACCTAAAGCCCGGTACTGCTTACCCATCTACGCTCATTACCACCGCCGACCACGACGACCGCGTGGTGCCCGCGCATTCTTTCAAGCTTGCCGCCGAGCTGCAAGTATGCCAGGCCGGGGCTAGCCCAGTGCTTATCCGCATCGATGTGAATGCCGGCCACGGCGCTGGCAAAAGCACTCAGTTGCAAATAGCTGAGTGGGCTGATGTGTGGAGCTTCGTATGGCACGAGATGGGTGTGATTCCTGGCGCGTTATAACGTTTGGGCAGCGGCCCTGGTAGCCAAGCTCACACGCCTTATTTTAGCTATGAAACTGCACGCCCTGCCTTTCCTGTCCTTCGCCTTGCTGCCGCTGGCTAGCCTGGCCCAGCCCGGCACGGGCTACGAAGTAACTGGCCGCATCAATGGCCTTGCCGATGGTACCCGACTTTACCTCGTAGATGGTGGTCGGCGCGTGCGCATCGATTCGGCCACGGTGCAGCAGGGACAGTTTACGCTGCGCGGCAAGCTCGCCGAGCCCGTGCACACTTATCTGTACGCAGGCCGGGGCCCCGCCAGCACTAAGCTAGCCGACATCTTACTTGACAACCAGCGGGTGCAGGTAAGCGGCTCACAACCCGTGTACAACGACGTGGTGGTGAGTGGCTCGGACATTGACCGCCAATGGAAAGAGTGGTTTCGAGACGATGCCCGGCTCGGACAGCGGCGCGCCGACCTCGGGCAGCGTTACCAGGCCCGGCTAGCCCAGCCCGACACCGCGGAGGCCGGCACCTTACGGCGCGAGCGTACGCAGGTGCAACATGAGCGCATTGTGCTCTTAAAAGCCTATGTGCGTCGCTACCACGACACGGCCGTGGGCGCCGCCCTGCCCACTATGTGTACGCTGGGTGCGGCCCTCACCGGGGCCGATTACCAGGAAATGTACCAGAGCCTGACGCCCCGCTGGCAGCAGTCGGCGTTTGGTCGCGAGGTGCTGACCCAAGCCAGCAAGCACCCCGCCAAGTAGCGGGGCACTTACTGGCTCGGATGCCTACTCCACTACCTCCAGCACTGTGCGGAAGGAGTGGTACTTGCCCGCAAACTTCCGGTCCATTTCCTGGCGCAGGGCTGGGGCAAAGTGTTCCTGATACGCCTCCAATTGCTCGAGGCTTACGCTGAAATACTGAGCGGCGTAAGTCACGCCGTCGTCTTCCTCGTTGAGCAGGCGCAGCAGCACGCTGCGAATAAAGCAGCCTGTGCCTACTACTTCGGCCATGTGGTGGTCGCGCATGTAGGCTACCCATTCGTCGGCAATACTGGGTTCCAGGCTGGTGGTGACGTTGTACAGAATCATAGCTAGGTGGTGAAATAAGTGGGAAGGGCGGCCAGCGGCCCAGGAAAAGAAATCTGACCGATTTTCTCTCCCGCGTAGCTCATGGCCGCCGCCCCAAAATCAGACGCGCATGGCGTCGAACTGGTAGTCGTTGATGCGGGCCAGAATGGCTTTAGGGTCAAGGTTTTCCTTGGCCGTGGCCTGGGCCAGGGCGGCTAGCTCCTGGTCGCCGGCCAGGCGTAGGGTCAATATCTGCTTAAGGGTTAAGGCTTTTTCAAGCTCGGCAAAGCGCTGACCGCTTACTTCGAAGTAGCGCTGGCGCACTTCGAGGCGGGCTAGCCGGTCTTGCAGCGTGAGGGCGTAGTGCTGGCGCAGCATTACGAGCGTCACAAAAAAGAGCAGCGTGACGGCGGCTAGCGAAAACCACAGTCGCGAAATCTCAGAGTCGTCGCCAGCCACGCCCACGTAGCGCCGGATGGTGTAGCCCACCATCAGCAGCGACAGCGGCAGCAGTACATAGTGGTGCAGCGGATAGTAGCGGGTAGGGTTGGTAGCAGCCATAGGGCGAATGTGCGAGGCTAGAAAGTGAAAACAAGCATACGGGCAAAACTAAAAAAGCTCCGGCCGGAGCTGGAGCTTTTTTAGTTTGATAAGCTAGTAAGGCAATTATTTGCTGACTTACATGCCCTTACGGGCGGCTTTTTCGGCTTCTTTTTGGGCCCTCATCTGGGTCTTGGCGGCTTTTTCCTGTTCGCGAGCCACTTTGGCATTTTGGCGCTCCATGCGCAGCTGCTCTTTTTGCTGCTTGGCCTGCTGGCGCTGGGCCTTCATTTGGTGCTTAAGGTCGCGAGCCTGGCTTTCCTGCTGCTTTAGTGCACGCTTGTTGTCGGCCACCGTTTGGTCGGCCATTTTGCGCTGCTCGCGCTGCTGGTCGTAGGTAGCCTGGGTGCTTTGAGCCGTTTGCGGCACGGCAACGGCAGGGTCGGTAGTGGTAGTCTGGGCGTGAGCCGACGAGGCGGCGAAGGCACAAAGGGCGAATGCTGCCCCAAAAAATAGCTTTTTCATAAGAGTATAAAGAGCCAGCTAAGCTAGCTGGCCCTTGAACGTGCCAGCCACGAGATAGTTCAGGTCTGCGGTGGCTGCGCGGCCAGACAACAGGCTGGCTACGTGAGCCGCAGCGGCCGACGGTGCTACGCGGCGTGGGCCGGGGCCGCGGCCGGCACGGCGCAGCCGCTGCGGCAGCCGTCGGGCAGCTCCGAGTCTTCGACCTGCACTGTGCTGTGGTGAATGTGAAACTCGCGCAGCAGCCCCGCCGCGAGGCTGGCCAGCCACGCCGCATCGGCACCACCGGGGCGCACAACGTGGGCCATCAGGGCCGTGTCGTGGCCATCGCTGCTCATGCTCCAGATGTGCAGGTCGTGCAGGCTTTGCACGCCCGGCTGGGCCAGCATGAACTGCTGCACCTGCTCCAAGTCAATGCCATCGGGCACGGCTTGCAGGCCTAGCCGGATGGTATCGCGCAGCAGGCTCCACGAGCTAAAGGCAATAACGGCCAGCAGCCCCAGGCTAATAATCGGGTCGAGCCAGGTCCAGTGGGTGAAGTAGGTAATGGCGCCGCCTACTACCACGCCCAGGCTCACCAGGGCATCGGTGAGCATGTGCAGGTAGGCCCCGCGTACGTTCACATCGTCTTTTTGCCCAGCCCGGAACAGCCAGGCCGTGAAGCCATTAATGAGGATGCCAACGCCGGCCAGCAGCATTACCGACTGGCCGTTTACGGGCTCGGGGTGGCGCAGGTGGTCGATGGTTTCCCACAAAATGAACCCTAGCGCGCCGTAGAGCAGCGCCGCATTCAGCAGAGCCGCCTGAATGGTGGCGCCCCGGTAGCCAAAGGTGTAGCGCCCGGTGGCGGGCCGCCCGGCTAGCCAGGCCGCGCCCCAGGCCAGGGCCAGGCTTAGCACATCGCTCAGGTTGTGGCCGGCATCGGAGAGCAGCGCGGCCGAGTTGGCGGCTAGCCCGCCGATGGCTTCCACCACTACAAAGGCTAAATTCAGCGCGATGCCCCAGGCAAAAGCGGCGCTGAACTTGCCCCCGGCCGGTGGGGCGGCGTGCACGTGGCCGGCGTGCGAGTGGTCGTGGTGGTCGTGGGGCATGAGACAAAAACAAGGAAGGTTGCTGCTTGAACGCAGGTGCGCCGTGCGGGATTCAGTGAGACAGCCGGAAAAACGCCAGTGGGCAATTACCAGCGAGGGGGTAATCGTGCTGACTCACCAGCGCCTACTCCCTCAGTTGAGGCCGAAGTAAAACGTCAGCATTGTGTGCATAGGTACGAACCGGCCGCCCTACTGGGTGCCCGGCGCAAAGCCTGGTAGGAGGCGCGTCACGCGCACAGCCTCCGCAGCGCAGTCGGGGCTCAGCGCGCTGGTTACCTCACTATTGGTGAGGCGGCCAGTGGGCTGCACGATAAACTGCACGTATGCCTCGCTGGCTAGCCCGGCGCGGCGGGCGCTGGGCGGGTAGCGGAGGTTGGCGCGCACAAACTGCTAGAGCGCCGGGGTGCCGCCCGGGTAGCCGGGGCCATAGGCGAGCGGCGCGGTAGCGGGTGAGGCCGCTACCGCAAGTTCATCAGGCTTGGGCCGGGCTAGCCTGGGCAGGGGGCGTCGCGAAAGTCAGCCGCTACCAGGCCCAACGGTTGCGGAAGGTGCCGGGCCCGCGCTAGCCGGGCCTCATAGCTGGTCAGCAACGCCAGGCAGCCCAAAAAGCCAAAGCCGATTGCCAAGGCGGCAATCGGCTTTTTCAAACTTGCTACTAAGGCTAGGGCGCCCACTGTTAGCAAGCTATACACAACATAAAACCCAGTGCTGCTACCTACTAGGAAGAAGCTGCTGGCGCAAGCTAGTGCCACGAGCCCTGCTACGGCCAGGGCCAGCTCATATCCCATGCGGAGTGACCAAGTGGTTGGTTCGCGGACTTTTAGCAGCAAGGCAAGGGCTAGCCCCGTGGCTAGGCCGATAGCCAGCACGGGGTCAGCTACTTCCAGGGCGGCCACCAGACCCATGCCTCCCGGCGATTGGGCCTGGCTCGGCAAGGGGCCGCCGGCCAGCAGCGCGAGCCCACCAAGGCGCAGTGCAGTCTTCATCACGGGTAAGCTACTACTGCTCTCCGCTACCCTTACTTAAAGGCTAGCGGTACCACCACTTTCACGCTCAGCGTGCGGCCAATGTTGTAGACGCCGCGCCGACCGCTGAGGTAGTTGATGTCAGCATACTTGAGGCGGCTGAGGTGGCTTTGGTAGGCCACGTCGAACAGGTTATTGGCTGTGATATAGAGCGAAAACAGCGTGCGGCCCTTGGTATCGGCTACGTCGGTGCCCAGGCCGGCGTTAAACAAGGTGTAGGCGGGCGTGGCTGTTTCGGTGTCAAAGGCGGCGAAGTAGCGGTTTTGAGCGAAGGTTTGCTCTAGCTGAAAGCGGGCGTACACGTTGGTGAAGCGCTTGCCCTGGCGGCGGAAATTGCCGCGCAGCTCGCTTTGCAGGCGGTCGGCCGGGATAAAAGGTAGAAACTGTTGGTCGCTAGGCACGTCGAGTTGGCGGGCACGCACCATCGAAAACGAGTTTTCGAAGTGCAGCCAGTCGAGCGGGTGGGGGTGAAAATCGAGCGTGACCTCGCCGCCCAGCAGCCGCGCCTGGCCCTGCACGTAGTTGAAAAGACCCACGTCGGGGTTGGTTGACACGAGCGAATCGGTGCCGGCCCGGTTCAGCACCCGGCGCGCAAAGATGTAGTTATCAATGCTGTTCTCAAACGCATCGACCGTGAAGCGCACGTGGTCGGAGGTGTAGCTCACGCCGGCATCGACCTGCAAGCTGGTTTCGGCCAGCAAATTAGACTGGCCCACTTCGTAGCGAATGGTGCCCTCGTGCACGCCATTCGAGCCTAGCTCTGCAATATTGGGTGCTCGGAAGCCGCGGCTCAGGTTAGCCTTCACCGTGAGGCGGTCGCTGAGGTTATAGGCCGCGCCCAGGCTGCCGCTGTAGTTGTTGAAGGTGCTCACGAAGCCCGGAAACTTGGTCTCGGCATCGGGTGTGGTGGGCGCGGTGGGGCGCTCGTCGGCGTCGAGGTACAGGCTCTGGGCCGCGATGCGGCGCACATCGTAGCGCAGGCCGCCGCTGAGGTCGAGGCCGCCAAACGACTTTTTCACGACCCCAAACACACCGCCCTCGGTCATGTTGTAGGCCGGAATGAGGAATTCGGTGCCCAGGTTACGGTTTTGCTGGCGCAGGCCGGTGGTGCCCACGGCCACATTCCAGCCATTGAGCTCGGGCAGGAAGTAGCGCAGTGCATAGTCCACGGTGCGCAGCTGGAAGTAGAGCTGCGGCTCGTCCGGGGCTAGCGCGTCGCCAAACTCGCGGCGCAGGTTCTGCTGGTAGTTTACCTGTAGGGCTAGCCGGCCGCCCTGGTCGCCGATAATGAAGTTGTTATCGGTGCCAAAGCGCAGGTGGTTGATGCGTTGGCGCGGTACATCGAGGGCGTAGCCGCGCAGCTCGTCGTCGCTCACCACCCGCGACTCGACCTGGCCGCCCACCGGCACATCGCGCAGGAAACGGCCGGTCAGGCTATCGCGGCCACCTTCTACTAAGCCAATATTTTGGTTGAACGTGCTGAAGGTGAGGTGCGAATAGCCCCAGCTTTTGTTCAGGCCCACGTAGCCGTTGGCGTCCCACTCGTTAAAGCCCGAGTTGAAAACCTTGCCGTCGTAGCGGTTCTGGTAGTTGCCGGCCACCTTGCGGGTGCCGCGCACCAGCCAGTTGAGGCCGTTGATATTGCCCGCGTTTTCGAGCGAGTAGCCCTGCTGCTGGTTGTTGGTCTGGTAGTTGGCCGTGGCCGAGCCCGTGATGTGGCCTTCGGCAATGGGGTCGGGGGCCAGGAAGTTGATGACGCCGGCCATGGCATCGGAGCCATACAACAAGGAGCCCGGCCCCTTGATAATCTCAGCCCGGTCGATGCTAAACTCGTCAATCTCAATGCCGTGCTCGTCGCCCCACTGCTGGCCTTCCTGCTTGGCGCCGTTGTTGAGCGTCACCACGCGGTTGTAGCCCAGCCCGCGCACCACGGGCTTGCTGATGGCCGCGCCGGTCGTAATCTGGCTGATGCCCGGCGTGTGGGCAATGGCGTCAATGACGTTGGTGGCCGAGGTCTGATTGAGCCGCGTGCGGTCGATAACCGTGGTAGGCACCGGCGAGCGGCGTAGCTCGGTGGCCTGGCTCACGCCGGTTACCACCACCTGCCCGATTTCGGTGGCCGCGGGTGTTAGCTTGAGGTCCAAGGCCGGGCTCGTGCCAGTGTCTACGGTCTGATTAATAGTGTTATACCCTAGCGAGGTTACCTGCATCAGGAACCGGCCGCGGGGCAGGTTAGCGAAGCTGAAGCGGCCATCAGCATCGGTGGCCGTGCCCTGCCTGAGGTCGGGAAAGATGACGTTGGCGCCCGGCAAGGGTTGGCCGGTGGCCGCATCGGTGAGGCGGCCGCTGAACACCGCCGCCCGCGAGCGGGCCGGCGCGGCTGACGGCGCCACCTGGGCCCCGGCCGAAAAAGAAAACGCAAACGTGCTGGCTAGCACCACTGTCGCAGCGATACGAAGCATAAAAACCACAAAATAGAGAGGGGATGGACTACCGCCCCGCCGGGCTACGCTAGCCCCACTAAGCCAGCTGCCAGCTGCGCCAAGCTCCGCAAACAAACCCCGGCCAGGGGCTAGGGTCTGTCTGCATTTTCTCTAAAACCAAACCAGAGAAAAAACCGGAGCAGCGGGCTCCCGAGGAGCCGGCACGGCAAGTAGGGGGCAACCAGCTGAAAATCTGCGTAATAGGCGAAAGTCCGAAGAAAAATAAAAAGGCTGCATCTGGCGGGAGCGCTAGGCCCGTGGGGGGCCGCGCAGCGCCAGGCAGCGCTGCCAGATGGCCAGGGCCGCCCGTTGGGTGGGCACTGCCAGCATCTGGTAGCGGGCGCGCGCGCGGGGCCGGGGCACGCGCACCAGCACGCCCAACGCAAAAGGCACATTGTGAAATTGCTCGGCGTGGCAGTGCGTGTGCTGGGTGCTCAGTAGCGGCTGGCCGGCGGGGTGGCGGAAAGCCTTGAGCTCGGTGGTGTGCGCGTGGTGGTGCAGGGCCAGCACCCACGCCTCGGGCAGCAGCGTCCGCCCCAGGCAGAGCAGCAGCAGCAGGGCGAGATAGGAGCGAAGCACGGGTTGCAACACGGGAACGCTGGCTAGTAAGCTGAGGTAGAGAGGGCTAGCACCGCCAATTGGTTGCAGCCCCTGGGCAAAGATAAGGCGGCAGGCTCGGCAAAACAGGTTTTTCGTGCAACATCGTTACAGGACAATTCTCGCTAGTGCAGCATTTAGCTGCGCCAGGGCAGCCCCCAGCCTGGTGGGTAGCCGCCCTGTGGCGTACCTTGCCGCTTCCTGCCCTCTATTCTGCTACTTGATTATGCCATTTTGGCGCTGGTTTTTTTTGTTGGGGCTGGCGTGGGAGGTAGGCCTGCTGGCCGTCTGGCCCGCCTGGGCGCAGGTGCCACCCCAGTTGCCCGGCCGTTGGGAACTGCGTCAAATCAGCTTCGTAGCGAACCAAACTGTACCGCCCGACATTTTTGAGCGCATGAACAACCCCGAGGTGGCCGAGCTCAACCGCGAGATAGCGGGGGGGGCTGCCCACTTGGTAGTTGAGTTTCGGCCCGAGGGCACCTATCATTTTACCATAGTGCGGGCCGGGCAGCCCGATTATACGGAACGCGGTACTTACAGCGTTGCAGATAAAGTCCTGCTTGGGCAGAGCCCGGGCATGGCCAGCGGCTCGTCGTTTGACCACCAGCAGGTGTTGGCGCTGAGTCGCCGCCGGCTGGTACTGCAATTTTTGATAGGGGAGGAGTTGCCCGGCATAACCGAGGAGCTGGAGTATCGCCGAGTGCCCTAACCCGGAAAAATCAAATTTTTTAACAATAGTGCAGACTAAACAGAGCGTTTTTTCGTAAGTGTGCGCCTTCGCCTTTACGCCAGTATACTTGCCGCAAGGCAGCTGAGCCTAGAGTAGCTAATAAATCTATGATT
This sequence comes from uncultured Hymenobacter sp., assembly GCA_964385095.1. Classification (GTDB taxonomy): domain Bacteria; phylum Bacteroidota; class Bacteroidia; order Cytophagales; family Hymenobacteraceae; genus Hymenobacter. Next base: position 11,488 of record CAYLNN010000052.1, read on the forward strand.
ATCAACACAATAGATGAATTTTGCATTCAACATGACAAGCCGCTGAACCTGGTGCGGGTAGCCTGGCTGGCCGGGCCTAATATGCGCTTTTTTCAGCAGGCCTTCACCCAGCTGCGTAGTGTTATTACGCAATTGGGGGTGGGCCGCGTAATACTGGAGCTCAACGCCATGCCCGACATTCCGGTCTATGACCAGATATGGCTAAGCAAGGTCTTTATGCCCGCGCTGCTCAAGCTGCCCTTGCAGCAAGTGGTAGTGGTGCTCTCGGCGCGGCGCGTCTACAACCAGCAGGTGGTGGAGGGCGTGCTGGCCGCCTCGGCCATGAGCATTCTGTTCGACGTGCAGTTTTTTGCCCAGCCGGAGGCCGCGCTGGCCTGGCTCACCGACGACTCGCCCCGCCTGCCGGCGCTGCTGCGCGAGTGGGCCGGCGGCTGCGGCAACGTGGGGCCGGTCCCCGATGAGGTGGCCGAGCCCCGGGCGCCCTACGTTCGCCGGCTGCCAACCTGACAGCCAAGCTCCACTTGGAACAGCCTTTGACTTAGGGGGCTGATTAACGGGCGCTGCCTGTTAGTCAGCCTTTTATTGTTTTACTACCCTAGCAAGTCCCATGTCCGAAACCGGCTCTATTTCCATTCATACCGAGAACATCTTCCCGATTATCAAGAAGTTCTTGTATTCTGACCACGAGATTTTCCTGCGCGAGCTGGTCAGCAATGCCGTCGATGCTACCCAAAAGCTGCAAAGCCTGGCCCGCCAGGGCGAGTTTAAGGGCGAGCTAGGCGAGCTGAAAGTGCGCGTGACGGTGGACAAAGAGGCGCGTAAAATCACCGTCTCGGACCACGGCCTGGGTATGACGGCCGAGGAAATTAAGAAGTACATCAACCAGATTGCCTTCTCCGGGGCCACCGAGTTTGTGGAGAAGTACAAGGAGACCGACGCGCAGGCCAAAGACCAAATTATCGGGCAGTTTGGCCTGGGTTTTTACTCGGCCTTTATGGTGTCGAAAGAAGTGGAAATCTGGTCGAAATCGTTTAAGGAAGATACGCTGACCGCGCACTGGACCTGCGATGGCTCGACCCAATACACCATCGACGAGCCGACTGGCGAACACGAAAAAGCGGAGCGCGGCACCGACGTGGTACTGCACGTAGCCGAAGACTCGGACGAGTTTCTGGAGGAAGCCCGCCTGCGGACGATTCTGGAGAAGTACTGCAAGTTCTTGCCCATCCCGATTGAGTTTGAGGGCCAGCTGGTTAACGATACCACGCCCATCTGGACCAAGCAGCCGGCTGACCTCACCGACGAGGACTACAAGAAGTTCTACCGCGAGCTGTATCCGATGAGCATGGATGAGCCGCTGTTCTGGATTCACCTAAACGTAGACTACCCGTTTAACCTGACGGGTATCTTGTACTTCCCAAAGGTGAAGGACGAGCTGCAATTCTCGCGCAACAAGATTCAGCTGTACTCGCGCCAGGTGTTCATCACCGACGAGGTGAAGGACGTGGTGCCCGAGTTCTTGATGCTGCTGCACGGCGTAATTGACTCGCCCGATATTCCGCTGAACGTGTCGCGTAGCTTCCTGCAAGCCGACGCCAACGTGCGCAAAATCAACACCTACATCACCCGTAAGGTGGCCGACAAGCTAGCCGAGCTGTTCCGCAAGGACCGTGCTGGCTACGAGGAGAAGTGGTCTGATATCGGGCTGTTTGTGAAGTATGGCATGCTCTCGGACGACAAGTTCTACGAGCGCGCCAAAGACTTTGTGCTGCTGAAAAGTGTGGACGGCACGCTGCGCACGCTCACCGAGTACACCGAGCACGTGCAGGCCAACCAGAAGGACAAAACCGACAACACGGTGGTGCTCTACACCACCGATGCTGAGGCGCAGCACAGCTTCGTGGCTGGTGCCCAGGAGCGCGGCTACGACGTGCTAGATATGGACCATATCCTCGACGCGCACTTCATCGGCCTGCTAGAGCAGAAGTTGGAGAAAACCACGTTTAAGCGGGTGGACTCGGCTACGGCTAGCCAGCTCATCGAGAAGGAAGAAGCCCCAGCCAGCGTGCTGAGCGAGGACGACCAGAAGAAGCTGGAGGAAGTGTTCCAGGGTGCCATCCAGAACCCGGCAATGCACGTCAAAGTGGCGGCTTTGTCGCCGCAGGATGCGCCGGTGGTTATCACCCAAAACGAGTTTATGCGCCGCATGAAAGATATGCAGCGTACCGGCGGCGGCGGTGGCATGCAGATGTTCGGCAACATGCCCGACTCGTTTGACGTGACCGTGAACGCCAACAGCCCCCTAGTGAGCAAGGTGCTGGCCGACGGTGGCAACACCATCGCCAAGCAGGCCTTCGACCTGGCCCTGCTAGCCCAGGGCTTGCTGAAAGGCGAGGCGCTGACGGCCTTCGTGAAACGCAGCACCGAACTGCTGTAAAAGTCGTATTGGATTAAGCGAAAAGCCTCGTTGCCAAATTGGTAGCGAGGCTTTTCTATGGGTGAGCGGCGTAGCGCAACGCTCTGCTTTCGTGCCTGTTCTTGCCGATGAGGTCATACCTCTATCTGCCGCGTCAGCGGCAAATAACGTCAGGTCGTAGGTAGTAAGCAGTTGCAACCTGCATTGCCGCGTTGCGGCAGTGGAGGCACAGCCTCCACGTCATGAGCAGGCACGAGTTACGCTGCGCTAAACTCGCGCCAGAAGTGCGTGGCTGTAGTCTTTACAGGTATCTGATAAAAACCCCGCCACTGCAAGGTGACGGGGCTTTTTTACGCAGGTTGACAGAAATACATGCTTAGCTGACAGTATAGTTCTTTAAATCGGCTAGCAGGCCGGGTTGGTTGGGTTGCCAGCCTAGGCGGGCGCGGGTTTGGGCGCTGGAAACCGGCCCGTTGCCGGCGGCAAACATGGCAATGGGGCCAAAATGGGCAGCTGCTTCCTCCGGCGACTGCGACACCACTGGCAGGTTCAGGTGCTGGCCGATAGCCTCGGCAATGTTCTTGAAAGCAATGCCCTCCTCGGCTATGGCGTGGAACGGCCCGCCCTGCGCCCCGTGCTCCAGGGCGAGGCAAAACACCCGGGCCGCGTCGAGCCGGTGCACGGCGGGCCACAAGTTCTGGCCGTCGCCTACATAGGCCGACACACCTTTTTCGCGGGCTAGCAGAATAAGCATGGGCATGAAGCCGTGCTGCTCGCCCGCCCCGTGCACCGTGCGCGGTAGCCGCACCACCGTGCCGCGCACGCCGCGCTCGGCCACGGCCCACAGCGCTTGCTCGGGGTCGCGCGGAAAGCCGGGCATCTTAGGCAGGGTCTTGTCCTCGGGCAGCACTTGGCCCATCGGCGCAAAGCCAATGCCGCTCGTTACGACAAGGGGGCGGTCGGAGCCAGCTAGCACTTCGCCAAATGCTTCGATGGCCTGCTGCTCTTCGGTGCTGGATTTGGCAATGTTGGCCAGGTCGAGCCCGAAAGCGGTGTGGATGACGCCATCGGCCTGCTCGGCCCCGCGCCTCAGGCTGTCGAGGTTGTCGAGGCTACCCCGCAGAGGAGTGCCGCCAGCGGCGGCTAAGGCCTGCGCATTGGCTTCGGAGCGCACCAGGCCAAGGACTTGGTGGCCAGCGCCAAGTAGTTGCTGAACAATAGCGGAGCCGACCCAGCCGGTGGCGCCAGTTACAAAAATGCGCATACTAAAGTGGTTTAGTGTGAAGGAGCAAGCCAGGGGTAAAGCGGCTTTCCGCGCTCGGCTTGCTACAACACAAAGGTCTGGCGGGGGGCTAGCCACCTAGTTGCGCCAACTAAACCAGTTGCTGCGCCAATCAAACAAGCGAGCGGCTACTGCCGAAAATCGCTGGGCGTGAAACCAGTGTGGCGCTTAAAAAAGGTGCAGAAATGCGCCGCGTCGGCAAATCCCAGGCGGTCGGCTACTTCCGACAAGTTTTGAGTGGTTTGCTTTAGCAACCGTTTGGCTTCATGGGCGAGCCGGTTGCCGAGTAGGGTGGTTGTGGTGTGGCCGGTGGCTTCCTTAAGCACGCGGTTGAGATGCACGACGTGCACGGCCAGCGCGTCGGCGTAGTCTTTGGCCGTGCGCAGGCGCAAGGGGCTAGCCGACGCATCAAGCGGAAACTGCCGCTCCAGCAGCTCGGCAAACTGGGCTGCCAGGCGGGTGGCGGCCGGCACCTGGGCCGGCGAGGCGGCCGGCTGCAGTTTTTGCACGCGGTGAATTAATTCGACTAGGTACGTGCGCAATAAGTCATATTTATAAGCGTAGTCGGAAGCCATTTCCGGTATCATCCGCTCGAAAATGGCCTTTACTGCCGTGTATTCAGCCTGAGTGAGGGCGATGACCGGATGAGCGCCGGGCTGAAAAATCGGTAGCTCCTGCGCTAGCACGCCGCCCTTGGCGGGCTGCAAAAACTCATCGGTGAAGATGCAGAAGCAACCAGTGTGCGTACTAACCTCGTCCGGCGCCCAGCGGTAGGAAAGGCTAGGCGTAGCCAGAAACAAAAAGTACGGGCCTACTTTCTGGGCTTGGTCGGCGTATTCAAGGCACCCGCACCCGTGCGTGAGACTGATTTTATAAAACGCCTGCCGGTTGAAGTGCGTGGGTGGCCGGTGCGGCAAGCCGCCGCGCGGGCCACCCACGGTAAAGACGTTGAAATGCCCTAGCTCGCGCCGCATATCGGGCGGCGCGTCGCCCACGGCCGGGGTGAAAGCGGCGTAAAGTGCGTCGATGGGAACTGGTTTCATCGCAAACAACCCCGGGCCATAGGTGTTGGTTGGGTTCTGAAGGCAAGTTACCGCGCCGCTTAGCTACTAGCCGAAGTGACACGGGCTACTTGCCAGTTTCGCTGGTGGCCGCATCTACGGGCTTGGACTGCGGCGAGGCCTGCTGGCGCAGGAAAATAGAAAGGCCAACTAGCGAAAAAATAGAGATAAACTCGCTCTGCCAGTTTTGGAACGACTCAAACCAGAAGCGGCTCGTGTGCATGTAGCCCCAGGTGCTCACGAGCGGCTTGCCCTCGTGCGCCTGCTCGATGTTATAGACGTCCATGCCGCCGCGGGCGTGCAGGTACACGGCCCCCAAGAATAAGGCGAAAAACGTGAGGCTCAAGGAGTTTTGGTAGAGGTGCAGCCACCAGCCGCCCCGGCGCACTGGCCACGGCGCATTGGGCTTGTCAGGGTCGGGGGCTTGGTCTACGTCTTCTTTTTCGTCCAACTTCTTCGATTCGGGCGAGCCTTTTTGGCGCAGCCAGATGGTGAGTACCACGTAGACGCCCATTTGCAGAAACTCGCTTTCCCAGTTCTCGAAGGTGGCTTCGAGCAGGTGGCCCGAGTGTAGGTACTGCCCTAGCGTGAGCTGGGCTAGCCCCATTTGCTGGAGGTCGTCGTTGTTGTCGTGCCAGCCGGTGAGAATCTGGCCCACCAGCGCGGCCAGAATCATACCTAAGGTGACCAGGAGCAGGCCGTTTTCATACAGAAAGCGGCGGAAGCGGGTGGTAGGCATGGGCGGGAGTGCAGAAAAAAGGGTGTACTTAGCGGCGTCAAACGCGCTGGCTGCCCACCCGGTTGAGGTCCTGGCTAGCCGAGCGATTGGCGAAGCCGAAGTTTATCGGTCGGTAATAATCTGTTCTTCAACGCGGCTTGCCGCATCCTAGCCCACCCATGAAAAAAATCTTAGCCCTGAGCGGTTTCTGTTTGCTCGCCACAGCGGCCCTGGCACAGTCGGGCCGCCCGGCCGCCGCTAACCTGGCTGCCAACCAGGTGCAGGTAGCCGGTGGCCGGCTAGCCGGCGCCACGCTGGCTAGCGGTATCCACGCCTTTAAGGGCGTGCCTTACGCTGCGCCGCCCGTGGGGCCGCGCCGCTGGCAGGCCCCGCAGCCCGCCCCCGCCTGGAAAGACGTGCGCTCGGCCAAGGAGTTTGGCCCGCGCGCCATGCAGCTGCCGCTGTTCGGCGACATGAACTTCCGCTCGAATGGTGTGAGCGAGGACTGCCTCTACCTCAACGTGTGGACCGGCGCCAAGGCTAGCCAGGAAAAGCGCCCGGTGCTGGTGTATTTCTACGGCGGCGGCTTTGTGGCCGGCGATGGCTCGGAGCCCCGCTACGACGGCGAGGCCCTAGCCCGGCAAGGCATTGTGAGCGTGACCGTGAATTACCGGCTCGGGGTGTTCGGCTTCATGGCCCACCCCGAATTGACCAAGGAGTCGCCCCACCACGCCTCGGGCAACTACGGCCTGCTCGACCAGGCCGCCGCAATTCAGTGGGTAAAGCAGAACATCGCGGCCTTCGGCGGCGACCCGGCGCATATTACCATCGCGGGCGAGTCGGCCGGCTCGTGGTCGGTGAGCGCCCAAATGGCCGCGCCAGCTTCTAAAGGGCTGATAGTAGGGGCCATTGCCGAAAGCGGCTCGCTGCTGGGCTTGCAGCCGCTGCCTACCCTGGCGCAGGGCGAGCAAACGGGCGTGGCCTTTGGCACTAGCCTGGGGGCTGGCACCTTGGCCGCGCTGCGGGCGCTGCCGGCCCAACAAGTGCTGGAAGCCAGCGGCAAGCAGGGCGCGCCCCGCTTCTCGCCGGTGGTCGATGGCTACTTCCTGCCCAAGCAGCCAACGGAGATTTTCGCCGCTGGCCAGCAGGCGCACGTGCCGCTGCTGGTGGGCTGGAACTCGCAGGAAATGGCCTACCAAATGGTGCTGGGCCCAAATGCCCCCACGGTGGCCAACTACACCACGGCCATGCAGAAGCTCTACGGCGACCAGTCGGCCGAGGCGTTGAAGCAGTACCCTGCCGCTACCGACGCTGAGGTGGAGCAGGCCGCCACCAACCTGGCCGGCGACCGCTTCATCGCCTACAGCACCTGGAAGCTGGCCGATGCTCAAATCCAGACCGGCGGCAAGCCCGTGTACCGCTACCTCTACGCCCGCCCGCGCCCGGCCATGACGCCCGAAATGGGCAACGCCACCGCCAACCTAGCCGGCGGCGTCACCAAGGGCACGGGGGCTGCTGCGCCCGCGCCGCCCGCCAAAGGCGCCGTACACTCGGCCGAAATTGAGTACGCCTTGGGCAACCTGCCCACCAACAAGGTATTCGCTTGGACGCCTGAAGATTATCAGGTATCGAAAACCATGCAGGGCTATTTCGCCAACTTCATCAAAACCGGTAACCCCAACGGTGCCGGCCTGCCCCAGTGGCCCGCCGCTAGCCAGCAAAACGGCCAAGTGCTGCGCCTCGACGTGAAAACGCAGGCCGAGCCCGACCAGACGCGCTCGCGCTACCAGTTCCTGGAGCAGCACGCCAGCAAGTAGGCATACGTAGACTAGTAAATGAGAAGGCCCATCCTGCTTAGGTCAGCAGGATGGGCCTTCTCATTTACTAGTAGTCCAACTCTGGCGCTCCTATTTCTTAAAAAACGCCACTAAATCAGCCTTGTAAGACTGACCAATCGGTATCTCGTCGCCCGTGGTAAGCACTAGTTGCTCGGGTTGCAGGAGCTTGATGTGGGCCGCGGCCACGATAAACGAGCGGTGCGCCCGCACGAAGCGTTCGCCCAGAGTGTCCACCATTTCCTTCATGGTGGCGTGGTGCAAATGCGTTTTGGCAGTGGTAACGACCTTGACGTAGTCCTTGCAGCCCTCCACGTACACGATGTCGCGGTACGGAATTTTCAGCAGGCTGCCTTGCTCTTTTAGGAGCAGGTGGGCCTCAGGCTCGGCGGGGGCTAGCGCGGCGGTGGGGGGCTGGTAGCGGGCCACGGCCTTGGCAAAGCGCTCGTAGCTGAAGGGCTTGAGCAGATAATCGAGCACGTTCAGCTCGAAGCCCTCGTAGGCGTACTCGCGGTAGGCGGTAGTGAGAATGGTGGCAGGCGGCGCGGGCAGCGTTTTGAGGAAGTGCAGGCCCGTGATGAGCGGCATTTCGATGTCCAGAAACAGCAAATCGACGGGGTGCTGGCGCAGGTGGTCGTAGGCCTCCATGGCGTGGCGGCACTGGCCGCCGAGCACGAGGCCGGGCGTTTGGGCAATGAACTGCTTGAGCACCTGGTGGGCTAGCGGTTCGTCGTCGACTATCAGGCAGCGGGTGGGGGCAAGATTCGAAGTCAGGCTCATACGTGCAAAATAAGCTCGGCGCGGTAGCGGCCGGCGTGCTCGGTCAGGGTCAGCGTGTGGGCGCTTGGGTAGTAAAGCTGCAAGCGCCGCTTGATATTCTCCAGCCCAATGCCCCCGCTGCGGCGCGGGACGGCGGGCGGCGGGCTCGGCAGCAGGTCATTCTCAATCACGAAGCGCAGCTGGCCGGGCGTGGCTGTGAGCGTGGCCGCTACGCTGGCATCGTCGCTGAAGTGGTGGCGGCCGTGCTTGAAGCTATTCTCGACCAGTGGCAGCCACAGCAGCGGCGGCACCTGCTGCCCCGCTAACCCCTCGCCGCTCGCCTCAAAGCGAATGCTGGCGCCTTCGTACTTGCGCTGTTCCAGTTCGAAGTAATTCTCCATAAATGTCACCTCGTCGGCTATTGCTACGCGCTCTTTGCCGCTGTCGTACAGCACGTAGCGCATCAGCTCGGACAGTAGCAGGATGAAGCGCGGCGTGTCAGGCGAGCCCGCCAAGCTCAGGCCGTAGATGCTATTGAGGGTATTGAAGAGGAAGTGGGGCTGAAGCTGCGCCTTGAGCTGCTCCATTTGCAAGGCAGCGTGCTCCTTTTCTATCTGGCGGCGGCGGCCTTCCTGCTCGAAGGCTACGCGCACAAAGCCTACGCAGCTAAAGGCCAGAAAATCAGTCAGCAGCAGAAGCAAGTACGGCATGCCGAAGTGTGGTAACAGCCGCAGGCCTTGCTGGTAATACGTCTGGTAAAAGCTGATGAGTGCGGGCGGTGACGCCACGGGCAGAAAGGCCCCCGCCGCTAGGGTCGTGTTGAGCTTGATGCCCCACCACAGGTAAAATAGGGCTCCTATTGCTAGCGGTACGGCATAGCGCCGCCGACGCAGCAGCGTCGGCAGCAGCCAGCGGTAGTAAGGTACCACGTAGAGCGAGGCCACTACCGCAAACAGAATAAGCTGCGGAAAGGGGAAGTTGGGATGGTCGATTGGGTGCAGCCGGCTTGCCTCCATAAAGTAATTGTACTTGTAGAGGCCCACATAAAGCGCCCACACCAGCAGCTCAAAAACCAGGGGGAAGCGGCTGGGCCGCGCAGTGTCTTGTTGCATGGGGCGAAGGTGGGAGGTAACTGGCCGGCTAGGGCAAAAAACAGCGGGTTTTTCGACTAAACGGGGTGTTTTTTCGACTAAAAATCGGCTGGCAGGTCTTAGTCGAAAACGGCCTTGGCGTGGTCGAAAAAAGCGAAAAAGGGG
>CAYLNN010000053.1:0-20754 GCA_964385095.1 uncultured Hymenobacter sp.
GCCGCGGGCTGAGCGCTGTTCCAGGCCACCACCATGCCATCGGCGCTGCCCGAAAATACCTGGTCGGCGCCCGGCCGCCCGGCCAGCGCGTACACCGCATCGCGGTGCCCGGCTAGGGTGCCGATGCGGGTGGCGGTGGGGCGAGGCGGGGGCGTGGTAGCGAGCATAAGGGTCGCAAAGGTCGGCAGAATGCGGCGTACGCGCGGAGATGCGCGGCCGGCGCGCGGACTTATTGGCCCGAGCACGGGCCGCGGGGCTGGCGGACCGCAAGTCCGCGCGCCGGCCCGACCTTCGCCCTTAATGCCGCTTCATTCCATTACGCCCTTGCCTGGCGGCCCGCTGCTGGGCTGCTGGCACCTCACCGAAACGCCCGCCGACCTCTGGCCCCAGCTAGCCCAGGCGGCCGACTATGCCCCCCTCCTACCCGCCCGCGCCGATGGCCCGCGCCAGGCCCAGTGGCTGGCCGGCCGGGTGCTGGTGCAGCACCTGCTGGCGGCGGCCGGCGCGCCGCTGGCCCCGCTGCGCAACGACGAAACCGGCCGGCCTTTCTTGACTGGCCCCGCGGCGTGGGCAGTGTCGCTGTCGCACTCGGGCGAGTGGGTGGTGGCGCTGCTAGCCCCCTTCGGCACGGCCGTGGGCATCGACATTGAGCTGGTGCGCGACAAGGCGCAGCGCATCGCCCGCAAATTTCTCAACGATGCCGAAGCCGCTGGTATAGCCACCATTACCCTAGCCGGGGGGCCCAGCCCCCCGGCCCTCCAGGAACTCTACAGCCTGCTCTGGAGCGCTAAGGAGACCTTATACAAGCTAGCGGGCCAGCGCGGCATTATTTTCCGCGATAGCTTGCTGCTCGACCTGCCGGCGGGGCGGTGGCCGGCGGCCGGCACGCTGCCCGCCCGCCTGGCGTTAAATGGTATAATTTCTCGGCACCAGATTTGTTATCTTCGGCCAGCGGCGGGCTACGTGCTCACGTACTGCTGCCAGCTCTAGCTGTTTTCTCGTACGTTCACTCACGCGGCTCGGCTGCTTGTTTTTTTTGGCCTTTTCTACCCTTCCCATGTCTTTTCGCAAACTCCCGGTTTTGCTGGCGGCGGCCCTGCTGCTGGTTACCGTTTCGGTGGGCATTGCCCGCGCCCAGGGCACGGTAACTGATTTTACGGTGCAAAAAACCGGCGGCGGCAGCACCTCGCTCAGCGCCTACAGCGGCCAGAAGGCGGTGGTGGTGGTTTTTATGAGCCCCGCCTGCGCCTATACCCGCCTCTACCAGGAGCGCCTGGCGGCCCTCAACAGCGCTTACAGCGGCCGGGGCGTGCAGTTTATGTTTGTCAACGTGCCCATCAACCTCGACGCGGCCGATAGCGGCGGGGGCGGCTCGCTCGCTACCTTCTCCGATGAGGGCGCCGCCAGCGCCGCCCTCGGCGTGAGCAAAACCACCGAGGCAGTGGTTTTGCAGCCTTCCGGCGCGGGCTTCACGGTACGCTACCGGGGGGCTATCGATGATAACCCGCAGGTGGCCAGCGGGGTGCAGCAGCGCTATTTGCAGCAGGTGCTCGACAACGTGCTGGCGGGCCGCCCCGCCGGTGTGGCCGACAAGCGCGCCGCTGGCTGCCTTATCAAGCGCTAGTCTGCCCGCTATTTTTGCATAATGACTTAAAACCAAAAAAGGGTGCTGTATCATACAGCACCCTTTTTAGTTTTTTAGACAGTTCGAGCTTACTCTTCGTCTTCGCTCGGCTCTTCTTTTTCCAGCAAGATGGCTAGCAGCTGCGCAACTTCTTCGGCCTTAGCAGGTTCCTGCAGTTTTTCGAAGCCGACTTGCAGGTTGCGCATGGCGCGGCGCACAATGTCGAGGTGGGTGCAGGGCGCGTAGAAGCTATCCTGCGAGGTAATGCCGAGCTGGCCCACATAGTGCTCAATATCAGCCTTCGACAATACCACGCCCCGGTTGTAGCAATTGATGTAGAAAGGCGTTACGGGCTTGTCGTCGGCATCGGTATAGAGCTGATACGTGAGCACAAACAGGTTGGGCAGGTTCACGCCAAAGATGGGCAAATCCAGGCGTTGGGCCACCAGCAGGTAGATAACGCAGAGCGACAGCGGGTTGCCGCGCTTGGTTTCGAGCACCCGGTGCAGCATGGAGTTGGCCGGCGAGTGGAAGTGCTGGGTATTGGCCGCGAACTTGTGGTTGCGAAAAATGACGTGGTTGAGCACCTGCACCTGGTCGGCGGGGTGCATTTCAGGGCGCAGCAGGGTCCAGGCCTCAAAGCGCAGCTGCTCAATGGCCCGGTTCAGGGCCTGCAAATCAGCGTCGGGGTATTGGTACGAGTTGAGCAGCCACATCCCCTCCAGTAAGTCCTGGCCGCCCGACTCGCGCCACACGCGCAGGCGCTGCTGCAAGCCCTCGAACTGCAGATTGTGAATGAGGTCTTCGAGCCGGCGCTGCTGCTGCGGGTCAAGCGTTTCCTCCCACGACTCTTCCAGGAAAGGGATGATGGCTTCGCCCAGATTCTGAATTTCGCCCTGAATCTGGGGGGCAATTTCCGGGTCGTCGAGCAGCGAGATGAGGGCTTTTATTTCGGTAGTAGTCATGCGGGCAGTGTGGCCCCGCGATGGGGGCTAGAGTCGAAATTTAACACATGCCAGCGGTTTTTTTGTTCAGCCGCCGGCCGCGGTCTGGCAGAATTAGAAGTCGAAAAGGGAGAATTAAAAATACCGGATTGGTTGTTTTTAATTCTCCCTTTTCGACTTCCTGCTTCTACTAGGCCTAGCGCAGAAGGTTGGTTTTGGCTAAGTCGAGCAGCTCGCTGCCCCGGCCGTTCATGAGCGCTTTGAGGGCGTAGAGGCTGAAGCCCTTGGCCTGGGCGACCTCGATATGAGGCGGCATGATGAGCTCTTCGCGGTTGACGATGGCGTTGATAACCACCGGTCCATCGTGGGCCAGGGCCTCGCGCAGCACGCTTTCGAGCTGGCCAGGGTCGCTCACGCGCAGGCCCTTCAGGCCCGCCGCCTGGGCTAGTTGGGCGAAGTCGGGGTTATCGAGGGTGGTGCCGTACTCAAGGGTACCGGCGGCTTTCATTTCGAGCTCGACGAAGCCATACGAACTGTTATTGAACACAACCACCTTAACGGGCACCTTGAGCTGGTATAAGTCGAGCAACTCGCTCAGCAGCATGGCGAAGCCGCCATCGCCGCACATGGCCACCACCTGCCGGCCCGGCTGGGACAGCGCCGCGCCGATGGCCTGTGAAAGGGCATTGGCCATGGTGCCGTGCACAAACGACCCTAGCAAACGCCGACGGCCATTCATGCGCAGGTAGCGCGCCGCCCAAATGGTCGGCGTGCCCACATCGCAGGTAAAAATGGCGTCGTCGTCGGCTAGCTCGTTGAGCAAGCGGGCCACCTGTTGGGGGTGGAGGCTAGCGGCGCCAGCCTCGCCGGTCGCTAGCTCGGCTAGGTGCTGGTCGTCTTCCTGGTGGCGTTGCTGGGCCGCTTTGAGGAAGGCATCGTCGGTGCGGGGCTTGAGCAAGGGCAGCAACAGCTGCACCGTTTCGGCCACGGTGCCGTGCAGGCCGACCTCCACGCGGGTGCGGCGGCCCAGGTGCAGTGGCCGGGTATCGACCTGCACCACGCGGGCATCATCAGGGAAAAACTGACGGTACGGAAAGTCCGTACCGAGCATTAAAATGGCATCGGCATCCATGAGGGCGTGGTAGCCGGCGGGCATGCCCAGCAAGCCGCTCAGGCCCACATCGTAGGGGTTGTTGGGCTCTACGCACTCCTTGCCGCGCAGGGCGTGCACCACCGGCGCTTGCAGCGCACCGGCTACTTGCAGCAGCTCGGCGTGGGCACCGCTGCACCCTACGCCGGCCAGAATCGTTACTTTCTGGCAGCTGTTCAGCAGCTCGGCGGCTTTGGCTAGCTGGGCAGTGGCGGGCAGCAGGGCGCTTTGGTGGCCCAGGCTAGGCAGGCGCGGTGTGGGCGCGTCGGCTTCGAGGTGCGAGATATCGCCGGGAACGACCACCACCCCTACCCCGTGCATACCGATAGCCGCCTGAATGGCGGCCTCTACCACGCGCACGGCCTGGTCGGGGCCGGCAATCACTTCGCAGTAGTGGCTGCACTCGCGGAAGATGCGCTCGGGATGCGTTTCCTGAAAGTAGCCGCTGCCGATTTCGGCGCTCGGAATCTGGGCGGCGATGGCCAGCACCGGCACCCGCGAGCGGTGGCAGTCAAACAAACCGTTGAGCAAGTGGGTGTTGCCCGGCCCGCACGAACCCGCGCACACGGCTAAATCGCCGGTGAGGTAGGCCTCGGCGCCGGCCGCAAACGCGCCGGCTTCTTCGTGCCGCACCTGCACAAACTCGATGCCCTCGCGGGCGCGGATGGCGTCGGTAATGCCGTTGAGCGAGTCGCCCACCAGGCCAAATACCCGCTTCACGCCGGCGGCTTGCAGGGTGTCAACAATAATTTCGGAAACGGATTTTTTGGCCATGCGATAGACGCGGGCTAGCCCAGCGATAGAATAGTAAGTCTATTCGCTTACGGCGACCCGCGCCTTCACGTTCCGTACAGCTAGCGCAGCACGCTGCCCAGCGCGGCGCCCGTGAGGGTCACTTTGGCGCTGTCGCTGAACTGGCGGTGCAGTTGCGAAATCGACACGTTTTCGAGCGCCAGCTCGCTTTGGTGGCCCAGCGTGAGGCTAGCGGCGGCCAAGCGATTATCGGCCGTCAGCCGGAGCAGGCCGTGGCTGCCGGGGCTAGCGCCGGCCGTGGCGCGCAGCAGGCCCAGCGTATTGCCGGTCAGTTCGATGCAGCTGCCGTGGTTCTGGCGTAGCGTCAGGCTATCCTGGCGAAAGCCCTGCACCAGCACCTTCTCGTAATCCCTGAAATCGTTCGTAGTCAGTTTTTTATTTTCCGACTCATACACGGCATCGGTACTGAGCGCGGCCAGGCGCGGGCAGCTGATGAGCACGGTTTCGGCGGGGCCAAAGTAGCGCCGCCACTTCGGAAAGGTCGCCGTAATAAACAGCCGGTTGCCCTGCTGGCGCAGGTGCACGTGCTCGGTGGCGCCGGGGTTCAGGCGCACGCTAAAGGGACCAGGCACAATCTTGACGCTCACCACGTTGGAGGCTGGCACTACTACCTCCGTAAAATCGCGGAAGCGCTGGGTTAGGTAGCCGCGCAACGGGTTTTTGTAATCGCCCCGGCGGTATTCGGCGCGTAGGGCCAGGTTATAGGCCGTGAGCGAGGCTAGCAGCACCAGCCCAGCGGCCAGCAGGTATTTCGTGCTATTTTTCATGGGAAGAGGCTAGCGGAAGGGCGGCGGCTTTAAACTGTTCGTAGCGCTGGGTCAGCTCCTCAAAGCCAATACCGAGCAAGGAAATCGTATTGAAAAAAGCGGGTAGCTCCTGCTGCAAAAACCGCTCGCGGCGGTAGGCCAGCACGGTTTGCACGGCATCGGGCGCCACAAAAAAGCCGAGGCCGCGCTTATTGTATATCGTGCCCTGGTTTTGTAGAAAATCGTAGGTGCGCATCACCGTATTGGGGTTGACTTGCAGCGCGGCGGCTAGGTCGCGCACCGACGGGATTTTGCCGTCGGGCGGCCACTGCTGGCGCAGAATATTATCGCCCACGTACCCGGCAATTTGCAGGTAAATGGCTTCATTATCATTGAATTCCATGAGACGAGAACGTTAAACCTGCTTTTCGGTGAGGCGGTTGTAAGCCGCCAGCCACAGCAGCCCCGCCAGGGCCAGGGGCAGCCCCAGCAGGGCCAGGTGCCAGTGTCCTTCGGGCAGGGCAAGTAGCGCTCGCTGGCGCCCGGCGCCCACCCACACATCGCCAAACGGGGCAATGGGCGAGCTATCCGGCAGCAGTACTTTCAGCAGCTGTCGATTGGCGAGCAGCAGCCCCAGCAAAAGTCCGAATACGAGAAACGCCGTTTTGATAACGTGCAGGCGCCGAAAATAAATGGCCCCGCACAGCGCCACCCCGTGCAGCAGCGCATAGCTCAGCAGCGGCGTGAGCCACTCGCGGGCCCCGCGCGAAAAGTCATATACTTCATAAGGTCGCCCTTGGCTACTCAGTTGCAGGAGCAGCAGGTTAACCGCCATAAATACTGCTGTGTACACCACCAAAAACACCGGCAGCGACCAGAGCCAAGCTACCAGGTATTTTTCGAGGTGTGAGGCAGGTAGCAGCAGCGCCGGCGCGGCCCCGCGCGGGGTGCCCAGCGCCGCAAAAACTGCCGACGTGAACAACGCCCCGGCCGCTAGCAGCCCAAACAAGAACAGAATTATTTGCATTTCTCGCTCCAGGGGCCGGCGCGTGAGGTAGGTGAGCGCGCCCAGCACCACCAGCACGCCGCCCGCCAGCACTGCCGTGCTCATCAGGTAGGCCGGCAGGTGCTCGGCGGTGTGCTTGCGCAGCAGGCGCCCGAAGCGCGTAAGATTAAAGAACTGGTTCATGCTGCAACTGAGTGAGATAAGTGGCCACCGCCGACTCGCGGCCGGTGAGCGCGTTGAAAAGCACCTCCAAATCGACCTTGCCATAGGCCTCGCCCGCGTTGGGCCGGATGGCCGACTGCCCCCGCACCGCGGGCTCGGCGTACAAGATATCGGGGCTAGCCACGCCGACGGGCACCGTGCCAAACCACAGCCGCTCGGCCAGGGCATCAATGGTGGCATTGAGCACGATACGTCGCTCGTGTAGCACCAGCACGGTGTCGATGAGGCTGTCGAGGTCGCGCACCTGGTGGGTCGAGATGATGACGCAGCGCTCCTCGCCAAGTGCGCCCGCCACGAGCTTGCGAAACTGCGCCTTGCTTGGAATGTCGAGGCCGTTGGTAGGCTCGTCGAGCACCAGCAGGCCGGTGTTGGTGGCCAGGGCAAAGGCTATCATCGCCTTTTTCTGCTGGCCGTAACTCAGGGCCGTGAGTTTGGAATGGCTCGGTACGTCGAGCTCGCGCAGGTGCTCGTGAAACGCCGCTTCGCTGAAGCGCGGGTAGAAGCCACCCGTGCTGGCCGCCAGCTGCGCGGCCGATACGGGCGGCACCTGCACATCTTCGGGCAGGAAAAATAGGTCTTCCAGCGTCACGGGCAGGCGCCGGCCAGCGGCGCGCCCGTCTACCTCGCAGGTGCCGCTGAGCGGGAAGGCCAGCCCCACAATGTTCTTGAGCAGCGTCGATTTGCCGGCGCCGTTCTTGCCCAGCAGGCCGTAGATGCGGCCTCGCGCCAGCTCTAGGTTCAGGTTTTCCAATTGGAGTACCCGGCGCGAGTACCCAAAATGCAGGTTACGGATGCGGACCATGTGCAGCGGCGTTATGGTGTCTTACTAAACTAGTACACTGCAAATGTATACGGACTAGTAGCTTGTTTGTACTCCGCGCTCGAAAAAATTATTTGGCAGCCTTTAGCTAGCTTTTGCAAGCTTCGGCGCCCTGGCAACAAGCTGGCTGCCTGCGGGGAAAAGCAGCTGCCTACTCGTTTCATAAATACTTCATACACAAACGAAACGCCCGCGCTCGCAAATTTTCCGTAGTGGAGCTAGCCGCCTACGGCACTGCCGGGCACGCCTCCACCCTAGCTTATTTTTCTTCGCTTATGCCTGCCTCGCAATTCCTGTTCGCCACCGGCATCGAAAACAGCAACCCGACCATCCAAAACGGCAAGGTGCGCCAGGACGAGATGGAAAAATGCGGTCACTACAAGTTCTGGCAGAAGGATTTTGAGCTGGTGCAGGACCTGGGCATTGAGTACCTGCGCTACGGGCCGCCCATCCACACCACTTGGCTGGGGCCGGGCAAGTACAACTGGGACTTTACCGATGCCACATTCGGCGACTTGCTGAAACGCAACATCATGCCCATCGTGGACTTGTGCCACTTTGGGGTGCCCGACTGGCTGGGTAATTTTCAGAACCCCGATTTTCCGGCGCTGTTTGCGCAGTACGCCGGCGATTTTGCCCGGCGCTTCCCGTGGGTGCAGCTCTACACGCCGGTAAATGAAATGTACATCTGCGCCGAATTTTCGGCCCTGTATGGGTGGTGGAACGAGCAGTTGCAGAGCGACCAGGCCTTCGTTACGGCCCTCAAGTACATTGTGAAGGCCAACGTGCTGGCCATGCACGCTATTCTGGCGGTGCGGCCCGACGCGCTCTTCATCCAGAGCGAGAGCAGTGAATATTTCCACGCCGAAAACCCGGCGGCCATCAAGCCCGCCGAGCTGCTGAATGCCAAGCGCTTCCTGTCGTTGGACCTGAACTACGGCCGGCGCGTGGACTCGGATATGTATGAGTACCTGCTGGACAACGGCATGACGCGCGCCGAGTACCACTTTTTTCTGGATAATAACCTGCGCCACCAGTGCATCATGGGCAATGATTATTACTGGACCAACGAGCACCGCGTGCGGCCCGATGGCAGCACCACGGCCTCGGGCGAAGTATTTGGCTACCACGTCATTACTACCCAATACCACGACCGCTACCAGCTGCCCGTGATGCACACCGAAACCAATCGCTGGCAGGGCCCCAACGGCGACGAGGCCGTGAACTGGCTCTGGAAAGAGTGGGCCAACGTGCTGCGCGTGCGCAACGACGGCGTACCCATCGTGGGGTTCACCTGGTACTCGCTCACCGACCAGGTAGACTGGGACACGGCCCTGCGCGAAAGCAACGGCAACCTCAACCCGCTAGGCCTCTACGACTTAAACCGCAACATCCGGCCCGTGGGCGAGGCGTATAAAAAGCTCATCAGCCAGTGGCGCGATGTGCTGCCCACCCAAACGGCCTGCCTGCAAATGCCACTTGTGCTGCCCCAGGAAAGCAACGACGCCTGGGCCCGCCAGCAGCAGGCCAAAGCCCAGGCTGCTCAAAGCCAGCCAGCTACGGCCACGGCCAACGCGCCGCGCCAGGATAATCACTAGCCAGCAGTAGCACGGACTTTCAGTCCGCCAGCCGGTGCAGCGGGGCGTTTCGGTCAACCTTTTTCACTCGCGGACTGAAAGTCCGTGCTACACTTTTTTATATGCGTTTTCAGGATAAAGTCGTCATTATTACCGGCGGGGCCAGCGGCATTGGCCTAGCTATTGCCCAGCGGCTGGCTTCGGAAGGGGCACGCCTCGTGCTGGCCGACATCAACCAGGCCAACCTCGACGCGGCCGTGCCTGAGGTGCAGCAGGCCGGCGCGCCCGACGTGCTGGCCAGCCTCTGCAACGTGTCGGACGAAAGCCAGGTAATCGGTACCGTGGCCGCGACCCTGGCCAAGTTCAATCGCCTTGATGTGGTGGTGAACAACGCCGGCCTCATGCAGTTTAAGCCTCTTGAAGAGCTGACCGGCGAGGACTGGCTGCGGGTGCTGAGCGTGGATTTGCTAGGGGCCTTTTACTTCACCAAGCAGGCCTTTTTGCACATGAAGCCGGGCGGCGCCATCGTCAACGTGGCCAGCATCCACGCTGTTGCTACTGAGGCGCTGGTGGCGCCCTACGCGGCTGCCAAGGCGGCGGTGCTCTCGCTCACGCGCTCCTCGGTTATTGAGGGCAAGCCCAAGGGCATTCGCACCAACGTGGTGCTGCCCGGTGCCATCGACACGCCCATGCTCTGGAACAACCCCAACGTAAAATCGGGGGTCGAAAAAATCAATCCCAGCGACGTGGGTAAGCCCGAAGATGTGGCCGCCATAGTCGCCTACCTGGCCTCCGACGATGCCGCCTTTGTGCAGGGCGCCGAGGTACGCGTGGATGGCGGGCGCCTCGACTACCTGTAGCAGCGCGCCGGGGGCTAGTCGGGCTGCGAGGGCAGCGACTCGGGCACGGGCGCGTCGCGGCGCAGCAGCTTGTAGGTCAGGTTGATAACTACGTTGTTTTTGGCGGCCGTATTTTGCAGCACAAACTGGCCCTGCGTGGCGGTGTAGTTATAGTTGGCCTGGTTAACGTAGCCAGCCTGCACAATAAAGTGCTTATCGAGTTGGTAGCCAACGCCGCCGTACACCCGGTTGCGCTCAAAAACCGGTCCTCTGGGGTTGAGAAAAATCTCGTCGTAGGCCACCAGAAACACGGTACCCGGCTCTACTTTTCTGTGGTTAAGCGGTAAAAAGCCATTGAGGCGATACCGCAGCCGCTGGCGAAACTCGGTGCGGTCGTCGCGAAACGTGAACCAGCGCTGCTCGATGCGGTAGCGATGCTCCAGCTTGAGACGGTGCGAATACTGGGTAAGAATGAGTTGCTCCCAAAGGCGCTTTTCGGCGTTGAGCGGGCCGGCGCCCAGGTCTAGGTAGTCGGAGGTAACGTAGCGCCCGCCCGCAATCACGGCCGTAAAATTGGGGTCAATATCGAAGCTGGCCCCGGCCTTCAGCTCGTGGTAGAAATAATCACGAAACACCGCGTTGGTGCGCACCTGCACCTCAGCAAACCCGCCCCAGCGGTGCGTGGGGCTACCCGGCAGCTGCACCGTGCCCACCAGCCAGCTTCCCCAGGGCTGCTCGGGGTTAAGCGGCCCCTGGGTTTGGGCCTGGGCCGCGCTGGCCACCAAGGCCAGCAGCCCCGCGCTAATAGAGGTCCGCATCTGCTAGTAATGGCAACCTGTTTGGTCACGGTTGCCTCACAAAGGTAAAGCGACTCCGGCTAGCCCCGAAGTTGGCAAAACTTAACTTATCCACCGCCCACCCAACTCAGCGGCCGGCACGGCTACTACCCAAAAGCGCCCGCCCAAAGCAGTATCGGGCGGGCGCGCAATGCGGAAGGAAGAACAGTTTTATTGGTTGATAACCATCACTTTTTTAAGCGTTTGGGAGTAGGCTAGGCGGGTTTCGCCGCCCGCGCCCGGGTAGTCGAACCCAACGGCGCGGGGGTCGTTGCGGAGGCTCGCCCAGGCCTGGGCATCGAACTCGGCAGGCTGGGTGGCCGTGGCCGACACGGCGGGCTGCACGAAATGGCTGTCGTTGAAGAAGTTATTCATACCCCGTAGAATACTGATTTCTTTGTCGCGCACCGTGGCCGACTGGTTGTTGCGCAGCGTGCGGTCGTCGAGCAGGGCGGTGGCGGGCAGCACATCGCGGCGCAGCGTGTCGCCCCGGCTGTTTATCACGAACAAGTGCACGCGGCTGCTTAGAATACGCGGGCCGCGCATTTGCAGCACAAAATTATCGGGCGCTTGCGGGTTGGAAAAGATATGGCTGGTACGCACTGTATTTAGCACTGTGGCGCCCCCCACGCGCTCGCCCCGGCCGTTGGGCGGCCGAAATTCGGCCCGTGGGTCTTTGCCCGAGGCGGAGGTGGCAGTTTCGCGCTCCGTATTCACGCAGGAGCTAGCAGTGAGAATGATGGCGGCAACAAAGCCGAGCTTGCAGATAGAGGTAGTCATAAAGAAAAGCGTGGGTAAACAAGCAAAAACCGGCGGCGGCAAGGCTGGCGCCCCGCCGCCGCCGGTTTGTACGCAGGCGCGGCGGCCGAAGGTTCAGAACCAGCCCAGCTCGATGCCCAGCTGCCAGCGCGGCGGCTCGGGCAGGCCCGCCCCGCGCAGCGCCTCACTGAGGCGGTAGCGCCCCACCAGGGCCACGGAGTTGCTGCCCACGCGGGCCCCTACCCCACCCAGCCAGCGCGCCAGGTAGTCGGGTTGGTGCGCCACCTCTTCGAGCCGCCCGCCGCTAGGGCCCGGCCGGTTGGTAGCGTAGGTGGTAGCAAAGGCCCAGCCGCCGTAGGCCAGCAGGTCGAGGTAGCGGCCCACGGTGTTGCCCCGGCGCCGCGTAGGGCTCAGGCGCAGGCTGGCCTCGCCCTGCACCTGGTGGTAGCTGAGGTACTGGCTGTCGAAGCCCGGGCCAAAGGGGTCGGAGCGGCTAGCCCCGGGGTCGAGGCCGTAGCGCAGGTAAGCGTAGCGCAAGTCAGTATTGAGGGCAAAAAAAGACCCTAGCCGCCGCTTGAGGCGGCCCCCCAGCTGCACTTCGGAAGCCGAAAAACCGTACTTCACGCCGAGCGCGCTAGGGCCAGCGGCCAGCGCGTAGCCGGCGTAGAGGTGGCCAAAGTAGCGTCGGTTGGGCCCCGTGCGGCTCGGAATGGTGTCCTCGGCCACGTCGGTTTGCAGCAGCACTTGCTGGGCGCGGGCGGCGGAAGCGCTCAGTAAGAGGGCCAGCACTAGCAGAGCCGCGGGCCGGCGCTTCGGCACCAGGCAGGAAACGGGGTATTTAAGCACCCGAAGAGCCGCGCCAGACGAGGCCAGTGCGTCGGCAACTACGGGCAAATTGGGTGGTAGCGCCTCCCCTTCACATCGCAACTCTTCTTGAAAGCTATTCCGCATATTGCCCGGTATATCCTTGGTAGTAAACCCGTAATACATTACCATCCTTGGCTAGCCGGCGTGGCACCTGCACCACCAGGCGCTGCGTGGCGGCGCGCACCTCGTAGCGGCGCAGCACGCCGCGAGCGTTGGCCAGGTGCCAGTACAGGCGCGCTGGGTAGGCCGGGTACGGCGGCAGGGCGGGCGCGGCCTCGGCGGACGCGGGCTGTTCCTTGCCCACCGGGGCCACGCTGGGCGCGGTGGGCGTGGGCGTGCCGGGCGGGCGGGCGGGCGTGGGTGGCGTCAGCCAATCGGTGGTGCCGGCACCCAGCTCGTCGGCTTCGGCCACCAGGGGCAGGGGGCGGGGGGCGGGCACGGTAGCGGCGGGCCGTAGCACCACGGCCACCAGCGAGTCGTGCACCACAAAGTCGAACGTAGGCGCCACGGCCGGCAGCGGCCCTAGCCGCCGGGCCAGCAGGCGCCGGGCCTCGGGTCGCCCGTAGCCGTGGGCGTAATCATAATACGGATACAGCTCGCCGGCTTCCCGCACCTGCCGAAACAGCTCCAGGGCGGTCAGCTTGCCCCCGCTGGCCTGCTGGGCGCAGGCCGCCAGCCCCGCCACTAGCGGCGCCGAAAACGACGTACCCTCGACCCGCTCGAAGCCCCCCGAAGAGGTGGTAGTAAGCACGATACCAAAGGCCGACACGTCGGGCTTGAGGCGGCGGTCGGCGCTGGGGCCCACCGAGCTGAAAGCCAGGTGCAGGCCGGTGGCCGGGTCCAGGCCGCCCACGGCCAGCACCGAATCGGCATCGGCGGGCGTGCCAATGCGGTGCCAGTCGTCGTCGCCGTCGTTGCCGGCGGCGCTCACCACCAGCATTCCTTTGCGAGCCGCCAACGTAGCCGCCCGCCCAATGAGCGAGTGCCGGCCATCCATCTCCTCCGGAAAATAGCGCTGCTCGGTATAAGCCAGCGATGAACTGATGATATCGGCCCCTTGCTGGTCGGCCCACTCGGCGGCGCGCAGCCAGGCCTCTTCCTCGCCGTAGCGCTCGCTGGCTAGCCCCTCGGTGCGGGCCAGCAGGTAGGTAGCGGCCGGGGCCAGCCCCAGCGCGGGGCCCAGGTGCAGGGTATCGGGGCCGGGCAGGCGGCCGGCCAGGCAGCCCAGCACCTCGGTGCCGTGCGCGCCGCCCCGAAACACGTTGGGCCGGTTTTTCAGAAAATCATAGGTAGCCGCAATGCGCCGCTCGCGCCGCAGCGCCCGAAAAGCCGGGTGCCAGTCGGCCCCCCGGAAGCCCACGTCGAACACCGCGATGCGCACCCCCTGCCCCAGCAGGCCCGCGCTGCTAAGGTCGGCGCGGCCCAGCGCGGCCGTTTGCTGGCGGGCTAGCAGGTAGTCGGCCGCCGATATGGGGACGCGGGCCGCCTCGCTTGGGCGCGCCGCACCGGGGGCCGGGGCCCGCCGCGGCCGGCTGGCGGGCAGCAAGCGGCCGCGGCTAGCCTGGGGCCAGGCCACCACGGCCGCCACGCCGGGCAGCTGGCGCAGGGTGGCGGCCTGGGCCGGCGTGGCGCGGCAGGCCACGGCATTAAACCAGCGGCTGACCAGCGTGAGGGTATCCACCCGGGCCTGCACGGCAGCCACGTAGTCGGGCCGCACGGGGCGGTCGGTGAGGTCAGCCACCGGCAGGCCCTGGCGCTGGCGGCGGGCTAGCGCGGCCGGGCTGAAGTAGCGGCCAGGGTCGAACTGCACCCCGGCCTTGTCGCGGAAGGCAACCCAGTAGCGGGTTGGCTGCTGGGCCCGGCCAGGGCTGGGCCCCACCAGGAACCCCCCAAATAGTAGCAGGATAAAGATGCGCATAAAAGAAAAGGCACTGCGCAAAAGTACCCCGGCGCGGCGCTCTGGCCGGGGCGCCGGGGCAACCTGGGCTTTGGCCGGGCCGTTTAGCCCGGGTGTCCTGGCCCGCGCCGGGTCGTTTTCACTGCTTTACGTAGGTTATCGTATGCTTTCTTCTGCCAAAAATTTTGCCCCACCTACCCTGCTGCTAGCCGTGGCGCTGCTAGTGCTGCCCGGCTGCAACAAGAAGGAAATCGCCGCACTGCAACAGCAGAATGCCGACCTCACCAAGTCGCGCGACCAGCTGCAAGCTGAAAAAACGGCCCTGCAACAGGCTAAAAGTCAGAATGAAGCCGCCCTCAGCGCCGACTTGCTGGCCCGCAACAACCGCGTCAACCAACTCAACCAAACACTCGGCACTACCGAACAGGACCTGGCCGGCAAAAACGCCCGCGTGGCCGAACTTCAGCGCGTGCTCGACGAAAAAGACGCCGCTACCAACGCTCTGCGTAAAAAAGTGGCCGACGCCCTGCTGGGCTTCAACTCGCAGGACTTGCAGGTGAACGTCAAGAACGGCAAGGTTTACGTGTCGCTTTCCGAGCAGCTACTCTTCAAATCGGGCTCTACCAAAGTGGACCCCGCCGGCCAGGATGCGCTTATCAAGCTAGCCAATGCGCTGACTGGCAACAAGGACGTGAATATCCTGGTGGAAGGCCACACCGACAATGTGCCCATCAAAGGTGTAGTAAACGGCGCCAAGGATAACTGGGACCTGAGCGTGTTGCGCGCCACTGAAATCACGCGCCTGCTCACCGCCGCGGGCATCGACCCGACCCAGATTACGCCCTCGGGCCGCGGCCAGTACCTGCCCGTAGCCGCCAACGATACGCCGCAGAACAAGGCCATCAACCGCCGCACCGATATTATTCTGACGCCCAAGCTGGACGAGCTGTTCTCGATTCTGAATCCGAACTAGCTACGGTACTGCGGACCCGGCGAGCCCGCAGTACCATAGCTAACGCCCCACTGAGTACGTCTTCCGGGCCGGCCCTACGCCGGTGATTTTCACCGATTGCCAGCCGCTGGGCAGCGTGGTTTTGCGCTGCGTGATGCCTAGCGGCGTAATATCGAGCCCACCGAAGCCCATGAGTACGGCTTGCAGCACGCCGCCCGCGCCGGTGGCAAAGTAGGGATTGGTACCACCCTTGGTTTCGGCAATAACGCGGAAGGGCGGCAGCAGATTGGGCGTGTAGGCATCCTGGAAGAAATGCTGGGCCTTGGCGCCGTCGCCGAGCCGGGCGTAGAGCAGGGCAAAGATGGCCTGCGTCATGGCCGGCGTGCCTTCGTTGGGCACGCGGGTTTCGTAGTAGGCCAGGTCTTTTTTAATCTGACTAGGGTCGGTAATGGTACCGAGCGGGAAGGCCAGCAGGTTCACGTCGCCCTGCTTGATGCCCTCGCCGTGGTAGGTGGCGTGCTCTTTGGTCACACCGTCGGGCATTTTGAGGATGGGAATATTTCGGGCCACCAGGGCCCAATCGGCATTGGCGGGGCGGCCGAGCAGCTTGGCGGCGGCGGCGGCGGCGCGCAGGTTGGCCTGGGCCGCAGCGTTGGTAAAGGCATCGTTGTCCACGTTTTCGGCCCACTCATCCGAGGCCACCACGTTTTTGATGTCGTAGCGGCCGAGGCCATTGCGC
Organism: uncultured Hymenobacter sp.; assembly: GCA_964385095.1. Lineage (GTDB taxonomy): Bacteria > Bacteroidota > Bacteroidia > Cytophagales > Hymenobacteraceae > Hymenobacter. Next base: position 15,792 of record CAYLNN010000053.1, read on the forward strand.
TCGACACGGCTAGCCCAGAAATCAGCGGTGGCCTGCAAAATGGGCCAGCCTTTCTCGCGCAGCCAGTCCTTGTCCTGGGTCACGCAGTAATACTGCCAGGCCGCTAGCCCCACGCAAGCCGTAATGTGGTGTTCAAACGGTCCGCTCAGTGCCCACACGGGCGTTTCCTCCACGCCGGTGTCGGCGCTTTCCCACGGAAACATGGCACCCTTATAGCCATGCTCGAAGGCATTGCGCCGGGCCAGGTCGAGGCGGTTGAAGCGGTACTCGACCAGCGATTTGGCAATATCGGGATGCAGCACCAGCAGGGCCGGGTACATCCACAAGTCGCTGTCCCAGAACACGTGGCCATTATACCCTAGCCCCGATAAGCCCATCGGCGAGGGCGAATAGTCGGTGCCGGCCCGCGAAAAGCTGTAGAGGTGATACAGCATACTGTGCACATCCTGCTGGGCCTGGGCGTCGCCGGCAATCTGGATGTCGCTCTGCCACAGGTCCTGCCAGGCTTTACGGTGAAAATCGAGCAGGCGCTGGCGGCCCTCAAGGCGGGCAAAAATGGTGAGGCGCTCGGCCTCATTGAGCGGGTCGGGGTGGTGCGCCGACGTGATGCTGGAGCCCACCACGGCATAGGTATAGGTTTGGCCGGCCTTCAGCGCCTTGCCGAACTTGACGAGGTGCATATTATTGTCCCACATCTCGTGAATGATGCGCGGCTCCTGCCCGTGGGCTTCGTTGAACAAGAAGCTATTGCTGGCGCACAGCGTGAGCTTGCCGGTCGGGCTTTTGGCCGACGACGTGAGCAGGCTAAGCGTGACGTGCGGGCGGTCAATCTCGTTGTAGTAGTTCTGCACATCGCCCAGGGCATCAGGCGCTTCCATCACGCTGGCGGCCGTCAGGCTCAGGTCCTTCTTGGCCGTGATGCTGACGTCCATGAGCACCGTAAAGGGCAGGTGCCGCAGCGCGTAGTAGGTGTAGCTGATGGTGGCCCGGTCGCCGTAGTCGAAGGTCGTCGTCAGGCTAGCCCCCTGCATATCAAGCTGCTGCCGGTAGTTGCTGGCATCTTGGGCACCCAGGCGGTGGCCATCCACCTCCAGGTACATATTCAGCAGGTTGAAGCTATTGAGGAAGTTACTCACGCGGCCCCGGCCGTACTGGTCGTAGGCGCCGGCCAGCACCACGTTTTTAACCTGAAACGGCACCGGCGACGACACAATCCCCAGCATCCCGTTGGCCACCGTCACGCCGTAGTAGTGGCTAGGGTCGATTTTAGCGGCGCTGAGGCGCCAGGGGTCGGGGGCCGTTTGGGCGGCCAGCGGCCAGCTAGCCAGCAGGAGCGCGGCACCGGCGCACAGCCGCGCCGCCAGGCGGCGGAGGTTGGGTGGGAACATAACGGAAGGATAAGAGGCAAAAAGGCGGGCTAGCCAGCGCGCGCCGTCGCGGCTGCCGGCGGAGAAAGCACTTGAAGAAGCCCATCAAAAGTAAGCAGTTAGGACACGCACTTGGGTGCGGGCCGAACTAAAATTGCCCGCGCCACCGCGCCGGATTGCGGCTTTTCTCTTTATCTTCACAAACAGTAAAATCAGCAATTTTTGCTTAAATAGTACTAATCTGGTACTAGTTAGCTAGCTTTCGATTAGCGGCGGCCGCCCGCCACACGGCTGCTACCCGCGCTTTCTCTTCCCACCCTATTGAAAACTCTCCTGCTGCCTGTGTTGGGGTGCCGGCTGCTGGCCTTTTTACTGCTGGCAGGACTGGCCAGCTGCGCCCCGGTGGCGCGCGCGCCGGTGTACCGCATCGGCTTTTCGCAGTGCACCACCGGCGATGCCTGGCGCCAGGCCATGCTGGCGGGCATGGAAAAGGAACTGAGCTTTCACCCCAACGTGCAGTTTCAGATGCTGGACGCCCGCAACGATACCGAGCTGCAGCGGCGCCACATTCAGGAGTTTATCCGGCAGCACGTCGATTTACTCATCATCTCGCCCAACCAGGCCACGCCGCTCACGGAGCTGGTCGAGGTAGCGTATCAGCAGCATATTCCGGTTATTATCCTCGACCGGCGCACCAGCTCGCCGCACTACACGGCCTACGTGGGCGGCGACAACCTGGAGGTAGGCCGCACCGCCGCCCGCTACGCGGCCCAGCTGCTGCACGGGCGCGGCCAGGTGCTGGAGCTACTGGGGCGCAGCGGCTCCTCGCCCGCCACCGACCGCCACGTGGGCTTTGTGCAGGGGCTGGCGGCGTTTCCAAACCTGCGCCTGTCGGGGCAGCTTGAGGGCGAATGGCAGCCGGGACCGGTGCTGGCGCAGCTGCCGGCCCTGCTGCGCCAGCACCCGGGCGTTAAACTCATTTTTGCCCAAAACGACCCCATGGCCCGCGCCGCCCGCCAGGTGGTGCAGCAGCTGGGGCTAGCCCAGCGCATCCGCATTATCGGGGTCGATGGCCTGCCGGGGCCCAATAATGGCCTAGAGCTGGTGGCCCGCGGCGATATCCAGGCTACGCTGCTGTACTCGCCGGGCGGCGAGGAGGCCATTCGCACGGCGCTGCGTATTCTCAACCACGAGCCTTACACTAAAGATAACATCTTGGTAACGATGGTGGTAGACTCGGCCAACGTGCAGGCCGTGCGCAACCAAACCGAGCGGCTGGTGGCGCAGCAGCGCGACATTTTCCGGCAGCAGCAGCGCTGGCGGGTGCAGCAAGAACGCTACAACCACCAGAAAACGCTGGTGTATCTGTTGCTGGCTAGCCTGCTTGGGGCCGTGCTGCTGGGGGCGCTGGCCTGGCGCTCGTCGCGCCTCAACCGGCGCATCCGGCGCACCTTGGAAGGGCAAAATGCCGAAATCAGCCAGCAGCGCAACCAGATTGCCGACCTGGCCGAGCAGGCCCGCGCCGCCGCCGAGGAAGTGCGCCGCACCTCGGAAGCCAAGCTGCGGTTTTTCACCAACTTCTCGCACGAGCTGCGCACGCCGCTCACCCTTATCCTGGGGCCGGTTGAGGACTTGCTGACCAGCTCCGCCGACGACCTCACGCCCGCCCAGCGCCACGACCTGAGCCTGGTGCGCCGCAACACCCAGCGGCTGCTGCAGCTGGTTAATCAACTCATGAATTTTCGCAAAATCGACGTGGGCAAGATGGCCGTGCACGCCACCGAGGGCGATTTGGTGGGCTTCGTGCGCGAAATCATGGACGTGTTTGAGAAAACGGCCCGCCGCCGCGGCATCACCTTCCGCTTCGTGGCGGCCGAGCCGGTGGTTTTTCTCTGGTTTGACGGCGAGATTCTCGACAAGATATTCTTCAACCTACTCTCCAACGCCTTCAAGTACACCCCCGACGGCGGCCACATTACGGTGAGCCTTGCGGTAGAACCCGCTGCTAAACAAGTAGTAGTGAGCGTAGCCGATACCGGCCGCGGCATCGAAAAAGCCGACCAGCCGCACATTCTGGAGTGGTTTTACCAGGGCAGCCAGCCCACGCCCAACAGCTCGGGGTTAGGCCTGGCGCTGGCCGAAGGCCTCACGCGCCTGCACCAGGGCACGCTCTCGTTTGAGAGCCAACTGGGCCAGGGCAGCACGTTTGAGGTGCGCCTGCCGCTCGAAAGGCCCGCCGCCTTTCTGCACGTAGAGCCCGGCGCGTGGCGGCTGGGCAGCCCGGCCGCGCTCCCCGATGAGCTGGCCTCCACCAGCCAGCCGGCTAGCCCCCCGCCCGCCCGCCCCGAGGCCACGGCCCTCGTTATTGAGGACAACGAGGAGGTGCGCGAGTTTCTGGTGCAGAAGCTCCAGCCCTACTTTCAGGTGAGCACGGCCGCCGATGGCGCCACCGGCCTGCGGCTGGCCAGCGACGCGATTCCCGACGTAATCGTGTGCGACGTGGGCCTGCCCAAGCTCAGTGGCCTCGACGTGGCCGCCGCCCTCAAGGGCGACTGGCGCACCTCGCACATTCCGCTGGTGCTGCTCACGGCCCAGGGCGCGCCCGAGCAGCAGGTGGCGGGCGTGCAGGCCGGCGCCGACCTCTACCTCACCAAGCCCTTCAACCCCACCTTTCTGCTCGAAAGCCTGCGCACGCTGCTGCGCAACCGCGACCAGCAGCGCGAGCATTTTCACCGGCAGCTGTCGGCGGGCGCGCCGCCGACAGCGACGCCGCCGCTAGCCTCACCCGCCCCGCTGCGCGTCGACCAGAAGTTTCTGGCCGACCTAGCTGCCATCATCGAGGGCCGCCTCGACCAGCCCGGCCTGGGCGTCGATGACATTGCCCACAGCCTGGGCGTGTCGCGCACGCAGCTCTACCGCAAGGTGAAGGCGCTGCTCGGCACGGGCGTCACCGAGTACATCCAAACCGTGCGCCTGACCAAGGCCCGGCAGCTGCTTTTGCAGGAAGGCAGCACCGTGGCCGACGTGGCATACCAGACCGGGTTTTCGTCGCCTTCCTACTTCTCGACGGCCTTTAAAGGCAAGTACCAAGTGTCGCCTTCCGAGTTCAAAGCCCTGCATACCCACCTGCGGGTATGAGCGATTTTTGAAAATCGCTTTAAAATTGCATGTCCTTGCGTGTGGTGAGTCAGCACTCACTAATTTCTATCATTTTGATTATCAACAAAATAACCTTGCTTTAAACCTCGTGCATCAATTTTAAATGCATTTGGTATGCCAGCAAATGCCTGGCTAGGCCCCTTTTCGGATGTTTGTGCAAACGATTCCGGTCATGGTGCAACGCAAGGTTCTTTTTTGGTCTATTGTCACGGCGCTCGGCGGCTTCCTGTTCGGCTTCGACACGGCCGTTATCTCGGGTGCCGAGCGGGCCATTCAGCAGCTCTGGCACCTGAGCGCGGTCGAGCACGGCTTCACTATTTCCATCGCGCTCATCGGCACCGTAATTGGGGCGATGTTTGGCGGCATTCCCTCCGATGCACTCGGCCGCCGCCAGACGCTGCGCTGGATTGCGGTGCTCTACCTGGTATCGGCGCTGG
>CAYLNN010000054.1:0-19416 GCA_964385095.1 uncultured Hymenobacter sp.
GATATTCTCGGCGGAAAGCAAGTTCATAAGTACCCGTAAAGGTACGGCGGGGCAGGGGCGTATCTTTGGCGTATGGCCTACAGCGATTTTACGACTGACCGACTCAGCACTGAGTTTGGAGTAGATTTCCAGTTGACGGCACGCTGGCAGTGGAGCCGAGCGAGTGGCTGACCGAAACGCTGGCCTTGGCCAACCAGTTAGGTTTCGGCAATGAAAAATCCCGCTCCGAGCGCCTGATTAGCCCGATTCTGGCTGAGCTGGCCCGGCGCAATGCCCACGCCTTCACCATCGTGTCGGGGGGCTATTGGGACGTAGACCCGGCGCGGGGCCTCAACGGCGAGTGTGCTTTTGTGCTGTCTTACGTCCGGCTGCATAACTTTATCAAAGCGCCGGTATTCTGCGTGGCCGAGGCTAACAAAGCAGGATATGGACCAAGGTACCGTGCAGTGTGCCGCGCAGCTCATCGGCGCGGCGCGGTTCAACGAGCGAGAAAAAAAGGCTATTCCTACGCTCTACGGCTGCGCAACCACTGGGGTAGAGTGGCAGTTTCTCAAGCTGGAAAACAATGTGTGCACCCTGGACAAGGCGCGTTATTACACGTTGGAGCTGCCGCGCCTGCTCGGGGTGTTGCAGGATGTTGTGGACCGGACCAGACAATATTTATAGCAAAAAGCCCCGGCCGAAAACTTTGGCCGGGGCTTTTCACTGCAAAGCAGGCTAGCCAGGCGTTAGCTCAGCGCGGCCAGGCTCTTCTTAATGCGCCCAAAAGCCTCCATCAGCTTGGCATCGGCGGCGGCGGTGCTGAAGCGCAGGCAGGCGGGCGCACCAAACGAGTCGCCGCCCACGGCCGACACGTGCGCGTCGCGCAGCAGGTACAGCGCCAGGTCCGACGAGCTGTTGATAACCGCGCCATCGGGCGTGGTGCGGCCGAAGAAGGCCGACACATCGGGGAAAATGTAGAAAGCGCCGTCGGGCGTGGGCGTTTTCAGGCCCGGAATATCTTTTACTAATTCCAGCACGAGGTCGCGGCGGCGATGGTAGGCCTGCACCATTTCATCGGCCGAGGCGCGGCCACCTTGCAGGGCGGCTAGCCCGGCGCGCTGCGCGATAGAGCAGGTGCCGGAGGTAATCTGGCTTTGCAGCTTGTCGCAGGCGGCGGCCACGGCGGGGTGCGCGGCCAGGTAGCCCAGGCGCCAGCCCGTCATGGCGTAGCCCTTCGAGAAGCCGTTGATGGTGATAACCTGGTCTTTTACGGCATCGAACTGCGCCAGGCTCACGTGCTCATCGGTGAAGTTGATGTACTCGTAAATCTCGTCGGCGATAGCGAAAATACCGGGGTGGCGGGCTAGTACCTCGGCAATGGCGCCCAGCTCGGCGCGGCTGAACACGGCACCGGTGGGGTTGCAGGGCGAGGAATACATCACGGCCTTGGTGCGCGGCGTAATGGCGGCCTCAAACTCGGCGGCCGTCACTTTGTAGTCGTTTTCGAGCGCGCCCACGATGGGCACGGCCACGCCCTCGGCCAGTTCTACCTGCGAGGCATAGCTTACCCAGTAGGGCGAAAAAATAATGACTTCATCGCCGGGGTTCACCAGCGTCATGATGATGTTGCTGAGCGCCTGCTTGGCCCCGGTGCTCACCACAATCTGGTTGGGCGCGTAGGTCAACTGATTATCGCGCAGCAACTTATCGCAAATGGCCTGGCGCAGGTCGAGGTAGCCCGGCACCGGCGTATAAAAGGTAAAGCCGTCGTCAATCGCCTGCTTGGCGGCATCCTTGATGTACTGCGGGGTCTGAAAATCAGGCTCGCCAAAGCTCAGGTTAATTACGTCGACGCCCTGGGCGGCCAGCTCGCGGCTTTTTTTGGCCATCGCGATGGTCGCCGACTCCTGAATCTGGAGAATGCGGTCGGAGAAATACGCAGTCGGGTCGGGCGGCGCGGCAGCCGGGGTAGCAGTACTAGGCGACATAAGCTTAACTGATAAGAAAAGGTGCGAGTCGCAAAAGTATTGGCCCGCGCGGCGTTACGAATGAATTGGCGCCATTTTTCATTGTTTTTTTGGCTTTCCGCCGGGCAAGGGCTAGCGGGCTGCCAGCCGCCAGCCGGCAACTAGCAGCTCGCTAGCCCTGCGCCAGACCAATGGGGCTGGGCGCCCTGGCCCACGGCCGCGGGTGCTGGCGGGGCCTGCCGCGGGTATCTTTGGGGCTTCAGTATAGCAACGCATGACCGCAAATACCCCCGACCCCGCTGGCGCCTTCGAGCGGGCCCGGGCCGGCCTCTGGGCTAGCCTACAAAAGCACCTGGCCCTCATTTACCAGGCTGAAACGGCCTTCAAGCAGGCTGTTGCTTTTGCCGATACGTTTCCTTTTTCGACTGCCGAGGTAGAGGCCGGGCAGCTTGCCGACTACACCCGGCAGCGCGCCGCCCTGCGCGATTTATTTACCGACGAAACCACGCAGCTGGATACCCTGACGAAGGCCATCCGCACAAAAAACTACGCCGAGGACGAAAAGAAGCAGCTTTACTTGCTGCTGCTAGGCTACCTCGACATTGCCGCGGCCGTGTTTGAGCGCCTGAGCGTGCAGGTGCCCCGCGGCTTGCCCGCCGATGAGGAGCTGGCCGCGACCCAGGCTCGCTTCGAGCGGGTGCGCAGCTTCGCTCGCCTGCATGTGAAGGGCATTGCCGGCTTGCTGGGCTAGCACCACGGCCAACCTACCGCCGGGTGCGCAGCAGCAGCGCAAACCCGTAGAGCGTGACCACGAGCACGCCCAGCGCCGAAAAAATGGCTACCGCGTCGCGCACGTTTTTGCCGGCCCAGTCCATCAGGAAAAACTTGTGCAGCACGGCAAACGACAGGCCTTCGCGCCGGTCGCCGTCGGTGACGAGGGCGGCTAGGCGGCCGCTGGCGGGCTCCACGTACAGGGCCGTGTGGTCGGGCGTGGCAAAGGCCAGCTTCATCACCGGCAGGCGCTTGTTCACGAAGCCATACTCGCCGGCAAACTTGGTTATCAGTTCGGGGCTGAGCAGGTTGGCCTGAGTGGGCGCGGGGCCGGCAGCGGGCGTGCCAATGGTGGCGGGCGTTTCGGCAACTAGGCTAGGGGCGGTGCAGCAGTCGGGGAGGGCGCCGTCTTCGGCGGCACCGGTGGCGGTGGCCGGCGCAGCCTGGCCATTGAGCTTCAGCATAAATTCCTGGCCGAGCTCGCGGGCGTACAGCGACTCGCCAGCGGGCAGCAACTGGCCGTCGCGGGTGCTACGATACTGCACGGTAGGTGGGCCACCCGCCGCGCCCAGGCTAGCCAGCCGGTAGTAGGGCTGGCCCGCCACCCGCACCAGCGACACGCGCTGCACCGGGGCCGGGCCGGCTAGGGCCTCAGGCAGCGGCCAAGTCAATTCGCTGGCGGCGAAACCCGACACGCGGGCCACAGTATCGCGGCGGTCGGGCGTGAGCTTTTGCCAGAGGTGATACGATGCGCTCAGGGCAAAGGTGAAGGTGACGAATGCCACCCACAGCCCCACCGAGCGGTGGCGCCGGCGCAGCCAGCCCACCTGGTCCTGGGCTGAGCGGGGCTGACGCAGCTTCTTCCGCACAAAGCCGTAGATAACCAGCCCGCTCAGGGCCGATAGCCAGATGATGGTGCTGAATACCAGCATGATGCCCAGGTGCCAGGGACGCGGCAGCCCATCGAGAAAATCCCAGTTGTGCATCATGCCAAACACCCACAGAAAGCGGGCGCGGGCCGTGTTATTGAAGGTGCCCATGCGGCTCTGCTCGGTTTCGACGAACACGGCCATGCCATCGGGCCGGGCTAGGGTGATTTTCCAAACCGGCAGCAAGCGGTTGATAAACTTGTAGTCGCCGGTGTAGTGGGTCAGGCGCTCGGCGCTCGCCACGGCCGAGGTCGAGTCGGCCGTGAGGTAGCGGGTCACGTCTTCGGCGTAGGCGCGGTCGCCATTGGGCAGCTCCTGGCCGGTAGCAGCGGCAAAGTAGCGCAGCCGGCCCCGAAAGTCAGTGACCTGGTAATAAGGCTGGTGGCGGTACTGCACCACGCGTAGGTTCTGAATAGCTGCCAAGTGGTGCTGCGCCAGCACCTGCGGCACCGATACGGCCAGCGCGGTGGCTTGCAGCGGCGGTGCGGGCACCGTTTCGTGGGCAATGGGTGGCCGCAGCCAGTTCGACATCAGCGGGTGCGAGATGCCGCTGAGCGTCCAGAGCACCACCGGCAGCAGGGTGATGAGACCCAGCGCCCGGTGCCAGCGGTACATATTACGGCCCACAAAGCGCCGCAGCGGCGAGGCAGCCGCGGCCGGCCGGGCCGGCGGGGTTGAAGTTGTTTGCATAGGAGTGTAGCGCGGACTTAGTCCGCACCTAGACAATTCGTTAAGGAGTTTATAGGCAGTGCACCCGCGGACTAAAAGGCCGCGCTATTCCCGCGCCTTGGCGGCGAACGTGTACCCTAGCCCCAGCGTGACGGTGCGCGGCGCGGCGGCCGTGTAGGTGGTGCCGTACTGGTTGGTGGTAGCGTTCACGGCGTAGAGCGCGTTGCCGAGGTTCACCACGTTGGCCCACACCTCCAGGCCGCGCGCTACCGATTGCGGCAGGCGGTAGCCCAGGCGCAGGTTCAGCAGGTTATAGCCGGCGTAGGTTTTGGTATTGGCCGTGTTGGTGTAGAACTGGCCCACGCGCTGGTACTCTACCCCGAGGCGGGCGCCGGGCGCGAAGCGCGGCTTGTAAAAGACCTCCGCGTTGGCTAGCCAGTTGGGGGCGCCCACCATGCGGTTGCCGGCGTAGTCGCGGTTGCGGCCCTGTACTACCTCGCTGTAATCGAGGTAGGTATGGCGAGCGTTGGTACCGCTCAGGCGGAAATTCACCTCTGGCACCGGCGCGTAGGTCAGCGTGTACTCGATACCCTGGTGGCGGGTGGCGCCCACGTTTTCGCTCTGCGTGGTGTTGTCGGCCTGCAAGAGGCTCACGATTTCGTTGCGGCCTTCCATCTGGTAGAGGCTCAGGTCGATATACACCTTGCGCTCAAACAAGGCTAGCCAGCCGCCGGCCTCGTAGTTGGTGAAGTTGGCCTGCTTCAGCGCTATGGTTTGGCGCGAGCTGTAGAGGCTGTTGGTTTCGGGCGGCTGGAAGCCAGTGCTGAAATTGGCATACAAGCCCTGGGCCGGCCCTAGCGCGTAAGTCAGGCCCAGCTTGGGCGCCAAGATGTTGTAGACGTTGTTCTGGCTAGCCTTCTTGCTGGTTTGGCTGCCGCTCAGGTTGTTGCTGAACTTGTACTGCACCCGGTCGTAGCGCAGGCCGCCCACGATGCGCAGTGCTTCGGTAGCCGGCACCTCGTACTGGGCGTAGGCAGCCGTGTTGTAGAGGTCGATTTTGTAGTCGTCGAGGTAGCGCCCGGTATCGGTATAGCCGGTGTAGAAATTGTTGGCCACGTCTTTCTGAATACTCAGAAAACGAGCGTAGTACGTGCTGGGGCTGTAGTCGGCGTAAGCCCCCACAATGAGCCGCGAGTTCAGAAAACCCAGGTCGATGCGGTGCTGTGCCAGCGCCCCGTAGCTATGAAACGACTGGTTGTTCACCTGCCCGTTCGAGCTTTGGTACGCGCCGTTCGCGCGCACATCGGCGATGAAATAGCTCGGTAGCTGGCCGGTCGAGTTGTAGCGCGTGAAGGCCGTGAAAGCCGTTTGTTGGCTAGGGCTCCACTCGTGCTCCAGGCGCAGACTGGCGCGCACGGCCGTCACCTCGCGGTTGGTGAAGCGGTTGTTGCTCTGGTAGCGGCGGCTGTAAAAGCGGGTGCTGTCGAGCGTGCCGGGCGTTTGAGTATAGAGATAATTGTAGCTGCCCGTGCCAATGAGGCGAGTTTTGGGGCTGAAAGTATAATCGGCCCGCAGCGTCCACGACTGCTTGTTGAAGTCCGTGTAATCTTGCCAGCCGCCGCGCTGCCGCGCCGCGTAGCCACCCGCATATAGCCCTAGCCGGCCCACCGTGCCGCTGGCATTGGCATCGACGCGCCGGTAGCCAAAGTTGTCGCCCTGCACCGAGGCGCCCACCGTGGGCAGGGGCGTGGGCTGCTTGGTCAGGAAGTTAACCGCCCCCCCGATAGCATTGGAGCCGTAGAGCGATGAGGCCGGCCCTTTCACCACCTCAATGTTGCGCACGCCGGCCTGGTTTATCTCATACAGCGCGTTGTGGTTGAAGATGCCGATGGGCCGAATGGGCAGCCCGTCCTCCAAATACAAATACACCGCATTGGTGGTAATGGGCTGGCGGATAGCCATCATGTGCTGCTCGGCGCCCAGGTCTACCATGTACACGCCGGCCACTTTGTTGAGGAGCTGGTAGGGCGCGGTGGCCTTGGTGTCGGCAATGAGCTGCGCCGACACCTGGCTGATGGCCACCGGCGTTTCGGTGCGGCGCTCCTGTTCGCGGCTGCCCGATACGACCACGCCTTGCAGGCTCACGGGTGCCGCTTCCAGCCGCACCGTGAGGGCGTGGCCAGCGGCCGGCACGCGCACCTGCTGGGTGTTGTAGCCAATAAACGAGATAGTTAGCTCGCGGCTGTCGGCCGGGGCGGCCAGTGTAAAGCGGCCGCTGGCATCGGTAGTAGTGCCGATGCTGGTGCCCGGAATAACGACCGAAACGCCCGGAAGCGGCTGCTGCGACTGGGCATCGAGAATAGTGCCGCGCACGGCGGCTTGCTGCGCCTGCGCGCTCACCAGGCTAGCCACGGCCAGCCCGGCACCCATAAAAATACCTTTCATTTCCCCTTGAAAATCAGACTAATCCAAACTCAGTGGGGGCCAAGTCTAGTCCAGGCCGGGCGCGCAATGCAGCCCAAGCGTCAACCAGCCGGCAACTCCCCAAACGGAGGTAGACTAGCCGAGCGGCGGGCGAAAAACGGACCCTAGCGGGGCTGCGTAGTGCCCCGCCACCAGCGCCGCGTAGCGCGGGCTAGCCGGGGCAATAGCGGGTCGGGCCGCCAGCACGGGCCACGGGCCAAAGGCGGCGGGCAGCATTTCGAGCCGCTCCTTCACGGGGCCGGCCGACTTGTTCTGGCGCTCTTCCTGCTGGCGGGCTTTCTTGGCGAAGTAGCACTTGCCATCGCAGTGCAGCAGCGGGCGGGCCTTGTTTACGCAGTAGCGCGCCGTGATAACCGTTTGATTGAGCGTAAAATCCACCAGCAATACTTCGCGGCTGAACGATTGCAGCAGCACCAGCGAAATACAGAAATAGGCGAAAAATGCTTTCACAGCGACTCGGCGAGAAAGCACAAAGGTAGGCGCCGCGCGTAGCGGTTGGCTGCTTACTAGCTATTTCAGCGCCTATTTCTTTGCCGAATATTGGCTCTTGCGTAGCCAATGACCAGCTTAGCCCGCCCAAACGGAATAGCCACCGCTGGCTGGCTAGCGCTGGCCGGGGGGCTGGCGCTAGCCGCCCAATCGGCGCCAGCCGCGCCAGAGCACGCCCAGGTCGAGGCTAGGCTCGTAGTCCTGCGCATACAGCCGCTCAAGCCGAGAAAGGGCCGGCAACCCGGCCTCCCCGGCGTGCGGGGCCACATCGGCGGGCGAGAGCACGGCGGGGTAGCGGCTAGCCTCGGGCAGGTGGTGCAGGCCTACCCAGCTGCACCGGCCCCGCAGCACCTGGCCCACATTGGGCAGCAGCCCGCCCGGCCGCCGCTGCGCCCAGATGAGTGCCGGGCTCAGGGCCAGCACTGCCAGGCAGGCCGTGAGGTCGAGCAGGCGCTTGTTGCGGCGCTGGGCGGGCTGGCTCAGGCGCCACGAGCGGTCGAGGGCGTAGTAGTCGCCGGGCGCATCCTTGTCGCTGCTGCCGATGATGTACTGGCTGCCCGCCGGCAAGATTTTATACGACACCAAGGGGCTGGCGGGCAGGCTGGCCATGAGGTTGATAATCTGGCTGGCCGGCAAATCCTGGCCGCAAAAAATAAGCTCCGTCAGGCCGTAGAGGCGCAGCAGCGCCGGCAGTTCGGCAACTGTGCCGAGGTGGTCGGCTAGGGGAGGGGCAGGAGGCGCGGGCGCATCGGGTGTGATGTAGCCAATAACTTTGGCCGGCACCTGGGCCTGGGTTAGCAGTTGGCGCACGCGTTGGCTTTCGGCCGCCGAGCCCACGATGGCCAGGGTTTTGGCGCGGCCCTCGCTCAGGCGCAGGTTGCCGTGGCGCAGCCAGTGGCCCAGCACCCGGCGCCCCACCAGCGCCGCCACCGCCCAGCCGCCGCCCAGCACAATGAGCGCTTTGGAAAAGCGCCAGGCGTCGAAAAAATTGGACACCGCCGAAATAAGCACCGTGCCCACGGCCACGCCGCGCACCACGCGGCTGGCGCGGGCTGGCTGGTCATAACCACCACTGAGCCAGACGGTAGCGAGCCAGGCCCCGATATAAAGCGGCACGGCCACTAGCATGTACTGCGGCGGGTAAAGCCCACGCACGAACTTCTGGTTGACTTCCCAGTAGGACTTTAGCACGTGCATGCCCGCGTAGAGCAGGGCCGCATCGAGCAGCACCGGGGTGGCGGCGGTAGCCAGGCGCTGGGCCAGGGCTAGCCCCGCCCGCAGCCAAATAGCGCTGTTTATCAGTACCGAAAACAGCCCCGCCCGGCTGGCGGCAAAGTGCTTGCGGGCAAAAATGACCATGGCCCGGTAAAACACCAGCACGTAGTTGACGCTCGTGCGCTTGGTGCTTTCGCCCTTGTAGTGCAGAATGCGGGTGCCCGGAAAATACCAGTTTTGCCAGCCGCCCTGCGTGAGGCGATACGAGAGGTCAATGTCCTCGCCGTACATAAAATAATCTTCGTCGAGCAGCCCCACCTCGGCCAGCGCCGCCTGGCGCAGCAGCATAAACGCGCCGCTGAGCACGGCTATCTCGTGGGCTTCGTTTTCAGCAAGAAAGCCCAGGTGATAACGCCCAAAGGTGCGCGACCGCGGGAACAGGCTAGCTAGCCCGAATATCTTGTAGAAGGCCACCGCCGGCGTGGGCAGGCCGCGCTTGCTCTCGGGCAAAAACCGGCCCTGGCCGTCGAGCATCAGCACGCCCAGGCCGCCGCAGCGCGGGTGCGCGTCCATAAAGTCGCAGCAGCGGCGGAAGGTGGTTTCCTCCACCAGCGTATCGGGGTTGAGCAGCAGCTGGTACTGGCCGGTGGCTAGCCGCAGAGCTTGGTTGTTGGCGCGGGAAAAGCCGGGGTTATCCTTGTTCTCCAAGAGGATAACCTCCGGGAAGCGCGCCCGCACCATGGCCACCGAGGCGTCGGCCGAGTTGTTATCCACCACGAACACCTCGACCGGCTCGCCCAGCGCCGCCGCGGCCTGGCGAACTGACAGCAGCGTCTGCTCCAGAAAGTAGCAGACGTTGTAGTTGACAATGACGACGGAGAGCTTCACCACGGGAGGGCGAAGTTAGAGCCCCGTCTGCTATTGCACGAAGGCCCGGCGAAGCAAGCACCCCCGGCCAGCCAGCCTGGAGGCACTTGCTTTGCCGGGCCTTCGTGCCCAAAAAACTGGACCCTAGCGGGCCTGGCGCTGGCGCTCCACAATGCTACGGCCCAGCGTAATCTCGTCGGCATACTCCAGCTCGCCACCCATCGGGATGCCGCGGGCAATGGTGCTGATGTTGAGCTGCTCAAAATCGCGCAGGCGGCGCGAGAGGTAAAACGCCGTGGTGTCGCCCTCCATGGTGGGCGAAATGGCCAGGATGATTTCGCGGATTTCCGAGTCTTCGGCGCCGGCGCGGGCCACCAGCGAATCGACCTGCAAGTCGGCCGGGCCAATGCCCTCGATGGGCGAGATGACGCCCCCGAGCACGTGGTACACGCCCTGGTACTGGCCGGTGTTTTCGATGGCAATCACGTCGCGCACGTCGGCCACCACGCACACCTGGGCGTGGTCGCGCAGCTTATTGGCGCAGATGCTGCACTCCTCCGAGTCAGAAATGCTGTGGCAGGTGCGGCAGTACGTGATGTCGAAGCGCATCTTGGCCAGGGCCTCGGCCAGGTTGGCGGTGGTGTCGCTTTCGGCCTTGAGCAGGTGCAGGGCTAGCCGCAGGGCAGTTTTTTTGCCGATGCCGGGCAGGCGCGACAACTCCACTACCGCGTTCTCAATGAGCTTGGAAGGAAAATCCATTCAGAAGGTAAAATCAAACGATGTCGGCCGAGATGCCCCGGTCGTGGATGGCCGAGCAGCGGGGCTCCAGCTCCTCATAGGTGCCGTTTTTGACCGCGCACTTGCCCTTGTGGTGGATGAGCAGGGTGCACTGCTCGGCCTGCTCGGGCTCGTGGCCGCACACGTCGATGAGGGTTTGGATAACGTGGTCGAAGGTGTTCACGTCGTCGTTGTAAACCACCAGCGTGCGCAGCTCCTGCTCTTCTTCGAGCAAAAGAACGTCGTCCTGGTAGTCGGTCTGCGGGCGGGTAGCGGGAAAAGCCATGGCACAAAAATACGGCGGCCCCGGCGAAGCTAGGGGGCGGCTGATAACGCCGGGCCCGGGGCTTTCGTTCGGCCGGAAGGGCTACTTTGCCGACCTTTGCCTTGGTGCGGGGCTAGCCCCGTCCTCCTAGCCTCAGCCTATGCCCGTTCCGTCCGCCGATTTCAAGAAAGCCGTGGCCCGCCTGTCCGACAAGGAAAAGGAAGCCCTCATTGTGCGCGCGGCCCGGCGCGATGCCGAGCTCTACGACACCTTCAGCTTTGAGCTGCTGCCCGCCGTGACGCTCGAAAGCGTGTACGAGGCGAGCGCCGACCGCGTGCACGAGCTCTTCAACGTGGCCGTGACCGGCCGCCTGCTCAACCGCAGCCTGGTGAAAGCCCTGCGCGGGGCCACCCAGGAGGCCGCCCGCGCCCGCCGCGTCACCAAGAGCAAGCAGCTCGAAATTGACCTGAGCATGTACGCGCTGCGCCTGATTTTTGAGAACTACACCGGGCAGTTTGACAGCGTGTACCAGGGCTTTTTTGTGGGTACGGCGCGGCTAGCCCTGCGCCTGACTACGCTCATTCCGAAGCACCTGCACGAAGACTTGTGGCTGGAGTACAAGCCCGAGCTGGACGACTTTCTGACCCAACTGCACGGCCGTAAAAAGAGCCGCGAGTTGAAATTTGAGCTGCCGCGCGAGCTGGTGCTGCCTGACTAGTGAAATGTCGCACAGACTTTAGCTTGCGCTTTCTGGTGGTTTAATTTGACGACGCACAAGCCAAAGCTTATGCTACAACCTGCTTCCTGGCCCCAAGTGCCGCGCCGCACCACGCTGCGCAACTCCTTAAAGGCGGCCCGCGACCCCATTGGGGCGCTCGATAAGCTGCTGGGGCAGTACGGCGACACCCTGCGCCTGTACCTGGGCGGCGTGCGGCCCTCGGTGGTCACGCGCGACCCCGCACTGGTGCAGCACATCTTGCAGAAAAACCACCGCCGCTACCACAAGTCCGACCTCACGCACGGGCTGCTGCGCTACCTGGGCCGCGGCCTGCTCACCAATGAGGGCGCCGATTGGCTGCGCCAGCGCCGGCTCATTCAGCCCGGCTTTCACCGGCAGCGGCTGGCGGGCCTCACGCGCCTCATGCGCGCGGCGGCCGATGAGTGGGTGGCCGAGCTCGACGCCCGCACCGCCGCTAGCCCCGTGGCCGAGCTCGATGCCCACGCGGCCATGACGCGGGTGGCGTTTCGCATTGTGGCCCGCTCGGTATTTGGCAGCAGCCTGGACGAGCGCCAGCTTACGCAGCTCAGCGAGTGGCTCACGGCTATTCAGGCGTTTTATGTTAATACCATTCGGCAGCCCTACCTGCGGCCCTGGCACTGGCTGCGCGGCAGCTACGGCCGCCACGATGCCCTGGCCACGCAGCTGCGCGAGCTGGTGCGGGCGGCCATTGCGCGGCACCGCGCCGCCCAGGCGGCGGCCCCCGCCGGCACGCCGGCCCCCGACGACCTGCTGCAAA
Source organism: uncultured Hymenobacter sp. (assembly GCA_964385095.1). Taxonomy (GTDB): domain Bacteria; phylum Bacteroidota; class Bacteroidia; order Cytophagales; family Hymenobacteraceae; genus Hymenobacter. Next base: position 11,933 of record CAYLNN010000054.1, read on the forward strand.
TGCTGCTCGATGCCCGCTACGAGGACACCGGCGGGGCCATGGCCGACGAGCAGCTGCTCGACGAGCTGAACATTCTGCTCGTGGCCGGCCACGAAACCTCCGCCAACGCCCTGGCCTGGGCCCTGTACCTGCTCGCCTGCCACCCCACGGCGCAGGCCACGCTAGTAGCCGAAATTGAGCAAGTATTACCCGGCGGCCGCCCGCCCGAGTTCGAGGATTTGCCCCAGCTGCCCTTCGCCCTGCAAGTGGTGCAGGAGGCCATGCGCCTCTACCCGCCCGCCTGGATAGTGGACCGCGTGGCCACCGAGGCCGACGAGTTTCGGGGCCAGCCTATTGCCAAGGGCACGCTCTTTACGCTCTATCTCTACGGCCTGCACCACCACCCCAAGCTGTGGCCCGCGGCCGAGGAGTTTCGGCCCGAGCGCTTTGCGGCGGGGGCGCAGCCGGCCCCGCCGGCCTACGGCTACCTGCCCTTTGGCGGCGGGCCGCGCCTGTGTGTGGGCCAGCACTTTGCCCTCACCGAGCTGCAACTGGTGCTCGTCCAAACGCTGCGGCGCTACCACGTGGCGCCGGCTAGCCCGGTGGTGCCGGCCCTGGCCCCGCTCGTGACGCTGCGGCCGGGCGGCGCGCTGCCGCTGCACTTCCAGCGCCGGTAGCGGGGCCGCACCGCGGATGCTACGAATCCGCGCGTCGGGGTGGGCGGCTACCGGGCGCGCGGATTTACAGCATCTGCGGTACGAGGCGGACGGGCAAGCTGTTCGGGTGGGGCACTACGTATAGGGAATGCCCGGGCGCGCCCGGGCGCCCGTTTTCTCAAACCACCACGCGGGGGCCGGCCAGGGCTAGCCCGGCCTGGCCCTAGCCAGCCCCCGCACCTACTGCCGCTATTCGTTTGGAGCACCTCGCCCTGATTATCTTTTTGCTGGCCCTGCTGGTAGCCCTCTCGGCCGTGGCGCCTAAAATCAAGCTGCCCTACCCGGTGCTGCTGGTGGTGGCGGGCGGCCTGCTCGGGCTGCTGCCCGGCCTGCCGGCCATCGACCTCGACCCTGACCTCATCTTCTTCATCTTCCTGCCGCCGCTGCTTTACGAAGCCAGCTACCAAACCTCGTGGCACGAGTTTGTGGCTAACCGGCGGCCCATTCTGCTGCTGGCGGTGGGGCTGGTGCTGCTCACAACCACGGTGGTGGCCACCATGGCCCACTTTTTTATTCCGGGCTTTAGCTGGAGTATGGGCTTTGTGCTGGGCGCCATTGTGGCCCCGCCCGATGCCGTGGCCGCCACCAGCATCACCAAGGGCCTGGGGCTGCCGCGCCGCATCACGAGCGTGCTGGAGGGCGAAAGCCTCGTCAACGATGCCTCGGCCCTCATTGCCTACCGCTACGGCGTGGCAGCGGTCGTCACGGGGGTTTTCGGCCTCTGGGATGCCAGCTGGCACTTTGGGCTGGTGGCCGGGGGCGGGGCGGCCATTGGCGTGGCCGTGGGCTACATGGTGGTGCGGGTGCAGAACTACCTCACCGATGCCACGCTCATTACGGCGCTCTCGCTGCTGCTGCCGTTTGGGGTGTACCTGGCGGCCGAGCACGTGCACGTATCGGGGGTGCTGGCCGTGGTGGCGATGGGGCTGATGATGAGCCGCCGCTCGCACGACATCTACGACAACCAGACGCGGCTGCTCAAGCACAGCTTCTGGCGGGTGCTGGGCTTCTTGCTCAACGGGTTGGTGTTCCTCATCATCGGCCTCGAGCTGCGTACCATTCTGGCCGGGCTGGGTCCGGGCGCTTTCTGGCCGCTGCTTGGCTACGGCCTGCTGGTGAGCGCGGTGGCCATTGCCATCCGGCTAGGGTGGGTGTTCCCGGTCAACTATCTGGGGCACCTGATTGGCCGCTGGCTGGGCCGCACCGAGGAGCGGGCGCCCAAGCGCAACCTCTTCATCACCTCCTGGGCTGGTATGCGGGGCGTGGTGTCGCTGGCCACGGCGCTGGCCCTACCCCTCACCGTGCGGGGCGGGCAGCCGTTTCCGCAGCGCGATGCCATGCTCTTTATCACCTTCACCGTCATCCTGGTTACGCTGCTGGCCCAAGGCCTGAGCTTGCCCTGGCTGGTGCGCCGGCTAGGGGTGCAGGAGTCGCCGGCCGAGCGCGCCGCCGAAGAGCAGTCCCTGCGCCTGCTGCTCACCACCGATTCGCTGGACTACCTCGAACAGCGCATCAATGCCGAGCAAGGCGCCCCCGACCCCAGCCTGCTTACCCTGCGCGAAGTGATGCGGCGCCAGGCCCGGCGCTTGCAGGGCACCTTCGAGCTGGCCGCCAGCGAGGCCGGCGGCGCCCCACCCAATGCCGCTACTACTGAAGCCGCCGCCTCGTTTGAGGGTCTGCTGCGCTGCCGCCGCGCCGTGACGGACCACCAGCGGGCGCGCCTAGTGGCCATGCACCGGGCCGACGCCTTCAGCGAAGAAGCCATTCGGCAGGTCGAGCTGGAGCTCGACCGCTTCGAGATTGCCCTCGATACCCAGCTGGCTACAGTGCAGCAGCCCACGCTGCCAGCCGCCGAAACCGCGGCCTAGCGCAGGGCCAGCTCGCGCAGGCTGGCCGCCGTGGCGGCATTGCCATGCAGCTGCTCAAAGCGCGCATATTCGCTGGCCGTGAGCACCGTGCGCAGGCGCTGGGCCAGCAGCTCGGGCGTGCGCGTCTGGCGCTGGTGCTTCTGCACGGCCGCCTGCACGGCCAGCGTCTGTGCCTGCGAAAGCTGCAGGGTGGCGGCCAGGTAGCGCACTAGTGGGCTGGCCCCAATGCCGCCACCCGCCAGCATGCCCACGCTGGGCGTGGGGCGCTCGGGGTCGTGCGAGGAGGCCTGCGCCGAAAGCTGGCAGCAAGCTAGGGCAAGCAGAAAGCTGGTGGTAAGTGTTGTTTTCATGGTCAGGAAAGGCAAGAAGTGTGGTAAGCAACCATCAAAATCAGGCCCCACTAGAAACTGGGGTTGCGACTGATGGAACAAATATGAGGCCGCCAGCTTCTTTTTACAATCCAACTTGCTCATTGCTTAGTACCGCTCTCCTAATGGAGCCTTTTAAGCTGCGAGCTGCCCGCTTCCTTAGCCGAAGTATCCTATTTTCTGGCTGAATGTTTCTATTTGTGTAAGGTGGGGGTGGGCGAGAGCAGCCGTTGCCCGCCGCCTGCGCTGGGCGCGCCGGGCTAGCGCCGGCTTCGTACGGCCGTGCTGGCAACGCCTCGCCGCCCGCCTCACCCGCCGGTGGGCCAGTGCCGGGTCGCCCGGGGGCCGCCGCGCCGCGCCCCGGCTAGCCTTTTCCGCCCCTGGGCGGCGCGGCCGGGCCGCCGGCCGCCCCTCTCCCGGACCCGCCGAGTTCGCAGTACTAAAAGCCCGCTTGCCGTTCGGTAGGCGGGCTTTTTGCGCTGGCGGCGGCCTGGCTAGGCTTGGCTGTGCATGTAAGATAGGTGCTGGACCAACACCGCGCTATAGCATGTTTATGCGATACCGGCGCGTTGGTCTGCGCCAGACCTTTGCAGGATGCTACTGGACTAGTGAACTCAGGAACAGACAATTATATGGCTTTTTTTATCCTTCTTCGCTTTGCTATGAAGCATTCGCTACGTTTGGTCCCCGGGGGTCGCAATACCTTTTGGCTGGCTGCCCTGGCGCTGCTGGGCCTGCCGCTAGCCGGCCGCGCCGCGCGGGCCCAAAACACGCCGCCTGCCTTTGCCCTGGCCACCAGCGTCAGCGGCTTCCAGCCGCGGCACCTCCCTCATGCGGGCCTGGCCACGGGCAACGTGTACGTGACCGGCTCCTTCACGGGCACTGTGGTCTTTGGCAGCACGTAGCTGACGAGCGCGGGCGGCACCGACGTGTTCGTGGCTAAGTGGAACACCATGGCCCGGTCCTAGACCAGCGCCGTGCGCAGCGGCCCCGCCGTCGACGTGGCTACGACATGGCCGTAGGCAGCGCCAGTGTGTACGTCACAGGCTCCTGCAACGGTAGCGCCAACATTGCTGGCACGGCCCGGGCCTGGGCAGGCGGCACCGATATGTTCGTGGCCAAGTATACCGACCCTAGCACGGGCCTGACGAGTGCGGACGGCGGAGCCGTGAGCAGCGGCGGTGCCGGTAGCGACGTGGGCCAGGGCATGGCCATTGCCGGGCAGCAGGTATACGTGCGGGGCTACGCCACGCCCAGCGCCACCTTCGGCAGCACCACCCTGGCCAGCCCGGCCGGCATCACCACCACCGTGCTGGCCCGCCCGGATGATGATGCCCTGCCCCTGCTCATGGAGCTGGTGGCCTTCACGGCTACGCTGGCCGGCCCTGCCGTGGGCCACGGCCACGGAAGTAGCGCTGCCATCGAGGTTGAACGCAGCCCCGACGGCGAGGCCTTTGCCAAAGTGGGCACCCTAGCCGCGGTGGCCAACTCGGCCACGCCCCACGCCTACGCCCTGCTCGCCGCGACCCTGCCCGCCGGAGCCAGCCGCTTCTATTACCGCTTGCGGAAAGTGAACTTGGACGGCATGGCCCACTACTCGGTGGTGCGGGCGGTGGCCCTGACGGGCGTGGCGGCCAGCTTGAGCCTGTACCCCAACCCGGCCCGCGGCGGCGCGGCCACGCTGCTGGGCGCCACGCCCGGCACGGTGATGACGGTGCTCGACGCGCTGGGCCGCCCGGTGGCCACGGCCCCGGTCAATGCCCGGGGCACGGCGCGGCTGGCCCTGCCCGCTGGGCTGACCCCAGGCGTGTACGTGGTGCGCGCCGGCAGCTAGGCCGTAAGGCTGACGGTGGAGTAAGTACTAACGTACCCATTGCCAATGCACTAAAAAGGGCGAGCCATTTGGCCCGCCCTTTTGCGTAGCTAGCCCCGGCGGGCTAGGGCTGCGCCAGAAACGCCAGCACCGCCGCGTTGAAGGCGGCCGGGTCTTCGCGCGGGGCGTAGTGGGTGAGGCCGGGGAAGATGTGTACTTGCCCGTGGGGCAGGCTGCTGGCAATGAGCCGCGTGTGGGCGGGCTGAATAAGGTCTTTCTCGCCGGCCAGCACCAGTGTGGGCGCCGCAATGCCCGCCAGGTCGGTGGCCTTCATCCGGGGGTAGTCGAGCAGCAGCATGATGAGCGGGCGCACGTTGCGGGCCTGCTTGTTGAAGGGGTAGAGTAGGGTGGTCATGGTTTTGCCCTTATGCACCTCCTTAAGGGTGGCGGGCGTCACGGCCAGGGTATCGGCCCAGAGGTTGGCGCCCATCGTCACGAGCTTTTTCACCTGCTGCGGGTGGTGCAGGGCCAAGCTCAGGCCGGTGTTGCCGCCGTCGCTCCAGCCCACCACGTGCGCGGCCGGGATATTAAGTGCCTTCAGCAGCGCGCTCATATCCTCGGCAAACAGGTCGTAGGTGAGCGTCTGCTTGCCGTTGGTGCTCTGGCCCTGGGCGCGGGTGTCCACGGCGATGACTTGGTAGTGCTTGGCCAGTTCGGGAATCTGCCCATTGAAGGCCGAGATGGACTGGCCGTTGCCGTGCAGCAACAGCAGCGGCTCGCCCTGCCCGTAGGTTTCGTAGTAGAGCTTGATGCCGTTGAGGGCCAGCGTGTGGCCAGCGGCGGGGTTGTGGCCGTAGCTGATGGCGCCCTGCCCCACCAGCTCCAGGTAGTGGTTGCCGCTCGCCTCGGCCACTGTGCGGAAGCGATACGCACTGTTGAGAAATAGCGGCCGCCAGCCGTTGGGAAAGCCGCTGGCGCTGTCGGCGCGGGCCGTTTCAAAGTCGCTGTTGAGCAGCGGCACAGGCTGCCACTGGCCCTTGCCGGTGGCTACTTCCAACCGGAAATCGTCGTAGCCGAAGGTGCCGTTGAGGTACACGTTGGCGTTGATAGCTAGCTGCGTGGCCGTTTTAGGCAGCTGGCCGGTGAGGGAGAAGGTGCGCCACTGGCCGTCGCGCCGCTTGGCCCGCATCTGGCCGGGCTTGCTCATGGCCAGGTACTTCTTATTCTTGTCAAACACCACGGCGAAGACGTTGGCGTCGGCGCTGTCGCCGGTGGGCGACTCCACTTTCATGCGGGCCGAAAGGCGGTAGGGCTTGCCGGCGTAGGGCTGCACATCGACCCGCTGCCGGAAGTAAAAGGTGGGGCTGGTCTGGGTCGAAAGTTTGGACTGAGCCGCGGCGGGTAGGGCGAGCGCCAGCAGCGCGAGGAGGATAAAATATTGCAAGGGCGAGCAGGAATATGAGCGTATCTCCGCAATGATGCTAAAAGTAGCCGGACGGTTGTCTGGTGAGGCGCTTTTAGCTCCTGGGCGCTGCTGAGCAGGCCACTACCGCTGCCACTACCACCAAAAACAAGCCGGGGCCGCCTTCCCGCAGGAAAGCAGCCCCGGCCGGTAAGCGACGCGCTGCGCTGGCTAGGCCTTCTCGGGCAGCAGCACGGCGTCGGGGTAGTTGCCGAGCACGGGCTGGCCGGGGGCGCCCTGGGTCACGGCCTCCACGAGCAGCTTGCCGCCCACGAAGGCGCCCTTCCAGCTTTCGCCCAGGCCGCCGAACACCTCGGCTCGGTCGCCGCGGCTGCGCAGCTGGTTGATGCCCACCTTAAAGGCACGCAGCTCCTTGGCGGTACGGGCGGCCCACTGCTCGTCGTCTGAGCCCAGGGCGCTCACCAGGGCGCCGTTCGAGATGTTCATCTCGCCCACCAGCTCCTCCACGCGGTCCACGAGCACCACCGTGTCGATGGGGCCGAAGGGCTCTTTAAAGTACAGCTCGGCCTGGCGGGGCAGGCCCACCAGGGCGCGCGGCGCCCGGTAGGCCGAGCGGTCCTGGCCGGGCAAGAAGAGGTTGTCATCGAGCTTGCCCTGGTAGAAGGGGATGGCGCCATGCTTGCTGGCATCGGTAAACAGCTCGTCGAGGCTCGCGGCCTGCCGGGCGTTGATGACGGGGCCAAAAGCCAGGTCGGGCAGCTGGTCGCCGGGGTTGTCCACCAGCGTGGGGTTGCCCACCTTGAGGCTGCCGATGGCCCTAGTGTAGGTTTCGAGAAACTGCGGAAACAGCTCGCGCTGCACCACCCAGCGCACGTAAGCCGTGCAGCGCTGCTTGCCGTAGTCGTAGCCCTTCACGAGTTGCTCGGCCAGCTTGTCCCACTGCGAGTAGTTCCAGAGGCCGTAGGTGTTCACGCCCTCCATCTCCAGCATGTAGCGCTTGTGCTCCTGGCTGAGGGCGTCGGCGATGTTGCGGCCGTTGTAGCGGCCACCCACGAAGGATAGGCAGTCCACGGCCGGGTCCTTCACCAACACGTCGCTAAGCTCGCCGCCGGGGCCGCTCACCAGCGTCACCGGCAGGCCGGCGCGGCGGGCAATGGCGAAGGTGAGGCTCAGCGAGATAAAGCCCCCGTCGGTGGGTGTTTTGGCAATCACGGCGTTGCCGGCCAGCGCCTGCACCAGCACCGCGTGCAGCAGCACCGACATGGGGTAGTTCCAGGAGGCAATGTTGCTGACGAGGCCTAGCGGGCGGCGGTCGCC
>CAYLNN010000055.1:0-19070 GCA_964385095.1 uncultured Hymenobacter sp.
GCGCTTCTCGCCAAACGCGCCCGCATTGCGCTCGCCGCCGAAGCTGCGCTTTTCGCCGCCGCCGTAGCCGCCGCGCTCGGGGCGGTCGCCGCCGCCGAAGCTGCGTTTTTCGCCGTAGGCCGGCTTGCCGAAGCTGCTGCCGTTGCCCCCGCTAGGGCGCCCGCCAAACTTGCTGCCGCCCTGGCCAAACGTGGGCCGGGCCGGCGAATAACCTTCGCCGCGCCCGTCGGGGCGGCTGCCTTTGTAGTTGCTGCCGCCGCCGTTGCCGCCCCGGGGCTGGTAGCCGCCGCGCGAGTCGTTGCCGCGTGAATCGCCGCTCCGTGAATCATTGCCGCGCCGCGCCGGCCTTTCGTCTGAATGTTGCTTGCCCATCTCTGTAAGTAATTTAATCTAATTGCTGGCTTATAGTCCCGCGCCGCCGGCGCTGGTGAGTGCTAATGTCTGCCCAAGTGGCAGTCGGTAAAAACAAAGCCCGGACCCGTAAGCCGCCGCCGAAGCGCCGGGTACGGGTCCGGGCCAATGACCGTGGCCGCGCCTAATCGCGCCGGGCCAGCTTGGCCTCAATCGAATGCTGGGTGTGGGGCACGGCCCGCAGGCGCTCTTTCGGAATGAGCTTGCCCGTGCCGATGCACACGCCGTAGGTACCGTTCTTGATGCGCAGCTGCGCGTTTTCGAGCTGCTGAATAAACTTCATCTGACGCGAAGCCAGCTGGTTCAGGCTTTCTTTCTCAGCGGTCTCAGCGCCATCCTCCAGCACTTTCAGCGAAGCCGCCGTGGTGTCGGTGCCCGACTCATTGTTGCGGGTCAGGGTTTCCTTGATAAAGGACAGCTCCTTACGGGCGGCCGTAAGCTTATCCTGAATAATCTGGTCAAACTCAGCTAAGTCTTCCCGCGAGTAGCGGAGGTTTTCCTCGGTCATCGAAAAGCAAGTAAAAGATAAGGTATGTAAACCACTAAGCGGTGCGGCTAGGCCATTGCCAACGCCCTGCCCAACTAAAAAGTTTGGCAAAACTATCAGCTTTGCCCTAGCAGTATTTGCGTGGGGCTACGTTTCGCGGGGCAAAGGTAATTAGTTTTCACAGCTTTGCTTCGCAGGCTTCCTTATTCCTTCAGAATCCGAGCATCTGGATGGCAGCCACGGCCGCCTCCGTGCCTTTGTTGCCGTGGCGCCCACCGGCGCGGTCCCAGGCCTGCTCCAGAGTATTGGTCGTAACCAGGCCAAATATCACAGGCTTGTTATACTTTAATCCTACTGTGGTTATACCCTGCGCCACGGCGTGGCAGATATAGTCGTCGTGCTTGGTATCGCCCTTGATAACGACGCCCAGGCAAATGACGGCATCTATCTCCTCGTGCTGTGCCAGGAACTGCGCCCCCAGCGTGAGCTCGAAGCTGCCCGGCACGGTATTGCGGAAAATATTCTCGGCCTTGGCGCCGTGCTTGAGCAAGGTGTCGTAGGCGCCGCTGCTGAGGGTGTCGGTGAGCTCGCGGTTCCACTCGGCCACCACTAGGCCGAAGCGCTTTTCGCTGATGTCAACAAAGTTGCTGCTGTCGTAGGTGCTCAGGTTTTGTAAGGCAGTCGCCATTAATCGCGGATTTAACGGATGAAACGGATTGCGCGGCTACGCTTGCTGCGCAAGCTAGCCAGGCTTTCTCGCTAGGGTTGGTTGAGGTTGGAAGCGTAGGCTCTACTAAAAAGCAACGGCGCTTTCCTGCTGCGGAAAGCGCCGTTGGCGAAAACGAGTTGGCTAGGGTACCTACTGGGCAATGGCTGCTTTGCGCTGGCGGGCTTCGCTAGCCTCCTGCGAGGCGGCGTAGTCGTTCAGGATGCGGTCGTAGGCCTTGGTAGCGCCAGCGTTGTCCTTAGCTGTTTCGAGGGCAATGCCTTGTTTGAGCACATAGCCAGGCGAGAAGAAATCGTTGGTTTTGTGGTCGGCTGCTTTGGCGTAGAGTTCCGCAGCCTCTTTGGGCTGGTTCAGCTCTAGCTTGGCATCGCCCATGAGAGCGTAGGCACGCGACTGCACTAGGTAGTCGTCCGAGCTGAACTTATCGAGGTAATTGTAGGCGTCCTGAAATTTGCCTTCCTTCAACGCAGCTACCCCGGCGTAGAAGTTGGCTAGGTTGCCAGCTTTGGTGCCGCTGTACTCGCTGGCTACTTTGGCTAGGCCGGGGTGCTTGCCATCACCCTTGGTGGCCTTGCTCAGGGAGTCGGCTTCCCAATAATCCACCGCTTTGTACATGGCGTTTTGCGCCAGCGTATTCTGCTCAGTGCGCCAGTAGTTATAGCCAAACACGCCAGCCACCGCTGCCACTATCACTACCAAAACGCCGATGAGCAAGTTGCGGTTACGACGCACAAAGTCCTCCGACTCGGCCAGGCGGGCGGCCAGTGCATCGGGGTCTTCGAGCATGGGGTTCTCGGTGGCATACGTTTCTTGGGCCGGGGCTAGCGGGTCGGTCGAGACGGGGCGAACGGGTTGGCGGGCGCCCGGCGTTTTGCCGGTGTAAGGAATCTTAGACATTAGGATAGGTAGCTCGGCGGCGCCGCTCTTGGGCGAGCAGCGCCGCCAGGGGCCACCCGGCCGCAGAGGCAAGGGGCCGGGTTAAGGGATGAAACTAGTCGTGAATATACGGGTAGTCGTTCTGCACATACACGTCCTTGAACAACTCGTCGGGCGTGGGGTAAGGTGAGTTCTCGGCAAAATCGACCGATTCCTGCACCTGTGCCTTGATGCGCTCATCAATGGCCGCCAGGTCCTCTTCCGAGGCCATGTTGTTGCTCAGGATGGTGTGGCGCACAGCCTCGATGGTATCGCGGTGGCGGTACTCCTCCAACTCTTCCTTGGTGCGGTACTTGGCCGGGTCGCTCATCGAGTGGCCCTTGTAGCGGTAGGTCTTAAACTCAAGGAAGGTCGGGCCTTCGCCGTTGCGGGCGCGCTCGGCGGCGCGGGCCACAGCGTGGTGCACATCTTCCACGTTCATGGCGTTCACCGGCTCGTTGGGCATCTGGTAGCCATCGGCGATGATGTGCAGCTCGGTCACGTTCGACGAGCGAGCTACGGCCGTGCCCATGGCGTAACCGTTGTTCTCAACTACGAAAATCACCGGCAGCTTCCACAGCATGGCCATGTTGAAAGCCTCGTGCAACGCACCCTGGCGCACGGCACCATCGCCCATGTAGCAGATGCAGAGCTTACCCGTCTTGTTATACTTCTCGGCAAAAGCGATGCCGGCACCCATCGGAATCTGACCACCCACGATGCCGTGGCCGCCCATAAAACCAACTTCCTTGTCGAACATGTGCATCGAGCCCCCCTTGCCCTTCGAGCAGCCGGTGGCCTTGGCAAACAGCTCGGCCATAATGGCGTTGGGCGAAGTGCCGAGGGCTAGCGGATGCGCGTGGTCACGGTAGGCAGTGATGTACTTATCACCTTTTTCCAGGGCCGATACGGCGCCTGCTACGCAGGCTTCTTGGCCAATGTAGAGGTGGCAGAAACCCTTGATTTTTTGCTGGCCGTAGAGCTGGCCCGCCTTTTCCTCAAACTTGCGCATGAGCTGCATCTGCTCATACCAGGTGAGGTAAGTCTCTTTCGGAAACTCGGGCTGGGCCGGCGAGGTAGCCACTGGCTCCTGGGCAGGGTTGTTGCCCTCGTGCGCAGCCGGCAGTTCCTCCACGGAGGGCTGCTTTACTGTTTCGACACCCGTAGCGGCGTCAACCACCTTCGGCGTTTGGCCGTTGGTATCGTTGCCGTTCTTGTTGCCGTTTGCGCCACCTTTCGGCGCATCCTTTACTTTCGACTCCGCCATAATTCGGGGTATATAATTTCGCGTTGGGAGGGCGAAATTACGTAACACCAGCCGTACTCTCACCCCCACGCCCCGAATGACGCTCGACCAACTTCACCTCTTGTTTTTCAAGAACTACGACGAGGCCGCGCTGGCTTTTTGCCCCGGCATCAATTGCTTCATTGGCGACAACGGGAGTGGAAAGACCAATCTGCTCGATGCCATTTATTACCTGGCACTTACCAAGAGTGCGTTTGCCAGCGCCGATGCCCAAAGCATCAAGCAGGGGGCCGATTTTTTTGTGGTGAAAGGCAAGTTCAGCAGCGCCACAACTGACCAGCCCGAAACTATCCAGGTCAGCTTACGCGTGGGGCAAAAGAAAACTATAACTCACAATAAGCAGCCCTACGACCGGCTGGCCGACCACATCGGCCGCTACCCCGCCGTACTTATTTCGCCCTACGACACCGACCTCATCCGGCAGGGCAGCGAGGAGCGGCGGCGCTATTTCGATAGTCTGCAATCGCAGCTCGACCACGAGTTCCTGGAGCTATTGCTGCAATACAACGGCTTGTTGCGCCAGCGCAACGCCACGCTAAAGCAGGGCGCAGGCAGCCACGGCTTCGATACGCTGTACCTCCAGGCGCTTGACGACCAGCTGGCTCCGCTGGGCGAAAGTCTATCGGCTCTGCGCGCTAGCTTCCTCACGCAGTTCGTACCCGTCTTCCAGCGCCACTACGCGCAACTGGCCGATGGCCGCGAGGAGGTTTTGCTGGAATACAAAAGCCAGCTGCCCGGCCAAAATTTTCGCCACCTGCTGCTAGCCAACGAGCGCCGCGACCTGGCTCTGCAACGCAGCACTACCGGCCCGCACCGCGACGATTTCGTTTTTCTCATGGATGGGCTACCCGTGAAAAGCTACGCCTCGCAGGGCCAGCAGAAGTCCTACGCTATCGCCCTGAAGCTCGCGCAGTTTGAGCTGTTGGCTGCCCGGCCCCAGCCCGCGGGGCTAGCTGTTGCCAAGCCGCTGCTGCTGCTCGACGACATATTTGACCGGCTCGACGACAAGCGTATCGCTAGGCTACTTGAGCTGGTGGCCGACCAAACCTTCGGGCAGGTATTCCTGACCGACACCAACCTGGCGCGAACCGACCAGGCCCTGTCCGGCGTGGGTGGCGCCATTCAGCGGTTTGAAGTGCGGGCCGGTACCGTGACTTCCCTCTGATTGAGCCCCGGTTATCGGCCCGGCGAGCGTACTTTTGAGGAAGGAAACGCGGTTGGTTTTGGCCGATTAGTTGCGCGTTAGCCCGAATCGTTTCGTGAAAAAACTCAGCCTCTCCCCCACCGCTCGTCGGGCCGATATCATCCCGCTGAAGGAAGGACTGGAGGCGCTGGTACGCGCCTACCGCCTCGGCAGCAAGCTCAATGAGGTAACCGTGGTGGCGAGCTGGGAGCGGGTAATGGGCAAAGCAGTTGCTCTTAAAACCAAGGAAGTCTACGTCAGCAAGGGCAAGCTTTTCGTGCGCCTGACTTCTGCCCCGCTCAAGCATGAGCTGGTGATGGCCAAGACTCGCGTGCTTGAAATGCTCAATGCGGAGGTCGGCGCCCAGGTAGTAACCGAGGTTATTTTCTTGTAGCGCACTAGGCCCATTGCCCGTGCTAGCCTCGCGGCGGAGTAACATACGTCTTGGTTTTAACAATTCGCCAACTGTTACACCCTACGACACCCGAAGCGCAACACCTTGCACTAAACCAGCTAGCCCAACCCTACTAGCACGTATTAAGCCACTGCCAGGCATGAGATACGCAGCGAAGTACTACAAAAATGTTTCACGTGGAACATTTTTGTTACCGTTGGCCATACACCTTCAATAGAAGCTCATTATAGGCTTCCAGCAGGGCGATGTACTTGGTTTGAAGGGCCAAAAGCTGGCTAGCAGCGTCAGAATCGGTTTTAGCAGGAATCGTTACACGTGGTGTAACAGAATTTGTAACACCTGAGCGAACAGATTGTGTTACAAATGGCAGCGCAGCTTGCTGCGGCATTGTAAAATCCTGTGAAAAGTCGTGCCCGATAATTTGCCCAACGCTCTTTACAAAATTAACGTCCAACGTATCTTCTTTAAACTTACGGTAAATAGTGGGCCGTGTAATACCCAGCTCCTCCACGATGCGCGTGATGGAGATACCGCTGCTTTTGATAGCCTCCTGCAGTAGTTCGCCTTGATGAGCCATAAAGCCTGGGTGTTACAGATTGGGTGTGCAAATATGTTCCGAGGGTTGTAACAAACCAAATTGCCTATCAACAAATTACGAATTAGGCGAGTGGTGTAACCCAAACGCTACGTGCAACGGCAACGTTACAAAAACTGAAAATCGTAACACCGTATTACAAGCTAGCCACCTTGTTCTGGTGGCTAGCTTGTAATACGGTGTGTATCGGCTAGGCATGCGAAAGTAGCGCTAGCAGGCGGTCAGGATAATCAGTTGTAATGCCAGCTACTCCCCACGCGAGTGCCTGGCGCAGGTCGGCCTCGGAGTTCACCGTCCAGGGCACCAGGCGCAGGCCGGGGTAAGCTACCGCCAACTCTTCAACCCTAGCCAGCGATAGCAAACGGAAGTCGGGCCCGAACACCGGGGGCACAAATCCTAGCTGCTGAAAGAGGCGGGCAGCGGGCACATCCGTTTCGCTGAGCAGGCACAGCTGTTGCGCGGGCGCTACTCGCCGGGCGGCTTGCAGAATGCGCTCGTCGAAGCTGAGCAAGGTGGTGCGCGGGTGCACGGCCGCCGCTTGAATTTCGGCTAGCACCAACTCGGTGAAAAGCGCGGGGTCCGGGTGAAAAATATTATCGCCCGCGGGCGTACTCTTCAGCTCGATGGAATAGCCCACGAGCGGGCGGCCCAGGTACCGACAGGCGGCCTCGGTGGCTTGCAACACTTCGCGCAGTAGTGGGCGGTGGCTGGGACTAGCCTGTTGCGCCGGAAAACCAGGGTGGGGCCACTCGCCCACTGTGCAACGCTGGATGGTGGCGTAGGGCAGCTTATAGAGATTGTAGCTGCGTTCCTGGCTTGGCGCGATGCGCTCGCCAGTTGGGCCACGCCCTAGCCGCGCACTCAGCCAGGGCTCGTGCGACACCACCACTTGCTGGTCGGCCGAGATAACAACATCTAGCTCCAGCACATCAACGCCCAGGGCGAGGGCATGCAGAAAGGCGGCCAGGGTGTTTTCGGGGAGCAAACCACGGCAGCCACGGTGGCCATGGACTTCGGGCCGGCGGGGCAGCGGCGGGATATTGAGGGGGTGCATAGCGGGCTTGTACGCAGGCTAGCGCGAACGAGGCAGCCGGGCGCTTTTCTTTGCAGTGCAGTCGGCCCCGTTGGCCCGCTGTTCAATTCCCCCGCATTTGTTCTGATGAAGCGTATTCTACTTTTCATTGTCCTGCTGGCCGTGGTGGCCGGGGGCTATTACTACTACAACTCCCTCAAAAAAGGGCCCGAGTATGCCTTGTTGCAAGCGGCAGCGGCCACCCAAACCCACGATGTAGCGGCCTTCGAGCGCTACGTAGATGTGGATGCGCTTACCGGTCATTTGGTAGATGATGTGGCTAGCCAGAGCGGCGTGCTCACGGCCCTGGTGCCCGGCGGGGGGCTAGCCCTTCGCGGTAGCCTGCGCCTGCTGAAGCCTCAGTTGGCCAAGGCCGCTCATAGCGAAGTGAAGCGTTTTGTTGAAACTGGTTCACTGGAGGCCGCGCAGGCGGCGGCTCCCAAGCACCTGGTCAACCTTTCTTTTCTGGGGCTAGCTGGGCGCGTAGTGAGCCCCGACAGCCAGTTCAGGGGCGTGAAGTACTCGACCGATAAGGGCAACGAAGCGCTGGTAGGCCTCGAGTTTACCCAGCCGCGCTACGATACTACCATGGTGGTGGAGGTAAAGCTGCTGAAGCAGCCCGATGGCCACTGGCAGGCCAAGCAAATTACCAACGCCGGCGAGCTGGCGCAGGGCGTGGCGCGGCTCGAAAAAGCCCGCCTGCTAAAGTAGCCGCTCGGTGCCTGAAATGGCAGTTCAACAAAAAACCCTTAGCCGGCTTGGCTAAGGGTTTTTTGTTGGCTGAGGCAGCGAAGGGTTAGCCTCGACGACCCGAGAATAGCAAGTAAATGATGGAACCACCAATGGGGAAGAACCAAATGATGACACCCCAAATGAGTTTTTTGCCCAGCGACCAATCCTGCTTTAGCAGGCTTACCAAAGCATAGATGGCTAGGATAAGGTAAACTATGCCGGCAATGCTGAGCGAGCCGCTGTCGTTGTAGCGGCTGCAGCTCGTGGCAAACAGCAAGAGAAGGGGCAGCAGAGCAGCCGGCGACAGGCGGGCGGCCAGGGTAGAAAGAAAGCGCGTCATGGTGAAGAAGAGTGGAAAGAAGAGTGAGGGTGTGGGCCGTTTACGCAAGTCAGCGAAAAAAGTCAGGATTACTCTTCTAGCAAACAATAATTCACTTACTTAATAATGTAGTTTGATACCTGCTGCACGAAGTTGGGCAGCACGCCCGGCACTAGGGCAATGATGAGCAAAACCCCGTAAAGCGCTCCGTAGAAGTGCGCGTCGTGGTTGATATTATCGCCCCGGCGGCGACCCATATAGTACGAATAAGCCAGGTACAGGAAACCAAACAGGAAGGGCTGGATAGGAATCGGGAGTGGGAAAATGATGATACCGCCGCCCCGGCCGCTCACCGGAAAGAGTAGAATGCTGGCAAACAGCACCGACGCTACTCCGCCCGAGGCGCCCAGGCTGCGGTAGCCGCGGTCGTCGCGGTGCTTGAAATAGGTAGGCAAATCAGACACGATAATGCCACCTAGGTAAAGCAGCAAAAACAACCCTAGCCCCGCGACCACCCCGTAGCCCTGGGCCAGCGTACTGAGCACAATGGGGCTGAAGGAGTAGAAAGCAAACATATTAAACAGGAGGTGGCTCCAGTCGGCGTGCAGGAAGCCGGAGGTGAGCAGGCGGTACCACTGCCCGTTGCGGGCCATCACGTAGGGCTCCATTATCCAAGCCTCCAGCAGGTCGCGGTTCGACCAGGCGTAGGCGGAAATGGCCACCGTGAGGCCAATAAGAATAAGAACGGGATTGAGCATGAGAATGGAGTAGCGCGGACTTTTAGTCCGCGAGTGGGTAGGGCTAGCGATACTATTCGCGGACTGAGAGCCCGCGCTACGGGACTACGACTCGCGCTCCAGTAGCTGCAAGGCCAGCCGGCGCAACGGCTCCTTACGGGCCGCGGCCACGCCAATGCGGTCGAGGTGCAGCAGGGCATCTTCGAAGTATTGGTTGATGAGAACCTCCGTTTGCGGACGGATATTCAGCTCGTCGTACACGCCGCGCACGGCCGCCACCTTGGCTTCGGCATCCGCCACGGGCTGGCCGATATGCTGCCCTAGCGCGGCTTGCTGAGCGGCGCTAGCCTGGGCCTGGGCGGTGAGGAGCAGGAAGGTTTTCTTGTCCGAAATGATGTCGCCCCCCACCCGCTTGCCGAAGGTAGCGGCGTCGCCGTACACGTCGAGTAGGTCGTCGCGCAGTTGGAAAGCTAGCCCAATATCGGTGCCGAACTGCCGCAGGTGCTCCGCATCGTTGGCACTGGCGCCCGCTAGGGTGGCCCCCAGCTCCAGGGCGAAGCCGAGCAGCACGGCCGTCTTGAGCCGAATCATGTCAAGGTACTGCGGGATGGTGACGGTGGTTTCGGTTTCAAAATTCATGTCCCACTGCTGGCCCTCGCACACCTCGGCGGCGGTTTGCGAGAAGCGGCGCAGCACCTGCGGCAGCACGGTGGCGGGCACGTTTTCGAAGAGCAGCTCGTAGGCCCGCACCAGCATCACATCACCCGAGAGGATGGCCGTGCTGGCGTTCCATTTCTCGTGCACCGTGGGCTGGCCGCGCCGCAGCGGCGCCTGGTCCATGAGGTCATCGTGCACGAGCGTGAAGTTGTGGAAGACCTCCGTGGCTAGGGCCGGCTTCACCAGCGGGGCTAGCTCATCGGTGAACAGCTGGCCGCCGAGCAGCGTCAGCAGGGGCCGCAGGCGCTTGCCGCCAAGGCTCATGATGTAGCGAATGGGGTCGTAGAGGGCGGCCGGTTGCTGGCCATAATCAAGCTGAGCGAGGGCTTGATTTAAGAGGGTCGAGAGGTCGTTTTGCACAGGCACAAAGGTAGGTGGGCAGTAGCACGAAGCGCCGGCTTCGCGTAACGAGCGCAGCGAGTATCGGCGCTAGGGTAATGTGTCCCTAACGTCGATACCCGCTGCGCTCGTTACGCGAAGCCGGCGCTTCGCACTACTTTACTTTCTAGCGGCGGCGCTTGCCGCCCTTGTCACTCCGGCTGCTACCGCTGCCAGAGCCGCCGCGCGGGCTACCACCCTTGCCGCTGCGGGCGCTGCCACCTTTGTCGCCGCGGTAGCCACCGCCCCGGCTGGCGCGGCCGGCTTCGCGCTCGGCCCGCTCGCGCTGCTTGATGTGCTCGGGGCGGTTGTCGACCAGCTCCATGTCGATGGTGCGGTCGAGCAGATTGGCCGAGGTAATAACGACTTGCAGCTCGTCGCCGAACTGGATGATACGCTTTGAGCCGCGGCCTACCAGGCGGTAGTTGTCCTTGTCGAGCTCGAAGGTGTCGCCCGGGATGTCGGAAATCCGTACCATGCCCTCGCACTTGTTCTCCTCAATCTCGACGTAGATACCGCGCTCCGTCAGGCCCGACACCACGCCCTTGAACTGCTCGCCAATGTGCGCGCCGATGTACTCGACCTGCTTGTATTTGATGCTGGCGCGCTCGGCATTGGCCGCTAGCTTCTCGCGGGCCGAGGAGTGCTTGCACTCTTCCTCCACCGGCTCTACGGGCACGTTCTTGCCGCCTTCGAGGTAGTGCTCGAGCAGGCGGTGGGCCATCATGTCGGGGTAGCGGCGGATGGGCGAGGTGAAGTGCGAGTAGTGCGCAAACGCCAGCCCGAAGTGCCCCAGCGGCTCGGTGGTGTAAATAGCCTTCGACATCGAGCGGATGGCTAGCCCCTGAATCACGTTTTGCTCGGGCTTGCCCACCACGTCGGTGCTGAGCTTGTTGAGCTCAGTGCTCACTTTTTTCGGGTTGGCCAGGTTCAGCTTGTGGCCGAATTTCTGGGCAAACAGCGCGAAGTTTTCGAGGCGGTCGGGGTCAGGCGCGTCGTGGGTACGGTACACCATCGTGAAGCGCGGCTTGGTCTTCTTGAGGCCAAACACGTACTCGGCCACCCGCCGGTTTGCCAGCAGCATAAACTCCTCAATGAGCTTGTGCGCGTCTTTGCGCTCCTTCACGTACACGCCGAGCGGCTTGCCATCCTCGCCCAGCTTGAACTTCACCTCCTGCGTTTCGAACGAGATGGCGCCCTTGCGGAAGCGCTCGGCCGAGAGCAGCTTGGCCAGCCGGTTGAGCAGGTTCACTTCTTCGGCCAGGTCGCCCTCGCCGGTTTCGATGCGCTCCTGCGCCTCCTCGTAGCTGAAGCGACGGTCGGAGTGGATGACGGTTTTGCCAAACCACGAGTCCACCAGCTTGGCCTTTTCGTCCAGCTCAAACACGGCCGAGAACGTCAGCTTGTCCTCATTGGGGCGCAGCGAGCAGAGGCCGTTCGAGAGGTTCTCGGGCAGCATCGGAATCACGCGGTCCACGAGGTAGACCGAGGTGGCGCGGCTCTTGCCTTCGCGCTCCAGCTCGGTACCTAGCCGCACGTAGTGGGTCACGTCGGCGATGTGCACGCCCACTTCGTAATTGCCGTTGTCGAGGGTGCGCAGGCTGAGGGCGTCGTCGAAGTCCTTGGCATCGGCCGGGTCGATGGTAAAGGTTAGGATGTCGCGGAAGTCGCGGCGCTTGGCAATTTCCTCCCTCGTGATGGTCGTCGGGATGGCGTCAGCCTCCTCCTCCACTGCGCTCGGAAACTCAAACGGCAACCCGAACTCGGCCATGATGGCGTTTATCTCGGCCTCGTTCTGACCGGCCGCCCCGAAGTTACGGATGATGGTGCCGACCGGGTTACGGCCCTGCCCTTCGTGGTCTGGAAACTCGGTGATGCGCACCAGCACCTTGTCGCCGTTGCGCGAGTCACCCAGTTCCTGCGGCGGCACCATCACGTCGAAATACGCCTTGCGGTTATCCGGCTTCACGAAGCCGATGGAGCCCTGCACTTGCAGGCGGCCCACCACTTCGGGGCGCTGGCGCTTGAGCACCTCCACTACGTCGCCAGTCACCCGCCCATCGCGGATGCCGCGCAGGCGCACGCGTACCAAGTCGCCATCCAACGCGTAGCGCAGTTGGTCGGTGAAGACGCGGATATCGTCGCCGTCGCCGTCCTCGCGCACCACGAAGGCAAAGCGCGGCGTAGCTAAGGCCACCGTGCCGATGATGGTGCTGCCATCGCGGCGGGGCCGGTCAGGGCCATCGCCCACGTGGTCGAAGCCCGCCGAGCGGCGCCGGTGCACGATGGGGTCCTGGCCAAAATGGTCTTCTAGCTCGGGCGTAGCCGTAGCTTCGGGCGCAGCTTTTTTAGCCGTTTTTCGGTCCTTGGCGGCGCTGGCGGCCACTTGCAGGTCAGTGGGGCTAGCTAGCCGGTAATCGTCGTTCTGAAGCAATTCCAGCTTGCCTTCCTGCTTCAATTCCTTGAGATAGGCGAATAATTCTTCGCGCTGCACCTTCGTCGTGATGCCTAGCCGGCGCGAAAGCTGGCGATACGCCAACACCTTACCGGGATTGTCGGCAAACTGGCGATACACCACCTCCTTCTCTACGCTGGCCGCAGCGGCGGCAATTTTTGAAGTGGGGACCGCTTTAGCGGCGGGGGCTGCCTTCGCGCGGGGGGCGCGGGGGGCGGCGGGGTCTTTAGGGGTTTTCATGGGGTAAGTAAGACGGCCGCCGGACAGCTTGGGGTAAGATTGACGAAGGCGACGCGTGGGGTAAAGATGTAGAACGGCCAACTGCCGCCTAAGGGTTAACAGAATTTTAGAGGATAACGTTGGCCTCCGCCAAGGCCTTCAACACGCGGCTGCTAAACTCGGCTACTGTCCATTCTTTCAGGTCCGACACCTGGCCATCGCCAACTTCTACCAGCACTGGCTGGCCGGCTAAGGTCTCGGTTACGTCGAACGAGTAAAAAAGCCGGGGCTGCAACGATTCTACCGCGTCTTGCAGCGCAGTTGGTAACGAGAGGCCTTCCGCTCCTAGCACCTGCCCCCGCACTACGAAGAAGCGGCGCTCCGAATTAGGCTTCAGGCCGGTGAAGTCGCGCACAAAAAGCGGCGTTCCGGCCGGCAGCTCCTGGCGCTGCCAGAAGTCATCCAGCTCGCTCTGGCTTTCTAGTACCGAGTCGGTGCCAAACGACTTGGCTAGCCCCTTCACAAAGTAGCGCCGGCCAGCGGCGAAACTCAGCGGCGTTGGCTCGGTCAAAAATTGGCTGGGGAAAGTATACTGAGCCACGGCTTCGTACCAACCAGTGGCGTGGTGCGAGGAAAGATATTCGGCAGTCGCAACAGCTAGCGGCATTAGTTGGGCTAGCCGACCGTACTCGGCACCAATCAGCATCCAACCTCGATAAATTGCCTGCGCTGGCCGCTCCGAAGTAGGAAACCAGACCTTGTCGTTGTCTACATCAACCAGCCCGGTGGCTAACCCCTGCGCCTTTGCCCAGGCGTACTCCGGCTCCCACATGGGGTCTACAGTGCGCGGGTAATAAGGCAGGCAAGGATAAATGAAGTGCATAGATTAGGCTTGAACGCGCGCGGCGATGCGCGCCGGGTCGTCGCTGGGGATGGCGGCTAGCAATTGCTGCGTGTATGGGTGCTGCGGGTGGGCGTAGACGTCGGCCGCCGGGCCGCTCTCCACTATTTTACCCTGGCTCATTACCAGCAGGCGGTCGCTCATGAAGCGGGCCACCGACAGGTCGTGGGTGATGAACAGGTAGGTGATGCCCAACTCGCGCTTGAGGTCATTAAGCAAGTTGAGCACTTGCGCCTGCACGCTCACGTCGAGCGCCGACACCGACTCGTCGCACACGATGAGCTTGGGCCGCAACGCCAACGCCCGCGCAATACAAATGCGCTGCCGCTGGCCGCCGCTGAACTCGTGAGGGTAGCGCTGCTCGGCATCGTCGCTCAGACCTACGGTACGCAGCAACTCGCGCACCCGAGCCTTTTGCTCGGCGCGGGAGCCACCCACCCCGTGCACCCGCATGGGTTCCAGAATGGCCTCACCCACCGTCAGCATTGGGTTCAGTGCCGCATAGGGGTCCTGGAAGACGAGCTGAAACTCGCGCCGCCGGTGGCGCAATTCGCCGCCAGGCAACGCCGCTAGGTCTGTGCCTTCAAACAGGATGCGGCCCGCCGTTGGTTCCGTGAGGCGCAGCAGGGCGCGGCCCAGCGTGGTTTTGCCGCAGCCGGACTCGCCCACTAGACCCACCGTTTCGCCGGGGTAGATGGTGAAGCTGACCTCATCCACTGCCCGCACAAAGTCAGTAGTACGCGAGAAAAATCCCTTGCGAGTGGGAAAGTAGACGCATAGATTCTCGACGTTCAGCAGTGGTTCCACGGCCGTGGAACGTATTTGTTCCACGGGGAACGTTTTGGAAGTATCAGAATTAGGCCGTAACTCCGCGAAGGGCGTTTTTAGCGGCCCCTCCCCTACCCCGCTAGCTCGTGCCACGAGGTTGCCCGCCGCATCGACCTGCATAAAATCGGCCACCACTGGCAGGCGGCCCTTCCCAATCGACAGGCGCGGGCGGCAGGCTAGCAGGCCTTGCGTGTAGGGATGCTGCGGGTTGGTGAAAATATCGAGCACCGTGCCCTGCTCCACTACTTGGCCACGGTACATCACCAGAATACGGTCGGCAATCTCGGCTACTACGCCCAGGTCATGGGTGATGAAGAGCACCGCCGTGCCGTGCTCATGCCGCAGGTCGCGGATAAGCTGCAAGATTCTGGCCTGCACCGTCACGTCGAGCGCCGTGGTGGGCTCGTCGGCAATGAGCAGCGCCGGACGGCAGGCCATGGCCATCGCAATCATCACGCGCTGCTTCTGGCCGCCGCTTATCTCGTGCGGGTAGGCTTTGAAGATTTGCGCTGGGCGCGGCAGCTGCGCCTCGGTAAATAGCGCAATGGTGCGCGCCTCAGCCTCAGTCTTGCTGAGATTAGTATGCAGTAATAGCGCTTCTACTACCTGGTAGCCACAGGTCAGCACCGGATTCAGGGAGGTCATGGGCTCCTGAAAAATCATGCTGATGTCATTGCCACGCACCTGCTGCAATTGCGTTTCGCTGAGCTGCAATAAATCGACCTGCCCCAGCTTCTCCGACTCGAAGATGGCCGTGCCGCTCTCAATGCGTGCTGCGGGCCTGGCCAGCAGCCCGAGCAGGGCTAGCGACGTCACCGACTTGCCCGAGCCCGACTCGCCCACAATTGCCACTACCTCTCCCCTATTCACCCCAAACGATACGCCCGCCACGGCGCGGGTGCGGCCGCGCTGCGATTGAAAATCGACGGTCAGGTTCTCGACAGTAAGCAACGGCATGGGCATCAAACAAAAGCGGCGCGGAAGAAATCCGCGCCGCAAGTTTACTAGACTAAACAGGTTCCGAAGCCGGCGGCCCGGCGGCCGCCAAGGCCGTATTCTCCTCAGTTTGCTTGAAGAAGCGGCCTTGCAGCAGCAAAATGAGCGCCACGCCGATGAAGATAGACGAATCGGCCAGGTTGAATATCGGCCAGAGCGACAGGTACTTATCGCCAAAAATAGGCCAGGAAGCAGGCGTAAATCCTTCGTAGATATCGACGTAAATCATGTCAATAACCTGCCCGAAAAACCACGGTGTGGGCGAGCCAAATGGCGCATTATGGTAAATAACGCCGTAGAACAGCGAGTCGATAACGTTGCCCACGGCCCCGCCCAGAATGAGCGCCATGCAGGCAATAAAACCCGCCGCAGCTCGCTGCTTCCATAGCCGCACGATGTAGTAGCTGATGCCACCCACCGCCAGCAGCCGGAAGCCCGTGAGCACCAGCTTGCCATAGGGCGGCGGCAGTAATTCTACCCCGAAAGCCATGCCGGGGTTTAGCGTGTAGTGCAGCTTAAACCAGTTGCCAATCAGCGGAATCTCCCCGGCTAGCCCCGGCTGCATATGCTTATGCACCAAATACTTGGATAGCTGGTCGATAAAAATAACGAACAGCGCCAGCAGGAAAAAAGGCAGCACACTGCCGCGCCGCGCCGGGTAGCGCTGGGGCTGGGAATAGGTATCTACGGGCAAGTCAGTCTGCACAGGTGAAACTCAGGTTACTTTGTACTGTTTTATACCGAATTATGAGGTTTCAAAACCTTTGAAAACGGCTTGGGCAAGCGGTTGTGCGCGGGAAAACCCAGCCGCGTTTTAAGATACAGCCAGGCTCTTCACAATCAAGCAGTTACTACGTCTACTTTGGCAGGCACCGAGAAGTCGTCAAACTCCAGCACCGCGCCGCCCGCTACGTCGGGCACAAAGTCGAGGCGCAGGGCCTGCACTTCCTCGCGGATGTATTCGCCGAAGGCAGCTACGGCGGCGCGCAGCTCGGCGGGCGCGTTGTCGGCTAGGGTCACCTGAATGCGGTCCTGCACTTCGAGGCCCGAGTCTTTGCGCAGGTTTTGGAGGCGGTTGACCAGCTCGCGGGCTAGCCCCTCCTGGCGCAACTCGTCGGTCAGGGTTACATCGAGGGCCACGGTGAGCGGGCCGTCGGTAGCCACCAGCCAGCCGGGCAGGTCCTGGGTGCGGATTTCGACCTCGTCGAGATGCAGGGTGAGAGTTTCGCCCTCTACTTCCACGGCTAGCTCGCCCTGCTTTTCCAACTGGCTCAGCTCGTTGCTGGTCAGCGTCTGGATGCGGGCACCCACGGCCTTGAGGCGCGGGCCATACACCTGCCCCAGGCGCTTGAAATTGGGCTTTACCGACTTCACCAGCACGCCGCTCGTGTCGTCCAGAAACTCCACGCGCTTCACGTTTACCTCGGCGCAAATCAGGTCCTCGACTTTGCCCACTTGCTCCTTCGTCGAGCCGTTTAGCACCGGCACCAGGATGCGCTGCAAGGGCTGGCGCACCTTGAGCACCGACTTCTTACGCAGCGAATGCGTGAGCGAGCTGATGCGCTGGGCTAGCTCCATGCGCTCTTCCAACGCCTTGTCGATGAGCGAGGTATCAGCTTCGGCTAGGTAGGTCAGGTGCACCGACTCGGCGGCGTTCTGACCTTTGGTGAGGTTGCCGTAGAGCCAATCGGCGAAGAAGGGCGCGATGGGTGCCATGAGCTGTGCCACGGTGCTGAGGCACTCGTGCAGCGTCTCGTAAGCGGCTTGCTTATCGGTAGTTAGCTCACCTTTCCAGAAGCGGCGGCGCGAGAGGCGCACGTACCAGTTGGAGAGTTGGTCGGTCACGAAATCCTGCACGGCACGGGCGGCTTTCGTGGGGTCGTAGCTATCGAAATGACCACGCACTTCGGCCAGCAGGCTTTGCAGCTTGCTCAGAATCCAGCGGTCGAGCTCCGTGCGCTCGGCCACCGGCACGCTGGGCGTGCTGCCCTGCTGGAAGCCATCGAGGTTGGCGTAGAGCGCGAAGAACGAGTACGTGTTATACAGCGTGCCGAAGAACTTGCGCTGCGCCTCTACGATGCCGGCCTGGTCGAACTTGAGGTTGTCCCAGGGCGAGGAATTGGCAATCATGTACCAGCGCGTGGCGTCGGGGCCGTACTGCGCGATGGTCGCAAACGGGTCCACGGCGTTGCCGAGGCGCTTGCTCATCTTGTTGCCGTTTTTGTCCAGCACCAAGCCATTGGCAATCACGTTTTTAAATGCTACCGAGTCTTCCAGCATCACGGCCAGCGCGTGCAGCGTGAAGAACCAGCCGCGCGTTTGGTCTACGCCTTCGGCGATGAAATCGGCAGGGAAGTTCTTGGCGAATTTCTCCTGGTTTTCAAAGGGGTAGTGCCACTGCGCGTACGGCACGGCACCCGAGTCAAACCACACGTCGATGAGGTCGGGCTCGCGGTACATGGGCTGGCCGCTGGGCGAAACGAGGAAAATATCATCGACATACGGGCGGTGCAGGTCGATTTTTTCGCCGTTGGCGTAGGGGTTGTGGGTCATGACTTCGGCCGCTACGGCCTTGTCAATCTCCGCCTTTAGCTCGGCGATGCTGCCGATGCAGATTTCCTCGGTGCGGTCCTGGGTGCGCCAGATGGGCAGCGGCGTGCCCCAGTAGCGCGAGCGGCTGAGGTTCCAGTCCACCAGGTTTTCGAGCCAGTTGCCGAAGCGGCCGGTGCCGGTGCTTTCGGGCTTCCAGTTGATGGTTTTGTTGAGCTCGATGAGCCGGTCTTTCACCGCCGTAGTCTTGATAAACCACGAGTCGAGGGGGTAGTACAGCACCGGCTTGTCGGTGCGCCAGCAGTGCGGGTAGGTGTGCTCGTACTTCTCGGTTTTGAAGGCCGTGCCGTTGGTACGCATCCGGATGGCGATGCTCTCGTCCAGCGTTTTATAGTCGGCGCCGCTCTGGTCGTGGCCGTCATAGTTTTTCACCCAGCGGCCGCCAAATTCGCCCATTTGGGCCACGTAGCGGCCCGTGCGGTCCACCACTGGGCCTAGCTTGCCTTGGTCGTCGGCCACCATCAGCGCGGGGATGCCGTTGAGCTGGGCTACCCGGAAGTCATCGGCACCAAACGTGGGGGAAATGTGTACGATGCCCGTACCGTCCTCGGTGGTCACAAAGTCGCCGGGGATAACGCGGAACGCGTTTTCCTCCCCTTCAAAATGAGGGAAACCGGCCTCGGTACCGAACAGGCGCTTGTAGTGGATGCCCACTAGGTCGGCACCCGTAAACTCGGCTTCAATTTCCCAAGGCATTTGTCTTTCTACGCTTCCCCAATCTGAATACGTTGAGGGCGTAACTTTACCCATCTCGGTAAATTCAGAGAAGTAGCTTTTCAGCCTGGCCTTCGCTAAAACAACCCGAATAAACTCTTTTGTGTAAGGGTTACGAGTCCGAACCAGAACATAGGGAATATTCTTGCCAACTGCTAAGCCAGTATTAGCAGGTAGCGTCCAAGGGGTTGTTGTCCAAGCTAAGATGAAAACGTCAGTGTTTTCAACCTCCCACGCTGGCCCATTAAACAGCTTCTCCGACACCGCATCGCGCACCACCTTGAATTGGGCCACGATGGTCGTGTCCTTCACGTCCTTGTACGTGCCGGGCTGGTTCAGCTCGTGCGAGCTGA
>CAYLNN010000056.1:0-18789 GCA_964385095.1 uncultured Hymenobacter sp.
TTTTGCCGGTGTGGGTGGCCACGCGGCCCTGGTTGTCGAGGATGGCCACCTGGCGCACCTCGCGCGCGTCGTCGGCGGCCAGCAGTGCATCAAGCGCCTGCTGAGCCGACTTGCCGCTCTTGAGCAGGGCTAGCCCGCGCAAGCCAAACGACTTGTTGGTAAACGACTGCGTGGCCACCACGCCCACGCCAGCCTCGCCCCAGCTTACGCTGGTGCCCACCGAAAACCAGTGGCTTTGCACGGCCACGGCCATTTCGCCGCTCTTGGGGTCGCGGGCCACGATGCTGAAGGTGTGGGCCAGCGGGTCGGTGGCCGAGTAAATGGACTGCGCCTGCGCGGCGGGGCTAGCCAGCCAGAGCAGCGCGGCCAGAAAAGGTAGAAGTTTGCGAAGCATAAAAACGGGAAAAGGACAGGATGAGCGTAAGCTAAAGAGCGCCAACCTACTCCTAGGCTGGCGCTCCTGGTAAACATTTCGGGGCCGGATTGTTACCAGATAACGGCGCGGTCGGCGGCGCTCCGCGTCATCTTGTCGCCCTCCAGGCAGCCAAAGGCGGCCTGGAACTGCGGCATGTTCATAATTGGCCCGATGGTGCGGTACTGGCCCGGCGAGTGCGGGTCGGTCTGGATTTGCTGGCGCAGGGCCTCGGGCCGGATGTTGGTGCGGCGCAGCTGGGCCCAGCTCAGGAAGAAGCGCTGCTCGGGCGAGAAGCCGTCGTACTGCGGGCGCGGGCCGTTGCCGTAGCGCTGCTGCAACTGCTTTTCGAGGGCGCCGTGCACGATGGTGAGGCCCGCGAAGTCGGCCAGGTTTTCGCCCATCGTGAGCTTGCCGTTCACGTGCACCGAGTCGAGCGGCGAAAAGGCGTCGTACTGGCGGCCCACCACGGCGGCGCGCTTCGTAAACTCGGCCGCATCGGCGGGTGTCCACCAGTCGCGCAGGTTGCCCTGGCTGTCGTACTGCCGGCCCTGGTCATCGAAGCCGTGGGTCATTTCGTGGCCCATTACCCCGCCAATGGCGCCGTAGTTCACGGCATCGTCGGCCTTGGGGTCGAAGAACGGCGGCTGCAAGTAGCCGGCCGGAAACACAATCTCATTCAGCGGCGGGTTGTAGTAGGCGTTGATGGTGGGCGGCGTCATGCCCCACTCGGTGTGGTCGACGGGCCCGCCGAAGCGCGCGGCTTCGCGCTTGCTTTCCCAGAGGCGGGCGGCCAGCACGTTTTTCAGGTACGACTCGCGGCTGATGGGCAGCGCCGAATAGTCCTTCCACTTATCGGGATAGCCAATTTTCACGCGTAGCGCGTTCAGCTTTTTCAGCGCCTCGGCCTTGGTGGGCGCGCTCATCCAGGTATTGGTTTGGATGTGCTCGGCCATGCTGGCCTTGATGTTGCCGACCATCTCCAGCGCCTTTTGCTTGGCCGCGGGCGGGAAAGCCTTATCCACGTAAAGTTGCCCAAACGCCTCGCCGAGCGTGCCATCGGTGGCGGCCTGCACGCGCTTCCAACGGGTGGCTTGCTGCTTGGCGCCGGTCAGCGCCTGGTTGTAGCGAAAGCTGGCGTCGACGTAGGCTGCCGGCAGGGTACTGGCCACCGAGCGCACCAGGTGCCAGCGCATATACGTCTGCAAATCAGCCAGCGGCTCGGTTTTCAACACGTTGTTGACTTCATCGAAAAACGCCGGCTGACCCACGATAACTTCTTTGGCTTTACCCAATTGCATAGCGGCCAGCATCTGCGGTAATTGTAGGGCGGGGTAGCGCTGGGCGGCGCTGGCTAGGGGCATCTGGTTGTAGTTGGCCTGCGGGTCGCGCAGCTCTACGCGGCTGCGCGAAGCCGTGGCTAGGCGCTTCTCAATGCGCTCGACGGTGGCGGCGTTGCGCTGGGCCGTGGCCGCGTTATCGCCCAGCAAGCCAAATACTTGCTGCATATAGGCCTGGTACGCGGCCCGGATTTTCTGGGTGCGGGCGTCGTCCTTCAGGTAGTAGTCGCGGTCGCCCATCGTGAGGCCGCCCTGGTCGAGGCCGATGATGTAGCGCGCGGTATTCTTCTCATCAACTTGCACCCCGCCGCGAAAGAAAATGCCCGTGCCCAAGTCTTGTTCGTGGGCGATGAGGGCGGGCAGCTCGGCGCGGCTTTTAAGAGCCGCGATGCGGGCCAGCTCGGGCTTGAGGGGCGTGATGCCAGCTCGCTCAATGGCGGCCGTGTCCATGGCCGCGGCGTAGAAATCGCCCACTTTCTGAGCATTCGAGCCGGGCGCGGCGCTGCGGTTGGCCGCCGCGTCTTCGAGAATTTGCTTCAACGTGGCTTGGGTGCGCAGCCCCAGTAGGTTGCGCGGCCCCCAGCTAGTGGCGTAGCTCGGAATCGGATTGGATTTCAACCAGTTGCCGCCCGAAAACTCGTAAAAATCCTGGCACGGCGACACCGAGCGGTCGAGGTCGGCCACATCGAGGCCCACGCCCTTGGGGGCAGGGCTAGCGGGAGCGGTCGCGGCGGCCGGTGCCGGGGTGGTGGCGACGGGCGCAGCCGGGCCGCTGCTGGCGCAGCTGGCTAGCCCCAGCAGCCCCGCGCCAAACAGCGCCCGGGTGGTGAGCGTAGAAAAAGTAGGCATTGGCATAAACAGGAAGGTAGGAGGGGAGGGAGAATGGGCAAACTTAACCGTTGCCAGCCACACTAGCCCCCGGTGGGTGCCCGGGTTTTACCCACAAAAATCCTGGAAAACTACCGGCCGCTCATTCAGGCCAGTAGCTTGTAGCCCACGCCACGCACGTTCACGATTTGTACCTGCGGGTCGTGGCGCAAGTAGCGGCGCAGGCGCGTGATGAACACGTCGAGCGAGCGGCCGTTGAAAAAGCTGTCGTCGCCCCACAGCGCTTGCAGCACGGCGGTGCGCGTGAGCACCTGGTTGCGCTGGTCGAGCAGGCACTTTAGCAGCTCGGCCTCGCGGTGGGTAAGGCTGGTGGCGGGCTGGCTGCCATCGGCCAGGGCCAGGCGCTGCTGGGGGTGGTCGAAGCGGTAGCGTCCAATGGCCAGCGGCCCGGCTAGCCCGGCGGCCGGCCCGCCCGTGGCTGGCAGCCGGCCCAGTAGCGCCCGGATGCGCACCACCAGCTCCTCCAGGCTAAAGGGCTTTTTGAGGTAGTCGTTGCCACCCAGCTCGAAGCCTTGCACCACATCGGCGGGCTGCGAGCGGGCGGTGAGAAAAAGAATCGGTACGGCGGCATCGACCTGCCGAATCTGGGTGGCCAGGGCAAAGCCGTCGCGCACGGGCAGCATCACATCGGCCACCACCAGGTCGGGGCGCTGCTCGGTGAATAGCTGCCAGCCCTGCGCGCCGTCGGCCGCGTGGCGCACCGTAAAGCCGCGCGTTTCGAGGCTGTCCTGCACAATGCGGGCTAGCGAAAGCTCGTCTTCAACGAGGAGGAGAGTAGGCATAGGAGCGATGGGCAGCGCAGTGGATGAGGGATAAGCAGGTAGCAGCTATTGGTTACTAAGTATTGAAAGGCAGCCAAACCACGAACGCGCTGCCGCCACCCGGCGCCGGGCGCACGTGCACCCGGCCGCCGTGGGCCGCCACTACCTGCCGCACGTAATATAACCCTAGCCCAAAGCCCTTTACGGGATGCAGGTTGCCGGTCGGCACCCGAAAAAACTGCTCGAAAACGGCTTCCTGATAGCCAGCCGCAATGCCAGGGCCATTGTCAGTTACGGTGAGCTGCCAGCCACCTTCTGCCAGCTGGCTGTGCAGGCCGATGCGCGCGCCCGCCCCCGAATATTTAATGGCATTGTCGAGCAAGTTGTCGAGCGCGCCGGCCAAGTGCAGGCGGTCGGCCAGTAGCGTATCAGTAGGCGCTAGCTGAACGTCAACCTGCAAGCCGTTAGTATTTTGCAATTTATGACGCTGCACCAGCTCGGCCACCAGCTCGGCGGGGCGTAGTGGCTCGGGGTGCAGCACCAGGGCGTGACCGGGGCGCTCGGCCACGGCCGCGTGCAGCACTTTATCAACCAGGTCGGCCAGGCGATGCAGCTCCTGCCGGGCCAGGGTGAGGTAGGTAGCCGTGCGCTGCGCATCGGCCAGGGCCCCAAAACTTTGCAAAGCTTCCACGGCCGCCGACACCGTGGCCAGCGGTGTCTTCAGCTCGTGGGTCATGTTGTTGATGAAATCGCTTTTGACTTCGGATAGCTTTTTCTGCCGTAGTATCGTGCTCAGCATCAAGCTAAAGCAGCCCGTAGTGAGGCCTAGTAGCAGCGCCGAGCCCGCCAGCGCCCCCGCCAGGCGCCCCAGCACGAAGGCCCGCGGCGGCCGAAACGACGCCACTACCGCCGTCTCCCGCACGGGGTTGAGCGGCACGGCGGGCGTGTGCAGCGAAAAGCCCGCTAGCCCCGCCGGTGCCGCCAGGGTATCGAGCCGAAACGGCAGCGCTACCTGGCGCCGCCGCAGCTCGGCGCGGTAGGCGCGGGCTAGCTGAGCCATGTCCACGCGCTGCTCGCCCTGCCAGTTGCTGATGACGAAGTTCGACAGCTGCCGGGCCAGCGAGTCGGTGCGGGCGGCGCGCGCGGCTTCCGAAGGGCGACCTGTCCTAGCGGCGGGCGCCGCCGGCCAGCGTTGGCGCACGGCCTGCGCGGGCGTGAGGCCGGTATCGAGCTGCTCTATCTGCCAGCGCCGGGGCGTGCCGGGCGCGTCGCCGGGGCTAGCGTAGTCGTTGAACCGGATGTTGAAGACCTTGTTGGCCCGCTTGAGTTGCTGGCGCTGCACCACGGCAGCCAGGGCCTCGTGGGCGGTGCGCGCCACCTGCGCCGTGACCAGCCGGTAGCTGCCCCAGAGCCAGTAGGCCTGAAAGCCGTAGCTGCCCACCAGGCACACGGCCAATAACCCAAAAATAAAGCGAAGGCGGCGTTGCATACCCAAGTAAAAGCAGGCCGAAAGTACGCGCTGCCCCAGGTGCGGGCCGGCACGTTAACATTCATTAACAAAGAATAACAATGCTTTACAAGGCGGCGCGCGTCCTTTGCGGCATACTTTTTCTGGCTGATTTTCTATGTCGCAGTTTCTTCGTTTTGCCGGGGCGGGCGCCCTGTTCGGCTGCCTGCTGTTTGGGCCCGCCGCCGCCCAAACCACCTCGTCGTCCTTGCTGAGCGCGTCGTTCGCGGCGCACATGGCCAACGACTTTCGCAAGGCCGGCGAGCTGGCCGACCAGGCTTTTGCGCTGCCGGGCGCGCAAATTGGGGCGGGGTCTTACTACAATGCCGCGTGCAGTTGGGCCCGGGCTGGCGAACCCGAAAACGCCTTCCGCGACCTTAGCCGCGCCGCTGCCGCTGGCTGGGAAAACCTGACGCAGCTCACCACCGATACTGACCTGACTACCCTGCACGCCGACCGGCGCTGGCCAAAATTGCTGCGCCAGGTGGAGGCCACCCTCGCCCGCACCGAGCGCACCCAGAACATTCCCCTCAAGCGCGAACTGGCCGCCATGCACGAGTCGGACCAGGGGCCGCGCCGCGCGATGGGGCCCATGCAGCAGCGCTACCCGAACGGCGGCCCGCAGCTCGATTCGCTCTACCAGCAAATGAAGCTGCACGACACTCAGAATGAGGCGCGCGTGAAGGCCATTATCGCGCAGTATGGCTGGCCGGGCCCCAGCCTGGTGGGGCGCGCCGGCAGCAGCACGGTCTTTCTGGTGCTGCAACATGCCAACCTGGCCACCATTCAGGAATATTTGCCGCTCATCCGGCAGGCTACGGCTAAGGGCGAGCTGGGCAAAGGCGAGCTGGCGCTGATGGAAGACCGGGTACTCATTTTTCAGAATAAGCCGCAAGTGTATGGCAGCCAAGTGCGTTCGAACACAGCGGGCAAGATGGAGTTCTTCCCGATTGCCGACGAGGCGCACGTAGATGAGCGCCGCGCCACGATGGACCTGGGCCCGCTGGCCGAGTACGCCAAGCTATTCAATTTTACCTATACCCCGGTGAAATAAGGGAGCCCCGGCGAGCCTTCGCCGGGGCTCCCGGCAGGTAGCGCGTGAGATAAACACAAAGGCCGCGCCTGGTAGCTGACTAAGTGCTACCAGGCGCGGCCTTGGCTTGGGGGCGGGGCTAGCCCCGCGCTAGAAGGGATAGCCGATAGCCAGGTTCAGGCGGCCGGCCTTATCGTCGGGCGTGCCATAGTTGGCGCGCAGCGGAATGGCATAGTCGAAGCGAATAACGAAGAACTGCACATCGATGCGCAAACCCACGCCCGTGCCCACGGCCAGCTGCTGCAAAAAGGTGCTGGCCTGAAACTGCCCGCCCGGCCGCTGCGGGTCATTGTTGACGAGCCAGATATTGCCCGCGTCCAAAAATACGGCGCCCTTCACGTAGGGAAACAAGTCCTGGCGGTACTCGATGTTGCCTTCCAGGCGCAGGTCGCCCACCTGGTCGTAGTAGCTGAACGTGTTGGCCTGGTCGGTGGTGGTAGGCTTGTACGAGCCCGGCCCAATCTGGCGCGCGGCGTAGGCTCGGATGGAGTTGGGGCCGCCGATGCCATACTGCCGCAGATAAGGCATTGAGCCCCCGCTGGAGTTGCCGTAGGGCAGGCCCACCCCAATCTGGAGGCGGCCCACAATGCGGTTGCCCGAGGCCGGGTTGTCGCTGATGCGGTAGTACTCGCGCAGCTCCAAATCAAACTTGGCGTACTGTGCAAAGCGCTGCCCACCAATGGTGTAGTATTCAGTTGGTGACTTCGCGCCCACCGCAAGGCCGCTGAGGGCATTGGCCACGTTGCCGCTGACTTCGGCCATGCCCTGAAAGAAAATCTGCTGGCGGCGGTTTTCAAGCACCTGCTGGTTGTAGGTGTAGCGATAGGATGTGCCCAGGATGAATTGCGAGCGGTAGGCCTGCTGCAAAAACGGCCGCTGCTGCAGCAGCGAATCAAATACCGGCTGCGTCGATACGGCGTTGTACGATACATCTATGAGCTTGAACTCCTGCTCGTTGGTGATTTTAGTTTTCCAGCTGTAGCCGTAGTTGAGGTTATAGCTGGTGGTAGCAAAAAAGCCCGTGCGCGATACGTAGCGCACGCCCGCCCCGAAGCTGGTGCGCGGCTGAAAGTCCGAATTAACCAGGCGCGGGTTCAGGAAGGGGAGCTTAGGCGCCAGCAAGCGCGGCAGAATGAGCTGGGCATTCAAGCCAAACTCATTGGAAATGAGACCTGTATTGCTGCGGCTCTCGGCGCCCTGCGGGGCCCGGGTCTGGGTTTCGGTCGAAGCAACGGCGTTGATGAGCAGTTGCTCGGCCCCGCGCAGCGCCGAGCGGTTGCGAAACTGCACCGTGAGGCCCGGCCCGGTAAAGCCATTGCTCTTGCTAACCAATTGCAATTCAGCACGCAAGCTCTTTTTCTTGAGCTGCGTCATCAAGACGTCCGAGTCGAGGCGGGCGCGGCCGGCCGAGTCGCCGGCGGCCGAGGGCCGAAACTTGATTTCGACAAACCGGAACGTACCCAGGCTCATCAGGCGGCTTAGGGTCTGGTCGCGGCGGCGCTGCCGAAACAAGCTGTCGGGGTACAAAAACACGGCCCGCGTGATGGCTCGCGCCTTAAAAACACTCTCATCGGGGTAGTACAGGTACTTTTTGAACACGACGGGGTTGCGCCGGGTCGTGTCGGTAAGCACGTAGTTCGTGTTCAGGCTAATCGTATTGAGCCAGTAGGGCTGGCGGGCACGGGCGGGCGTTTCGTCCTTCAGCTTGAAATACACGTTGGCCTTGCCCTGCAAGGTGCTATCAACCTGAAATAGCAGGTAATTGGGATTGAAGTAATAAAAGCCTTCGTTCTTGAGAGCCAGGTCGATGCGGACCCGCTCGTTGGTAAATACGTCGAGGTCGTAGGGCTCGCCCGGTTTGAGCAGGCTAGCCGCCTGAGTATTGCGAATGGCCTTTTCGAGCAGCGAGTCGCTCTGCGGAAAACGAATATCCTGGAGCAAATACTGCTGGCCGGGGCGGGCCGTGTAATTGACCTGGGCCGTTTTTTCCTGCTCTTCTACCTTGCTGCTCACCGCGCCGTGAAAATAGCCGCGGTTGTGAAGGCGGTTGGTCATCAGGTCGCGGGTTTGCTTGGCCTGCACCTGGCTTAGCAGCACGGGCGCCTCGCCAAACTTGTCGGCCAACAAGTGCTTGAGACCCTTTTCTTTGCCTAGCCCGAGGTGCCAGAAATACAGCTTGGGCCGCTGGCCCAGAATAGCGGCGTTGGGCTTGGGGCGCACCACGGTTTCGAGCTCGGTTTGTAGGGCGGCCTGGTTGCGCAACTTGGTCGGAGCCTCAATGGTAACCTTGCTGCCGGTGTATAGCTTCTGGCCTTCCGGAATGTACTTCAGGCCCGAGCACGAGGCTAGCAGGAGCAGGCCTAGCCCTAGGGGCAAGCGGCAGGCTGGCCCGCCGGCCGCGGCCGGCCGGAATGCAGAAAAGGGAGTTTTGCTCAAATAAATACGCTTCATGCTGGCTTATTGGCTGGTTGCCGGGCGGCGGGTAGTGTCGCGGCGGGCCACACTGGGGTTATTAACGGCGGCGGCCGAGTCGGCTTGCTGCTGCTCGCGGCGCTTGCGCGCCTCAATATCCTTTTTATCCTGCTTGCGTGCCTCGCGCAGGTCGCGCTTCACCTCGGGCGCTATCTTGGCAAACAAGTCTTGCAGATTGTTGTAATCGCGCTGAAACACCAGCGAAGCCCCCGTGCGCACGATGTTGCCGTCGATGTCCTCGTAGGCATTCTGGCGGAAGGCCCGCAGGCGCAGGCGGCCATCGCGCAGCACAGTGTATTCGAGGCTTACATCACCGGAAAAGTTGCTGGCATTGCGCTGGCTGGCTTGGTTGCCGGCAGAGCCCCCGTTCAGCGGCACATCGGTGCCTAGCCGCACGGTGAGGCGGTTGTTGAGCAGCTGGCGGCGCACGGCCACATTCAGGTCCGTACGGCTTTGGGCTGAGCCAGTGCTATAATCAGCCTGGTTGGTCACGCCCAGGTCAATGCCCAGGCCAGCTAGGTATTTACCGGTCAGGTTCTGAAGCTGGTCGGTGAGCACCTGACTTACCGAGCCGCGCAACTGGCTAGCCACGATGCCCTCGCCGGCCGTCGTCTCAAACGGGTTTTGCTGCACAAACCGCCCTAGCACGAGCAGCGAGAACACCTGCTTGCTTTGCTCCGAAGTATAGGTGGGCTGCCGCAATTGGGCTAGTCGGGCCTCCACCTCGCCCCCGAGCGCCCCGCGCTGGTCCTCGGGCAAGGTAATGTCGAAGCCGATGGTAGGCTTGCTGAGTTGGTCGGTTACCTTGATAAGTACGCTGAAGGGTAAAGCGTTGCGGGCTACCGTATTGGCATACTGACTGTCGCTGCCTTGGCTGGCCAGCAGCTCGGCGGGCGCCGTTTTTATCTTATAAACGGCCGTCAGGTTGAGGTCGGCGTTGAAGGGGTCGCCGGTCCAGGCGATGGATGAGCCGCGGGCGATGATGAATTCGCGCGTAACCAGGCCGTAGAGCGAGAGCTTGTACTTGCCGCGGCGCACGTCGAGGCGGCCATTCAGGGTAAGGTTGCCGCTAGGGTCGAGGGTGGTGGTGAGAGTACCAGCGGCGCGCACGCGCAGGTTATCCCCGCTCACCGGGTCCACAATGAAGGTAAACGGCGTGTTGTCGGTAATCGTAATCTGGGCCGTGAGGTCGTAGCCCACCGCAGTGCTGTTCACCGAGTCGGGGTCAGTTTGCACCACCAAGTGAGGCTTGGGTCGCATTTTGAGGTCTACAAACTGCACAATGCCTTCGCGGGCCACCACGCCGGGGTCGGCAGCGGGGTTCTCCACCGTCAGGTCCGAGCCATCGGCCACCGTGGCGCGGGTGTCAATTTTGATGAGCGAGAGCGGCCCCGTGAGGCGCGTGTCCGAATCCACTACCAGGCGGCCGTAGTACAGCGTATTGTCCTGGGTGCGCCGGCTGCGCACGGCCAGGAACTTATCGGTCGTCACGCGCAGGTCCAGCTCGTAGTCAACCAGGTTTTTGGTCAGCAGATAGCCATTGGCCACTGCCTTATTGCCTGCCGAGTCAAGCACCGTAAAGTTGTCAAAGGCAATGCCTTTCTCGTCGAAGCGAACAGGCTGGCTCACCAGCCGGAACGGTGACCCTAGCTGCGGCACTATAAAGCTAGCATCAGGCGAGGTCGTAAGCTGGCCGCGCACCTGCGGCGCGCCCGCGGTGCCGGCTATGTCCAGCTTACCGCTCAAAAAGCCAGTGGCTTGGCTTATCTGCCCGGCCGAGAATGGCTCGGCCGTTTTCACGTTGAGGCGGGCTACATCAAGCACAAAATCGAGCGGCGTGGCATTGGGCGCCGTGTTGTAGGCGCCGCGCAGGGTCACATCGTTGCCACCGCCACCCGTGAGGCGGGCGTTCACGTCGTAGCGGTCGGCCACTGGGTTGCTGGCCTGCAGGGCTAAGTCGCCGAGCACCGTTTTGCTATACAGCAAGTCCTTGACGGTCAGGCCGGCCGTAAATGCCTGCTTTTTAGTGCCCAGCCCTCGGGCCACGGCTTCGCCATTGAGCGTGCCCCCCAGCGTAGAATCGGGCTGGCCAATGGCCTTGCTCAGGATACCAAGTTGAAACTGCTCGAAGCGCACGGCTAGCGGCGAAGTGTTAGCGGCCGGG
Source organism: uncultured Hymenobacter sp. (assembly GCA_964385095.1). Taxonomy (GTDB): domain Bacteria; phylum Bacteroidota; class Bacteroidia; order Cytophagales; family Hymenobacteraceae; genus Hymenobacter. The sequence continues at coordinate 10,638 of CAYLNN010000056.1, forward strand.
TTCTGGCTCTGCACCACCAGCGCCGAGCTGCCGTTGGTAAGGCGCAGGTTGTCGGCCACAATGGTACCGTCGGGGTTGTAGCGCACGTAGTTGTTGGCGCCGGCCGTCCAGGTATCGTAGTTGATAATCTGGTCGTTGGCAAAGGCGAACTGGTAAGCGTCGCCGCCGCGCTGCGTCAGCACCTGCAAAGCGCCGGCTAGGGCTAACCGCTCGCGGCGGCTGCTATCGCCCAAAATGGCGGCGCGGGTATTTATCTTATTATCAGCCACATTGCCAACCAGGCTGGGTTGCCGCAGGGCAAAGCTGCTATCCTGCCGGGCGCGGGCCAGTCGCAGCGCGTAGTCGAGCTTGCTAGGGTCCGAATTTACATCGAGCGTGAGCGAATCGAGGCGGTAATTCTGGTAGCGGATGTAGCGAATGTCGGTTTTGGCCGTGAGGCGGGCGGCGGCGCGGCTGTAGTCGCCAGCCAAGGTAAAGGGCGAAAGCCGCTTCAAATCGGGTACAAACCGGCGCAGTAAGCGGGTGTTTTTCACGCGCAGCGTATAAGTAAACTGCTGGTTGCCACGCTCGTTGCGGAACGGCTGCACGCCCGCCAGGTGAAAGTAGCGGTTGATGTGCCGCTGCAACTCGGTGGCCAGGTCGCCCAGCCGCACATTGCCGTCGAGCTTGGCCGAGGCGATGTTCGAGTTAAAATCAACTGCCGTGCGCGTCGCCGTTTGCACAATGCGGCCCTGCACCGAGTCCAGCGGAATGCGCTGCTTGTCCTTCACAATCACAATGTGGTCGCCGCTGAATGTACCGTTCAGCGTGTTCAGGCTGGAGCCGCGCAGGTTGGCTTTCAGGTCACCCTGCACGCTCAGCTCGCCGCCGGTGTAAAAGCCCAGCGCCGTGAGGTTGGCGCCGCGCAAGTTCAGCGAGGTCACCTCGTAGCTCGGGTTGTTGGCGTCGCGCAGGTTCACTACGGCCTTCAGGTCGAGGTCGAGGTTGGGGTCGTCGTGGCTGCTGGCCGCAATCGTGTACTTGCCGCGGTCAATGTCTACGGTCGTGGCCACGCCGCGGTAGGTGTAGCCGTTGTAGCGGGCGCGCTGCACATTGGCCGTTAGCTTGCCCACTAGTGTGTTGGGGTCCTGTAAGTTACCGGTGGCATTGATGCGCCCGGTGCCCGTAATCGGCCCGATGGTTGGGTCTTTCAGGAGCTTGCCCGCGTCAAAGTTCTGCACCGCAAACGTGCCCATCAGCGGCTGCTGGCCGTTGGCTTGCTTAGCCCCCAACTTGCCGCTAAAGGCTACGTTGCCGTAAGTCGAGCGCAGCTTGAGGTTGGTATTGAAGGCCAGCGTGATGGGCCGGCCAGTAAAGGTGCCGCTTAGTGAAATGCTGGGCGGAATACTGATGTTATCCGGCACCGTGCCCTTAGGCAGCACACTCAGCAAGTCGGCGCGGGTGCTGCTAAATTTCTGAATGTCAAGGTCTACAAATAAGCGGCCATCTACATTAGGCAGGCCCACGATGTGCGCCCGGCGCGCCTGCATGGCCGTGTTGCGCAGCCCCACAAAGTCGAAATTGCGCACCAGCAGGTCACCCAGCCGGCCACTTACCAACCCGCTCAGCAACACGCTCTGGTTGGGGCCAGTGGTGAAGGGTGGGGTAGTGGCCAGGCTCGGCACCAGGTACAGAATGTCGCGGAAGCCTAGCCGGGTGTTGCGCAAATCGCCGCTCAGGCCCAGGTTGGGCAAGTCATCGGCAATGGCACTCAGGCTTTTGTAGCGCATACCCAGGCTGCGCTTGATGTGCGAGTTGGGGGTAATCAAATCCAGGCTATCAAGCGCAATCTGCACCGAGTCGTACACTACATTGGCCCGCGCCGACGTGATGGCAAAGCCGCTTCGGTCGCGGCCCGCCAGGTTGTCGAGCTTCAGGGTTGTGCGGTTTTCGGTGAAAGTCAAATCGCGCGTATTCAGCACCAAATCAGTGAAATGGAGGTGGCTGTAATCCAGCGCCGGGTAGCGGGTTTTAAGCTTAGGGTCGTTGAAATTATCGAAGTTTACCGCCACCTGGCTGATGTCGGACTGCGCTAGGGTCACGCGCCATTTTAGGGGCGTGGCACTGGCCTTGCCGGCGGCCTCGTCCACCTTGCGCACAGCCTCGGCCGGGTTAATGGCACGCTGGTCTACGGGCACATTCTCGTTTTGTGCGTAGGCAAACGTGGTATTCTTCAGCGTTAGCTTATCAAGGTCAATACGCTCGTTTTTGAGGTCGATATTCTTGGCCGTAATGTCGGCTAGCCCTACATTGGCGTTGATGTACTGCGCCGAGGGGTCGTTTTTATACACAAATCCCACATCCTCCAGCGTCACCTTGTTTAGGCCAAAAGTGAGGGCTAGCGGCTCTTCGGGTTTTTTGTTGTCCAGCTCGGGTGCGGTTTTAGTTTGCTCCATGCGGATGGCCGCGTGCCGGAGCGTCGCGTTATCCACTTTATACACAGAGTTATCCACATCGACCTCGTCCATGTTCACCAGCAGGTCGCCTAGCCGGGCGCGTAGGTTGGAGCCGGCTACCTGGTCATTCTGGGTAAACAGGATGTTGGTTAGGTGCACCCGGCCAATGTCGTACTTCAGGCCCGAGCTAGTGGTATCGACCGGCGCCGTAGGGTCGGTGAAGGCCTTGATGATAAAGTCGTAGTTATTGACGCTGTCGGGCTCGGTGCGGGTCAGGCGCACGCGGCCGTTTTCCAACTCCACATCTTTGATATTGACTTGCTTTTTGAGCAGCGCGAAAATATCGACGCTTACTCCCAGGTGGCCTACGCTCAGCAGCGTGTCGCGCTGCTGGTCGGCCAGGTATACGTTATCAAAGTTGATGGCGTGCCGGAAGTCGGTGCGGAAGGTGCCGAGCCGCACTTCAGTCTTCAGTTTATCGCGCAAATAGCCCTCAGCGCGGCGCGCTACAAAGTCCTGGCCCGCCGGAAACTGTAAGTACACAACCACCCCGACCACCAGCAGCAAAATCAGCGCGAGTAGCCCCAGAATAACGTACAAAAAGCGTCGTAGATACACTGACACAGGCAGATAAAAGGAATGTGAAGCCACGCCCAGCTTCAATAAAGAAACAGAATTATGGTTTTCCAAACGGCAAACCGTCAGCCGGGGTTGGCTTCGCGGCTGCGAAACCCACCCAAGCTGAGCCATACCTGGCGCCCTACTAACGCCCGAAACTACCACTTTTAGTGCCCTTGCCGAGGCCGCCATCTCCGGGCCTGCCGTTACTTTGCGGCCATGCAGCCTACCTCCGCCCCCGACTACCGACCGCTCATTCGCCAGGCTTTTGCCGAGATGGAAAAAGTGGTGGTGGGCCAGCGCGCCCTCGTCAACCGCCTGCTCATCGGCGTCTTCACCGGCGGGCACATTTTGCTGGAAGGTGTGCCCGGCCTGGCCAAAACGCTTACCGTGAGCACGCTGTCGCAGGTATTGCACCTGCATTTTCAGCGCGTGCAGTTCACGCCCGACCTGCTACCCTCCGACCTGGTGGGCACCATGATTTACAACCAGAATCAGTCGGTGTTTGAGGTCAAGAAAGGTCCCATCTTCGCCAACCTCGTGCTGGCCGATGAAATAAACCGCTCGCCAGCTAAAGTGCAGAGCGCATTGCTGGAAGCCATGCAGGAAAACCAGGTAACTATCGGCGACCAGACGTATCCGCTCGACCGCCCATTTTTGGTGCTAGCCACCCAAAACCCGGTGGAGCAGGAAGGCACTTATCCGCTACCCGAAGCGCAGGTCGACCGCTTTATGCTAAAGGTGCACGTGGACTACCTCAAAAAAGCCGACGAGCTGGAGGTGATGCGCCGCATGGCCAACCTGGGGTTTCAGGGCGACGTGCAGCCGGTGCTCACCAAAGAAGACATCTTTGGTATTCGCGACCAGATAAACCAGGTCACGATTTCGGATACGCTCGAAAAATACTTGATTGAGCTGGTGTTTGCCACGCGCCGCCCGGCCGACTACGACCTGCCCGAGTTTGCCCAGGCCGTGCAGTTCGGGGCTAGCCCCCGCGCCAGTATTGCGTTGCACCGTGCCGCCCGCGCCGTGGCCTACCTCGACGGCCGCGACTACGTGCTGCCCGAAGACATTAAGGACGTGGCCGAGGATGTGCTCAACCACCGCATCCTGATGACCTACGAGGCCGAGGCCGATGGCATTCGCACGCACGACCTCATTGAGGCAATTCTGCGGAAAGTGCCGATTTCGTAAGGCCCAGGCGCTGGAGTACTACTTGGCCCTGCGGTCGAGCTGCGCGAAAAATTTCAGCGCAATGAGGATGGGGCTTATCAGCATCATGGCTAGGCCAACCAGCCGCGCGATACCGAAAATCGAACTGAGCGTGGGGTTGCCAATATTTTCCATGCTGAGTATGTTGCCCACAAACAGCAATACAACGCCCGCTACAAAAATCAGAAAAAGCTTAACGAAAGAAGGGAGCCAGGTCATAAGCTGTGGAAAAGTAAGGTTTTAGAATAGCAATGATACGCAGGCCGCCGCGCTAGGGTAGGTGAGCCTGAGCAAAGCAACGCATTATGCCCAGCTTAACCTTTCAAAATAAAGGTCCGTTAAAGGCGAGCGGTTACCCGCACCGGCTGCAAAGCCAGTATTATTTATTCTCAGAAAACACTTCCTTCCGATGAAAAAGCTGCTCATCCCCGCCGCCATGCTGACCGTAGGCGCTTACTCGGCCAACGCCCAAACCGGCACCACGACGACGACCACCCGCAAAACCATGACCACGCCCGGCACCACGACTACCTCGCCCATGACGGGCACGGTAACCGAAACCGCGCCGTCTTCAACCAGCGTAGAGTCGACTACCACCACCGCTAGCCCCGCTACCCCGGCCCCCGGCACCATCACGGTGCCCGCTAATGCCAAAGTAAAGGCGAACGGTAAAAAAGTAAAAATCAAGTAAGCGCCTGCTTACCAGCTTGAAAAAGGCCGCTCGCAACTAGTTGCGGGCGGCCTTTTTCGTGCGTAGCTACCGGGCAGCCTGTTCCAGCAAGCCCCGCATTTGTGCGGCCAGCGCCACACGGTCAAACTTGGCCCTAGCCAAGGCCTGGCCCCGGGCGCCGGCGGTGGCTAGGGCCGCGCGGTTGCCCAGGGCCGCTTGCAAGCGATGAGTTAAAGCCGCGGCATCGCCCGCGGGGGCGTACCAGCCGCAGCCATGCTCTTCAACCAGCCGCTTGGTCCAGCCCTGGTTGGTAACCACCACGGGCGTGCCTACCGCCAGCGCATCGTAGAGCTTGGCGGGCGAGTTGGTATTGAGCACCGGCAAGCCCAGGAAGGAAACAACTGCCACCTCGGCCAGCGCAAACCAGGTAAATACCGCGTGGCGCGGCTGCCCGCCCACCAGCCTGATGCGCCCCGGCCAACGCGCCGCCGCCGCCGCTACCAACGGTGCAAAATAGCCGTGGCCCAAAAACAGAAATGTAACGTTGGGGTCGGCGGCCACCAGCGCTTCCGCCGCCGCTACCACCGTGGGCATGTCATTGGCTCGGCCAAAAGTGCCGGCGTAAAGCACCACGCGCCGGCCGGCTAGCCCCTGCGCTTGCCGCAGGTCCGCCACGGCGGCGGGTGTGGCGCGGGCCGCCAGGTCGAGGTCGGTGCCATTGAGCAGCGTCGTTATCTTGGCCGGGGCTAGTCCCAGCCCCGCCACGTAGGCACTCATGTCGGGCGAGAGGGGCACGATGTGAGCCGCGCTCTCGTAGAGCCGCCGTTCCAGCGCAAAGAGCTGCTGCCGGGCCAGCGCCGTGGGCACCGCCCCCATCGCCACCGGAAACGACGGCCACAAATCCTGCACCTCAAACACCCACGGCACATCCCAGTACCGCGCGCACCGCGCCGCCGCCCAGGCGGCCGTCAGCGGCGTGCTGATGCCCCATACCACATCGGGCCGGGCTAGCCGGCGGCCGGCGCGCACCGCCCAGGCCGCGTACTGGGCAAAGGCCAGCGCGCGCCGCGCCGGCCCCATCTTGTTGTTGTAGGGAATATCCGCCTCCAGCAGCTCCACGCCGGGCGGCACCCAGGGCCACTCGTGCGTGAGCTGCTGGCTGCGCCAGGCGGGCGTGGTGAGCAGCGTTATGCGGTGGTGCTGCGCAATCTCGGCCAGCAGTGTGTAGTGCCGGCTGGTGGCCGGGCAATCGGGGCTGGTGTGGTACTGGCTGAAAACCGCAATGTGCATTTAGTGGTGTTAGGTGTTAAAGGGTACGCGCTATAAGTTGTTAGGAGAGTCAGTCGCTAGCAACTCATAACCCCGGCCTTATAACTCCTTTTTGGGTCGGTAATGCGAGTCGTTGAGCAAGCGCTGGGTATCCTTTTGGGCCATCAGCTGGGCTAGGGTCACCTTGTCGTGCTCGGCCATGTACTTGCGCACAATTTGCAGGCCCACCCACTGGCCCACCCGGCCGGGGCAGGTCCGGTCGATTTCGGGCACGTTGGGCCGCTCACCCACGTACTTCTGAATCACGAAGGGCGTGGTGCTGAAGAGCAGATTGTTCTCCAAGAAATGCCCCCAGATACGCGCTTCGTTGAATTTTACGTTGGCCAGCTCCTTGGCCGAGTAGCCCAGTAGCAGCGAGTCGGGGGCGCAGGGCAGCACCGCCCCGGCAAAGTAGAGGCGCTTGCCCTGGTCCACCATCTGGTCGAGCATGGAAGTGGCCGTGAGCTGGTGGCGGTTGTACTTGCTGGATACGGCGAGGGCTAGCGTGGGCAGCACGTTGGCGGGGCGGTAGCGCCGTAGCATATACTGGGGCAGGTCGGGGCGGTACTTGGCCTGCGGGCCGGCAAACCAGTCGAGGCTCACAACCAGCAGGCTATCATTAATATAGATATCCTTGCCGAGCAGCCCGCTCACGTAAGTTGCGGCCACGGGCGGGGTTTTGAAGTCGGGAAAATAATATTTTACCCGGCCAAACAGCGCGGCCATATCCTGGCGTAAGCTAGCCGAGTCGGCGAAGGCCGTGGCCGTTTGTTGGCTCAGCTGCTGCAAGTCGGGGCTAGTGGCCAATTGCGCCAGGGCCTTGGCTAGGGTATCAGCCGGGGCTTGGCCCGCGGGTAGGTAATAACGACTAAAAACCGGATTAGCCCGCATGAACTGCAACCCTTGGGCCGGATTCTTAATCTGAAAAAAGGCGCGTTCGAGGTGCGTGAGGTGCAGGGGAGCGGCGGGGGCATCGGCCGCCGGGTCGGGGCGGCAGCCATCGGCCGCGCTCTGGCGGCAGCCCGCCAGCAGCCCGGCCGTGGCCAGTAGTAATGTAGAAATAAAGGGGGAGAGTTTCACGCGCGGAGTATTTTTGTGCAAAATTACACGCATCCAACGCCCTATCTCGTTTTCAAGTACCAAGTACTACCTATTCACCACCTTATGAAGAAACTAATTCTTACCCTCGCCGCCCTCGCTGCGGCGCCCGCGGCCTTCGCCCAAGTCGAAATTGGCCTTAAAGTATCGCCGTCCATTAGCTACCTGCGCACTAGCTCGCCTTCTGGTACCTCGTTTCAGAGCGAAAGCAGCAAGTTGAGCTTCGGCGGCGGCATTTTTATGGACTACTTTTTCGGCCAGAACTACGCCTTCAACACGGGCCTCTTTCTGACGGGCAAGGGGGGTACCATCTCCTACCTCGACCGCAGTACTAATCCGGTTTCGCCCAGCGTGCGCAAGGAGCAAAAAATAGCCATGCAGTACCTAGAGCTGCCCTTGACTATCAAGCTCTTTACCAATGAGGTAGCGCCCGATACGCGGGTATACTTCCAGGTGGGTGGCTCGCTGGCGGTGCCGGTACAAACGCGCATCAATGGCGAGAAAAACTACATCGATACTTCCAACGGCAACAACGAAACCTCCGCGGGCAGCCACGTATTTGACATCGATGCCAACCTAATCGGCGCGGTAGGCGCGGAGTACCAACTCGGCCAGAGCACAAAGTTTCTGGCTGGCATCAGCTACCATCACGGCCTAGTTGACCTAGACCGCTACTTCGAGAAAGACCGCGGCTTCAGCGACGTATCTATCAAAAACAGTGTGTTCTCGCTCGACCTCGGCCTCAAATTCTAACAGGACCGCAGATTTAACGGATTAAACGGATTGCGCGGATACGCCCGCTGACGCGGGC
>CAYLNN010000057.1:0-18763 GCA_964385095.1 uncultured Hymenobacter sp.
GAACCTGCAGCCCTACTTCCAGCTCGAAGGCATGGCCTACCGCCTGCTGCCGCTGAAAGACCCCAGCTATGACCGCCGCGGCGACGAGGGCTACGTGGAGAAATCCATCTGTTACGACGCCCTGATGCACAAGTTCAAGTACCGCGGGCTGAACAACGCCAACGTGTTCTACGACGAAAACAACCAGCGTTTCCCCTCCAACTACCGCGATAAGTTTGCCCGCCTCGCCAACGCCTACGCCGCCGATGGTGACCTGGCCAAAGCCAAGGAAGTGGCCAACAAATGCCTCGAAGTGATGCCTGACAACGCCGTGCCCTTCGACTACTACACAGCGCAGCTCGTGCCGGTGCTCTACGCCGTGGGCGAAAAAGCCCAGGCCGACGCCATCCTCGACAAGCTCACCAACCGCAGCCTGCAAACCATCTCGTACCTGCAAACCCACGATGGCGCCTTGTTCGACGACTTGCAGCGCATGAACCTCGTCACGCTCCAGAGCGTGTACCAGGTAGCCGCCCAAGTGAAGGATGAAGCCCGTGCCAAAAAGGCCTACGAAGTGCTAGCTCCCTACTTGCAGGCCCAGCAAGGCCAGTAAGAATTTAAGGCAAAAAAAGCCCCGCTGGCAGCGTGCCAGTGGAGCTTTTTTGGGTAGTAGCGCGAAGCGGAAGCTTCGCGCTACTTCAGTTCATAGCCCGCGAAGTCTTTGCGGAGCTGCGTTTTGAGCAACTTACCCGTGGCCGTATGGGGCAGGCTAGCCACAAACTCCACGGCGTCGGGGCGCCACCAGGGGGCAATTTTGCCGTCGAGGAAAGCGAGCAGCTCTTCGCCGGTGAGGTCGTGGCCGGGCTTGAGAACAGCCACCAGCAGCGGGCGCTCGCTCCACTTGGGGTGGGGCACGCCGATGACGGCGGCCTCGGCCACGGACGGGTGCGCCACGGCCAGGTTTTCGAGGTCGATGCTCGAAATCCACTCGCCGCCCGACTTTATCACGTCCTTCGAGCGGTCGGTGATGTTCATGAAGCCATCGGGGTCGATGGTGGCCACGTCGCCGGTGCGGAACCAGCCGCTGGCCGTGAGCTGGCCAGGCGTAGCCGACCCAAAGTAGTCGCTGGCGATAAATGGCCCGCGCACCAGCAGGTCGCCAAAGGCCACACCATCGTGCGGCAAAGGCTGGCCCTCGCCATTCACAATCTCCATATCGACGCCGAAAATGGCGCGGCCCTGCTTGATTTTGAAGAAGAACTTGGCCTCGTCCGGCAGGTCGAGCTGGCTGGCCTTGAGGGTGCTGACGGTGCCTAGCGGCGAGGTTTCGCTCATGCCCCAGGCGTGGCGGATTTCGACCCCCAGCTCCTCATCGAAGGCGCGCAGCAGCGCGGGCGGGCACGAGGCGCCGCCCACTATCATCTTGCGCAGGGTGGAGAATTTTCGGGGGCCTTCGCGCATATAAGTCAGCAGCCCAAACCAGATGGTGGGCACGCCGGCCGAGAAGGTAACGCCTTCGCTTTCAAACAGCTCGTAGAGGCTAGCCGCGTCGAGGGCCGGGCCGGGCAGCACCAGCTTGCAGCCGTTGAGCGCCGCCAGGTAGGGCACGCCCCAGGCGTTGACGTGGAACATGGGCACCACGGGCAAAATAACGTCGCGGGCGCCGCAGTTGAAGCAGTCGGGCAGCGAGGCGGCGTAGCTGTGCAGCAGCGTAGAGCGGTGCGAGTAGAGCACGCCCTTGGGCTCGTCGGTGGTGCCCGAGGTGTAGCAGAGCGAGGAAGCCATATTCTCATCAAAAACCGGCCACTCAAACTCGGCGCTTTCGGCGGCCAGCAGGGCTTCGTAGCTGGCCAGGCCGGCTAGGGCCGAATCGGCGGGCAGGTGCTCGGGGCCGGCCAGCAAAACCCATTTTTCGACCGTGGGGCAGTGCGGCGCCAGCTTATTGACCAGCGGCAAAAACGTGAGGTCGAAGAACAGCAGCCGGTCCTGGGCGTGGTTGAGGATGTAAACCAGCTGCTCGAAAAACAGGCGAGGGTTGATGGTGTGGCACACCGCCGCAATGCCCGAAATACCATAGTACAGCTCAAAATGACGGTGCGTGTTCCAGGCCAGCGTGCCCACGCGGTCGCCGTCTTGGATGCCGAGCTTCCGCAGGGCGTTGGCCAGCTGCCGGGCGCGGCCGTGGGCGGCGGCGTAGGTGTAGCGGTGCAGGGGGCCGCCCTCGGGCAGGCGCGACACGATTTCGGTGTCGCCGTGCCACTTGGCGGCGTGTTCTAGCAGCCCCGCGATGCGCAGGGGCTGGTGCATCATGAGTCCGAGCATATTCGGGGCAGGTGGGAAAAAAAGATAAGAGCCGGAAGATAGCAGCCGCTTGGCGCATCGGCGAGCCAGCAGCGGCGGCGCACGAACACTTAAACGGTTCAGCTCGTTAATAGAAGCCAACCCGCCCCCAGCTACCTCTGGCCGCACCGCTTACATGAACCAGCCCTACGCTGCCTCCGGGCACCTCGACATTAGCTACCAGGACGATTCTGGGGTACTCATCGGCCGCTGGCTGCGGCCCGTGAGCGAGGCCGAAGCCCGCCAGGACTACGCCGACCTGCTAGGGGCCGCCCAGCACTTTGGGGCGCATTACTGGTTGTTCGACATCCGGCGGCGAGGCCGCAGCGCACCGGGTACGCTCGACTGGCTGCTCACCGACTATTACACCCAGGCCGTGCGCGTGCTAGGGGCGCCCCTACGCCTGGTGTACTTTATGGCCCCTGGCCTGCGCCAGGAATTTCAGGCCGATGGCGTGGTGCCCGAGCCCACTACGTATGAAGCCAACTTGCCCTTTCGCATGAACCAATCTATCACGGAAGCGGAAGCGCTGGCCTGGTTGCAGGCTGAACAGCAGAATGTTGGCTAGCCTCAACCCTAACGGATAGCCTCCAGGGCTACTTGCTGAATCTGGGTGCGGACATTGAGCTGACTCAGCTTATTGTTCCGCCGCGAGGGGTTCACGCGGTTGGTGAGCACCACCACTACCAATTCCTTCCCGGGGTCGACCCAGAAATACGTGCCCGTGAAGCCTGAGTGCCCGAAGCTGCTGGCCGAAGCGCCCGGAGCCGTGTTGCCCACCGGGGGGCTAGCCGGCCGGTCGAAAGCCAGCCCGCGCCGGTTGCCAGCCGACTGCGCCCGCGTCCAGTCGGCCAGAATGGCTTGGTCGAAAAGCTGCTGGCCGCCGTAGCGCCCGCCCCAGGCGTAGGCCTGGGCAAGCTGGGCCACATCGTTGGCCGAGCCAAACAGGCCCGCGTGGCCCGAAATACCGCCTAGCAGCGCGGCGCCCTCATCGTCGACGTAGCCGCGCAGCAACTGGCGCCGGAACAGCGAGTCGTACTCAGTGGGCACAATGCGGCTCAGGGCAGCGTGGTGCCGCGGCTGGAAGTGCAGCCCCGCCCCTAGCGGCCGGTACACCTCCTGCGCCAAAAACTGCTCGAACGGCTGCCCGGTGCGGCGGCGCACCAGCTCGGGGTAGAGGTAAAACGAGAGGTCGGAGTATACGTAGCCGGGCTTGGCAGTGAGCGGCGCGGCCCCGATTTTCGCGTAGATATAGGCCGGCAGTTGCTGGCGGCCCCACAGCCCACCCGCCACCGGCAGCGGAAAGCGCGCCGACGAATCGGGCCGGAACCAGCGGCGGCGCAGCGAGCCATCGGCCTTGGCAAAGTCTTTCCAGAAGGGAATCCAGGCGGGCAGGCCGGCCTGGTGGGTTAGCACGTCGCGCATTTTCAAACCCGCCTTATCAGTCTTGCGCAGGAACGGGAAAAACTGCCCTAGCGTGCTGTCGGGGCTGAATTTGCCCTGCGCCTGTAGCCGCAGCAGCGCGGGCGTGGCAGCCAGTACTTTGGTAAGCGAGGCGAGGTCATAGACATCCGTGTTCAGTACGGGGCGCGTGGCTAGGGCCCCGGGGGCGGTAGCTTGGGCGGGCGGGCTAGCCCCCGCAGCACCACCCGGCTCGCTGCCAAAGTTGCCCGCCGCCGAGGCCACTGCGGCGCTAGGCCCCGTAGCTAGCGGTAAGGCGTCCTTGCCAGCTTTTTCCTGAAAACCGTAGCTTTTGCGCAGCACTACCACCCCGCGCCGCGCAATAACCACCTGCCCGCCCGGCGTGGCGCCGGCGGCCAGCGCCTGGGCCATAATACTGTCTACGCGGGCTTCGAGGCGCGGGCTCATGCCGGTGTCTTCGGGATTGGCGTAGGCTAGCCGCAGGCCGGGCTTGGTGCTGAGGCCAAAGCCGGCGGGCAGGCTGCTGCTCACCGAAACGGGCAGCTTGCCGCTAGCCCCGATGCCCCCAAAAATGAGCTGCGCCGCCAGCTCCTGAGCCGATTGGCTTTCCTGATACGCCATAACCACGGCACTAGCCCGGTCGAAGTCGCGCACCTTGGCCGCCGCGTAGGCCGAGCCGAAGATGCTGAGCACCACCCGCTGGCCAGGCTTGGTCAGCTCGCGCAGCAGCAGGTTGGCTTCGGGGGCGATGCCGAAGTTGGTGGCCGGCAGGCGGCCCAGGCTTTGCAGGGCCACCAGCACCACGTCGTAGCCAAATAGCTTGGCTCGAATGTCTTCCAGCTCATCCATCGTGGGCGCGGCGGGTAAGTGAAAGTGGCTGGCCTGGGCATCGTAGCTGGCCACCGCCTTTTGGAAATCGGTGGTGTCGCCGGGGCTGCCGCCCAGCACGAGCGTAGCCAGGCGCAGGGTGTCGAGGCGCTGCAAAGGCAAGAAGCTCTTTTGATTGCGCAGCAGCGTAATGCTGCGCGCCGTGAGGCGGTGGGCCAAGTAGCGGGCGTGGGCGGGGTTGAGGTCGGCCACGATATTTTGCTCGCGCACCGGCTGCGCCTTGCGCAGGCCAGCCCACTGCTTGAGGGCCAGCACGCGGCGGCAGCTTTCGTCAATGCGGGCCTGCGAGATGCGGCCGCTATCCACGGCGGCCAGCACGGTAGTGAGGGCCACCGGCACATTTTTGCTGAACTCCAGCACGTCGTTGCCGGCCAGCAGGGCGCGCACTTCGGCCTCGCCGGTGGGCGTCACCTTCATCACGCCCGCCATGTTCATGGCATCGGTAAACACCACGCCCCGGAAACCCAATTGCTGGCGCAACAGGCCCGTCACGGTGGGCTTCGATAGGGTGCTGGGCCCGCGCGCAGTGTCGAGAGCCGGCACGTCGAGGTGGGCCACCATCATGCCGCCGATGCCGTTGGCAATCATGCTTTTGAAGGGTGGCAATTCGAGTGAATCGAGCCGGCCGCGGTCTACGCGCACCAGCGGTAGGGCTAGGTGCGAGTCGGCGTCCACGTCGCCGTGGCCGGGGAAGTGCTTGGCCACGGCCAGCACGTTGGCATCCTGCATGCCCTTCATATACAGGCGGCTGAGGCGCGACACGGCCGCTGGGTTTTCGCCCCACGAGCGGAAGCCGATAACTGGGTTGGCGGGGTTGTTATTGACATCGACCACCGGCGCAAAGTTGACCTGCATGCCTAGCCGCTTGAACTGCCGCGCCACCTCGCGCCCCATGTCATAAATGAGGGCCGAGTCGGCGGCGGGTACCGCGCCCAGGCTCATCTGGTACGGGAACCGCAACACGCTGTCGAGGCGCATGCCGGCGCCCCATTCGCCGTCCATGGCCACAAGCAGCGGCACCCGGCTTTCTTGCTGAAACCTATTCAGCAAGCGCGCCTGCCGCACCGGCCCACCCTGAAAGAATATCAGCCCGCCAATGCCGTAGTCGCGTATCAGCGTCGAGATAGAATCCTGGTAGATAGTCGGTTTGTTGGAGTAAGCGGCCACCATAAAGAGCTGCCCCACCCGCTGGCGCGGCGTGAGCGTGCGCATGAGGCTATCGACCCACGGCGAGTGCAGGTAGCGCAAAAAGCCGGGCGGCTGGCCAGTAGGAGCCACTTTTTTAGGAGCAGCTTTTTGCCTGGAGCCAGCGGCGGTTGGCCGGGGAGCGGGCCGGCGGGCGGGGCGGCGTTGGGCGGGGGCTAGCAGCGGCGCCGCCACCAGCAAAAGCAGCACGAAAGACTTAAGACGCAACAAGAGGGTGGTGGGGATAAGTAGGCCTGCAAAAGTCGGCACAATTGGCAATGTCGGCCCCAAAAGAACAACTGGCCACAAAAAAGCCCCGGCTACTTTTAGCCGGGGCTTCTTACTAAGCGGGGTAGCGCCTGCTACCGGCTTATCACCAGGCGCTGCGTTTGCACCACAGTATCTGACACTAGCTTGAGTAGGTAAATACCGTTGGCCAGCTGGCCGGTAGCCAGCTCCAGCACCACGGGGCGGCTGCCCGTGGCGGTGCCAGCCCCGAGGGTTAGCAGACGGGCGCCTTTCAGGTCGTAAAGCACCACCTCGTAGCTCGCGGGCTGCGCCAGCGTAAACGTAACGGCCGTGCGGCCCTGGCTCGCCGGGTTGGGGTACACGCTAAAGGACGTGGCCGGGGCCAGCGCCGGGCGGGCGGCCAGTGGCGTGGCGCAGCTAGCCCCCACGGTGTAGCTCAGCGGCGTGGCGGCGGTGTTTCTCTCTGGGCCACCAGCGCCGGCCTGGTAGGTGAAGTAGACGCTCGTGGCCGTGCCATTGGCAATGGCCCTAGTAAAGGTGAAGTCGCCGGCCGCGTTCTTGGTCATGGTGTACCCCGGATAGGCGCCGCTAGCCCCCTCCCGAATGTAAATGAGGGCCAGGTTGCCGCCCGCCGTAGCGCCCAGCGGGTGGAAGGTGAACGTTACGTTGCCGCCCGCGGCTTCGGCCTTGAAGGCGAAGTCGGTGGCGACGTTGCAGTAGCCGCCCGGGCTGGCAGCGCCGGTCACGGTCACGCTCACGGCGGCCGAGGTGGTGCTGGCGCCGCCGTTGTCGGTAGCCTTGGCCGTGAGCGCGTAGGTGCCGGCGGCTACGCCCGTCCAGGTGTAGGTGTAGGGGCTCGCCGTGGCTTCGCCCAGCTTGGTGGTGCCCTGGAAGAACTCGACCTTGGTAATGGTGCCATCGGCATCGGCGGCGGTGGCTGCAAGCGTGATGCTGGCCGGCGCCGCGAACGTAGCCGAGGCCGTGGGCGACGTCAGGCTGACGGTGGGCGGCGTGTTGGTGGGCGTGGTGGTGCCACCGCAGGCGGCGCCCACGGTGTAGGCGTGGGGCGTAGCGGCTGAATTGTGCTCCGGCCCGCCGGCGCCTACCTGGTAGGTGAAGTAGAAGCTGGTGGCCGTGCCATCGGCAATGGCCCTAGTGAAGGTGAAATCGCCGGCCGCGTTCTTGGTCATGCCGTAGCCGGGGTAGCCGCCCGTGGCCCCTTCCCGAATGTAGATGAGGGCCAGGTTGCCGCCCGCCGTAGCACCCAGCGGGTGGAAGGTGTACGTGACATTGCCAGCGCTGGTATACACCTCGTAGCTATACTCGCCGCTAGGGGCCGTGCCGGTGCAGGGCACGGCTTTCACCATCAGCGCCACAGCGGCCGAAGTAGTGGCATTGCCGTCATTATCAGTGGCTTTGGCCGTGAGCGAATAGCTACCAGCGGGCACATTGGCCCAGTCGTAGGTGTAGGGCGCGGTGGCATCTTCGCCCAGCTTGGTGCTGCCCTGGTAGAACTCTACCTTGGTAATAGTGCCGTTGGCATCGGCGGCAGTGGCCGCGATGGTGAGGCTGGCCGGGGCGGTAAGCGTGGTGCCGGCGGCGGGCGCCGTAATGCTCACCGTCGGTACTATCGGGTCAGTCACGGTGATGCTTACCGCGGCCGAAGTGGTGCTAGCCCCGCCCGTGTCGGTAGCCTTGGCCGTGAGCGCGTAGCTGCCGGCCTTGGCGCCGCCCCAGGTGTAGGTGTAGGGTGCGGTGTAGTCGGTAGCCAGCAGCGTGGTGCCTTGGTAAAAATCAACCTTATAAATGCCGTTAGCATCAGTAGCATTGGCGGTGAGGGTGATGCTGGCGGGCGTCACAAAGCTGGCATTGGCCGTGGGGGCAGTGAGGCCAATGGTGGGGGCCGTGTTGCCGGGCGCTGCCACGTACACCGTAATGGGGGCCGAAGTAGTCGTAGCACCTTCGTTATCAGTAGCCTTGGCCGTGAGCGTATACACGCCGGCCGCCGGGCTGGCCCAGGTGTAGGTATAGGGCGCGGCGGTGGCTTCGCCCAGCTTGGTGCTGCCCTGGTAAAACTCCACCTTGGCTACCGTGCCATTGGCGTCGGCGGCCGTGGCCGTGAGGGTGAGGCTAGCGGGCGTGGTCACGATGGCCTCGTTGGCGGGTGCCGTGATGGCCACCGTAGGCGCCGGGTTAGACGCCACGCCGCCGGTGTAGCGCATGTCGTCGAAGTAAAAATCGGCGGTGCTCGTGGGCGCGTCGCCCGCAAACATGAACAGCGAATTCATTGAGCCCAGGTCGAGGTGCATGCCCGCGTTGGGCTGGTCGAAGGCGCTGAGCGGAATGCTTACCTCGTGCCAGGCGCCGTCGCGCACCAGGCCATACTGCGCCGCGCCGCCCGCCGCGAAGTTCAGCCAGCTTTCGCCAAAGCCGCTTTTTACGCCAATCTTAAACTGCCCCGTGTAGGTAGTCTTGAACTGAAACTTGAGCGAGCCGTTGGCAAAGTTGCTCAGGTTTTTGGCCTGGTTATCCACGCCCATCCCAAACCAGTTGCCGCCGTCCGCCCGCACGGCCAGCACCTGCTGCCCCTCAAACGGCGCGGGCGCCGGCGTAGTGATATTGGTCAGGTTATTCCAGTAGTAGAGGTTGGCATCCGTGCCGTCATACACGAGCTTGTCGGTGATGGCCGGGCGCTCCGAATACACGCCGTAGTCGCCGGCAAAGGCGTGGTCCTTACCCAGATACAGCTCATCGCCGGGGTTTTGATACAGCCGGATGTAATCAACCAGCATGGCGGCGGGCAGCGGGGCCGTGATGTCGCCGGCGCCCATTTTGCCGGTGTAGTTGCCGCCCACGGCCAGGTTCAGCAGCACGTACTGCGGCCGGTGAAACTCCTCCATGTCAGCCTCGGGCTTCGAGATATCGACGGTGAAGAACTCGGTATTATCAATAAAAACGCGAATAAAGCTGGCGTCCCACACCAGCTTATACACGTGGTAGTCGTCGGTGAGGGGGCTAGTGCTTTTGAAAAGCTGGCCGTAGTCGGCCTGGCTGCCCTTATACGACCAGTGCACGGCAGCGCTGGCCCACTTGTTCACATTGTCGGGGTACGATTCCTTGGCGCCCATCTCCATCATGTCGATTTCGCCGCTGGCGGGCCAGTTGCCGGTGGTGCCCAGCATCCAGAAGGCGGGCCAGAGGCCGTTTTGCAGGTTGGGCACCTTGATGCGGGCTTCGAGCGTGCCGTATTTGAAGTGCACGCGGCCGTAGGTTTTCAGGCGGGCCGAGGTAAAAGGCTTGCCCTGAAAGGCTTCGCGGCGCGCTTCGATGCGCAGGCTGCCGTTTTCGAGGCGGGCGTTTTCGGGCCGGCTGGTGTAGTACTCCAGCTCCTGGTTGCCCCAGCCGCAATTGCCGCGCTCGCAGCCATCGCCAAAGTCGAAGGTCCAGTTGTTGGGGTTGATGGTCGTGCCGTCGAAGTTGTCTTCCCAAACCAGGGTTTGGGCCGCGGCCGACAGGCTAGCCAGGCACAGCAGCACCCAGAGGAGCAGCCAGGTTTTGCCGCTGGCCCCAGGCCATTGGCGGTGAGTATGCGTGTTATTCATGAAAAAGGAGAAAGGGTGGGAAAAAAGTAAGCGTAGGGATGCAAAAAAATTTGCAGCGAAGTGGCAGGGCCTTCAGTAGCCTTGCCGAAGCGGGCGGCGCAGCACTGGAACTAGCGAAGGCTGAGCTTGAATTTTAGTGTGTGCATACCGTACAAAGCTGCCCGAAATCAGCAAGGCGAGGAAGCACTGTAGAAGGTCTTTTTGGCTGGATAAATCGTTTTTTGGGGTAGAATGCCAGGTGTGACGTAGGTGTATATACCACGCTCATTTATTGAACTTTAGCGGGCATCTCACGCTGTGCAATATAAAAAACAAGCTTGATTTGGTGGCAGTTAGCCGGTGTTTTTAACTTTTTAGCTCGCCAGCACGTGCGCTTATGGGCGTGGGCTCACCCCTAGCCAGCAGCAGGTCGCAATGCTAGAAGCCGATGGCAAAAGGGTCGTTACCAGCAGACGCGGGGCTAGCGGCGCGGCTGGCCGGCGGCGCAGAAGTGCGGCGCACCAGCTCGCCGGTGGTAAAGGCAAGGGTGCGCTGAAGTCCGACCCGTTGAACACGAAGCTGTGGTACTCGCCATTTGCGCCGCAAGGGTCCACGCCAGCCGGCCGGTCGCGCACGAAGGCTTCATCGAGCAGGCGCCCGCAGAAGCTGGCATCGAGGTAACGGCCGTTCGCGCACGCTACAATGGCTTGAAAGCCCAGCGCCTAAAACTCACGCAGCAGCTCCAGGCGAGGCCACTGCCACAGCGGAAACTCGCCGCGCAGCCCCACCCGCGCCAGCTGCACCTCGCGGTACGCGCGCAGGTCTTCCAAAAAGGTATCGCCATACCCGGCTGCCTGCCCGTCTTGCTTGCGCAGCGCGCCCAGGCTAGCCAGCACGGCCGCATCACAGGCTGCCATATCCGGCAGCTCAGGCACTTGAGGCCCAGCCAGCTGGCCTGAGCCTCAAGCAGTGCCACGCGTACGCCGCGCATCGACACACACTCGTGGTGTTCATTTACGCTCGTGAGCAGGTGCGCCACGCAGTAGCGCGGGTCGCGCTGGGCGTGACAGAGGCCCAGCGCCACGTCTTTGCCACCGCTTCAACTCACTAATACATCCATCAGCAGGGCTGAATAAACAGCAAAAAGCGGCCTGCCGCACTACTGCGACAGGCCGCTTTTACTTCGTTCGCATAGCCAGCCTGCAAAGCAGGCGTATCCGCGAAATCTGTTGAACCAGCTAAATCTGCGGTCTATTTAAGGGTAAAGGTACCTTTCCCCATCAGGGCGCCACCTTCATAAAGCTCCACCGTGTGCTGGCCGATTTTGTAATCGCCGCCCTTAGCATAGATAAAGTTGAGGCCCTGCTTGCTGTTGTCGAACACCACATCCTGCTTCATGGTGTAGAAAGCCTCCTGGCCATCCACGGTGAAGGTGCCGCCGCCGGTGCTCAGGTTGTAGAGGGCCGCGCCGTCGGGCTCCAGAATGCGCATGTAAATGGTCTTGGTGTCCTTGGGCGTCACGTCGTTGCGGCTCAGGTTAAAGGCCACTTTCACGCGGTCCACCTTGCGGGCTTTGTATTCGTCCTTGTCGTCGTCGGTTTCCTTGTCCTTCTTATTCAGGATGCTTACCCGAATGTTATCGGCCTGAATACGCGAGGCCACCGTTACTTTTTCGCTCAGGTCGCGGTTGGTCTTGGCAATGGTGCTGATGGTATCGGTCAGCTTATTCTGCTTTTCCTTCAGCGTCGTGGTTTCGGTGTACAGGCTTTCGTTCGACTGCCGAAGGTCGGCAATTTGGTCGTCCTTCTTCTTCAGCTGGCTTTCCAGATTGAGGGCGCGCTGCTTGAAGCGCTGCTGCTCGGCCAGCGAAAACGAGCCGGCCTTAAACGAGCGCAGCTTCAGCAAATCGGCATTGATTCCGGCAATGCGGGCTTCGAGCGAGTCGTTGCTGAGGCCTAGCTTTTGCAAGTCCTGGCTTTGGCGCTCGTAGCTGGCCTTCAAGTCTTCGTACTCCTTAATCTGGGCTTGCAGCCTGGTGTCCTTGGCTTGCACCTGGGTAGTGAGCTGGTCGTTTTCCGTCTTTTTCTGCGAATTCAGGTAAAACAAGACCCCGTTGATACCGAGCAGTACCAGCACGAGGGCCACCCACAGGAGGACGCGGCTGTTATTCTGGCGGGGTTCGGGATATTCCTGTTGAGGCTCCATAAAAGGGGGCTGGGGGGATAAGAAGTGGCAGAAAAAAGGTTGGCTGCCAAGGCTGGCCGGGCACTTACCTACCTTTGTAGCGGGTAAAAATAGGCGAAATTTCCAGTTGGCTCCGGCCTTCGTTATACTTGGCTCTTATGCAAACGGTTTCCAACGCCTTCGACGCGGCCTACTGGCAGGCGCGCTACGCCACTCCTGGCCGCACCGGCTGGGACGCCGGCCGCACCACCCCACCGCTGCGCGCTTATTTCGACCAATTGCTTGTGGCTCAGCAGCCGCGCATCCTTATTCCGGGGGCCGGCCGCGCCCACGAAGCCGAGTATCTGCACCGGCTAGGGTTCTGCCACGTGGTAGTGGCCGACCTGGCCCCCGAGCCCCTGGCCGAGCTCGCGGCCCGCGTGCCCGACTTCCCCAAGGAAAACCTCTGGCTGGCTGATTTTTTCACCCTAGCCCCCGCCGAGCCGTTCGACCTTATTATCGAGCAAACGTTCTTTTGCGCCATCATTCCCAGCCTGCGGGCAGCTTACGCCCAGCAGTGTGCCGCGCTGTTGCGCCCGGGCGGCAAGCTGGTCGGCTTGCTCTTCGATACCGAGTTTGCCAGGGCCAGCGAGCCGCCGTTCGGCGGCAGCCGCGCCGAATACCGCGCTTACTTTGCGCCGTATTTCAAGTTTATTCACTTCGACACGGCCCACAACTCGCTAGCCCCGCGCGCCGGCCGTGAGCTGTTTATTTGCCTGCAAAAAATGTAACGCCAAGCTCCAGCTTGGCGCCCCACGCTACCCAAAAACGCCAAGCTGGAGCTTGACGCTACATTTTTCTACTTATGCTTACTTCCCTCGCCCAGGCCCTCCCCCACTTTCGCAACACCAACTCGGGCCAGTTCTTTTTGATGGCCGGCCCCTGCGTTATCGAGGGCGAGGACATGGCCCTGCGCATTGCCGAGCGCGTGAAGCACATCACCGACAAGCTCCAGATTCCCTACATTTTTAAGGGCTCGTACCGCAAGGCCAACCGCTCGCGGCTCGACTCGTTCACGGGCATCGGCGACGAAACGGCGCTGCGCATTTTGCAAAAAGTGGGGCGCGAAATTGGCGTGCCGACCGTCACCGACATTCACGAGTCGGACGAGGCCGCGCTGGCCGCCGAGTACGTGGACGTGCTCCAGATTCCGGCCTTTCTCTGCCGCCAGACCGAGTTGCTGGTGGCCGCCGCCAAAACCGGCAAAGTGGTGAATATCAAGAAGGGTCAGTTTCTGAACGGCGAGGCCATGCGCTGGGCTATGGACAAGGTGCAGGGCGCTGGCAACCCGCACGTTATTCTCACCGACCGCGGCAACTCGTTCGGCTACAGCGACCTGGTGGTAGACTTTCGCAACCTGCCTACCATGCGCAGCTTCGGCGTGCCGGTGGTGATGGACGTGACGCACTCCTTGCAGCAGCCCAACCAGGCTAGCGGCGTCACGGGCGGCCAACCGGCCCTCATCGAAACCATCGCCAAGGCCGCCATCGCCGTCGGCGCCGATGGCCTGTTTATTGAAACGCACCCCACGCCTGCCACCGCCCTTTCCGACGGCGCCAACATGCTGGCACTGGATAAGTTAGAAGCCCTTTTGCAGCGCCTCACCCGCGTGCGCGAGGCCGTGCGCCCCAGCGGCGATATCGACCCGCAGGGGCTCAATGCGTAGGCTAGCGGCTATTTCAGCTTTTCCTTCAGATAATCAAATAACTGGTCGAAGCGCTGGTCCATTTGCCCGAAGCGCTGGTCCATTTGCCCGAAGCGCTGGTCCATATCTTTTAACAGCGCCAGTTGATTTTGCTCTAACCTAGCTTGGCTTTGTTCAAGCTTAGTAGTTTTGGCGAGCAAATACTCAATGTTATCGCTTTGAGCAGCAATGGCAGCCGTTACGGTAACCGTAAGTTGGCGTAGCTGAGCCGAGACACGCTCCACTTTGGCAGCCGTTTCGTCTAAGCGGGCCAGCATCTCGCTGATAATAGGTTCTAGCTGGTCGAGGCGCTGGTCGGCGGTGGGCATGGGGCAAGGATGAGTAGCGTTGCTATTTACGAAGTTACCATTGGCGGTGGCTATCTCAATACCGCAGCCAGAAGTCTTCACGCCGTTGCTTTTTCCTAAAAAACACCAGCCCAACGTAGAACAAATCGATGGTTACCGTCACGCTAGGGTGCGCCTTGATGGCAGCCCAGGCGCGCTCCATCTCGGCCGACCAATGAATATCGTCGAGCACGAATACGCTGTTTTCGTGTGCCTTAGCCAGGCACTCTTCGAAGTAGCGCAGGGTGGGCTCGTAGCGGTGGTTGCCATCGAAGAACACGAAGTCGAGTGGCTGCGGCAGGCTAGTTAGCGTGTCGGCCAGCGTGTGGTCGAGGTTGCCTTCTACCAGCCGCACGTTCTTAATTCCCAGCTCGTCAAAGGTTTGACGTGCCACGGCGGCCGTGTTGGGGCAGCCCTCAAAGGTGATAACCTGGCTCCGCGAATCAGCCAGGGCTAGGTAGGCGGTGGTAAGGCCCAGCGAAGTGCCCAGCTCCAGAATAGTGGTGGGCTGAAAGTGATTGACCAGCCGAAAAAGCAGCTGCGCCAGGCGCGGCGCCTTGGCTGCGTGGCGGGTAATGTCGCGCACCGGGCGCCGCCGGCCACCGGCGCCGGCCACTTGCGAGCCGGCCCCAAAATCGGTGACCTCCAGCACCTGGTCGCTGGCTAGCAGGGCCTGGCGGCGCTTCTCGATGCGAGCGTAGGCGGCGTACTGGCCGGTGTGCCGAATGACGGCAGTATAGAGACCAAATACGAACGGCGAGTGCAGCCCGTGGGCATTGCCCGAGCGCAGCAGCCAGTAGCGGAGGTAGGCGAAAATTTGGTACAAGCTTGAAAATCAGTTCATCCGGAAGGGCACCATCAGGGTAAACTCCGGAATGTTGACCTGAAAGTGCTCGCCGCTAGCCACCCGCTCCATGAGGTAAGTACCGCGCATTTTGCCCAGGCCCGACTTGAGGTTGCAGCCACTCACGTACTGGTGGGCCTCGCCGGGCTCGAGCACGGGGGTGCGGCCCACCACGCCCTCGCCTTCCACCTCGCGCACCACGGTGCCTACATCGGAAATGTACCAATGGCGGCGCAAGAGCTTGATGGTAAATTCGCTATCGTTGCGAATATCAATGCGGTAGGCAAAAACAAAGTGCTCCTGCGCAGGGCTGGAGTAGTCGGGCAGGTAATTGGTCGTAACCGTAACGGTTACGCCCTGCGTAGTGGTAGTTGGCATAGCGGCGACCGGCGAAATTACGCAGCCGGGGCAACAGTCGCCCCGCTAGTGTGGTTTCAGGGCCTAAACGCCGCGCCGGGCCGTTTAGTTGTGGCTTGCATTATTCTCTTCTTTCTTCCCTCCACATGGTTAAAATTGCCGAAAGCTGGCGGCCCATCCTCGCCGACGAATTTGAAAAGCCTTACTTTCAAAAACTAACCGCCTGGGTGCGGGGCGAGTACGCCACCACCGCCGTGTACCCGCTAGGGTCGCAGATTTTTCACGCCTTCGACGCCTGCCCTTTCGAGGAAGTGAAGGTAGTAATTCTGGGCCAGGACCCCTACCACGGCAAAAATCAGGCGCACGGGCTAGCCTTCTCCGTGAACGAAGGCGTACGTACGCCGCCTTCGTTGCAGAATATTTTCAAGGAGTTGCAAGACGATATTCCCGGTACGCCGGCCCCGGCCAACGGCAACCTCGACCGCTGGGCTAGCCAGGGCGTGCTGCTGCTCAATGCCACGCTCACGGTGCGGGCGGCCACGCCGGGCTCGCACCAGAAAAAGGGCTGGGAAGAATTTACCGATGCCGTTATCCGCAAGGTGTCGGAGGGCCGGCCGCACGTGGTGTTCATCCTCTGGGGTGCCTACGCTCAGAAGAAGGAAGAGCTGATTGATGGCCGTAAACACCTGATTCTAAAGGCAGCGCACCCTTCGCCCTACTCGGCCGACCGGGGCTTTTTCGGCTCCAAGCCCTTCAGCCAAACCAATGCGTGGCTCGAAAAGCACGGCGAGCAGGCGATAACGTGGTAAGTCGCAGCGCGGACTTTATAGGCCGCGCTGCGCTACAACAAACGCTTGATTAGCCGCAGCTTGTGGCTGTACTTCTGGCGGTCGCGGTTGAAGATGCCGTGGTGGTCGAGCGGGTCGAGGCGCACCTCGCCGTGGGCGTGCAGAATAATCCCATCGTCGAGCACCAGGCCCACGTGCACGATGGCGCCGTCGGCATTTTCGAAAAAAGCGAGGTCGCCGGCCTTGGCCTGAGTCACAAAATCGACGGGCGCGCCGAGGGCAATCTGCTGGCGGGCATCGCGCGGCAGCTGCACGCCAATGAGCCCGAACAGCGTTTGCATCAGCCCCGAGCAGTCGATACCAAAGATGTTCTTGCCGCCCCACACGTAGGGCGCCCGCAAAAACTGCTGGCCCATCTTGCGCAGCAGGGCTAGCTGGCGCTCGGGCTGGCCGGCGTGGCCCGGGTTGGTAGCTATACCATTGTAAAATAGCTGGTTATCATCGCCTACCTTCAAGGTCATGCCATCGAAGAAGGGCAGCCGGCACCCTAGCGTGATGGGCTGGCGCATGGTGGCGCTCGATACCACTTGCACCACATCGAGCGCGCGCGGGTGGTCTTGGGCGCCCCAGGCCGCGAAATAGGCCGCGCTCACGGGGCGGTGCTGCTTGAAATCCACCCAGCCCAGGTAGTTATCGGCGGCGGCCTCAATGCGCAGCCAGTTGCCCTGGGTTTGCAGCACCGTGTAGCACTCGCCAAACAGCAGCTCGGTAACTAATTCGGCGCGGTCGGTGGGCTCGGCACGGACGGGAACGGCGCTGAGCGCGCAAATACCGTGGTTCAAAAGGGTAATTTAAAAGTGGTTTTCAACACAAAGAACGTCATACTGCACAAAGTGCAGCATGACGTTCCATCGTATAGCGCTTGAGGATAGGCTAGCGGACGAAGCGCTCCATCTCGCGCTTCTGGTCTTTGGCCTTCAGGTCGTCGCGTTTGTCAAACAGCTTTTTGCCCTGGGCCAGCGCAATTTCGAGCTTGGCAAAGCCGCGGTCCGTCACAAATAGGCGCAGCGGGATAATAGTGAGGCCAGTGTCCATTTTACTGGCTAGCTGCTTCAGCTCGCGCTTGTTGAGCAGCAGCTTGCGCACGCGCATGGCGTCGTGGTTGTTGTAAGTACCTGGGGTATAAGGCGCAATGCGCACGCTGTGCACCCACAGGTCGCCCTTGTGGTCGAAGGTGCAGTAGCCATCCTGGAGGTTGACTTCGGCGGCGCGCACGCTTTTTATTTCGGTGCCGTGCAGCATCATGCCCGCGTCGTACTTGGCCAGGAAGGTGTATTCGTGGCTGGCGCGGCGGTTCTTGATGTTGATGGGGGCGGGAGTCTTGTCTTTCATGACCGCAGATTTAACGGATTTAACGGATTGCGCGGATACGCTCACTGTGTGAGTTGGCTACGCGGCTAGGCAGCGGTGTGGCCTGAAGGCGTTACGTTATAACTTCAATCTTGGGTCGGGGCTGGTGAGCTGGCTGGCAAAATCGCCGGCCTCGTACTGGAAGATGGCCGCCTGGCCCACCATCGCCGCATTGTCGGTGCAAAACTGAAAATCGGGGATGAATACTGCCCAGCCTTCGGCCTGTGCCAGCTCTTGCAAGCCTTGGCGCAGACCCGAATTGGCGGCCACGCCGCCGGCTAGGGCCACCTGGCGCAGGCCGGTGGCTAGGGCCGCTTTTTTGAGCTGGCGCAGCAGCGTGCGCACGATGGTATGCTGGATGCTGGCGCAGAGGTCAGCCAGGTTTTCTTCGATGAAGCTAGGGTTGGTGGTGGTTTCCTTCTTTAGGAAGTACAGCACCGACGTTTTCAGGCCGCTGAACGAGAAATTATAGCCTTCGAGCGCGCCCATCGGAAACTCGAAGCGGCGTGGGTTGCCGGTTTGGGCCAGCTTGTCGAGGCGCGGGCCGCCGGGATACGGCAGGCCTAGCAGCTTGGCCGTTTTGTCGAAGGCCTCGCCGGCCGCGTCGTCAATCGTTTGGCCCAACATTTCCATGTCGGCGGCGCTGCGCACCACTACCAGCTGCGTGTGGCCGCCGCTCACGGTGAGGCACAGAAACGGAAACGCCGGCTTGGGCTCCTTGATGAAGTGCGCCAGAATGTGCGCCCGCATGTGGTTCACGGCCAGCAGCGGCTTGCCCAGCGCCAGCGCCAGGCTCTTGGCAAACAGGTTGCCCACCAGCAACGACCCTAGCAGGCCGGGGCCCTGGGTCACGGCCACGGCGTCGAGGTCATCCTTAGTAAGGCCCGCCTGGCGCAGCGCGGCCGTCACCACGGGCAGCAAGTGCTGCTGGTGCGCGCGCGAGGCCAGCTCGGGCACCACGCCGCCGTACTGCTCGTGCACGGCCTGGCCAGCCACCACGTTGCTCAGCAGCTGGCCGTTCCGGAACACCGCCGCGCCGGTATCATCGCAGCTCGACTCGATGGCTAGTAGATTCATTGTTAGCTAATAATTGATAATGAGCGAGTAACGCTAATCGTTTATCCTTGCGAGCCGGCGAAGCAACTGCATCAGAACGACCCTAGCCGAACGACTGGCGCGGGCGACGGGCGGGTGCGATTGCTTGGCAGGCTCGCAAGGACAGAGAAAAAAACGGCCCTTGAATAGCCTAGCGAAAGCGCAAAGTTCGGGTGAACCTGGGCTATCCCTTATCCGTTGGCGCGATTGATGCGCGCTAAAAGCCGCACCTTTGCGTTCTACCCGGCTCGTCAGGGCCTTACTTCAACCGGCATCCGCTGTTTTTTGTGCGTCGCGTCCTCCGTATTCTGCTCCAAATCTTGCTAGGGCTGGCCGTGGTGCTGGTGCTGGCCGTGGGCGGCCTACTGCTG
>CAYLNN010000058.1:0-18597 GCA_964385095.1 uncultured Hymenobacter sp.
GCGTAGCCATCCTGTCGACCTCGAAAGGGGTAATGACCGAGAAAGAGGCTAAAAACGAGAACGTGGGCGGCGAGGTGCTGTGCTACGTGTACTAACCTGCTAAGCCCTAGTATCTATATGTCCCGCATTGGCAAACTACCGATTGCACTGCCCGCCGGCGTGCAGGTATCGGTCGACAACGAGAACACCGTAACGGTGAAAGGCCCGAAAGGCACCCTGACCCAGGCTGTAGACCGCGATATCGCGGTAGCTATGGAGGACGGCCAAGTAGTAGTGACCCGTCCGACCGAGCAGAAGCGCCACAAGGCTATGCACGGTCTGTACCGCTCGCTCATCAACAACATGATTACCGGCGTAAACACCGGCTTCGAACACAAACTCGAGCTAGTAGGTGTAGGCTACAAAGCTGCTGTAGCTGGCAAATCATTGGAATTGTCGCTTGGCTACTCACACAACGTGTACCTTGCTATGCCTCCCGAAGTATCGGCTACTGCCGTTACTGAAAAAGGTAAGAACCCCATCGTAACCCTGACCAGCATCGATAAGCAGCTAATCGGTCAGGTAGCCGCCAAAATCCGCTCGCTGCGGAAAGTGGAGCCCTACAAAGGCAAAGGGGTTCGCTTCGTGGGTGAAATCGTTCGTCGTAAAGCCGGCAAGACTGCCGCTAAAAAGTAATCTAGTATCATGGCTTTCGATAAAGCAACTCGCCGGAAGCGCATTCAGCGCATTATCCGTACGAAAGTGTCCGGTACGTCGGAGCGCCCGCGCCTGTCGGTGTTCCGCTCCAACACGGGCATCTACGCCCAGATTATTGACGACACGGCTGGCCGCACGCTGGCTGCCGCTTCGTCGAAGAAGGTAACCGCCGAAGGTGGTAATGGCGTGGCCCTGGCCGCCGCCGTTGGCCGCGAAATCGCCGCTAAGGCGCAGGAGGCCGGCATCACGAAAGTGGTGTTCGACCGCTCGGGTTACCTCTATCACGGTCGTATTAAATCACTAGCTGAAGGAGCCCGCGAAGGCGGCCTCAATTTCTAAGGCATCATGGCAGAGTATAACAACAACAACCGTGGTGGCGCTCCTGGTGGAAACGACCGCGGTGGCAACAACCGGGGTGGCAACGACCGTCGCGGCAACGACCGCGGTGGCCGCGGCAACGATAGCTCGGTTCAGGGCGATTCGGATTTCAAAGAGAAAGTAGTAGCCATCAACCGGGTAGCCAAAGTGGTGAAAGGTGGTCGTCGCTTCAGCTTCTCGGCTATCGTAGTGGTAGGCGACGGCAAAGGCAACGTAGGCTATGGCCTGGGCAAAGCCAACGAGGTAACGGACGCTATTGCCAAAGGCATTGACGACGCCCGCAAAAACGTAGTGAAAGTGCCGCTGTATAAGCACACTGTTCCCCACGTAATGGAAGGCCGCTACGGCGGAGGTTTCGTGCTCGTGCAGCCCGCTGCGGCTGGTACGGGCGTAATCGCCGGCGGTGCCATGCGCGCCGTGTTCGAATCGGCTGGTATCAAAGACGTACTGGCTAAGTCGAAAGGCTCGTCGAACCCCCACAACGTAGTAAAGGCTACCTTTGCTGCCCTAGCCAAGATGCGCGACCCAATGCAAATTGCTCAAGCGCGCGGCATTTCACTCGCTCGCGTATTTAACGGTTAGTACGACCATGCCACAGATTCAAGTAAAGCTCGTGCGCAGCGCCATCGACCGCCCCGAGCGTCAGAAGCGTACCGTGGAGGCCTTAGGTCTCAATAAAATGAACAGCGTTGCTACGCACGAAGCCAACCCCAGCATCCTGGGCATGGTTAAGTCAATTCAGCACCTGCTGGAAGTAACCGAACTGTAAGCGTTTATCCCAGTCATGAATCTTTCCAATCTAAAACCCGCCGCTGGCTCGACGCGCAATAACAAGCGCCTTGGCCGTGGTGAGGGCTCGGGCGGCGGTGGTACCGCAACCCGTGGTCACAAAGGTGCTAAGTCACGCTCGGGCTACTCGCGCAAGTCGGGTTTCGAAGGTGGCCAGATGCCCCTCCAGCGTCGCGTGCCTAAGTTCGGTTTCACGAACATCAACCGCGTTGAATTCAAAGGCATTAACTTGGATGTGCTCCAGGGCCTGCTCGAGAAAGGCACCGTAACTTCGATGGACCAGGCTTACTTTGTAGAAGCTGGCTTGGTGTCGAAGAATGCCAAAATCAAAATCCTAGGTCGTGGTGAACTCACCACTGCGCTGGAAGTACACGCCCATGCTTTCTCGAAATCGGCTGTTGAGGCTATCGAAAAAGCTGGTGGCAAAGTAGTTACGCTGTAGCTTTCTATTGTTAGCAATTGGCAATGAATAAGTTTATCGAAACGATAAAGAATATTTTCGCTATTGAGGATTTGCGTACGCGAATCCTCAATACGCTATTTTTCATTGCTATCTATCGGCTAGGCTGCTACGTAGTCCTACCCGGTGTAGACCCTACGCAGCTCAAGCAAGGCACTGGTGGCGTATTCGGTATTCTGGACACGCTGCTCGGTGGGGCTTTTAGCCACGCGTCGATTTTCGCGCTGGGTATCATGCCCTACATCTCGGCTTCCATCGTGCTGCAATTGCTCACGATTGCCGTGCCGTACTTCCAGAAGCTGCAAAAAGAAGGCGAGTCGGGTCGGAAAAAAATCAACCAGTACACCCGCGTGCTCACCATCCCGATTGTGATGGCGCAGTCCGTGGGCTTTCTGGCAACGATTAACGCCGAGGCCATCATGAACCCCGGCACGTTCTTCACCATCTCCACCATGCTCATCATCACAGCTGGAACGCTGTTTTGCATGTGGCTAGGGGAGAAAATCACTGACAAGGGCATCGGCAACGGTATCTCCATGATTATCATGATTGGTATCGTGTCACGCCTCCCTGGTGCCCTCATCGGCGAAGCTGCCGCTAAGGGTGTCAACAAGTCGCTGATTTTCTTGCTGGAATTGGTGGTTCTGTTCCTAGTTGTAATGGCCGTTATCGTGCTTACGCAAGCTGTTCGCCGTATTCCGGTGCAGTACGCTAAGCAGGTAGGCGGCGCTACGCAGCTCGACGCCCAGCGTCAGTTTATCCCGCTGAAGGTTAACGCCGCTGGCGTTATGCCCATCATCTTCGCCCAGTCGCTGATGTTCGTACCGAGCATCGCTGCTTCGGCTTGGGATAAGAACAGTGATTTGGCAGCCAACATCGCCGCTTATTTCTCGCCCGAGCATTGGGTGTACAATACGGTGTTCGCACTGCTAATTGTCATATTCACTTACTTCTACACTGCAATCAGCGTTAACCCCAATCAAATTGCGGATGACCTGAAACGGAGTGGTGGTTTCGTACCGGGCGTTAAGCCGGGCCGCGACACGTCAGAATTCATTGATGAAATTTTGACTCGTGTAACGCTGCCTGGTGCCGTAGCGCTGGCGCTCATCGCCATTTTCCCAACACTAGCCCTGTTGCTCGGTGTTAGCCGTAATCTGTCGCTGTTCTACGGCGGGACTTCGCTTATCATCATGGTAGGCGTGGTGCTGGATACGCTCAACCAGGTAGAAAGCTACTTGCTGATGCGCCACTACGACGGTATGATGAAATCTGGCAAATTGCGCGGTCGGCCTTCGCAGCCGATTGCTATTGCCTCCTAAGTAGCACGAATGGCAACTGGTGTTATTCAGTATAAAACTGAAGAAGAAATAGACTTAATGCGCGCCGCCGGGCAACTGCTGGCGCGTGCCCACGGCGAGGTAGCTGCGTTGGTGCGCGAGGGAGTCACGACGCGGGAGCTAGACCGCCGCGCCGAGGAATTCATCCGCGACCACGGGGCTACCCCTTCGTTCAAAGGGTTGTACGGTTTTCCGCATAGCTGCTGCCTGAGCCCAAACTCGGTAGTAGTCCACGGATTTGCCACCGATGAGCCGCTGAAAAGCGGGGATATCATCTCGGTAGACTGCGGGGTTTTCCTCAATGGCTACCACGCCGATAGTGCCTATACCTACCCAATCGGGGAGGTGTCGCCGGAAGTACGGCAGCTGCTGAAGGAAACGGAGGCGTCGCTGTACAAAGGCATTGAGCAAGCCATAGCGGGCAACCGCGTAGGTGATATCAGCTACGCTATTCAAAACTACGTGGCGCCGAAAGGCTATGGTGTGGTGCGCGAGTTGGTCGGCCACGGAGTAGGGGCTAGCCTCCACGAGAAACCCGAAGTGCCAAACTACGGCAAACGGGGCTCGGGGCCGCTGTTACAAACTGGCATGACCCTGGCCATCGAGCCGATGGTAACCCTAGGCAAGAAAGACGTAGTACAGGAGAAGGATGGCTGGACCATCCGCACCCGCGATAAGAAGCCGGCCGCGCACTTTGAGCACACGGTTGTTGTTAGAAAAGACAAGGCAGAAATTCTGACCTCGTTTGAATATATAGAAAAAGCATTGCGTTAGCCCTTATGGCAAAACAAGCCTCCATCGAGCAGGACGGTACCATCCTCGAAGCCCTTTCCAACGCCATGTTTCGCGTGGAATTGGAAAATGGCCACCAGCTGATTGCCCACATCTCGGGTAAGATGCGGATGCACTACATTAAGATTCTGCCCGGCGACAAGGTAAAGCTCGAAATGTCGCCTTACGACTTGTCGAAAGGCCGCATCAAGTATCGTTACAAGTAAATTTTTTCGTTCTTTTCAAGGTCATGAAAGTAAAAACCTCGGTGAAGAAACGTAGTGTTGATTGCAAAATCATCCGCCGCAACGGCAAGCTCTACGTTATCAACAAGAAGAACCCCCGCTTTAAGCAGCGTCAGGGCTAAATCAATTTTCAGAGGCCCGGAGCCTTGGGTACTGGTTAGTTTGAACTTTTATTCAACTAATCGCCTTCCAAGCCGCTGCCGGGCTTTCTGGTCCGCAAACATCTTACAACCACTATGGCTCGTATCGCAGGGGTAGACATCCCGGACAACAAGCGCGGCGAAATCGCCCTGACTTACATTTTCGGCATTGGCCGGAGCAACTCGGTTAAAATCCTCACCAAAGCTGGCATTGATGTCAACAAAAAGGTGAAAGACTGGACCGAGGCTGAAGCTGGCGAAATCCGCGCCATTATCGCCGCTGAGCACAAGACCGAAGGCGTACTGCGCTCGGAAATTCAGCTCAACATCAAGCGTCTGATGGACATTGGCTGCTACCGTGGCCTCCGTCACCGCAAAGGTCTTCCCGTTCGTGGTCAGCGCACCAAGAACAACTCGCGTACCCGTAAGGGCAAGCGTAAGACCGTGGCCGGCAAGAAGAAAGCAACGAAATAACCCGTAGCGGCAATCGGCTCTGCCTGATGCTCCTCGTGGGCGTGAGGCAGAGCCAACACCTGCCGCGTTTATAGCGATAACCAAATGGCACAAAAAAGAAAAGACAAAGCCAAGAAGCGGCTTGTCGTGGTGGAGCAGGTGGGCCAGGTCCACATCCGCGCCTCCTTCAACAACATCATCATCTCGGTAACCAACTCGAACGGCCAAGTAATTTCCTGGGCTTCGGCGGGTAAAATGGGTTTCCGCGGTTCGAAGAAAAACACGCCTTACGCTGCCCAGATGGCAGCTAGCGACTGCGGCAAAGTAGCCCACGACTTGGGTATGCGCAAAGCTGAAGTCTTCGTGAAAGGCCCGGGTGCTGGCCGCGAGTCGGCCATCCGTGCCCTCGGCAACATTGGTATCGAAGTGACGACCATCCGCGACGTGACGCCGCTGCCGCACAACGGCTGCCGCCCGCCTAAGCGTCGCCGCGTTTGATTTTTCATTTCTGATATTTTTCTAAAATGGCACGTTATACTGGCCCTACCGCCAAAATCGCCCGTCGCTTTTCGGAGCCGATTTTTGGCCCGAGCAAAGCGCTCAACAAAAAGAACTACCCCCCCGGCCAGCACGGCCGTGGCCGTCGCAAGAAGCAGTCGGAATACTCCGTGCAGCTGATGGAGAAGCAGAAGGTGAAGTACATGTACGGTGTACTGGAAAAATACTTCGAAAACCTCTTCCATAAAGCTGCTGTGCTCCCCGGTATCACGGGTGAGAACCTGCTCGGCCTACTGGAGTCGCGCCTCGACAATGTAGTGTACCGCCTCGGCATCGCTACCACGCGCCGCGCTGCTCGTCAGCTAGTGTCGCACCGTCACGTTACGGTAAATGGCGAAGTAGTAAACATCCCTTCGTACAAGCTGCGTCCCGGCGACCTCGTTGGCGTGCGTGAAAAGTCGAAGTCGCTCGAAGCCATCACGACCTCGCTGACCGTGCGCAACGCCCGTCAGTTCTCGTGGCTGGAGTGGGATGGCAAAGACATGGTGGGCAAGTTTATCAACATGCCTTCACGTGAGCTTATCCCCGAGAAAATCACGGAGCAGCTCATCGTCGAACTGTATTCGAAGTAATAGTGGCACTTGGTGCGGCCCGGACGCTGTTCGGGCCGCACTTATGCTAAGCCGGTGCTACTATCCTGCTGCTACTGAGCGCGGAAGGGCACTAAAACTACCAAGCGGTGGTTTTGGGTGGCTACCCAAATTTGAGCAAGCCTAGGCTTGCTTTTCCTGTTACATCATTAACTGCCCCACATATGTCAATCTTAGCTTTTCAAATGCCGGAGAAAGTGGTAATGGAGAAATCCGACGACTTTACTGGGTCATTTGAATTCAAGCCTCTGGAGAAGGGCTACGGCGTAACGATTGGAAATGCGCTGCGCCGCATTCTGCTCTCGTCGCTGGAGGGCTTCGCCATTACGTCGGTGCGCACGACTTCGGTGCTGCACGAGTTCTCGACGATTGAAGGCGTGATTGAGGACATGTCCGAAATCATCCTGAACCTCAAGCAGGTGCGCTTCAAGAAAATCAGCGACGCCATTGAGGACAAGATTACGGTGCGCATCAGCGGGCAAGACAGCTTCACGGCTGGCGACATCGGCAAATTTGCTGTTGGTTTCCAGATTCTGAACCCGAAGCTGGTTATCTGCAACCTCGACCCGGCCAAAGAGCTGGAGTTTGAGTTGACGGTGGCACGTGGCCGTGGCTACGTACCCGCTGACGAGAACAAGCCCGCCGACCAGGTTTTCGGTCAGATTGCTATTGACGCTATCTACACGCCCATCAAGAACGTGAAGTACAGCATCGAGAACACGCGCGTAGAGCAGAAAACTGACTACGAGCGCCTGCTGATTGAAATCTCGACCGACGGTTCGATTCACCCCGAGGAAGCCCTGAAAGGTGCTGCTAATATCCTCATTCAGCACTTCATGCTGTTCTCGGACAGCACGATGCAGCTGAGCGGCAACCGCCCCGTAGCGGCTGAGCCCATCGACGAAGAGACCCTAGCCATGCGCAAAGTCCTCAAGACTTCGCTCGGCGAGATGGACCTGTCGGTACGGGCTTACAACTGCCTGAAGGCGGCCGATATCAAGACGCTGGGCGAGCTGGTGCAGCTCGACATGGCCGACATGATGAAGTTCCGCAACTTCGGTAAGAAGAGCCTCACTGAGCTGGAAAACCTGGTGGAAGAGAAAGGCCTGCACTTCGGTATGGACCTGAGCAAGTACCGGTTGGACGAAGACTAGCCTAGCAAATTAAGGGCTGATTGGTAAGCTGTTTTTCGAGATAGCTTACCAATCAGCCCTTAACTTTGTCTTAAGGTTTGCTAGTTATTTAACTAACGAAGCAAGTTAACAATCATTTATTCAATCCGCTGCGCCCTAGGGTTTAGGGTTCTAATGAGGTTCTAGCGACCCGCCGTGGTCCTTCTCCGCAAGCGTAGCATTTAACCAATCTGTCCAATGAGACACGGTAAAAAAATCAACCACCTGGGCCGTACCACCGCCCACCGCCACGCGATGCTGTCGAACATGGCTACGTCGCTCATCCTCCACAAGCGCGTGACCACGACGGTTGCCAAAGCCAAAGCTTTGCGCCAGTATGTAGAACCGCTGTTGACCAAGGCTAAGGACGATACGACGCACTCGCGCCGCACCGTGTTTGCTACCCTGCAAAACAAGGAGAGCATGAAGGAGCTGTTTGGCGTAGTAGCTGAAAAAATCGGCCAGCGCCCCGGTGGCTACACCCGCATTTTGAAGCTGAGCGCTACCCGCCTGGGTGACAACGCTGATATGTGCATCATCGAGCTGGTTGACTTCAACGAGACTCTGCTTGAGTCGAAGAACGCTGCCGAGGCGAAGACCACTACCACCCGTCGTTCGCGTCGTCGTGGTGGCAAGTCGGAAGCTGCTGGCAACGAGACTGGCACGTCGGCTGCTGTTATGGCTGATGCTCCGGCCGCTACCACTACCGAGTCGGCCCCGGCTGACACGGCCACCGATACGCTGACCAACGGCGAAACCCGCGACGAAGCTGAGAAGGCTGAGTAATCAACCCTGGCAGTAACAAAGGAGGCTCACCTAGCGGTGGGCCTCCTTTTTTTGTGGCGCTAAGTTATTGGGGAGCTACTTTTTTTGGGATAAAACCGGCGCCCTCACAACCGTGCGAGGGCAAAGCAGTAAGAGGGGGTTGGCCGCGGCGGGCGGGCCTAGCCAGGGCGGCTAGCTAAGGCAGCGGAGAAAATTACTTAGTATTATGCAGGAACAGCGACGCTTGGCGGAAGCCAACAACAAGACGGCGGCTTGGAAAAAATTTGGTCCTTACCTCACCGAGCGGCAGTGGGGCACAGTGCGCGAAGATTACAGCCCTGACGGCAATGCCTGGGATTTTATCACCCATGATATGGCTAGGGCTTACGCCTACCGCTGGGGCGAGGAAGGCATTGCTGGCATCAGCGACGACCAGCAGCAGCTCTGCTTTGGGCTAGGGCTATGGAATGGCGTGGATACGCAACTCAAAGAGCGGCTTTTCGGCCTGACCAACGGGCAGGGCAACCATGGCGAAGACGTGAAGGAGCAGTATTACTACCTCGACAGCACGCCCACGCATTCCTACATGAAGATGCTGTACAAGTATCCACAGCGGTCGTTTCCCTATGCTGACCTAGTGGCTACTAATGCCGGGCGCACTCGCTTAGAGCCCGAGTATGAGCTGCTGGATACCGGTGTTTTCGAGGAGAGCCGCTACTGCGACGTGTTTGTCGAGTACGCCAAGGCAGGCACCGACGATGTGCTAGTGCGCATTACGGCCCACAATCGCGGGCCGGAAGAAGTGACGCTGCACGTGCTGCCGCAACTCTGGTTTCGCAATACCTGGGCATGGGGGTACGATGACCGCCGGCCAGAAATCAGCCAGCCGCGGCCTGGCGTGGCAACGGCTAGCCACCACGCGCTAGGGCAGTACCAATTGTATTGCGAGGGCGCGCCAGAGTTACTGTTTTGCGAAAACGAAACCAACCCCGAGCTGCTAGGGCGCCGGCCGGGTTGGGGTAGCTACTGGAAGGACGGCATCAACAAATACGTAGTGGAGGGCCGCCGTAAGGCCGTAAACCCCGCCCGGCGCGGCACCAAGGTGGCCGCGCATTATACGCTAACCATCGCCCCCGGCCAGAGCCAACAAGTGCGTGTGCGTCTCAGCCAGCCAACGCACGAGGCGCCCTTTGCCGATTTCGACCAGGTTTTTGCTGCGCAGCAGCAGGAAGCTGACATCTTTTACGACTGCATGCAAGAAGGCCTGGCTAGCCCCGATGCGCGGGCCGTGCAGCGCCAGGCCTTCGCGGGGATGCTCTGGAGCAAGCAGTACTACTACTACGATGTGACGCAGTGGCTCGACGGCGACCCCAAGTGGCCAGCGCCCGCCGGCCAGCGCCGCGAGGGGCGCAACGCAACATGGCGCCACCTGCACAATGCCGACATCATCTCGATGCCCGATAAGTGGGAGTATCCGTGGTACGCGGCCTGGGACCTGGCCTTTCACTGCCTGCCGCTGGCTATGCTCGACGCCAGCTTTGCCAAGGAGCAGCTGCGCCTGCTAACCCAGAATGGCTACCTGCACCCCAACGGCCAGATGCCCGCCTACGAATGGAAGTTTGATGATGTGAACGCGCCCGTGCACGCCTGGGCCACTTGGCGCGTGTACCAGATGGACCGCAAGCTCAACGGTGGCCAGGGCGACACGCAGTTTTTGGAGGCCGTGTTTCAGAAGCTCGTGCTCACGTTCACGTGGTGGGTGAACCGCAAGGACCGCGATGAGCGCAACATCTTCGAGGGCGGCTTTCTGGGAATGGACAATATTGGAGTGTTCGACCGCTCGGCACCGCTGCCCACGGGTGGCAAAATCGAGCAGAGCGACGGCACCAGTTGGATGGCCATGTTTGCCCTCAACCTGATGCGCATATCTCTGGAGCTGGCCAAAACCAACCCGCTGTACCAGGAAATGGCCAGCAAGTTTTTCGAGCATTTCCTCTACATCGCCCACGCCATGACGCTGGGCGGCGGTGGCCAGTTTAATCTCTGGGATGAGCAGGACCAGTTTTACTACGACGTGCTGCACATGCCCGACGACTCGCGCGAGCGCCTGCGCATCCGCTCGATGGTGGGGCTCATCCCACTGTTTGCCGTCGAGGTAATTGAAGATGAGCTACTCGACGTCATGCCCGAGTTTACGGCCCGGGCGTGGTGGCTGGTGCAGAAACGCCCGCACCTGGCCGAGCTAGTAAGCCGCTGGCAGGAGCCCGGCAAGGGCGCCCGCCACCTGCTGAGCCTGATGCGCCGCAGCCGCCTCAAAAGCGTGCTC
The DNA here is from genome assembly GCA_964385095.1 of uncultured Hymenobacter sp. GTDB lineage: Bacteria > Bacteroidota > Bacteroidia > Cytophagales > Hymenobacteraceae > Hymenobacter. The sequence goes on from CAYLNN010000058.1 coordinate 10,684, forward strand.
ACGCGGATGCTCGACGAAACCGAGTTTCTCTCCGACTATGGCATTCGCTCGCTTTCGCGCTACCACCTGGAGCACCCCTACGAATACCACACCGAGGCAGACAGCTTTGAGGTGCGCTACGTGGCCGGTGAGGCCGAATCGGATATGTTCGGCGGCAACTCCAACTGGCGTGGCCCCGTCTGGTTTCCGGTCAACTACCTCATTATCGAGTCGCTGCAAAAGTTTCATACGTACTACGGCGATTCCTTCACGGTGGAATATCCCACCGGCTCGGGCCAACTGCTTAACCTGAGCCAGGTAGCCGATGCCCTGTCGGAGCGCCTGGCCAAGCTGCTGCTGCGCAACGAGCAGGGGCAGCGCCCCGCCTTTGGCCCGGCCGGCCCGCTGCAAGACGACCCGCACTTCCGCGATTACCTGCTCTTTCACGAGTTTTTTCACGGCGACGACGGGCACGGGCTCGGGGCTAGCCACCAAACCGGCTGGACGGGCCTGGTGGTGCGCCTGCTGCACCAGCACGGTAAAGCAGAAGCTTAACAAGCCACAGTGCAACCTAGCGGTAGTGCGCCTTGTCTGTGGGGTATAAGTGAGCGAGTCCCCGACCTTTGCGCCTCACCCCAGCCGCGTTTGCCTATGGAAGCCGTTGCGTATATCGACATCAATGCCCCGCTCGTAGAGCGGTGCCGCGTAAACGACCGCCAGGCGCAGGCCGAGCTGTACCGGCGCTACTCGAAAGCCATGTTCAACGCCGCCTTGCGCATTACCGGCGACCACGCCGAGGCCGAGGATGTGCTGCAAGAATCGTTTCTGAGCGCCTTCCGAGAGCTGAGTGGCTATAAAGGCGATTCTTCCTTTGGGGCGTGGCTCAAGCGCATTGTGGTTAATAAAAGCATTAACTGCCTCAGGCAGCGGCGCTTGCAGCTGGTGCCGCTCGAAGACTTTCACCACGAGGCTACTCCTGCCGACGCTAGCCCCCCCCACGACCGCGAAGACGCCGAGGAGCAGCAGTACCGCGCCGATGTGCTGCGCCGCTGCATCCAGGAGCTGCCCGATGGCTACCGCGTGGTGCTATCGCTGTACCTGCTGGAGGGCTACGACCACCTCGAAATTGCCGGCATTCTGGGCATTACGGAGTCTACTTCCAAGTCGCAGTACAGCCGGGCCCGCACCCGCCTGCGTGAGCTGGCCCGTGAACGGGGCCTAAGCTAGCCCGGTACTTTTTGCTACCCCCATTCTGCTTTTCCTGCTTTGTTAACAGCCATTGCGCCGGGGCATTCGTATTAGCCTCACGCAATAATTCTACTCCGCTTTGCTGCGGTACTTATTTATTATGGAACCTATTACTCGTCATTCACTAGAAAGCTATGTGGAGCGGCACCGCGCCGACTTCGACCTGCACGAGCCCCGGCCCGAACTGTGGGCGGCCCTCGAAAAGCAGCTGCACGGCGATAGCCCTGCCACTGCCGAGGTACCGCGTATGGTTATTAATCCCGATTATAGTGCTGGGCCAGCGGCTGAGCTGCCCCTGGCCCAGCCCGCGCTACGCGTACAAAAAAGCAGCGACCGCTGGCAGCGCTATGGCCTAGCCGCGGCGCTGCTGCTGCTGCTCGTGGCCGCCGGTGTGGGCGAAGCCTGGAAAACCAACCGCAACCCCACCGTGGCTACGCAAACCGCCGCCACTAGCCCTGCCGCCGACCAGTATGCCGACGAGGACCCTAGCGTGCTGCCCGCCAGCCAGGGCGGCGAGGTAGATGCTCGCCTCGACACGGCCGTGCACGGCATGGAGCGCTACTACGTTGCCCAGCTCACCGACCGCAAAGCCCAGCTTAGCCAGCTAGCCCCGGCGGCCACGGCCGAGTGGGCGCGTGAGTTGGTGGGCCTCGACTCCAGCTACCAGCAGCTGAAGCGCGAGCTGCCCCGCCACCCGCAGCCCGAAGTAGTGCTGACGGCCATGAACCGCAATCTGCAAATTCGCCTCGATATTCTTGACCGCCAGCTGGAGCTGCACGGTGCCGACCAGCCCGCCCTGGCCGGGGCCGGTGCTAACAGCGAGTATGTGCTGGCCGACAGCCGCGCCGTGGCCGAAAATGCGCGTCGCCATGCGCGCTAGCGGCCCCTGGCGGCTGGCTACCGGGCTAGCTCTGCTGGCGCTGGCCCGGCCGGCGTTGGCCCAAACCGCGCCTGACCACACCGCCGAGCGCACACAGCTCACCTACTACGTGGCGCCGCAGAGCACTGCCGGTGGGCAGGAAGGCCCCGCATGCCCCCAGGCGCAGCCTGCGCAGGAGCAAACTACGCCGCCCATCGAGCAGCGGCGCCGGGTGAGCCGGCGTTTTCAGGTTGCAAAAGCCGGGCAGGCCTTTGCCCTGGATACGCGCTACGGCCACGTGCGAGTAAGTGCCTGGAACAAACCCGAGATGAAGGTGGAAGCCGAAATGATTGCCCGCGCCGATACCCCTGCCGGCGCCACGCAATTGCTCGACGGCCTCGGCGTGCAGTGGCTCGACTACGACGCCCGCACGGGTGGCGTGGCCGTGAGCTCGCAGTTTGGTCCCGCCCTGAAGGGCCGGTGCAGCGGCGGCGGCTGCCGCTACGAAATCAATTATACCGTGTGGCTGCCCAGCAATACCGCCCTGCGCCTCACGACCGCCTTTGCCGAGGTGCAGATGGCTAGCGACTGGCAGGCGCCCGCCCAACTCACCGTCAACTACGGCAGTTTGCGTACCGGCCGCCTCAATGCCAGCGGCAACACGGTGCACATTGCCAACGGCGATGCCACGCTGCCCTTTGCCAAGCAGGCCAGCCTGGAGGCCGACTATGCCCGCTTGCGCCTCGATGTCGGCGAGCAGATTGAGCTGCGCACCAATTACTCGGATGTAGACCTAGGCACGGTGCACGACCTCACCGTGAACAGTAAGTACGGCGAAGTGGCGCTGGGCACCGTAAACACGCTGCGCGGCTCGTCGGGCTACTCACACTTCAGCGTGGGTAAGCTCAGCGAAGGGCTGGACATGAGCGTGCGCTACTGCCCCGATTTTGAGGTGCGCGACATGGGGGCCAACTTTCGCCAGATAACGCTGGATGGCGGCTACAGTACCATCCGGCTGGGGTTTGCCCAGGCCACGCCCAGCTTCCGCTTCGATGTAAGCACCGAGCAAGGCCAGCTGCTGGTAGATAAAAAGCAGGTGCGCGTGCTCTCCGAAGGCGGTAAAGCCGATGGCATTGCCGATGTGATGGGCGTGTACGGCGGCCAGGTGCCCGCCCGCGGCGCCGGCAATGTCAACATAAAAGTGCGCTACGGCACGGTGCGCTTCAGTAAATAGCTGGCTAGCCCCGGCCGAAAAAAAGAACGCCCGGCCGTGCTTTGCGCGGTCAGGCGTTCTTTTGCGGGGTGTTGAAGTCTAGTATCCTGCTCGGGCTGGGCGCGCTGGCCCTGGCTAGCCCTGCCCGCGCCCAAACCCCGGTTGCCATGGCCTCGTCTTCGCCCCTTACTGCCTACGCCTTGCGCTTGAAGCCCGGCGACGACCTGCGCCAGCAGCTCACGGCCTTTGTGGCCGCCCACCACCTCGAAGCGGGCGCCGTACTCACATGCGTAGGTAGCCTCACCGAAGTAAGCCTGCGGCTGGCCAACCAGGAAAACGCTACCCACCACCACGGGCACTTCGAAATTGTGTCGCTGGTGGGCACGCTGTCGGCCAGCGGCGGCGGGCACCTGCACCTGGCCGTGGCCGATAGCACCGGCCGCACCCTGGGCGGCCATCTGCTCGATGGCTGCCGCATCTACACCACCGCCGAAATTGTGGTGGGCGCGCTGCCCGCCCTGCGTTTCGTGCGCGAAACCGACTCCACCTTTGGGTATAAAGAGTTGGTGGTGAAGCCCGCCAAGCCAGCGCCCCCCGTGCCCAAGAAGCACCCCTAGCGGCCGGGGCTACCCCCTCTAAGCGCCGCACGCCGGGCCGGCGGCGGCGCAGTATATTAGGCGCCCTAGCCCCTTCGTTATGAGCCCCGCCCTCGATTCCCCGGCCGCCCAGGCCTTTCGCCGCCAGGTGCTGAGCCCCGCTAAATTGCGGCTCTTTATGCTGCGCAAGCTACCGATGGCCTGGCTGGCCGGCCTGCGCCTGCGCGTCCTCACGCCGGAGGCGGCCACGGTCATTATCCGCTATAAATACCTCACCCAGAACCCGTTTCGCAGCATCTACTTCGCCTGCCTGAGCATGGCGGCCGAGCTGGCCAGCGGTATTCAGGCCATGATGCACGTGCAGAGCGGCGGGCCGGTGTCGATGCTGGTGGTGGGCCTCACGGCCGAGTTCAGCAAAAAGGCCGTGGGCACCATTGCCTTCACCTGCTCCGATGGGCTAGCCATTGCGCAGGCCGTGGCCGAGAGCCGCGCCACCGGCGAAGGCCGCACCGTAGTGTGCACCAGCACGGGGCTGGATGAGGCCGGCGACGTGGTGGCCGTATTCAAAATCACGTGGTCGTTTCGGGCCAAGAAGTAGCGCGCAGCTCCCGCTCCGTGCGCGCGGCGAGTATCCGGGGCCGGGTGCCCCTAGCGCCATGCTCGCTACGCTCGCACGCGAAGCGGAAGCTGCGCGCTACTACCTAGCTAGGCCCGGCTTTCGGCCAGGTTTTCCTTGGTGAGCACGTCCACCATGCCGTCTTCGCTCACCACGACCACCAGGCAGGGATAGGGTGAGCTTTCGACGTAGCGCACGGCCGAGTTGTAGCGCGCACCGCGCGTGCCATTGCCGTTGCCGCTGGCCTTGCCGTCGAGAATAACGCCGATGGAGTAGCAGTAGCCCTCGGGGTCGAGCAGCACGGCGCCGTCGATGCTGGTGATGAGCTGGGTGATGAGCGGCGTGAGCGGCACCGGCTCGATGAGCGTGCATTGCAGCTTAAGGCGGTCGGCCTCGGCTAGGGCTTCGGTGGTGATAACGAGCAGCGTGCCCTTGGGCTGCTTGCTGGCTTCGAGCACCACGTCCCAGAGGTGGGCCACTTTGTCGGCGCGGTGCAGGTCGAAGGTGCGCTTGAGGTCGCGCTTGAAGCGCGTGCGGTTGAGGCGAGGCCGGGGCAGCGTGGGCAAGCCATAGCGCGAGCGCAGCAGCACGTGCCCGGCGTGGACAAATTCCCAGGCGTAGTGCGTCACGAAATGAATGTCGAATAAATCCTCGCGGGTGGCGTCGTAGTGGCCCACCTGGCGGCCTAGCGCGTACACTTTTTCACCATCGGCGAGCAGGTGCACATCGTGGCTGGTCATTTCGAGCAGCTTGCGCACGGCGCGGTAGTCGCTGAGCTCGGTGGGGCAGGTGAGGGCAAAAACCTCCTCGATGTTGGGGTGGCCGCGCTGGGCCAGCAGCAGCCGCCCGATGCCCTCGGCGCCCTCGTAGCGCAGGCTGGAGATGGTATTGAGCGTGAAAAACAGCTGGGCCGTGCCCGGGTCGGCGCCCAGGGCGTGGGCCGGCGTGTCGAGCAGGCTTTTGCCGGCGGCGCGCAATAGTTCCTCAGTTTCGCGGGGGCGGAAGAGGAAGCCCGCGCCGGGCTCGGGCTCGTTGAGCGACTTGGTACACTCTTCGTTAAAGCGGTACATCGCGCCCACTACCAGCGAGTTGGCCAGCGGCTTGCCATCGGTGTAGTAGCGGTCGGGCAGCAGCGACGGGTAGGCGCGCAGGGCCTTGCGCTGCACCCGCAGCACCGTAAACACGAGGTAGCCGTTGATGCGCGCCGGCCAGCCCGCAAAGTGCTGGTACTGCGCGCCTTCGTCCAGTTCATCGAGCGCGCGCTGCACCAGCGCCCGGATGCCGCGGTTTTCGTAGCGCTGCCGCACGTAGGCGGGGCTCATGTCGGCCAGCATGGGCAGCAGGGCGGCCGGTACCACGCCCATGGCCGGGCAGGCCAGCCCCTCGGCCACCAGGCCAGCGAAAGCCTCGGCGGGCAGGCTGCTTGCGGCGGGCTCCTGGCACACGGGCTGGCTGGCCTCGGGGTCGAGGGGCAGGCCTAGCAGCTGCACATAAGGCTTCAGGTCATCGTCTAGGGCATCAAACAACGCCTGGGCGATGGCTTGCGCGCCTTCGAGGTAGCGCCGCTGGTGCAGCCAAATGTAGTTGGGCGCGTCGGCCGTGGCTAGGGTAGGTTCGGGAATAGTAGGGAGCGTGAGCAGCATGGCAAACGGAGGAGAAGCGCGGAGGCCGGGCCACGCGCGCCCCCAAAATCGGGCGCGCTAGCCTACAGCTGAAAGATAACCGGCAACGCCATCTTTTGCTTTATTGGCTTGCCCTGGTACAGGGCAGGCTCCCACTTGGGCGCAGCCTTTATGAGGCGCACGGCCTCTTCATCCAGCCCCGAGCCGTGCTTCTGCACCACCCGTACATCGGTGAGCGAGCCATCGGGCTGCACGATAAACTCGACCGGCACCTTCGCCTGAATCTTGCGCTTGCGGGCCAGCGCCGGGTACTGCTGGTGCTCGGCCAGCCAAGAGAAAAAGGCTGCGTTGCCGCCCACCGGCTGGGCCGATTTCTCGGGCCGGATGATGTTGGCCCCGCTCGCCGTGGTGCCAACCACCGAGGTAGTGCCGGGCGCGGCGGCCACCGCGCCGGGGGGCAGCGGCTGGCCGGGCTTGGCGCTGCCGGCGGCGGGCACCTCCACGGTTTCGCCCGAGCCTTCGGCCAGTACGAAGCTCACGGGCAGGGTCACGCGCTGGCGCACCAGCTGGCCGCGGTTGTGGGCGGGCGTCCACTTGGGGCCGGCTTTCACTACCCGGATGGCCTCCGCATCGAGCAAAGGCGCCACGGGCTGCTTCACCTCAATATCGCCCACGCTGCCGCTGCGCTCGACTACGAACGTGACCATGACCGTGCCTTCCTGCTTGGCCTGCATGGCGGCGGTGGGGTATTTCTGGTGGCTAGCCAAGTACTCGGCGTAGGCCTGGGGGCCGCCCTTGGGCACGGCGGGCTGTTCCACGGCGTCGTACACAGTTTTGGGGTCGTCGGCCTTGTATTTGAGCTTAGTGGGCTTCTGGGCCAGGGCTGGCGCGGCGGCGAGCAGCAGGAGGGCGAGCGCGTGCGGTTTCATAAGAATAATGAATAAAAGAAAGTCAGCCGCGAAGCTACAACCGTGCCGGGGTAGTGCTACCCAGCCGCCCGGCGCGGGCAGCGGGCGCTAGCCCGGGGGTCCTGTCTTTGCGGCGGCGAGCAGCAACAACGGGCCTTTTGCCGTACAAGTGGCTGCCTGCGCTGGGTCCGTTAGGGCCAGGAGCGAGATATTTGGCAAAAATTCATCTTATGCACATCGGACGTAACCTAAGGCTGCCTTTCATTTGGGAAAAATACGGGTGGCGGCCTCTGCTCTTGTTTGCAACCTACGATTCGTTCGTGGGGCTGCTCTACGGCCCGCTCGACATTCATTGGCTCGACATTCCGTGGCAGCCGGTGGCCATGCTGGGTACGGCGGTGGCCTTTTACATCGGCTTCAAGAGCAATGCCTCGTACTCACGTTTTTGGGAGGCGCGCCAACTGTGGGGAGCGGTTGTAAACTCCTCGCGCACCTGGACCTCGCGGGTACTCTACCTCGTGGAGCCCGCCGACGGCGACTATTACCCCGAAGACCAGGTTGTGGACCTGCGCCGCCGCCTCGTATACCGCCACATTGCTTGGGCCAATGCGTTGCGCCTGCACCTGCGCCGCCAAACGGCCGAGCTCTGGCAAACCGAGGTGGTGCCCTTCCTACTCGACCCCGCCGACCACGCCGTGGGCAAGCTAGCCAACCCGCCGGCCCAGCTGCTGAACCGCCAGAGCCGCGACTTTGGCCAGATGAGTAAGGAAGGCCTGCTGACCGAGTTCCGCGAGATTTCGCTGGCCGATACCATTCGTGAGCTCAACAACCACCAGGGCGCCTGCGAGCGCATCAAAAACACGCCGTTTCCGC
>CAYLNN010000059.1:0-17699 GCA_964385095.1 uncultured Hymenobacter sp.
TCTGCCTGGCCCTGCTCACTGTTCACTGCGCACTGCTCACTGCAAAAGCTCAGGCCCCCAAAACCTACACCTCGTCCGAGATTCTGCTAGGCCTCAAAAAGCTGAATGTGGTGGGCTCGGTGATGTACATCGCCGCCCACCCCGACGACGAAAATACCCGCCTGCTTGCCTACCTCGCCAACGGCCGCCTGCTCGAAACCAGCTACCTCAGCTGCACCCGCGGCGACGGCGGCCAGGACCTCATCGGCCCCGAGCTGCGCGAGCAGCTCGGCGTCATCCGCACCCAGGAGCTGCTGGCGGCGCGGCGCATCGACGGCGCGCACCAGTACTTCACCCGCGCCAACGATTTCGGCTTCAGCAAGACCTCGGCCGAAACCTTCACCATCTGGGACAAGGAGCAGGTGCTCAGTGATATGGTGTGGGTTATCCGCCAGCGGCGGCCCGACGTGCTCATCACGCGCTTCCCGCCCGATGCCCGCGCCGGCCACGGCCACCACCAGGCCAGCGCCATCCTGGCCGCCGAAGCCTTCGACGCCGCCGGCGACCCCAAGCGCTTCCCCGAGCAGCTCAAATACGTGCAAGCCTGGCAGCCCAAGCGCCTGTACTGGAACACCGGCAGCTACTTCGTGAAGCCCGGCGAAAGCATGGCCGGCTACCTCACCCTCGACGCCGGCGGCTACAACCCGCTGCTAGGCCAGAGCTACGGCGAAATCGCGGCCCGCTCGCGCTCGCAGCACCGCAGCCAGGGCTTCGGCGCGGCTGCCCAGCGCGGCGAGGCCATCGAGTACTTCCAGTTCGTGAAAGGCACGCCCGCCAAAACCGATTTATTCGAAGGTATCGACCAAACCTGGAACCGCGTTGCTAAAAATGGCACCCAATTGCAGCGCCAAATTGATATACTCATTGGTAAGTACAACGCGGCTAATCCAGCAGCTAGTATAGCTAGCCTATTTGCGTTGCATGATACATTAGTTGCGAATAGATTGCGACTTATTAGAAAAGCTAATCGTGCAGGCGACAAAGAGAATGCCCGGGAAAATTTCTGGCTTACTCAGAAAATAGGTGAGGTAGATGAAATGCTACGTGCGTGCTCAGGAATCCACGTGGAAGCGACTACCTCAACAAATACTTTGACAAGTAAAGATTCTGTTGAAGTAACTGTTGAGATTACGAACAGGTCTGGAATGATTATATCCCCTTCGGTTGAACAAGGGAAATACCGATTCAAATACAAAGCCTTGGAGAATGACCAGTCTTTGAAGACAACTGCCTTTGTTAAACCTATTCGCTACTCTCAGACTGGCGATGAAATAACAGAGGAAATGGAGGCAACTGGAAATTTTACGTCTGCTCCAGTAGTGACTAGGATTTCGCAACCCTACTGGCTATTAGAAAAGCCAACAGTTGGGATGTATCAAGTTAAGTCGCAGTTGCTTCGAGGTAAGCCACAGAATGCGCCAGCATTGAATGTAGAGGTGCCAATGATTCAAATGGGGCATTTTAATCATCCCACCCATATCAGTGGTAATAATATTTACGAGCACATATTTTTTGGTAATATCCCCGTTCAATACAAGCACACCGACCCGGTCCTCGGCGAGCTTTACCAACCCCTAGCCGTGGTGCCGCCGGTGATGGTGAATATTCCCGCCGCCCGCGCCTACGTCTTTGCCGACCAGCAGCCCAAGCAAGTGCCCGTGACGCTGCGCGCCGGCCAGGCCGGGGTAGCCGGCTCGCTAGCCTTGCAGGTGCCTAGCGGCTGGCAGGCCGAGCCCGCCACCGTCGCCTTCACCCTCAAAAACAAGGACGACGAGCAAACCGTCAGCTTCACCCTGCGCCCCCTGGCCGGCGCGGCCGAGGGCAAAGCCGAGCTGCGCGCCGTGGCCACCGTGGGCACCGAGAAATACAGCCGCGGCATTCAGCAGATAATCTACCCGCACATTCCGACCCAAACGCTCTTCCCCGAGGCCACCGCGCCGCTCGTGAAGCTGAACGTGGCTAGGGGCCACACCAAAAATATCGGCTACCTCATGGGCGCCGGCGACGAAGTGCCCGAAGCCCTGCGCCAGCTCGGCTACGCCGTGACCCTGCTCGACCCCGCCACCGACCTCACCGCCGACCGGCTGGCCCGCTACGACGCCGTGGTGCTCGGCGTGCGCGCCTACAACGTGCTCGACCGCCTCAAAACCCAGCAGCCCCAGCTGCTCAAATACGTCGAAAACGGCGGCACTATGCTCGTGCAATACGTGGTGAACCGCGGCACCATCATGCCCGAAATTGGCCCGTACCCCCTCACCCTCAGCGCCGACCGCGTGACGGTGGAGAACACGCCCGTTACGTTTTTGACCCCTAGCGCGCCGGTGCTGAACTCGCCCAACAAGCTCACGCCCGCCGACTTTGCCACCGGCTGGGTGCAGGAGCAGGGTCTCTATTACCCTTCGGCGTGGGATGCGCACTATCAGCCCGTTATTGCTAGCCACGACCCCGGCGAAACCGCTAAGCAAAGCGCCATTTTGGTGGCGCCCTACGGCAAGGGCCGCTACATCTACACCGGCTTGTCGCTGTTTCGCGAGCTGCCAGCGGGCGTGCCGGGGGCGTTTCGCATCCTGGCTAATCTGGTCGAGTCGGGCGGGAAGTAGCGCGGACTTTCAGTCCGCAAGTGAGCAGTTGCCCTCCACGCGCAAGCCTCACGCCGGCCCCGCTTCCAAAGCGCAGGAAGCCACGGCGGCGCATTTATTCGCTCGTTTTCGTGGTTTTGACTTTTACCTTGCGGGCCGTTTGCCTTAAAAAGCGAATGACTCGTCTTTTCAATCAGAAAGGCCCTTCCTATAAAGTCAGCGCCGCCGTGGCTCCCCGCTCTTTGGGAGCGCGGGGGTGAGGTTTGCGCGTGGAGGGCGACCCAAATATGCTCACAGTTGAAAAAATCGGCGGCACTTCCATGACCGCCTTCGCCGACGTCCTCCAGAACATCATCTTTCACGGAGCTGGCCCGCTCAACCGCATTTTTGTGGTATCGGCCTACGCCAACGTTACGAACTGGCTGCTGGAGAACAAGAAAACCGGCGCCCCCGGCGTGTACCACCACATCACCCAAAACCAGGATTTTCGCGCCGCCTTGCAGGAGGTGGCCGTCAAACTCAAAGAGCTGAACACGCACTACGCCCCGCTAGGCCTCGACCTGGCCGTGGCCAATGCCTTCGTGGACGAGCGCCTGGGCCTGGCCCAAACCTACCTCGACAGCCTCGTCAACGTGCTGGCCTCGGGCTACGTTAACAGCTACAACATTTTGCAGGCGGCCCGCGAAATCCTGGCCAGCATCGGTGAGGCGCACTCGGCCTTCAACTCAGTTAACATCCTGCAAAACCGGGGCGTGAACGCGACGCTCGTGGATTTGAGCGGCTTCGACGACGCCCGGGCGCTCACCATTGATGAGCGCATCAAGCAGGCGTTTGCCGGCATCGACTTTGCCAATACCATCTGCATCGCTACCGGCTATACTAAGGGTACCGAGGGTATTATGCGCGAGTTTGACCGGGGCTATTCGGAGGTGACATTCAGCAAGATAGCCGTGGCCGTGCGCCCGCAGGAGGCTATTATTCACAAGGAATATCACCTCTGCTCGGCCGACCCCAACCTGGTGGGCCTCGACAACTGCCGCCCGGTGGGCTTCACCAACTACGACGTGGCCGACCAGCTCGCCGACGTGGGTATGGAGGCCATTCACCCTAAGGCTTCGAAACCACTGGAAATCAACGCCATCGATTTGCGTATCAAAAACACTTTCGAGCCCGAGCACCCCGGCACCCTCATCACGCGCGACTTCGTGAGCCCCGAGAAGCACGTCGAAGTTATTACCGGCACCGATAAAGTGGTGATAATCGACATCTACGACCCGCTGATGGTGGGCGCGGCCGGTTTCGACTTGCACCTCATGCAAGCCTTCGAGGTGCTAGGGGTAAGCTACATCTTCAAGGCCACCAGCGCCAACAGCATCTCGCTCGTTATCTGGGAGAAAGACCTCAAGCCGCCGCTCGTGGCCACGCTGGAGGCCAAATACGAGAAGGTGACCGTCGAGCTGGTGTCGATGGTCTGCCTCATCGGTTCCAATATCGACCAGCTCGGTTTGCTGGCCCGCGCCGCCGTGGCCCTGGCCGAGGCCGGCATTAATATTTGCAGCGCGGGCTTTGCGCTGCGCAAGGTCAATATCCAGTTTATCCTGGCCCGCGAAGACTACCAGGCCGCTATCGTGGCCCTCAATAAGGCAATGTAGCGCGAAGCCGGCGCTTCGCGCTACATTGCTTGATGAAAAACCTGCTTCCTGCCGCCGTCCTGCTTGCGCTGGGGCTAGCCGGGCCCGCCGCCCGCGCCCAGCAGTCGCTAGCCCTGCCGCCCGCCACGCAGTCGGTCACCGATGCCGAGAACAAGGCCCTGCTGGCCGCCGACACGCTCTACATTCAGCAGCACTACACCAAGACGACGTACAAAATCCCGATGCGCGACGGGGTGCAGCTCTACACCATCGTGTATGCGCCCAAGGACGCGAACCAGGTGCGCTACCCCATCCTGCTCAACCGCACGCCCTACGCCATCGGGCCCTACGGCCCCACCAAGCTCAAGCTCAGCCTGGGCCCTAGCAGCCAGATGATGCGCGAGGGCTACATCTTTGCCTACCAGGATGTTCGCGGGCGCTATATGTCGGAAGGCGAGTTTTTGGACATGCGGCCCGCGCTCGAAAAGCACGCCACTAAAAAAGATACCGACGAGGGCACCGACACCTACGATACCATTGAGTACCTGCTTAAAAAAGGGCCGAAAAACAACGGCCGGGTGGGCCAGTGGGGCATCAGCTACCCCGGTTTCTACACCTCGGCGGGTTTGCTGAGCCGCCACCCGGCCCTAAAGGCGGCCTCGCCCCAGGCCCCGATTGCCGACTGGTTCTGGGATGATTTTCACCACAACGGCGCGTTTTTTCTGCCCCACGCCTTCAACTTTCTGTACAGCTTTGGGCAGGCTAGGCCCCAGCCTACGGCTGTGGGCAACCCCGGCATCAAGCACGGTACGCCCGATGGCTACGATTTCTTCCTGCGCATGGGGCCGCTCAAAAATGCCAACGACCAGTATTACCACGGTAAAGTCGCGTTCTGGAACCAGCTTATGCAGCACCCCGACTACGACGCCTTCTGGCAGGCGCGCAACCTGCGCCCGCACCTGCACGACCTCAAAACGGCCGTGCTCACGGTGGGCGGCTTCAACGATGCCGAAGACCTGTTTGGCGCCCTGAACACCTACCAGACCATCGAGCAGAAAAATCCCGGCCTGCCCAACCGCCTCGTGATGGGCCCCTGGGTGCACGGCGGCTGGGCCCGCGGCACTGGCGAGCTGGTGGGCAACGTGGCCTACGGCCCCTCGCCCTCGCGCTGGTACCAGGAAAACGTGGAGGCGCCGTTCTTTAAGTCGTATTTGAAGGCTGAAAAACCCGGCTCCGACCTGCCCGAAGCCACCATGTTTGAGGGCGGCACCAACCGCTGGCGCACTTTCGACGCCTGGCCACCCAAGCAGGCACAAACCAAGACGCTCTACTTCCGCCAGGCCGGTGGGCTAGCCTTCGCCCCGCCCACCGATGGCGCCAACGAGCGCCGCCGCGCCGACGTCAACTTCGAGTTTGACCAGTTTGTGAGCGACCCGGCCCACCCCGTGCCCTTCACCGAGGCCACCGCCGTGGGCATGACCCGCGAGTACATGACCGACGACCAGCGCTTTGCCAGCCGCCGCCCCGATGTGCTCACCTACCAAACCGCGCCCTTGGAAGAGGAGTTGACCCTAGCCGGCCCCATTCGGGCGCTGCTGCAAGTGGCCACCACCGGCACCGACGCCGATTGGGTGGTGAAAATCATCGATGTCTACCCCGACGACACGCCCGACAACCCCCGCACCGCGCCCGGCGTGCACCTCGGCGGCTACCAGCAAATGGTGCGCTCGGAGGTGATGCGCGGCCGCTTTCGCGACAGCTTCAGCCAGCCCAAGCCCTTCGTAGCCAATGAGGTAACGGCCGTGCCCTTCACGGTGCAAGACTTGTTGCACACGTTCAAGAAAGGCCACCGCCTCATGGTGCAGGTGCAAAGCACCTGGTTTCCGCTCGTGGACCGCAACCCGCAGACCTACGTGCCCAATATTTACGAGGCTAGCGAGACTGATTTTAAGGCGCAGACGCACAAGCTGTACCACAACCCTAGCCACGCCTCGCAGCTTGTGGTGAAGGTGCTGCCGCAGTAACGTGCTGAGGTAAAAGGGGAGGGGGTGAAGAGGTGGCTAGCCGGTCCTCTTCACCCCCTCCTCTTTTACCTCAGCACGTTACTTACCCATTTTCTTGGCTTCGGCCATCAGCTCGTCGCCCATTTTGGCGTAATCGCCGTTGGGAGGGGTGGCGGCGAGGGCCAGTTTTTTCGACTGCTCGGCGGCGGCCATCGCGCCTTTATAGTCCTTCATTTTGAGGCGGATTTTGGCCTCCGTGTTCACGTTCCAGAATTTGGGGTCGGTGGCGTTGGCCTTCTGCATCCAGGCCAGGGCCTGCTTCAGGTCCTTGTTGTTGTCGTAGTAATAAACGGCTGCGGCGGCCAGGTCGCCGTTGGTGGGGCTAGCGCTTTTGATGACTTTCTCGTCAATCTGGGCCATCACCTTGCTATCCACGTCGCTCATTATCTTGAACTTAGCGCCCGTGTTTTCCCAGTCCATCGCCACGTTGGCGGTGGCCGGTGTGAGGTCGGTGAAGGTGATGGTGAACGTCTCCACCTTATTGGCCAGCTTGTAGGGCTTGATGGTGAAGCGCGCTACGTCCTGGTCGTCCTTAAAGCCATCTACGTCAGCGCCTTGCTTGAGGCTTTTGTTGAGCACTACCGTCCACTCGTTGGCGCGGGGCACGGTGTAGAGGCCATACTCGCCGGCCGGCACCTTCACACCCTCAATCAGCACATCGTCCGAAAACTTGATGCTGGTGGTGGCGTTAGCGCCGGTGCGCCAGCGCTTACCGTTGGCTACCACCGTTTTATCGCCGCCAAAAATGGTGCGGCCCTTCACGCCGGGCCGCGAGTAGGTGATGGTAACGTCGGTGAGGCCCACGCGCTGGGTCACCGTGCTTTTGGGGCTAGCCTGCGGGGTGGCAATCTGGGCCTGCGCCGCCGAAGCCGCCAGCAGGGTGATGGTAAGCGCCGCGGCCGAGCCGAAATGCGATGCGATGTTCTTCATAGGGCGTAAAAATAGGGCGGCACGTACTTGCCGGCCCAAAAATAGCGCGCCGCCCGCCGGGTAAGGCGGGCGGCGCAAATAGAATACGTGGTTGGCTAGCCTACTTGATGGTGTCAAACCCGCAGTAGCTGTGCAGTACCTCGGGCAGCCGGATGCCCTCGGGCGTCTGGTTGTTCTCCAGCAGCGCGGCCACAATGCGCGGCAGGGCCAGCGCCGAGCCATTGAGGGTGTGCAGCAATTGAGTCTTACCGCCCTCGCCGCGGTAGCGGCACTTGAGGCGGTTGGCTTGGAAGGTCTCAAAATTGCTCACCGACGATACCTCCAGCCAGCGGCCCTGGGCGGCGCTCCACACCTCCAGGTCGTAGGTGAGGGCCGAGGTGAAGCCCATGTCGCCGCCGCACAGGCGCAGCACGCGGTAGGGCAGGCCGAGCTGCTGCAACAAGCTTTCGACGTGCGCCACCATCGTTTCGTGGGCGGCGTAGGAGTTTTCGGGCTGGGTTATCTGCACGATTTCCACCTTGTCGAACTGGTGCAGGCGGTTGAGGCCGCGCACGTCGGCGCCCCACGAGCCGGCCTCGCGGCGGAAGCAGGGCGTGTAGCCGGTGTTGCGCACCGGCAGCTTGTCGGCCGCGATAATCTCGTCGCGGTAGAGGTTGGTAATCGGCACCTCCGAGGTCGGAATCAGGTACAGGTTGTCCTGCGCGTCGTGGTACATCTGGCCTTCTTTATCAGGTAGTTGGCCGGTGCCGTAGCCGCTAGCCTCGTTCACCAGGATGGGCGGCTGCACCTCCACGTAGCCCGCATCGCGCGCCTGGTCGAGGAAAAAGTTAATCAGCGCCCGCTGCAAGCGCGCGCCCTGGCCTTTGTACACCGGAAAGCCCGCGCCGGTAATTTTGATACCAAGCTCAAAGTCAATGATATCGTACTTCTTAATCAGCTCCCAGTGGGGGAGGGCGCCAGCGGCTAGGGTCGGTTTGGTGCCGTGCTCGCGCACCACCTCGTTGTCGTCGGCCGAGCGTCCGGCGGGCACGCTCTCGTGCGGCACGTTGGGCAACTTGTAGAGCAGCTGCGTTTGCTGCTGCTCGGCGGCGGCCAGCTCGTCGGCGTGGGCCTTAATCTGCGTTTTGAGCTCGGCAGTGCGGGTTTTTAGGGTTTCGGCGCCAGCCTTGTCGCCGCTTTTCATGAGGCCGCCAATCTGGCGGGCCAGCTCGTTGGCCTCGGCCTGAGCGGCGTCGTGCTGGGTTTGCAGGGCGCGGCGGCGCTGGTCGAGCTCCAGAATAGCCTGCACATCGGCCTCGGCCGTTTTGAAATTGCGCTTGGCGAGGCCGGCCAGCACGCGGGCGGTCTGCTCTTTAAGAACGGAAATTTGCAGCATAATGCAGGCAAAGGTAGTTTTTGGATGGTGACCAATGACGAATGACAAGGGACGAATGTTGTGTCGCCAGGTAAGCCCGACAGCAGATACTTGTCACTAATCATTCGCCATTAAGCCAAACCCGTTGGTCATTTGCCCGTAATGGCTTAATATTGCAGCAGCAAGCCGGCCCGCGGGGCCGGCTGGGCTAGCCCACCGGGCCAGTCCGTTGCGTAGCCGGCTCAATCAGGTTGCTTTTGGTGGAGCTGCCGGCTGCCTTTCTCACACCTCACTCATTTCCTGTTTATTGCCTGCCGCTTTGTTGGTTGTGTAGCGCTTCGGCGCTTCGTGTAGTTGGTTTTCGGTCGTTGCGGCCGTCGCAGCTCAGATGGCCTGCTGGCCAGCACCTTTCCGCTGCGCCCTGGGCTAGCCCGTTCTGATTTCCCTTCCTTACCTAGTTTATGTACACCCTCAATGAGCTGAAGGACCGGCTGCTGTCCGACCTCAAAGAAATTGCTGAGCAACTGAACGTTGGCAATTTTAAGCGCCTGAGCAAGCAGGACTTGATTTATAAAATCCTCGACCAGCAGGCCCTGTTGCCGGCCGACCAGCTGCCCGGCAAAAAGCTGGCTTCCGTGCCGGCTGCCGTAGCCGAGCCCGCGGCCGCCCCGGCTGCTGAAGAAGCCCCGGCTCCTGCTGCGGCCGAAAGCACGCCGGCCCCCGCCCGGGGAGCCCGCGGGGGCAATGGCCGCCGCCGCCCCGCCGCGGCTGTGGTCGAGCAGCCGTTTACCGACGTAGCCGCGCCGGCGCCGGCCAGCGCCGAAGCCGCGCCGGTAGTTCAGGAAACCACTGCAGCACAGGAGGAGCCTCAGCCCACGCGCCTCGAACGGGTGGAAGCCGATGAGCAGCAAGTAGCTAGCGTATCGGTAGCGGCTGAAGAAGCCACCGTGCCGCCCGCCGAAACCAACCCCACCCAGGAAACGCACTCGGCCGGCGAAAGCGCCCCGGTGCGGCGCGAGCGGCGCGAGCGTGTAGACCGCGCCGGCCGCCCGCTGCCCCGCCGCGAGCCCGGCCAGGCCACCCCCCCTGCCGAAGCCAGTGCCGCCGATGCGGAGCCCGTCGCCTCGTCTGACACGGTTGAAGCGTCCGCCGAAAACGCGACGGAAACCCAGGGCGAGGCCCTGGCCGACCGCCGCGAAAACCGCGAACCGCGCTCCGAGCGCGAGCCGCGCGATAACAACCAGCGCCTGGGCCGCAACGACCAGTCGCGCAGCGAGTTTCGCGACAACCGCGAGCCCCGCGAAGGGGCTAGCCAGAACCAAAGCCAGGGCCGCTTCAGCAGCGACCAGCCCCGCGAGCAGCGCCCCGTAAACGGTGCCGGTGCTACCGACCAGCCCCGCCTGAGCCGCGAAGAGCGCTACGCGCAGCGCGAAGCCCAGCGCCAGCAGCGCCGCGAAGAGCGCCAGCGCCTGGGCGTAGAAGGTCAGCCTAGTGGTGAGCCAGGTGCTGGCAATCAGCCCGCGGCCGGCAGCCAGCCGAGCAGCGGGGCTAGCCAGCCCACCGAGGGCCAGCGCCAGCCGCAGCAACAGCAGCGCCCGCCCCGCGCCCCCGAGCTCGACCTCGTGGTGTCCGGCTCGGGCACGATGGAGCTGATGGCCGACGGCGGCTACGGCTTTTTGCGCTCGCCTTATTATAACTACCTCACCTCGCCCGACGACATCTACGTGTCGCCGCAGCAGGTGCGCCAGTTTGGCCTCAAGGCCGGCGACACGGTGAACTGCACCATGCGCCCGCCCCGCGAAAACGAGAAATATTTTGCCCTCGTGAACGTGGAAGGCATCAATGGCCGCACGGTAGAGGAAGTGCGCGACCGCGTGCCGTTCAGCCACTTAACGCCGCTCTTTGCCGACGAAAAGCTCAAGCTTTCCACCAAGCCTACCCAGGTAAGCACCCGCGTGCTCGACCTGTTTGCGCCCATCGGCAAGGGCCAGCGCGGCCTCATCGTGGCCCAGCCCAAAACCGGCAAAACGGTGTTGTTGCAGGAAATCGCCAACTCGATTTCCGAGAACCACCCCGAGGTCTATCTCATTATCCTGCTGATAGATGAGCGCCCTGAGGAAGTAACCGATATGGCCCGCTCGGTGAAGGCCGAGGTACTCAGCTCGACCTTCGATGAAACGGCCGACCGCCACGTAAAAATCGCGGAGCTAGCCCTCGACAAAGCGCGTCGCCTCGTGGAGTGCGGCCACGACGTGGTGATTTTACTCGACTCCATTACCCGCCTGGCCCGCGCCTACAACACGGTGCAGCCCAGCAGCTCGCGTATTCTTTCGGGTGGTATCGACGCCGGCGCGCTGCAAAAGCCGAAGCGCTTCTTCGGTGCCGCGCGC
Organism: uncultured Hymenobacter sp.; assembly: GCA_964385095.1. Taxonomy (GTDB): domain Bacteria; phylum Bacteroidota; class Bacteroidia; order Cytophagales; family Hymenobacteraceae; genus Hymenobacter. The sequence goes on from CAYLNN010000059.1 coordinate 10,987, forward strand.
AACATCGAAGGGCCTGGCTCTTTGACGATTATCGCCACGGCGCTCATCGAAACCGGCTCGAAGATGGATGAAGTTATCTTCGAAGAATTCAAGGGTACTGGCAACATGGAATTGCAGCTAGACCGCAAGCTGGCCAACAAGCGCGTGTTCCCGGCCATCGACATTCCGGCTTCCGGCACCCGCCGCGAAGACCTGCTGATGAGCCGCGACGAGTTGAGCCGCGTGTGGGTACTGCGCAAATTCATGACCGACATGAGCGCCACCGAGGCCATGGAATTCCTTAAGGACCGCATGAAAGGCACCAAGGACAACGAAGAATTCCTGCTGGCTATGAACGGTTAGTGAAGGCTGACTTTCAAAAATTACGGGCCAGATGCTACCTTCGTAAAGCGGGTGACATCTGGCCCGTTCTTCGTTTTATACATTTTTCGATGGCCGCTATTCTTCCCATATCTGCCGAGCAAGAAGCTGAGCGCTTGCAGGCGCTACAGCCTTACAAAACGCTTGAACACGCCCAGCATAACGTATTTGAGCAGATAGCGGAGCTGACGGCCAAGCTCTTCGCGACCCCCATGGCGCAGGTATCGCTGGTCGATGCCGAAGAGGTAATCTACCCCGGCAACGTAGGCAACCCGCCGCTAGCCAGCCGCTTGGCCCGCGAAGACAGCATTTGTGCCGTGGCTGTGTACAGCCCGGGCATAACCACGGTATTTCCCAACTTGCAGGCAAACCCATGCCGTTGGCTGAGCACCGAGGCCCAAAAAGATTTTGCCTTCTACGCCAGCCATCCCATCCAGACGGCCACCGGCCAGCCCATTGGCTCGCTGTGCGTGCTTGATAAGAAGCCCCGCGAATTCACGGCCAATGAGCAGCTGGTGCTGGCGCGCCTGGCCGGCATTGCCATGCAGCTGCTCGACCTGGAGCTGGTGGCCGCGCCCGAGCAGGCGCCCGCGTTGTGGGCGGCCATCAACGGCCGCATTAATTTGTCGCTGCAGCGCATCGCAACCCTAACGGCCCTGGCGCGCTGGGAAATATCGTCCGAAACTGCTACGGCGCTGGCCTATCAGGCTTCCATCCACGAGGAGCGCATGCTTATCGTGCAGGATATTGCCTACGAGATTTCGGCAGCTTTTGCCCGGCTGCCTGCTTAAGCGCGCAACAGCAGCAAGGCAATAAAGGCTAGGCTCAGGCACACCGACGATACTTTGTTCATGCGCATCGTCCAGGTGAAATTGGCCAGCGCGGGGTCGTGCCAGGCTAGCCACGCCCAGCGCCCAAATAGCGCCACCACTGGCCCGGTCGCCACCAAAAACAGCAGCAGGCTGCGCGGCTCCTGGCGCTGCCAGTAGGTGAGGGCCATCAGCAGCGCGCCCGCCAGCAGCCCGCCCGCCGCAAAAATAAAGGTGCCCCGAATGCCCAGCCGCAGGCTCAGGGTGCGGTCGCCGCGCCGCGCATCTTCTTGGTGCTGATAGATTTGGGTGAGCGGATAGGAGCCGCACAAAAAGAGCGTGCTCACTAGGGCCAGCTGCAAATTGCTGGCCTCGAAAAGCTGCGTCCGGCTAGCCCCCGCGCCCACCTGCGCCATCAAAAACGTAAAGGCGCCCTGGAAAATGACGACTACCACGGTGCTCAGCAGCGGGTATTTTTTGAGCCGGATGCCTTCGTAGCTGTACGCCCGCGAAATCAAGATGTACACCACCACCATCGCCGCAAACGGCCACCCTAGCAACAGCGCCGCCAGCAGGGCTAGCGTTTCGAACAGCCATACCAGATGGATAAGCTCGGGCGTGACGGGCGGTGGCGCCGCCAGCCCCCCAATGCTGCCCTCGTCGCGGTCGTAGTACGAGTTGTAGCCGTTGCTGGCCGGGTACACCAGCAGGTGCAGAATGGCGAACGCCGCCGCCGCCCGGCCCCAGCTAAAAGGCTCGCGCAAGGCGCTGAGCCCGAACCAGAACACAGGCATCAGAAATAGCGAAAACGGCAGGCGCAGCAGCGCAAAGGCTCGGCGGTAGGCGGGCGGCAGCATGGGGCGAAGGTAGGCAGGCTAGCCGGCGGGCGCGGCGCCGGGTGCGCTAGGCCAGCCCACGAGGTAGGTCACGCGCGGGCCCCACCAGTGGCGCAGCTGCCCCGCCTGCCAGTGGTAGCGCCCACTAGGGTCGGCCTGCCGGGCCAGGTCCAGCAGCGCCGTCGGCGGGTACATGCGCAGGATGGAAACCGAGCCATCCCACATGGTAGCCAGCGGAATAATGGGCAGCAAATACGTGAAAACTAGGCGGCTAAGTCGAAACGGTCGAAAAAATGGCGTCAGCAGCAGTTGCGCCACCGGCAGCACTGTGAGCGCCAGCCCGATTTCCAACCAGCTCTTGGCCGCGCCCTCAAACACGCCCACGCCCTGCCCGCTCGCCACCGCATCGCGCAGCAGCGCCACGGCTTGCGGTGGGGCAAAATGGTGAAACGCCGAAAAAATAACCCGAAACCCCGCTAGCTCCGCCGGCACGGCCAGGGCATCGACGGGCGCCGCGTGTCCCCGGATGGCGCCGCCGGTGCGTTGCGCCACATCGGCCCAGGCGGCGGGCTGGGGGTAGAGGTCGGTGAGCGTGATGGTGGCTTCGGGTAGGCCCTGGGCGCGCAGGGCGGCCAGCACGGTTTCGGTACCACCCCCGGCGCCGGCGCCCAGCTCCAGCAGGTGGGTTTGGTGGGTGTGGCGCAGGCCCTCGGCCAGTAGCGGGGCCACGGGGCGGTAGGTACCCAGCCACGAAATCATGAACCGCAGGTAATCCATCATCCCGGCCCGGATGACGGCCGGAAACCACGACAAGTCTTCAAACTCGAATAAATGCAGGCGGAGTTTCACGCTAGCCAGTACGGCAAAAGCGGCCTAGCGGGGGTCGCACTAGCGTAGGAACAGAACGTATTGGCAGAAAAATACTACGCGGGCAGCTGTCTCAAAAAACAAGCAATTACCCGGCGTAGGTCGGGCCACCATTGACCGTTAGTTAGCGCACTTAGCTGTCCCTACCAGTGGCAGTATAGAGGCAGTTCTGGTACTTAGCTATAACTAAGCACATACTCTAGAAGGTGCCTGAAGGGGAAAACCATAGCTGAAACGCACTACCTGCTCCCTCCACGGAATGGACCTGAATGCTGCCCTGGTGCAACTGCATAATTTGCTTGGCCAGGCTCAGCCCAATCCCGGAGCCGTGGGGGCGGGTAGTGAAAAAAGGAATAAAGATGCTGTCCAGCATGTCGGCAGGGATACCGCTCCCGTTGTCTTTCACCTCAATAACGACTCGTTCCTGTTCATCAGACCAAGCCAGCAGGCTAATGCGAGGGGTAGGGGTTTTGGTTACTGCCTGCGCTGCATTGAGCACCAGATTTATGAGCACTTGCTCCAGCAAGTGGCCGTCGGCGTGCAGGGTAAGGTGCGCGGGCCGGACGCTGAGAGTAACCGCAATGCCTTGCGTAGCTAGTTGTTCCGCCAGGAGCTTCCGGGTGGTTTGCAGCAATTCCTGCACGTAAAGGGTGGTGCGCTGCGGCGAGGCCAGGGTGCTGAAGTCGCGGTACACCTGGGCGAAGCGCAACAGCCCTTCGCTGCGCTGCTGGATGATGCGAATGCCGGTGCCCACATCATCGAGCAACTCACCGGAAGCCTCCTGTTGCCGGGTATGCTGCACGTGACGGCCCAACGAATCCGCCAGCGACGCAATGGGGGCGACCGAATTCATGATTTCGTGCGTCATGACCCGGAGCAGTTGCTGCCAGGCGGCCGTTTCGGTGTCAGCCAGGGCCTGGCTCACGTTCTTGAAGGCCAAGAGGGTAAACGCTTCGCCTCGTAGCTTAAACTGCGTGGCCGACACGAGCAGCTGCACCGTTTGAGGGCCCACCGTCAACTTCACCACCGCGGGCTGGCCCGGCACCGCCCGGCAGATGGCCTCGTACAGGACCGGCTGCCGGGCTTGCAGCGCCCGAATGTTTTTCAGGTACGGCAGGTGCAGCGTCTGTTTAAATGCCTCATTCACCCAGGCCACGGCGCCCGCCGCGTCGTAGGACACGATGCCCGTATCGAGCAGCGCCAGGATGGTTTGCAGGTATTGAAACTGCCCTTCCTGCTCGGCCCGCAGCTCCCGAAACGTGGCATTGACCTGATTGAAGGCCGCGTGCAAGGGTCGCAGCGCTGCCGGACCGGACTGCGCTGGGTACTGCCGCGAAAAGTCGCGGTACTGCAGGGCCAAGGTGAAGTCAGCCAGGGCCTGCTGACCGCGCGTTAGGTAACGAGCCAGGTCCACGACCAGCAGGAGCAGCAGTGCTAGCGCCCCCAGAACTAGCCCGTAGGCGTGGTGCAACGTGGCGTACCCGCCCCCGGCCAGCGCGGCCAGAAGCAGTACTAACCGTCCCAGCAGGCGCACGTCCAGGCTATTAAATATCATGCTTGTCTAGCCGACGGTAGAGGGCAGTGCGGGTGATACCCAGTTCCTTAGCCGCTTTGGTGAGGTTGCCTTGGTGGCGCTCAATGGCCTGTTGGATAGTATTTTTCTCTACTTCCAGCAACGGTAATGGATTCTCAGCCACGGTTGCCGCTGGCGCGGCAGCGGCCAATTCTAAGTTCCGAAACGAGAAATCAGCCGGAAGTAGCACGGGCCCGGTCCCCAGGATAACGGCCCGCTCCACGGCGTGTTGCAACTCCCGCACGTTGCCGGGCCAGGCGTGCTCCCGAAGCTTGCGCAAGGCGCCGGCGCTGAATTCCGGCACGGGTTGTCGGTTGCGGGCGGCGTACACCTGTGCGAAGTGCTGGGCCAGCAGTTGCACGTCGTCGTCCCGTTCGCGCAGGGGCGGCAGCATGATTTCGACGGTATTGAGGCGGTACATTAAGTCCTGGCGGAAAGCACCGCGGGCTACCAGGGCATGCAGCGGGGCGTTGGTAGCCGACAACAGCCGGATATCCACGGGGACAGGAGTATTGCTCCCTAGGGGCACCACCTGGCGGTTCTGCAGGGCCGTGAGTAACTTGGCTTGCTGCGGCAGGGCTATGTTGCCAATCTCATCCAGAAACAAGGTTCCGCCGGTGGCCGCCTCGAACCGGCCCACGCGGCTGGCCTGGGCATCCGTGAAGGCGCCCTTGGTGTGCCCAAACAGCTCGCTTTCAAACAACCCCTCGCTGAGCGCGCCTACGTCGGCGGCCACATAGGGCCGGGCGGCGCGTCGCGACTGCTCGTGCAGAGACTTGGCGACCAATTCTTTGCCGGTCCCGTTCTCACCCAGTAGCAGCACATTGGCCTCGGTCGGGGCGACCTTTTCAATAATGGCGCGCACTTCCTGCATGGCAGCTGACTCTCCTAGCAAGGCAGTAGTGGCGGCCGGCCTAAGTTGCTTTTGCGGGCTACCCCCACTTTTGCTGCTAGTCTTAGATTGGAGGGCGGCGGCCAGCGTTTGTAGCAATTGTTCGTTGTGCCAGGGCTTGAGCAGAAAATCAGTGGCGCCGGCTTTGAGGGCGCGCACGGCCGTGCGCACGTCGCCATAGGCCGTAATGAGGATAACGGCCGTGGTGGGGTCGTGCTCCCGGATGCGGCCCAGCCAGTAGAAGCCTTCGTTGCCCGTCGCCTGACCGCTGCGGTAGTTCATGTCGAGCAGCACGACATCGAAGTGCTGCTGGCGGAGCAGCGAGAGCAGCAACTCCGGGTTTTTCTCCGTCACAACTTCCCGCACCTCGCTTTTGAGTAGCAGCTTGAGGGCGAACAGCACATCGGGCTCGTCGTCTACCACCAGGATGCGGGCGTGCTTAAGAATCATGAAAAAGGCTGGGTAAAACGTAAAAGTCGGGGCTGACTGGCACCCGTCCCAACCCAGGCCACATAAATCGTGCAGGCTTCGAAGAATACTGACTTTCAGCCAGCCAGGCCGTTTTCCGCCCGTCAACAGCTTCGAACTGTATCAGAACCGAACGGTCAACTGTATCAAAACCGGACGCTCGGCAGCAGCTGGCAATCAGGACTTAAAACCAGGCCGCTGATTAGCAATGATTTGTGAGTAAGGCACCGTTCTTGGCACCTCCGGTCAATAGCTTTTTGCTGCTATTCCCTGCGCCAACCTGAATGGATGTCCTGATACCGAAGAAAAAGTGGTCGTTTGTCACCCGCTGGTGGTGGCTGGGGGCCCTGTTGCTGGCGGGCACGGGCGCGGCCGGCATCTATTGGCCCCGGCCGGGCCAGCGGTTGCACGTCGCGGCCAGCCGGCTAACCATCAGCCCCGTTACGCGGGGCAACTTTCAGGAATTCACGGCCATCGACGGGGTGGTGCAGCCGCTGCACACCGTGTACCTGGACGCGGCAGAGGCCGGCACGGTGCAGCAGGTGCTGGTGGAAGAAGGCACGACCTTAACGGCGGGCCAGCCGTTGCTGCGGCTAGCGAACCCCGACCTGCAGCTTGAGATGGTGAACCGCGAAACGGCCGTGTACGACCTGATGAACAACCTGCGCAACACCCGCAACCAGCTGCTGCAAAACCGCATTCTGCGCCAAAACCAGCTAGCCGACATCGACTTTCAGCTGGCCGAGGCCCAACGGGTATTTAACACCAACCAGGTGTTGTACGACCAGAAGGTGATTGCGCGGCAGGACTACCTGCAGAGCCAGAACGCCTACCGCTACCAGCTGCGCCGGCGGCAGCTCACGCAGCAGACCCTGCGCCAGGATTCGGTGGCCATGCAGCAGCAGCTG
>CAYLNN010000060.1:0-17527 GCA_964385095.1 uncultured Hymenobacter sp.
TCTTCACCCTGGCCGAAAGCCTGGGCGGCGTGGAAAGCCTGAGCGGCCACCCCGCTACCATGACCCACGCCAGCATCCCGGCCGAGCAGCGCCGCAAGGCCGGCCTCTCCGACTCGCTCATTCGCCTGAGCGTGGGCATTGAGGATGCCGAAGATTTGATAGCGGACCTAGCTCAGGCAATAGGCTAGGGGCTAGCCCCGCAACCCAACCCCCTGGCCAGCCGCGTAAGTGGGCGGGCGGCGCACCGATTGCGCCGCCCGCTTTTTTCGTTATGCTGCGTTTCTCATTCTTGATTTTAAGTGCCTTGCTGGCGGCCTGTGCCTCGCCGCGGGCCGTGGCTCCCACCACCATGTCTACTTCTGCTGCGCCAACTTCGGCTGCCATTTCTTACCTCGCCCTCGGCGATTCCTACACCATCGGCGAAGGCGCTGCGGCCGCCGACCGCTGGCCCGTGCAACTTGCCGCCCTGGCCCGCGCCCAGGGCCTGAATCTGGCTAGCCCCGACATCATCGCCCGCACCGGCTGGACCACCGCCGAGTTGCAAGCTGCCATCGCGGCCAGCGGCAACCACCGCACCGACTACGGCCTGGTGTCGCTGCTCATTGGCGTCAACAACCAATACCGAGGCCAGAGCGTGGAGCTGTACCGCCGCGAGTTTCGGCAGCTGCTGGCTACGGCCGTGGCCTACGCCGGGGGCCGCGCCGGCCATGTGGTGGTGCTTAGCATTCCCGACTGGGGCCAGACGCCCTTCGCCCACGACCGCGATGCGGCGCAGATAACCCGCGACATCGACCAGTTCAACGCCGTGGCGCAGGCCGAGTGCCAGGCGGCGCGCATCGCCTACGTCGATATCACCGATTTTACGCGCAGCGCGGCCGGCGACCCCGGCCAGTTTACCAGCGATGGCCTGCACTACACCGGCGCCCAAATGCGCCAGTGGGCCGGCCGCGCGCTGCCCGTGGTGCAGGGCCTGCTAAAGTAAAGCGGCCGGTTGTTCGTTTATCGTTTTTCGTCATCAACAAGATGAGGCCAGTGACGAACAACGAAAAAAACGACGAACAACGCACCCATGCAGCTTCAGCCCCGCCGCTCCGGCAACAAATACTACAACGTGCTACCCACCAGCGTGAGCCCGCCCTCGGGCTACGGGGCCATGCTGCGGCGCTACCTGTTTGAAAAAGCAGAGCGCGAGCCCAGCCAACCGCTCGGCCCCTTTGCGGCCGATGCCGCGGCGCTGGCCGCACCCGTGCCCGCCAGCGCCGTGCGCGTGACCTGGCTAGGGCACAGCACCACGCTCATCGAGGTCGATGGCCGCCGCTTCCTCACCGACCCGGTGTGGAGCCAGCGCGCCTCGCCCTCGCAGCTGGTGGGCCCGAAGCGGTTTTTTGCGCCGCCGCTACCGCTGGCCCAGCTGCCGCCACTTGATGGCATCCTCCTCTCGCACGACCACTACGACCACCTCGATGAGGCCGCCATTCGGGCGCTGGCCGGGCGGGGCGAGCGGTTTTTTTGCCCGCTGGGGGTGGGGGCGCACCTGCGCCGCTGGGGCGTGGCGCCCGACCGCATTACCGAAGCTACGTGGTGGGACAGCATCGCGCTTGCCCCCGATTTTGAGCTGGTGGCCACGCCCGCTAGGCACTTCTCGGGCCGCGGCCTGCTGAACCGCGATAGCACGCTCTGGGCGTCGTGGGTGCTGAAGGGGCCAGCGCACCGCGTGTTTTTTGGCGGCGACTCGGGCCCGTTCGACGAGGCTTTTCGGCAGATTGGGGCGGCCTACGGGCCGTTCGATTTAGTGATGCTCGAAATTGGCGCTTCCGACCCCGAATGGGCCGATATTCACCTGGGGCCCGATAATGCCCTGGCCGCCCACCGGCTGCTAGGCGGTGGGCCGCTGCTGCCGCTGCACTGGGGCACGTTCAATCTGGCGTTTCACGCCTGGCGGCAACCGGTGCAACGCCTTATCGAGGCCGCCGGGCCCGAAGTGACGCTGCTGCTGCCAGCCCCCGGCCAGCGCGTAGATGCCGCGGCCGGGCCACTAGCATCCTATTGGTGGAAATAAGTTTATTACTTATTGATGTGATAATCAATAAGTAATAATTGTAAGCTGGCGCCAGCATGTTGGGCCGATGAAGCAAACGAACGGCGGTTGGGTTACTGCATCCCATCTTAGGGGCGGCTAGCTTGCGCGCGGGCGCTAAGCGGCTGCCCAGGCCTCAGTACCTGTTTGATTTTATTGCTGAGCTTTTGGGCTGCTAAGCAGGCAGGTTTACTTTTCTCTCCTTCCCACCCAGTATCATTGCGGGCATCGCATCGGCCGGCAGCTTAGTAGCTGCTGCCAGTACTTGGGCGCTGTGGATAGCATCATACGGAGAAAAAATGCGATAACTTGCTGACACTAAACTTTTACCAAACATACATTCCTTTACCAAGCCATTCATGAAAAAACTCTTACTTACGCCCTTGTTTGCGGTGGCGGCCCTAGCGGCCCACGCGCAAAAAGCGACCGTGACGGGCCGGGTGCTCAGCACCACCGGTGAGGCCCAGCCAGGCGCCACCGTGCTCGAGCGCGGTACTGCCAACGGTACCTCGACGGGCGCCAACGGCGAGTTTTCGCTAAGTGTGGCGCCGGGTGCTACGCTCACTGTTTCGGCCATCGGCTTTGCCACGCAGCAGGTGGCGGTGAGTGGCCGCGGCAACCTGGAAGTGCGCCTCACGGCTTCGGCCACCGACCTTGGCGACGTGGTAGTGACGGGCTCGCGCGCCACTGAAGGCCGTTCTAATATCTTGACCACCGCCCCGGTAGACGTGATTTCGGCCCGCGAAATCAAGGCCTTTGCCCAAACCGACGTGAGCCAGGTGATGACCTACGTGGCGCCCTCGTTTCAGTCGTCACGCCAGTCGATTTCGGACGGTACCGACTTTTTGGACCCGGCCAGCCTGCGCGGGCTGGGGCCCGACCAGGTGCTGGTGCTCGTGAACGGCAAGCGCCGCTACAGCCAGTCGCTGGTCAACATCAACGGCACCATCGGGCGCGGCTCGGTGGGCACCGACCTGAACGTGATTCCGACGGCCAGCATCAAGCGCATCGAGGTGCTGCGCGATGGCGCGGCGGCCCTCTACGGCTCCGATGCCATCGCGGGCGTTATCAACATTCAGCTCAAGGACGACACGGCGCGCACCAGCGCCAGCAGCCTGTATGGCCAGACCACCCAAAGCGATGGCAAAACCGAGCAGGTCGATTTCAGCACCGGCATCAACCTCAACCACCGCGGCTTTCTCGACCTCAGCGGCCAGTTTCTGAACCGCAGCTACACCAACCGCTCGTTTACCGACACGGCGCCGCTCATTTACCTGGGCGAAAACGGCGGCAACTACCCAGCCTCGGCCAATACCGAGCAGAGCCGCCGCGACCTCAAAGCTCAGGACGATGCCCTGGTGGCCCAGCGTGGCTTTGACCGCCGCGACATTCGGGTGGGGCAGTCGGACTCGCGCAACTTTGGCGCGACCTTCAACGGCGCCTACAACGTGGGGGCGGGCTACGAGGTGTATTTCTTCGGCGGGGCCGCTTACCGCACGGGCCGGGGGCCGGGCTTCAACCGCCTGCCCAACCAGCCTACGCAGCGCGATTTGAGCATTTTTCCGAACGGCTTTCTGCCGTTTATCAACAGCGTCATCAACGACCACTCGGGCGCCATTGGCGTGCGCAAAAACCTGGGCGGCTTCGCCGTGGATTTGAGTAATACTTTCGGGCGCAACAACCTGGCCTTTACCATTGATGGCTCCATCAACGCGGCCCTGGCGCAGGGCACGGGCCAGATAAACCCCACCAGCTTCTACGCGGGTCGGCTGGCGTTTATGCAGAATACGACCAACTTGGGCCTCTCGCGGCGCTTCACCGAGGTAGGGCCGCTGGCCACGCTGAACGTGGCCGCGGGCGGCGAGTTTCGGGTGGATAACTACTTGATTGAGAAGGGTGAATTTGCCTCGTACTTCGGGGCTTTTGGCGGCCGCATCGCCAGCAACGGCAGCCCGGCGGCCCCCGGCTCGCAGGTGTTCCCTGGCTACCAGCCGCAGGATGAGGTGAACAAGACGCGCAACAACGTGGCGGGCTACCTCGACTTGGAGAGCGACCTCACCGACCGCCTGCTGGTGCACCTGGCCGGCCGCGCCGAGAACTACAGCGACTTTGGCGGCAACGTGAGCGGCCAAGCCGGCGCCCGCTTCAGCATCATCGACGCCCTGGCGTTGCGTGGCTCCATTGGCAACGGCTTTCGGGCGCCCTCGCTACAGCAGCGCTACTTCAGCAACACCAGCACGCAGTTTGTGAGCGGCCTGCCCCAGCAGGTGCTCACGGTGAACAATGACAACCCCATCGTGCGCAACAGCTTCGACGCCACCGGCCAGAAGGGCTTCGGCGTGGAGCCGTTGCGGCAGGAAAAATCGACCAACTACGGCCTGGGCCTCACGGCCACCGTGGCCCAGCAATTCACGCTGACGGTGGATGCGTATTTGATTGATATCAAAGACCGTATCGTGCTCTCGTCGTCGTTCACGCGCAACAACCCGCTGGTGAACACCATCTTGGGTACGCTGCCCGTGAGCCAGGTGCAGTTCTTCGCCAATGCCGTGAACACGCGCACCAAGGGCATCGACATTGTGGCCAACGAGCGCATTGCGCTGGGGGCCACTGGCCGCCTGCTGCTAACGGCCGCCGCCAACTTCAACCAGACGGAGGTAACGAGCTTCAACTCGTCGTCGTCGACCATCAACAGCGACCAAACGGCGGGCGTGGAAAACCTGCAAAACCGCCTCTTCGACCGCTCGCAGCGCACGCGCCTCGAGCGGGGCAACCCACGCAGCAAAATCAACCTGTCGGCCGCCTACACCGTGGGCAAATTTGGCATTGAGGCCCGCACGGTGCGCTTCGGCGAGATTAGCACGGCCGATGCCAACCCGGCCCGCGCCTATCTCGACCAGACCTTCTCGGCCAAGTGGATTACCGACCTCACCGTGAACGTCCAGCTAATCAAGCAAGTGGGCCTGACGCTGGGCGTAAATAACCTGTTCGACGTGTACCCCGATAAAATTTACGTGGACCCGCGCAACAACCCCAACAACTTCTCGGTCGATGCCGCCACGAGCTACAGCTCCTCGCTCGACAACTCAAACCGCGGCCGCTTTCTCTACAGCGCCAACCAGTTTGGCTTTAACGGCGCCTACTACTTCGGCCGCCTGAACATCACGCTGTAAGCGCTAGGCCCCCGGCACTAAAGAGGCCCCGCACTGCCAGCAGTGCGGGGCCTTTTTGCAAAATATAGGCTGGTTAGTTGGCGGCCCGCAGTAGGCGGGCCAGCGGGCGGCCATCGGCGCCGCGGGCTAGGTAGAGGCCGGCGGGCAGGCTAGCGGCGGGCTGCCACTGCACGCGGCCGTCGGCGGCGGCGCGCAGCTGGGCCACGGTGCGGCCCAGCTCGTCCACAATCAGCACCACCCCACCGCCAGTGGCCTTGAACTGCACTTGGTCGCGGAAGGGCATGGGAAAGGCGGTGGTTTCGGCGTCGGTGGCCGGGCGGGTGGCTAGGGGCTGAGTAGCCACGACGAAGGAAATCGTCTGCTCGGCGCTGGCATTGAGGGGGCAGCCATTATCCTGCACCGCCACGGTGGCGGTGTAGCGACCGGGGGGCAGGCTAGCAGGCACTTGCCAGGTGAGGCGCGCCTGGGTGCCGCTCACGGTGGCCAGGCTCAGGCCCGGAATAATGTTGGTGGCTTCGCTGCTGAAGCGGAGCGTCTGGCCGGCGTCGGGGTCGGCGGCGGTGAGTAGCAGGCTGGTCGTCTGGCCCAGGCGCACCACCACGGGCTGGTCGAGGGCCTGCGCCGCGCCGCTGCCCAGCGCGAGGCCCGTGAAGTGCGGCGGCAGGTTGGTGCCACTATAGGCCAGGTAAGTAACATCGCGCATCACATTGCCGATGAGCTGCCAGGTGCCGCCGAGGCGCCGGTATTCGTTCACGCGCGCGGCCATGGCGTAATTGCCCTGCTGCACGGCGCCAGCTGGCGCGGTGAGACACCAGTGGCAGCATTAAGTTGAAAGTGAGGCGAGAAGCTACCTGCGATGGGCGTGCCGCACAGGTTGCCGGCAACAAGCGGTATCAGGTTTTCCTGCGAGAAAACGAACTGATAGGCCAGCGAATCGCCGTCCGCATCGAAAGCGCTGAAGCTGTAGCGCTGCGCTGCGCTGCCGCACAGGTAGGGCAGGAGCGTGGTCAGAAATTGCGGAGAAGTATTCTGCGGGGCCAGCTGATTATCCAGGAATGCGCTGAGGTAGCACGTGCGCGCAGCAGAATTTGAAATATTGATAATGTTGGCGCTCCGGTTTTCGAGCGACACGCTCAGCGTCCATTGCCCACGCGGCAGGTCTACGTCAGTCTCGTAGAGGTATGATTGATAAGTGCGAAAGGGCGAGCCGCTGGCGCAGCCTAGCGATGTGAGCCGCACATTGGCCGTGCGCGGAATGTTATCCATAAAAAAGCAGTCGCCCGCGGTGGGGGTGCAGCTGCCGCGGTTGCAGGCCAGCCGAATGGTCGGCTGGTCAACGCCATTGACGTCCCGAAATAGCCGCACCACCACGTGGTAGCGCGGCACGCCGGCCGTAGTAGCGGCCACCGGGGCGTAGGTAATATCGCCCCCCAGAATGTGGGAGGCGTGGGCGGCTGGCTGGCTGGCCAGCCCCAGCAGCACGGCCAACAGCCAGCGCAAGCGGAAAAGTATTCGCATAGAAAAGAAAAAAGTGAGCCACTACGGGTAAGCCGGCCAGCCCACAAGCCCACCAGCCACCGGCAATATAGCGGATTATAAGCAAAAAACCCTGTTTCCGGCCGGAAACAGGGCTTGGTAAAAATGCTGGGGCATAGCTGGTTACTTGCCGGCCGTGCTGTTGCCGTCGAGTATCTGAAACAACTCGTCGAGCTTGGGCGTGAGGATAATTTCGGTGCGGCGGTTGAGAGCCTTATCCTGGGGTGTGTCGTTGGCGGCCACCGGCACATACTGCGAGCGGCCCGAAGCCGTGATGCGGCTGGGCTCGACGCCGCTGGCCGTGAGCAGGCGCGCAATGTCGGTGGCGCGCAGGGCGCTCAAATCCCAGTTGTCCTGGATGCCGCCGGTGGGGCGCATGGGCACGTTGTCGGTGTGGCCTTCCACTACTACGTTCACATCCTTTTGCTCTTGCAGCACGGTGGCCAGCTTTTTCAGCGCTTCCTGGCCCTTGGGGTCTACCTTACTGGAGCCCGACTTGAAGAGCAATTGCTCGGAGAGCGACACGTACACCTTGCCGTCCTTGAGCTTCACCTGCAAGTCGCTGGAGTTGAAGCTGAGCAGCGCCTTGCTCACGCGGGCCTTGAGGTCGTTCACAGCCTTGTCCTTGTCGGCCAGGGCCTGGGTTAGCTCCGTCATTTTGGCCTCGCGGGCGGTGAGGTCCGACTTGGCGCGTTGTAGGTTTTGCTCCAGCGTGCCCAGCTCGGCCTCGCGGGCGGCGAGGTCCTTGGCCAGCTTGCCGTAGTCGGCATTGCGGTCGGCCAGGGCGCGGTCGCTGTTTTTGAGCAGCTTGTCGTAGCTATCGGTTAGTTGCGTGTACAGCGTGCGGGTGCGGCGCAGGGCGTTGCCCGTCTGGGTCGAGTCGGTGATAAGGCGCTTCTGGCTGAGGCGCAGCTCGGCGAGCTGGTCGTTGGCTTTTTGCAGGTCGGCCTTGGTTTGGCGCACCTGGGCCTCGGCGGCGGTGCGGGCCTGGGCCTCGCTGGCCTGCTGGGCTTGCAGGTCTTCGTAGCGCTTGGCCGTGACGCAACTGCTGAGGCTAGCGGCGCTGCCGGCCACCAGGGCCAGGCCGAGTAAGGGACGGGAGAAGAACAAAAACTTTTTCACGCAGAAAAGCAGGCTAGGTGATGTGCGGGCCAAGTTACGGCCGCGCTGGCCTTGCCCGCCGCTAGCCGCTAGGGCAGTTTTGGGCCACAGTAAGGGGGTAGTGCGCAGCTTCGCACGCCCCGATGGTAACTGTGGCGTAATTTTACCGGGCTGAAGCTGTCAAAATTTGGGCACGGCCTTTTTAGAGCGTTGCTCATCTTCACGCCTTTATTTGTCATTTCTCTACTTTCTCTACCAGTATGGCTTGGTTCAAGCGCCAGGAAAAGGGCATCATTACCCCCACCGAGCAGAAAAAAGAAACGCCCGACGGCCTCTGGTATAAGTGCCCCGAGTGCAAAACCGTGGCTACGATGGCCGAGCACAAGCGCCTCAACTACGTGTGCGGCAACTGCGGCTACCACGACCGCATTGACGCGGCGGCCTACTTCGAACTGCTCTTCGACGGCGGCCAGTTTGAGGAGCTGGACGCCAACCTGACCTCCGGCGACCCGCTGCACTTCGTCGATACCAAAGCCTACCCGCAGCGCGTGCAGGCCACCGAAAAGAGCACTGGCCTCAAGGATGCCGTGCGCACGGCCCACGGCCTGAGCGCTGGCCAGCCGCTGGTGATAGCCGCCATGGACTTCCGCTTCATCGGGGGCTCGATGGGCTCAGTGGTGGGCGAAAAAATAGCCCGCGCCATCGACTACGCCCGCGCGCACAAAATTCCCTTCCTCATGATTTCGCGCTCGGGCGGCGCCCGCATGATGGAGGCCGGCTACTCGCTCATGCAAATGGCCAAAACCTCGGCCCGGCTGGCCCTGCTCGCCGAGGCCAAAGTGCCCTACGTGAGCCTGCTCACCGACCCCACCACGGGCGGCGTCACGGCCAGCTTCGCCATGCTCGGCGACTTCAACATTGCCGAGCCGGGCGCGCTTATTGGTTTCGCCGGCCCGCGCGTCATCAAGGAAACCATCGGTAAGGACCTGCCCAAAGGCTTCCAGAGTGCTGAATTCGTGCTTGAGCACGGTTTCCTCGATTTCATCGTGGACCGCCGCGAGCTGAAGCAGCGCCTGGCCGACCTACTGGGAATGCTCGGTAAATGAGTAGCTGAGTAAGGGTTTGCTGGAGCGCCTTACTCAGCTACTCACTTGCTCGCTTACCGTTCTGGCACGACTTTCGAAAAGCCCGCTTTGGTAACCAGAGCGGGCTTTTGCGTATAAGGCCCAGCTGGCGCTGCCAGTTTTCTTCACCTTTTACACCGAAAAAATGAATTCTTCCAAGTCTTTTTTGGCCGTGCTGCTGGCCTTCGTCATGCTGCTCGGCTCCTGCGCCTCGACTCGCCCAACCTCTACGCAGCCTGACCTATCGAGCAACAATGGCACCGGCGTGCGCAAAGACGGCATGAACAAAACTACCAAAGGCGGCCTGCTGGGCGCGGGTGGTGGCGCCGTGGTCGGTGGTGTGCTGGGGGGGATTCTGGGCGGGGGCAAGGGCACAGCTGCCGGGGCCATCTTGGGGGCTGCCGTGGGCGGTGCTGGTGGCGCGCTTATCGGCCGCAAGATGGACAAACAGGCCCAGGAGTTGCAGCGCGATATGGCCAACGCCCGCGTAGAGCGGGTAGGCGAGGGTATCAAAATCACCTTCGATTCGGGCATCCTGTTCGATACTAACAGCAGCGCATTGCGCCCCGCCTCGCAGTCCGATATCTCGAAGCTGGCTGCCACGCTCCAGAAATATCCTGATACCAACGTGCTGGTCGAAGGCCACACCGACAATACCGGCACCGATGCCATCAACCAGCCCCTGAGCGAGCGCCGGGCCCAGTCGGTAGCCAATGCCCTGACTTCCCAGAGCGTAGCTAGCAGCCGCATCACCACCAAGGGTCTTGGCTCGGCCGACCCGGTAGCCGACAACTCGACCGCCGAAGGTAAGCAGGCCAACCGCCGCGTGGAAGTAGCCATTTATGCCAACGAGAAAATGAAAAAGGCCGCCGAAAACGGTACCCTGTAGGTTTTAGGCTATAGCCTTCATTGTTAAGAAGCCCGGGGCGCTTAGCCTCGGGCTTTTTTTTGGTGCCGGACACAACCCGCCGATTTTAGTTTGCGTTAAAACCGCGTCGGCTAGCTCGCCGCTTCTTCTACTTCACTTGCTTTATAATCAGATGAAATCCTTCTCGAAAGTTTTCGTACTTCTGCTGGCGTTCTTCATGCTTGCCGGCTCGGTAGCTCAGGCTCAGGATAAACCCAAAGGCTGGAGCCGCAAGGCTAAGGGCGCCGCCATTGGCGGAGCGGGTGGCGCTGTGTTGGGTGGCCTGGTAGGTGGCGGCAAGGGTGCCCTCATCGGCGCTGGTGCTGGCGTAGTAGGCGGCGGCCTGGTAGGCCGCAAGCAGGACAAAAAGAAAGACCCGGTTCGCTACAGCCGCTACCGCAACCGGTAAGCTACTCGTTACTTTGCAACCTAGCGCATTAAAAAAGCCTGGCTTTCGGCCGGGCTTTTTTGTGGCTAGCCAGGGTCTGGTTGCACTCAAAGAGGAAAGTGCGGCGTTGGGCCCAACGAGTTTGGCAAGGTGGTTGTGAATAGCGAAATTGCCGGCGCAAAGCCAGCGTATGGCCATCAAATGCATTTATTTTCTTTTCTCATGAAATCTCTGAAGCTTTCTTTTACCTATTTGCTGGCGGTGCTGCTGCTACTCGGCCACTTTGCCCAGGCGCAATCGACCACTGTTTCGACCGACAAAAAGAAGGGCATGAGCAAAACGCTCAAGGGCGGCATCATCGGCGGCCTGGGTGGCGCGGCGGGCGGCGCCATTTTGGGCCGCGTGATTGGCGGCAAGTCGGGTACGGCGAAGGGCGCCATTCTGGGGGCCGCCGTGGGTGGTGCCGGGGGCGCGCTTATTGGCCGCCGCATGGATAAGCAGGCCGCCGAGCTGCGCCGCGACCTCGAAGGCGCCAAGGTAGAGCGCGTGGGCGAGGGTATCAAAATTACCTTCGCTTCGGGCATCCTGTTTGCCAGCAACTCGTCGTCGCTGACTTCGGCTGCCACCGGCAACATCGACGAGCTGGCTACCACGCTCCAGAAATATGCTGATACCAACGTCGTTATCGACGGCCACACCGATTCGTCGGGCTCCGATGCCATCAACCAGCCCCTGAGCCAGCGCCGCGCCCAGGCCGTAGCCAACGAGCTGACGGCTAAAGGGGTAGAAGATAGCCGCATCACGGCCACCGGCTACGGCTCGACCCAGCCCGTGGCCAGCAACGCCACCGAAGCCGGCAAGGCCCAGAACCGCCGCGTAGAAGTGGCCATCTTCGCCAACGAGAAGATGCAGAAAGCCGCCAAGCGCGGCCAGCTCTAAGCGCCAGCTACCCTGGCCAAGCCGAAGCCCGGCCGCTCGCCCGAGCGGCCGGGCTTTTTTGTGCGTGCCCGGCAGCAACCCTGGCCCGCGCCCCGCGGTACACCCAGCTATGTCCTTCCCCGTTGCTACTTACGCTGCGCCCGTGCTCGCCAAGGCCTTGGCCGACCACGCCATTCTGAACGAGTTTTTTGGCCCTGTGCCGAAGGTCGCCCGCCGCACGCCCATGCGCGAGCTTATTTCGACGCTGCTCTCGCATCGCACTACCCACGCCGATGAGGAGCTAGCCTACGACCGTATGCTCGAAGCATTTGGCGATTGGGAAGGCGTACTGCACGCGCCGCTCGACGACCTTATCCACGCTATCCGGACCACGCGCTGGCCCGCCACGCAGGCTCCGCGCATTCAGGAAATTCTGGGCCGCATCAAGGCTGAAACGGGTGGCAGCTACTCGCTCGATTTTCTGGCCGACTGGGACACCACGCGCGCCATGCAATGGCTCACCGACATGCCCGGCATTGGCCTGAAAACGGCCTCGCTGGTGTTGCTTTTCAACTTTCGCAAGCCCGTGCTGCCCGTCGATGCCCACGTGCACCGCGTGATGCAGCGCCTGGGCGTTATCGGCCCCAAGGTGTCGGTCGAGAAAGCCCACGCCGTGCTGCTCGACCTGCTCAAGCCCCACCTCGACCCCGAAGGACTGTTCAACTTTCACAAGCACAACTACTGGCACGGCCAGCAAATCTGCTTTTTTCTGAAGCCCAACTGCCCGCGCTGCCCCCTCAAAGGCTTTTGCAGCTATTACGAGGAGCATTTTGGCGCCCCTACTGCCGAGGCTTTGGCAGCTACGCCCACGCATTGGGACGCCGCTGCCTGGGGCAAGCTGCCCCACTAACTTTAGTAGTGCCAACTTTGTAGTTGGCGTAGCTGAGTGGTGAATATCGCACAGTCATCGCTCAGCCCCGCGAACTACAAAGTTCGCGCTACTCGTATGCGCCTCGTCAAGCACCCGGTTCTCTGCAATTACTACGTCACGTACCGCTGCAATGCGAAGTGCGCGTTTTGTGATATCTGGGAAAAGCCCTCGCCCTACATCACGCTGGCTGATGTAGAAGCCAACCTGCGTGACCTCAAGCGGCTGGGTGTCAACGTAATAGATTTTACCGGGGGCGAGCCGCTGCTGCACCGGCAGCTGCCGGAGTTTCTGGGACTGGCCCGCCGGCTGGGCTTTATTACCACCGTGACAACCAACGGCCTGCTTTACCCCAAAAACGCCGATAAGCTGCGGGGCCTGGTCGATATGCTGCACTTCTCGCTCGACTCGGCCGACCGCGCCACCCATGACCTGGGCCGGGGCGTGGCCTGCTACGACTTTGTGCTCGAAAGCATTCGCGTGGCCCGCGAGTTGGGCGAGCGGCCCGATATTCTATTTACCGTCTTTCGCAAAAACCTGGGTGACCTGGAGGCCGTGTACCGCGACATTACCCAGCCCAACGGCTTGGTGCTCATCATCAACCCGGCCTTCGAGTATGGCGACGTAGAAACCGGCGAGCAGCTTACCGAGGCCGAGTTGGACTACCTCTCCGCCTTTGGCAAGCGCAAGGGCGTGTACCTCAACGAGGGCTTTATCGCGCTACGCCGCGATGGCGGCAACCACGTGGCGGCGCCCGTGTGCCGGGCCGCCAGCACCACGCTCGTCATCTCGCCCAATAATGAGCTGGTGCTGCCCTGCTACCACCTCGGTGAGCAAAAGTTTCCCATCAACGGCCAGTTGTTTGACGTATACAACGCGCCCGCCACCCAGCGCCTGGCCGCCCTCGAAGGCCGCCTGCCGCAGTGCGAGGGCTGCACCATCAACTGCTACATGCAGCCGAGCTTCGCAGTTGAAACCAGCAAGTATTTCTGGCAGGCCCTGCCCAGCACCCTAAAATACAATTGGGAAAAAGGTACTTGGAAGCGCCTGCTGCCCGTTTAGCCAGCCACCTCCGGCTGCGCCCCGCGAATGCGTAATTTGTTCAAAACTTGTTGAATAGCTGCGGGTTGCTGGCTGCCGATGAGTAGGCGCTCACCATTGGCCAGAATGAGCTGCAAACCCTGGTTGCCCCAGGCGTTATACGCCATGCTTTCGCCCCCAAACGTGCGGATGCCCCAGCCCCCGTACTCGCGCAGCGGTGCGTAGGTGCGCACGTAGGCCCGCCGCACCTGCGCCCAGGGTGTGAAGCGCCACTCGCTTTGCAGCGGGGCAAAGCGGACCCGCACACCATCGGCCGCCAGCTGGGTGTGCAGCTTCGCGAGCCCCAACAGCCCAAACGAAACCCCAGTGGCCAGCGCCGTTGTGCCGGCCGTTTCCAAGGGGCTGTGCCCGGCCCCGGCTGCCAGGGCAGCCCCCAGCACGATGGCCGGGGCCAGCAGCGCCAGGCCCCACCAGTGCTGCAGCATTGGCTGGCACTCGGTAAAAAGCGGGGGCGCGGATGGGCTAGGGGCTGCCATGGACTAAAGGTAGCCGCCGGCCTACATTTGGGCAGTCCTTACTCTTTGCTGCTATGCCTGCGCTCCTGCTACCCGTTCACGGGATTTCGCCCACCATTGGGCCAGATTGCTTCCTGGCTGATAATGCGACCATTATCGGCGACGTAGTGCTGGGGCGCGGCTGCACAGTGTGGTTTACGGCCGTGGTGCGGGGCGATGTCAACAGCATCCGCATCGGCGACGAAACCAATATTCAGGACGGCGCAGTGCTGCACTGCACCTACGAAAAAGCAGCCCTCACCATTGGCTCGCGCGTGAGCATCGGCCACCGGGCCCTTGTGCACGGCTGCACCGTGCACGACGATGTGCTCATCGGCATGGGGGCCATCGTGATGGACCACGCCGTGGTAGGTACAGGCTGCATCATCGCGGCCGGTGCCGTGGTGCTCGAGAATACCATCTGCGAGCCTGGCTATCTGTACGCCGGCGTACCGGCCCGCAAAATAAAGCCTGTGAGCGAGGCGCAGGCCGCCGGCCTGCGTCGCACGGCGGCCAACTACCAGCGCTATGCCAGTTGGTTTTAGCCAGCGAGCCAAAAATGCTAAAAGCTGGGTGCTAGCCCCTTACTTTCGTGGCCAGCCAATGCTATCTCCTAAGCTGCTTTTCAGTAGCTGAGTATAGCAGACGCGTTATTAGGAAGGAGAAAATATTTTTAGTAAAAAATTGAAATCAATAAAATGATGACGATCAGTAAGTTGTGTAGATAATAAACCCAAATTGTTTAATAAATAGCCACTACGGTACAAGAGTGGCTTAATGGTAACATCATTGAAAATAGCAAATGATGAGTTGGCGTAGTAGTTTTGACCCTAACACCATCTCCTCACTTTTTTTCAAATGAAAAAGTATTACCAACTTGTTCTGGCTCTAGGCATTGCCAGCGCGTCGCTCTCTTCGTGCAGCCGCTCCAGCTATTCGTTCAACACGAAGGCACCAGCTTACCTGGGCTCTGAGCAGGTACGCGTGGCCACGCCTGCTGCGGCCGAAGAAGCTGAAACTGCTACGGCGTCCGTCGCTCCCGAGGTGCCCGTGGTGGCTGCTGCCCCCGCCCACCAGGCTGCCCGCGCCCTAGCCAACCACGCTACCGCCCCGGTAGCTGCCAAAGCCGAAGTAGCTGCCGCGGCCACTGCCCCCGCCGAGGCTAGCCAGCCTGCCAAATTCAACCGCAAGGCCTTTAAGCAGGAGCTGAAGCGCCAGCTGGCCGCTGCTCCCAAGAGCACCACTGCTGAAGGCAAAAGCCAACTGGTGGCACTGCTGCTCAACATCTTCCTGGGTGCCCTCGGTATTCACCGCTTCTACCTGGGCTACGTAGGTATGGGTATCCTGTACATTGCCCTGTTTATAACTTCGTTTCTCATCGTTCCGGCCATCGCACTCGCTGTGCTGCTCATCATCGACTTGATTCGCATCATCACGGGTGGCCTTAAGCCGAAAAACGGCGAATACGGCAAAACCCTGTAGTAGCGTGCGTGCGCAGCCGGAGCTGCTGCCCTGCTAAAAAAGGAGGGCCACCCTGATTAGGGTGGCCCTCCTTTTTTATGGTACTGGCGGCCTCAGCCATAGTCTCTATCGCTGCCACATTCGTAATTCGCCGGTCCAGCGCAATTGCGAATGTCAGCTAAAAGCTGCGGCTAACTGCCAGCCGAGCATCAAGACGTTGCTTTTTGCCGTAGCTAGTGCGTCTGCGGGCGTTTGCTAAGGTTCGTTGCTCCTAACCGGTAGCTTACCGTGATTTAAACCAGTACTCCCCACGATTTAGCTATGCCACTAGGCCTACCCATACTACTTGCGTTCGTCAGTGGCTACCCTTGCTGGCGTTGGTGGCCTGCCAGCGCGCCAGCTATTCCTTTCAGGTGCCCGCCAACCCAGAGACGCTCCTAGCAGCCGTTGCGCCCGACTCGGCGGTAGTGTTGGCTAGCCCCGCCCTGCCGCCGTTGCGGCCTGTAGTTGGCCGGTCTCAGCGCGCGGGCAGAGTAGCACCGCACTCGCCCAGGCCCCGGGCCCGATTGCGGCTGCTACCTGTGCAAGCCAATCAAGTCGCTTCTTGCACCGCGCGCCTGCGGCCCGGCAAGAGCCTGCGGCAGGCTAGCCGGGCTGGCTGGCGCACCAAGGGCATTGCCCTGCTGCTAGCCTTCTTTTTAGGAGGACTGGGGGCGCATTTATTTTACCTGGGGTACTATGGGCGTGGCTTACCAAGCGGGCACGCTGCTTTTTCTTTCGGCAGTAGTAGCTTTTCTTACCTTTCCCTCAGGGGCAAGTGTAATTGCTTTGCTGACTATTAGCGCTACTATTAGCGGCTTGGTAGGGGTGCTGGCGCTGGTAGATACAATCCGCATTGCCATTGGAAACCTCAAGCCTAAAAGTGGGTTTTGCTACCTTGCTTTCCTTCAAACCTGTGACAAGCCTTAGCCAGCCGCCTAGGCCAGGGGGTCGGTTTCGGCCGGAGTAGCGCTGCTGATAACCCGCAGCTGCACCATTTCCACCACGCGGCCGGTGCGGCTGAGTACCCGAAACTCGTAGGGGTCGAGCACGGCCACGTCGCCGACTTCCGGAATGTTGCCGTAAAGCACGTTCAATAGGCCGCCTACGCTTTCGTAGTCGTCACCCTCAGGCAGCGGGTAGGGGAGGTACTCGTTGGCGTCGGGGATGGGCGTGGCGGTATTCACGCGGTACTCGCTCTCCGAAATTTTCTCTACCACCGGCACTTCGTTGTCGTACTCATCCTGAATTTCACCTACCAGCTCCTCCATGATGTCCTCAATGGTGACAATGCCGGACACCCCCCCAAACTCGTCGCTCACGATGGCCATCACAATGTGCTTGCGCTGAAACTGACGCAGCAAACGGTTGATTTTCTTGGTTTCGGGCACGAAGTAGGCCGGGCGCATGATGCGGGCCAACTCCAGCGGCTCGCCCCGCCGAACGATGGGCAGCAGGTCTTTGACGTTGAGCACACCCACGATGTTATCGATGCTGCCCTCATATACCGGCATGCGTGAATAGCCCTCGCTGAAGATGGTTTCGAGCAGTTTCTCCTCGGGGGCGTGCACGTCGAGGGCGGCGAGCTTAGTGCGGGGCACCATTATCTGCTTCACCATGCGGTCGTTGAACTGAAACACGTTCTCAATCAGCTCGTGCTCCGAGTCCTGGATTTCACCGCTCTCCTTGCTCTGGTCGAGCAGAATACGCAGTTCCTCGGCCGTGTGCACGTCGCTGCCGTGCACTGCTTTCACGCCAAACATACCCAGTAGGCCATTCGACAGCGTATTGAGCAGCCAGATGGCCGGGAAGGTGATGATGTAAAAAAAGCGCAGCGGCGCGGCAATGGCCAGCGTTGTGGCCTCCGATTTCTGGATGGCCAGCACCTTGGGCGCCTGCTCACCGATGACGATGTGCAGCACCGTGATGGTGGCAAACGAGGCCACCAGCGCGATGCTGTGCACCGTTTCGGGCGCTACTACCAGCCCCAGCTGATGAATGATGGCCAACAGCACTTCGGCTACCACACTCTCGCCTATCCAGCCCAGGCCCAGCGAGGCGACTGTAATACCTAACTGAGTAGCAGATAGATAAGCCTCCAGGTTGTGCAGCATGCTTTGCGTGAGCTTGGCCAGCTTGTTGCCCTCTTGGGCCCGCAAATCAATCTGGGAGGCGCGCACTTTGACGAGCGCAAACTCGGCGGCGACGAAGAACCCGTTGACTAATACCAGCAACAGGGTAAACAGTATTTTTAAGACCATGTAGGCGGCTCCCCTCAGA
>CAYLNN010000061.1:0-17040 GCA_964385095.1 uncultured Hymenobacter sp.
GGCCTGCGCATCTACACCAGCATCGACTCGCGCATGCAGGACCATGCCGAGCAGGCCGTGTACCAGCGCATGAAGCAGCTGCAGCAGCAGTTCGATAACTTCTGGCGCAACAAGGGCCAGAACCCTTGGGTGGACGAGGACGGCCACGAAATTCCCGACTTCATCGCAACCCAGATAAAGCGCACTCAGAGCTACCACAGCCTGGCCGCGCGCTACCGCAACCGCCCGGCTAGCCTCGATTCGGCGCTGAATGCCAAGCGCCCGATGAAAGTTTTTACCTGGAAAAAGCAGGATAACGATACCACGCTTGTACTGTCGCCGCTCGATTCGCTGGCCTACTACAAGCACTTTTTGCAGGCCGGCATGATGACGATGGACCCCTACACGGGCTCCATCAAGGCCTGGGTGGGCGGGCTCGACTATCGCTTTTTTCAGTACGACCACGTGAAGCAGGGCAAGCGCCAGGCCGGCTCCACGTTTAAGCCCTTCGTGTACCTCACGGCGCTCGATAACGGCTACTCGCCCTGCGACCGCATCCGCGACCAGCGCGTAACCATCAACTACGTCGAAAACGGCAAGCCCATGCAGTGGCAGCCCGACAACGTGACCCGCGAGTACACGGGCATGAACATGACCCTGCGCTACGCCATGGCCCGCTCGGTAAACTCCGTCACGGCTCAGCTCACCGAAAAAGTAGGCTGGAACAAAGTAGCCGACTACGCCCATAAAGTGGGCATTACCAGTCCCTTGCTCGGCGTGCCCAGCATCGGGCTAGGGTCGGGCGGCGACGTGAGCGTGTACGAGATGGTCGATGCCTACTCCACGTTTATGAACAACGGCTTCCGCTCCGAGCCGCGCATTATCACGCGCATTGAGGACCGTAACGGCAACGTCATTCAGCAGTTTGACCCCGTGCAACGGCGCGCCATTTCGCCCGAAACGGCCTGGCTGATGACCTACATGCTGCGCGGCGGCATGGAGGAGCCCGGCGGCACCTCGCAGGGCCTATGGGATTTTCAGGGCCTGTGGCGCAAAGACAACCAGATTGGCGGCAAAACCGGCACCACCTCCAACTACTCCGACGGCTGGTACATGGGCCTCACCAAAGACCTCGTGAGCGGCGTGTGGGTAGGCGGCGAAGACCGCAGCATCCACTTCTTCCGCTCGCAGCAGGGCGAGGGCGGCCGTATGGCGCTGCCTGTGTTCGGTCGCTATATGGAGAGCATTTACAAGGACAAGGCGCTCGGGTACGACTACGGTCCCTTCCCCAAGCCGCCCACCAAAATCAACCGCAAGTACGTGTGCTACACCGAGGAAACCCCGCGCCGGCGCCGCGGTGAGGCTATCGATAGCCTAGCAGCGGATAATCTGCTCGACCAGTTGAACCGGGGCGGCAGGGATAGCGTGCGGTAATAGCTATTTACCAGGCTGTTTAGAAACAGTGACATACATCCTGCAAGATGCTGAATTTAACTAGTCTGCGTCATCATTACGATACCTTATATATAGAAAGCGCCCACGCAGCAACTGTTAATCAGCTCTTGCCTGATGCCTACCTGCATAATCCGGCGGCTGATACGCGCCGGGGCCTCACGCTACTAGTTGCAGTGGCGCCTGCAGTAGCTATAGCAGCTATAGATACCCTAGCTAGCCTGCGCCAAGCGGCCCCCGAGCTATACTATTATCCGCTGCCCGACCTACATGTGACGCTGCTCACACCACTGTCGGGCCAGCCCAATCAGCAGCTCAGTGCCGGACAATTGCAGGCGTACCACAGCGCTCTGCAAGAAGCTTTTGAGGATAAGCCGGCATTTGATATTGACTATGAAGGCCTGACCCTAGCGCCGGGCGCGGTGTTGCTACAAGGCTACCCGGCGCCAGCGTTTCAGCTGTTGCGTGAGCATGTACGTCGCGAACTGTTAGCGGCTGGCTTGCCCATTGCCGAACGCTACCAAAGCGTATCGGCGCATGTCACGGCGGTGCGGTTTCCAGTGGTGCCTGCCGCGCCAGCTAGCTTGGTAGAATACGTGCGAGTCCGGCGCGAGGTCCCGCTAGGTCGACAATTGGTAACGGAAATCTTGTTGGTATGGAATGATTGGTATAACCGGCAAAGCCGCACGCAGGTAGTAGCGCGCTACGCACTTAAAAAATAAGTACGGTAGGTAAACGAGTTGCTGCTAGCAGGCGAAGGAATTAGTATACCAAAAGCGCCCGGCCTGCACGCAAGTGCAGACCGGGCGCTGTCAATTAAACCCAGCTAAAATCTACTGGCGCTCTACCGCCGTGGCAGTGCTAGCCGTGATAGGCGCGGCGGTCGACTTTGTCGAGGTGTAGGCGGGGCAGGTCTGCTTGTTGCAGGCACCGAGGCCGAGGGTAGCGGCCCCAATGGCCAGGATAAGAAGCTTCTTCATAAAGGGTATTGATTGAGAGAGACGCGGTTAGGTTTCAAAGATAAGGCCTATCTGCCTTAAGCAATTACGGGCCGGGAGAGTTTCTGAGAATAGTGCTTTTCTTCCTGCCTAACCTCCAAACCGGTTCGTTTATTATGCCGTGTAGCCCAGGATTTTGAGCATGCTGCTCGCCTCCTGCTTGGGTGCAAACACGTAATCGCTGAGCGTGCCATCGGCAGCGCGGTCAAGGATGACGTGCTTGGGTGCCGGAATGAGGCAGTGCTTGATGCCGCCGTAGCCACTCAAGCTTTCCTGGTAGGCGCCGGTGTGGAAGAAGCCTACGTAGATGGGCTGGTCGGTAGCCTGCTGGTTGCGGGGAGCTTGCAGCTGGGGTAGGAAGGTCTGGTAGATGTGCTTCTCGGCGTTGTAGTAGTCCTGCGAGTCGCAGGTGAGACCGCCGAGCTGGATTTTGCGGTAGGGGCGGTTCCACCCATTGAGCGCTAGCATGATAAAGCGCTGGTTGAGGGCCCAGGTATCGGGTAGGTTGGTGATGAACGAGCCGTCAATCATGTACCACAACTCCTTATCATTCTGCAGCTTTTCATCCAGAATCGAGTAGATAGTCGCGCCGCTTTCGCCCACCGTGAAGATGCCAAATTCGGTGAAGATGTTGGGCTCCGGCACGCCTTCCTCGGCGCAGATGCGCTGGATGGTGCGCAGAATCTCGGCAATCATGTACGGGTAATCGTACTCCAGCTGAATCGAGGTCTGGATGGGCAGGCCGCCGCCGATGTCGATGGTTTGGAGCGTGGGGCAGATTTTGCGCAGCTCGCAGTACTTGTGGATGAAGCGCGAGAGCTCCGACCAGTAATACGACGTGTCCTTGATGCCCGTGCTGATGAAATAATGCAGCATGGTGAGCTCAAAGCGCGGGTCTTCCTTGATTTTTTGCTCGTAGAGCGGCACCGCGTCGGCGTAGCGGATGCCCAGGCGCGAGGTGTAGAACTGGAAGCGCGGCTCCTCGTCGGAGGCCAGTCGCAGGCCCATTTTTACCTTGGTGCCCTCGTTGACGTGGGCGTGGTAGTAGTCGATTTCGTTGGGCGAATCGAGGATGGGCAAGCAATTGGCAAAGCCATCATTGAGCAGCGCCGTAATGTCGCGCTTATACTCCTCAGGCTTAAAGCCGTTGCAAATGATGTACTTCGTCTTGTCGAACTTGCCCTGCTCGTACATCGAGCGGATGATGCTGATGTCAAACCACGACGAGGTTTCGAGGTGCACATCGTTCTTCAGCGCCTCATCGAGTACGAAGCGGAAGTGCGACGACTTGGTGCAGTAGGCGTAGGAATACGAGCCGGTGTAGCCGGTGCTGGCGATGCCGTCGGCAAACCACTTTTTGGCCCGCTGAATCTGGGAGCTGATTTTGGGCAAATACGTGAGGCGCAGCGGAGTGCCGTGCTTCTCGACCAGGGCCATCAGGTCGATGTCGTGAAAGAACAACTCGTTTTCGCGCACCTGAAAATCGGCGTTCGGAAAATCGAAGGTTTGGGTAATGAGGTCCTGGTAGGTATCCATCGAAGGCGGAATATCGGCGAAAATTGCCGACCTTTGCGGCCGGCGTACCAAAAGTACCGCCGGGGGCCGGAAACCGTTCGGCCTCTCCCGCATCGGCCTCCGATGAAAGGAAGCGACATGGCTACGGCGAGGTTTTCGCCGCAAGGCAGCGCTCGCCGGCTAGCCCCGCTAGGGGCCGTTGGCGGTACGATGCAGCCCACCCATGTCCCTACTTTCCCACCCGATGAAACGCATTAAACTCATTGAAGTCCGCTCCGAGCTAGGAGCCGGCACGCGGGGTGCCAGCCTGGGCCCCGACGCCCTGCGCGTGGCCTGCCTCAACAAGGGCTCCGACTACTTCCGGCGCTACAACGCCGTGGTGACCCAGGACCTCAACCACGTGCTGTTCGACAAAAACCACTTCGCGCACGCCAAGCACATCGACGCCATTTATACCGTGCAGAAGGGCATTGCCAATGCCGTGGAGCAGACGCTGCGCTTCGGCGAGTTTCCGCTGGTGCTGGCTGGCGACCACAGCAGCGCCAATGCCACCATCGCCGGTATTAAGGCCGCGTACCCGCACAAGTCGCTAGGGGTCATTTGGATAGATGCCCACGCCGACATCCACTCGCCCTATACCACGCCCAGCGGCAACGTGCACGGCATGCCGCTAGCCGCCGCCCTGGGCGACGACAACCTGCCCTGCCAGCGCAACCAGCCCGACGCCGAAACCGAGTTTTTCTGGCGCCGCCTCCAAAACCTGGCCGAGCCCGGCCCCAAGCTGCGCCCCGAGCACTTGGTGTACGTGGCCGTGCGCGATACCGAGGCCGAGGAAAATGCCATTATTGAGCGCCTGGGCATCAAGTGGATAAAGCTCGACGAAATTCAGGCTAAGGGCTCGCGCCAGCTCACCCGCGAAATTTACGAGCACCTGCGCACCTGCGACCTCGTCTACCTTTCCTTCGACGTGGATAGCCTCGATTCGGAGTTCAGCAAAGGCACCGGCACGCCAGTGGAAAAGGGCCTGTACCTGTCGGAAGCCGAAAACCTATGCCAGGACCTACTCGAAAACGACCGGGTGGTGTGCTTCGAGATGGTCGAAATAAACCCCACTCTCGACAACGAGAATACAATGGCCACAAACGCCTTCAATATCCTCGAAAAAGCCACCGCCGCCATCGAGCGCCGGCTGCACAAGGAAGAAATAGTGCGCCGGGGCTAGCCTGCGGCAGATCGATAAAGCCTAAAAACGTTGGTCATGCTAAGATGGCCGAAGCCTCGCTACCGCACCGCTAGGGTGTCGTTTGGTAGGAAGGCTTCGGCCAGCTTAGCATGACCGACACTTTGCATAACTACGCTAGGGGAGTGCTACTTAGTATACTGGCTGATAAAGCCATACGCGCCCAGCGTGTACGCGGCGGCCGACGAAAAATGATTGCCGCCCTCGATAGGGTGCAGCTCAACTTGCGTAGCGCCGCGCTTTTGCATGGCGTCGTAGGCGTCCTGCGAGTTGAAGAAGGGCACGTAATCGTCGGCCGTGCCGTGGAAGAGGGCTAGCGGCGCGGTCGGCTTCCAATCGTAGATATCATTGTCGGCCAAAGCTTTAGCGAGCGCCGCATCCGAATTATTCAGTGCCGCCTGGCGGAAAGTGGCCGCAAACAGCTGGCTGGCCTGGCTAGGCACCCCGCCAAACGGGTTGGCTTGCAACTGGGTAGCATAGGGCTCCTGGTAATAAAAGGAGTAAGGCCGGTTGAGGGCATAAATACGGTCGTAGGTGCGCAGCACCCACACGTAGGTACTCAGGAAATTAAGCGGCTGCGTCGAGTTGAGGATGTACCGGGCAAAGGCCGTTTTGTGGTAGGCGCCCGCGCCGGGGGCGCTGGCCGCCACGGGCAGCGTGGTAGCGTATTTCTCTTGCAGCAGCTTGTGCAAGGCCATGGTGGCGTAGCCGCCCTCGGAGTAGCCGAGCAGAAAGTTCTTCTGGTTGACGCTCACCCGCTGCTGCTGGCAAAACTCGCGGGTGGCGCGCAGCATATCGGCCGAGGCCGAGGCGAGCGAGGCCGCGTGCTCGTAGGGGTGGGGCAGAGCCTTGCTGGCGCCGTAGCCCAGGTAATCGGGCGCCGACACCACGTAGCCCGTCGAGGCCAGGATGGAGACGATGGACCACACGTCGCTGCCCGGCGCGTAGTACGACGGCGCCTGGCCCTCGCTGCTGGGTAGCAACGTGCCGTGCTGGTAGCTCAGCACCGGCAGCGCCTGGTTAGCCACCGGCACCAGCACCGCGCCCGAGGCGGTAGTTTCCTGGCCCTCGGGCGTGCGGGTGCGGTAGGTGAGGCGATATACCTTGATGGGGTACTGCACCAGCGCGCCTACCAGTGGCACGCCCGAAGCGCGGCTAGCCAGGGTGGCGGCGCTGAACTCGCCCACGAGTGTGCTGCCGGTGAGCACCGGGGTTTCGGCCTCGGGGGTGGGCGCAGAGGTAGCGATAGGGTCGGGCGAGTTGCTTTTGCAGGCCGGCGCCACGAGCAGAGCGGCAAACAGCCACGATAAGCGCACGCAGTTGGTTAGTGAAGGTCGGCGGGATAGAAACACGGACAAGGACTTTATATGAAGCACGAAGTGACGTGCCTAACGTTGCGGCTGGTCGGCAGCGTTCCCCTACCAGCCCGGCGTAGGGAATGAGCTTGAACGCACACAGCCCCCGGCCGCTAGGGCCGGGGGCTGTGGAATGGCAGCGAGGAGCCAGATTACTGTCGGTTGAGCGACAGTACTTTAGTAAAGTTATCGCCCTGCACTTTCACAAAGTAGGTGCCGGTAGGCAGGCTGGCCAGGGGCAAGGTGGGCTGGCCCGGCTGGTAAATACCCTGGTGCACGAGGCGGCCCGTGGTTTCAAACACCTGCACGGTGTAGTCGCCGGTGGGCAGCGCGCGCAGGTCGAGGGTAGCCGCGCCGGTGGTGGGGTTAGGGTAGAGGGCCACGCTGGCCTCGGCCCCGGCAAAGCGCACCGTCCGCACCGGGCTCAGGCTGGCTTTGCCGTCGTAGTCCACCTGCCGCAGGCGGTAGTAGCGCACGCCGGCCGTGCGGGCCCCGGCCCCGGCATCGGGGTAGCGGTAGGTGCTGGCCAGGACGGTAGAGCCGTGGCCAGCTAGGGTACCGATGGTGGTAAAGGCCGTCCCATCGAGCGAGCGCTCTACTTCAAAGCGCTGGTTGTTTACTTCCTGGGCGGTGTCCCAGCTCAGCAAGGCATCGAGGCCTGCGGCCACGGCTGTGAAGCGGGTAAGCTGCACGGGCAGTGGCTGCACTACGGCCACGGCCAGCGTGGCGGTGTTGTTGCTAGCCACGGCATCCGGAATAGAGGCCCCGCTCGAATAGCCGTAGTCCGACGACATGGTGTAGTTGCCCGGGGCCGTGCCGGAAGCCGCCTGCACCTGCACCGTATTCGTAACCGACTGGCCAACGGCCAGCGTCGCCGCGGCAAAGGTGATGGTAGTGGCCCCGCCGCTGGTAGCCATTAGGGCCCCTGCTGGCAGCGAGCCCACCACCGCAAACCCCGCCGGCAGGGTCAGCGTGGGCAGCACGTTCTGGGTCGGCAGCTGGCCATTATTGGTAGTGGTCACCGTGAAGGCCATCGTCTGGCCGGGGTTCATGGAGGCCGGCCCGCTCAGGGCCGTGGCCACCTCGGCCCCCATTACCACCACGCTGATGGTGCCGGGGTTGGAGAGGTTCTGGTTTTTGTTTTGAACCGTGTAGTGGATAACCGCCGTGCCGGCAAACGAGCCCAGCGGCGTAAAGGTCACGACCCCAGTGGCATCGACTGCAAACGTGCCCTGGTTGGCCACCGTGTACGACGTTTCGCGGGCTATCGTGTTGGGGTCCAGGTCAACCGTAGGCGGGTCAATGTCGGCGCCGCTGCTCACGTCATTGCTCAGCACCGGAATGGCGACGGCGCTGTTATAAGCCGTTTGGGCATTGTCGTCCACGACAATGGGGGCCTGCACCACGGCTAGCCCTCGAATCTCGTGAATACTGGTGTTGCCCCCCGTAGAGCCGGCAAAACCTACCCGCAGGGTGGGGGGCGGGTCGGTCACTATCACGTTGTTGATGGCTGTCGTCACGCTCTGCCCGTTCTGGATGCGCACGGTTATTTTATACACCGTGCTGCCGTTGGTGGTCACCGGAATCACGTTGATGTACGCTTTGCGGTAGCCCGCCGCGCTGGGGTTCGTGATGCGGCTGCCTGGGTTGGTGGGCGACGTGCCCACGGCCAGGTTAAACGGCAGGGCGTCGCTGCCGGCTAGGTAGGCATAGCCCGTGAGGCGGGTTGCGTCGGCGCTGTTATACGGGCCCCGCAGCGACACGGCATTGGGCAAGAGGTCGCTCTGCCCGGGGTAGCCCCCGCTTTTGGCTTCCGAGGCAATGCCGTAGTTGCCAAACTCGTCAATACCGATGCCCAGGTAGCCCTTGCTCACCCCTTTGAGCGTGGCGTTGTCGTTCACCCGCGGCGCGTAGCCCAGCGACCCGCCGTCGCCCCCGATTTCAAAGCCACTGCCGGGCGCGGTGCCATTGGCATCGACCAGAAAAACGCTGAAACCATCGGCGGGCGGCGTAGTAGTCGTGCCGTAGGAAAAGAACTCAAACGAGATGCTGAAGCCCTGGCCCGAAGTAAAGCTTTGGTTGTCAATGGCGTAGCCGGCCTGAAAATTGTCGGCGCTCGTCAGGCGCAGGGCTCCGTCATTGGCGGGGCTGTTGGTGAGCGTGGCCGAGCCGCCCAGCACAAAGCCGCTAGCATCCGTACTCTTGAAAGAGGCCGCGCGCGGAAAGGCGGTTACCTGGGCCTGCGCCAGGGCCGGCAGCCCTAGCAGCAGGGTCGCCAGCGCCCAGCAGGCCGGCTTGCGGTGCCCGCTATGATTGAGGAGAGTAAGTAAGCGTGTATTCATGTAAGACGGGTTGGGGGTAAAAAAAAAGTTATTGGAAACAGCTCAAAAAATTAAAAAATGGTATTTTTTTACTATAAAAAATAAACTTGACAATAAGGTGCCAAAAGACCTGTTTTATCCTTGATATAATGACCAAACAAAGTATTGATTTTCATGAAAATACGCCTGTTCACTTGCTGATTACAAAGTTAAGCAGCAGGCCTTGGGAAGTAAGCTGCGTACGTAAAAAATAGTATTTAGTCGAGATAAATTAGCTATCAACTTAACGTGGGCAATTGGCGATTGCGCTACCTGCGCCCCGGTGGCAGCTAGCTGGCTTAGGGCCCCCGGTGGCCAAAGAGGCCAGGGCGTGCCCGGTGCTTCGACTAGCCACTGCGGCGCCCGGCCACCAAAACAATCCTTTGCCGGCGCGCCAGAGAAATCCTCCCCGGGCTGGCAGGTAGTTGCTACATTGGTGCCCTGCGTACCTTTGCCCTCGTGCAACAGCTTGAACAAACTCTAAAAACCGCCCTGCAAGCGGCCGCGCAGGCCGTTTTTGGTCAGGAAATTCCTGCCGCTAGCCTCGTGCTCCAGCCCACGCGCAAGGATTTTGCGGGCAGCTTCACCCTCGTGACCTTCCCACTCACCAAGGCGTTTGGCAAGGGCCCCGAGCAAATCGGCCAGGCCCTGGGCGAGTGGCTGAAAGCCCACGCGCCCGCCGTGCGCGGCTACAACGTGGTGAAAGGCTTCCTCAACCTCGAAATCGCCGACGCCGAATGGCTCCAACTCTTTGGCGAGCTGCTGGCTAGCCCGGCCGGCGCACCCGTGCCTACCGGCGGCCCGCAAAAGGTGGTGGTTGAGTACTCCTCGCCCAACACCAACAAGCCGCTGCACCTGGGCCACCTGCGCAATAACTTCCTGGGCTACAGCGTGGCCGAGATACTAAAGGCCACCGGCGCCACCGTCACCAAGGCCAACCTGGTGAACGACCGCGGCATCCACATCTGCAAGTCGATGATTGCCTACCAGCGCTTTGGGCAGGGCGAAACGCCCGAGAGCGCCGGTATGAAAGGTGACCACTTGGCTGGCAAGTACTACGTGCTTTTTGAGAAGCACTACCGCGAAGAAATCAGGCAGCTCGAAGCCGAAGGCGTCGCCACCGACATCGCCAAAAAGCAGGCCCCGCTGATGCTCGAAGCCCAGCAGATGCTGCAAGCCTGGGAGGCCGGCGACGAGGAGGTAATGGCCCTCTGGCACCGCATGAACGGCTGGGTGTACGACGGCTTCAACGCCACCTACGCCAACATTGGCGTCGATTTCGACAAGTTTTATTACGAGTCGGGCACCTACCTGCTGGGCAAGGAGCGCGTGGAAGAAGGCCTGGCCAAGGGCGTGTTCTTCAAGAAAGAGAACGGCTCGGTGTGGGTTGATTTACAAGCCGAAGGCCTCGACGAAAAGCTGCTGCTACGCGCCGATGGCACGAGCGTTTACATCACCCAGGACCTGGGCACGGCCGAGCTGAAGTACCAGGATTTTGGCTACGACAGCAGCATCTACGTCATCGCCGACGAGCAGAACTACCACATGCAGGTGCTGCAAGCCACGCTCAAAAAGCTGGGCAAGCCCTACGCCGACGCCATCCACCACCTTAGCTACGGCATGGTGGACCTGCCCAGCGGCAAGATGAAAAGCCGCGAAGGCACTGTAGTCGATGCCGACGAGCTGGTGCTCGAAGTAGAGGAAGCCGCTAAGGCCGCAACCCTCGAAAAAGGTAAAACCGAAGGCCTAGCCGAAGAAGAATTGCAGCAGCTCTACCACACGCTGGGCCTGGGCGCACTGAAATACTACTTGCTGAAAGTGGACCCCAAAAAGCGCATGCTCTTCAACCCCGAAGAGTCGGTGCGGCTGGAGGGCGACACAGGGCCGTTTATTCAGTACAGCTACGCGCGCATTTCGTCTATCCGCCGCAAGGCCGTGGCGCAGGGTGTGGAAGAACTCACGGATTTCAGCCAGCTAGGTGAGTTGCAAGCCACGGAACAGGAATTGATTCAGCAGCTAGCCGGCTACGCGGGCGTGGTCGCCGAGGCCGCCCGCCTGCTCTCGCCCGCCGTGGTGGCGCAGTACGCCTACGAGGTAGCCAAGAGCTATAACCGCTTCTACACCGAAGTGCCGATTTTCAACGAGGCCGACCCGTTGAAAAAAGCCTTCCGCGTGGCGCTCTCGGCCAAAACGGCCGAAACCATCAAAACCACGCTCGGCCTGCTCGGTATCGAAGTGCCCGAGCGCATGTAGCGCCAAGCTCCAGCCTGGCGCATCGCCCCGCAGCGGCGAACCCCGCGTTATGTAAGACGCCCGGCCAAAACTGGCCGGGCGTCTTTTCTTTCAACTTCGCCGCATGGCGGCGATTCGCCAAGCAGAGCTTAGCGTTACTAACCCGATATGAAAAGTGTAGCAGTGTACTGCGGCTCCAGCAGCGGCAATCAGGAGATTTACACCCAGCAGGCCCAGGAAATGGGCCGCGAGCTGGCCCGGCGCGACCTTACGCTCGTGTACGGCGGCGGATGCGTAGGCCTCATGGGCACCATCGCCGACGCCGTGCTGGCCGCGGGCGGCAAGGTTATCGGCGTCATCCCCGGCTTCCTGGCCGATAAGGAGCTGGCCCACCAGGGCTGCACCGAGTTGCACATCGTGGAAACCATGCACCAGCGCAAGCTGCTCATGGCCGACCTCGCCGAAGGTTTTGTGGCCATGCCCGGCGGCTTCGGCACGCTCGAAGAGCTGTTTGAGGTGCTTACTTGGGGCCAGCTCGGCTTGCACGGCAAGCCTGTGGGCCTGCTCAACACGCAGGGTTTTTACGACTCGCTGCTAGCCCTGCTCGACCACATGAGCGCCGAGGCCTTTCTACGCTCCGAAAACCGCGGCCAGGTGCTGCAAAATACCCATGCCGCTGCTTTGCTCGACGCCATGGCAGCCTACCAGCCCCTGCGCCTGGAAAAATGGCTGACGCCGGAGAAGAGCTAGCCGGCGAAGGGACGATTAAAAAAAGAACGTCATGCTGAACGCAGTGAGGCATGACGTTCTTTTTTACCTCCTTACCTAATTCACCGCGCCAGCCGCAGGCCGGTGTACTGCCAGCGCTTGTCGGCGTGGAAGAAATTACGGTACGTGAGGCGGATGTGGCTCTCGGGCGTGGCGCACGAGCCGCCGCGCAGCACGAGCTGGTTTATCATGAATTTACCGTTGTACTCGCCCAGGGCGCCGGCCGCGCGCTGGTAGCCGGGGTAGGGGTGGTAGGGCGAATAGGTCCATTCCCAGCAGTCGCCGAGCAGCTGGTGGCACTGGCTAGGGTCGGCATTGGCGGCCAGGGGCTGCGGGTCGAAGTAACCGGTTTCCAGCCAGTTGGCGCCCTGCGGCGTGGCGTTGAAGTAGCGGGCGGCCGTTTCCCACTCGGCCTCGGTGGGCAGGCGGGCGCCGGCCCACTGCGCGTAAGCATCGGCCTCGTAGAAGCTGATGTGCGACACGGGCGCGGCCAGGTTCAGCGGCGCCAGGCCAGTGGGGCCATAGCGCAGCCACTGGCCATCGGCGGCCTGCGACCAGTAGAGCGGGGCTAGCCAGCCCTCGCGGTTCAGCAAATCCCAACCCTCGCCCAGCCAAAACTGAAAGTGACGATAGCCGCCCGCCTCAATAAAGTGCAAAAAGTCACCGTTGGTCACCAGCCGGTTTTGCAGCTCAAAAGGCGCCACCAACACCTCGTGCGCCGGCAGCTCATTATCAAACGAAAAGCCTGCCTGCTGGTGCCCCACGCTGTAAATGCCGCCCGGTACTGCCAGCCACTCGGCGGGCCGCGCCGGGCTAGCAAAATCAGCCGGGGTGGCCGGGGTGGGCAACGCCGCCTGTTCGAGGTAGCCGGGGGCTAGCGGGTTGGTGCTGAGGATGTACTTAATGTCGGTGGCCAGCAATTCTTGGTGCTGCTGCTCGTGGTGCAAGCCTAGCTCGATGAGCTCGGCAGCGGCGGCGGGGAGCTCGGCCAGCTGGGCCAGCAGGGTGGCCATGTGCTCATCTACGTAGGCGCGGTAGCGATAAACCTCGGCCAGGGGCGGGCGTGAGAGCGTACCGCGGTCGGCGCGGTTCACGCGCGAGCCCAGCGAGTTGTAGTAGGAATTAAACAAAAACGCGTAGTCAGGGTGGAATACTTTGTAGCCGGGCAAAAACTTTTGCAGCAGCATGGTTTCCCAAAACCAGGTAGTATGGGCCAGGTGCCACTTGGGCGGGCTCACGTCGAGGCTGGGCTGCACCACCGTGTCTTCGGGCAGCAGGGGCTGCACCAGGGCCACCGACTGGGCCCGCACGGCCTGAAAGTGCGCCGGCAGGGCTAGCCCCGCGCTAAGCTGGCTAGGGGAGGCAAGGGGCAGTACCGGTGAATAAGCAAAATCCATAGGGGCAACGGGAGTAGCGGGAGTAGGGCAGGAAAAGCGTTTGGGAAGGTAACAGCGCCGGGCGCCGCAGAGTTGCGCGCCCCCGGCCGGGTCGGGAAGCTCCGGCGCAGCAGAGCGCAGCGAGGTGGGACAAAGCCGAGTGCAACGCCCTGGCTAGCCCGCAAAAATTAGGTAAGAAATTCCGGCTGGGAAGGAATTTACCGATTACTAACGCGGTTTGCATTAGCCATTGACATTGGCACGCAAGGCGGCCTCTTTTCGCGACTTTTTGTTTACATAAAGACAGTTACTTTTATGAGTATGAGTGGTTTTATTTCCAGCCCGTCCGATTCCTTTTCCTCCAACGGAAAAACGCCTAAGCGCCCGGCCCGCCGGGTGGGCGAAAAAAGCCGCCGGGGCTTCGCCGCCATGTCGCCCGAGCAGCAGCGGCGCATTGCCAGCGAGGGCGGCCGCGCCTCGCACGAGAGCGGCAAAGGCCA
This sequence comes from uncultured Hymenobacter sp., assembly GCA_964385095.1. Lineage (GTDB taxonomy): Bacteria > Bacteroidota > Bacteroidia > Cytophagales > Hymenobacteraceae > Hymenobacter. The sequence goes on from CAYLNN010000061.1 coordinate 13,776, forward strand.
CCGCTTCTCCTCCGATGAAGCCCGCGCGGCCGGCCGCATTGGGGGCCAGATAAGCCGCCGGGGCCCCAAAAAGCCGCCCGCTACCACCGACTAACCTGGTTTGGGCCGCACCTTTGCCCCATGCTGTTTCTTACGTATCAGCGGCGGGCGCTGCACTTTAATTTTCCGGCCCGCACCTCGCGCGGCGCCCTCACCGAGCACGTGGCCTACTACCTGGCGCTGCGCGATAGCGGCCAGCCGCTGGTAGTGGGCTGGGGCGAGGCGGCGCCGCTGGCCGGCCTCAGCCCCGACTACGGCCCGGCTTTCGAGCCGGTGGTGGTGCAGTTTTGCCAGCAGTTCAACCAAGCGGGCCACGCGCTGCTGACGGGCGCCGAGGCCGCCGCGCTGGTGCCGGCCTCGCTGCCGTCGCTGCGCTTTGCCCTCGAAACGGCGGTGCTTGACCTGGCCGGCGGCGGCCGGCAGCAGCTTTATCAAAATAACTTCAGCCGGGGCCGCGCGCCGATTCCCATCAATGGCTTGGTGTGGATGGGTGACGCGGCCTTCATGCGCGAGCAGATTCGGCAAAAGCTGGCCGCCGGCTATGCTTGCCTGAAGGTGAAAATCGGTAGCCTCGATTTTACTACCGAGCTAGCCCTGCTGGCCGAGATTCGGGCCGAGGCCGACCCTAGCCAGCTCGTGCTGCGCGTGGATGCCAACGGCGCTTTTGCCCCCGCCGAGGCCCTTGCCAAGCTGCACCAACTAGCCGAGTTTGGTATTCACTCCATCGAGCAGCCCATTGCGGCGGGGCAGTGGCCGGCGCTGGCGCAGCTTTGCCGGGTATCGCCCATTCCGATTGCCTTGGATGAGGAGCTTATCGGCCTCACCGACCCTAGCCGGCAGGAAGAATTGCTCGATACTGTGCGCCCGCCTTACTTGGTGCTCAAGCCTACGCTGCTGGGCGGCCACGCCGCCACCCGCCGCTGGCTGGCGCTGGCCGAAGCCCGCGGCATTGCTTGGTGGATAACCTCGGCCCTGGAGTCGAACATCGGTCTAAATGCCGTGGCTCAACTCACGGGCGAGCACGCGGTGGGCAGTTTTGCCCAGGGCCTGGGTACCGGCCAGCTCTACGATAACAACCTGGCCGCGCCGCTCAGCATTCGGGCCGGGGCCCTGCACTACGACCCTAGCGGCGCGTGGGAGCTGCCAGCCGGCAGCCGGGGCTAGTAGGCTGCGCGCCGCCAGCGTACCGGGTTGCGGCCTGAAAGTCCGCGCCGCTGCCCCCGACTCCGGGCCTTGCGAACGCAACTAACCGGTTGTATATTTAGCCATTCATTGGCTGATTTACGGGGAGTTATGCACACGAACTGGTTGCCGGGCTGCAAGTGGCTGGGGCTGCTGCTGGCCCTGATGGGCAGCGGGCGGGCCGGCGCGCAGCCGAGCCCGAGCCGCTGCTTTGTCCTCACCCGGCCGCGCGCGCACGAAGCGCGCGTGCCTTTTTCGGCGGCGCGCAACCTGCTCATTGTTTCGGCCCAGCTGAACGGGCGGGGGCCATATAATTTTTTGCTCGATACGGGCGTAGCCACCAGCCTGCTCACCGACCCGCAGCTGGCCGATTCGCTGCACCTGACCCGCGGCCCGCAGTTTCGGATTCTGGGCGTGGGCGGCACCGACAGCGGCCTGCGGGCTTACGAAGCCGCCAACGTGCGCGTGAGCCTGCCCGGCGTGGAGGCCTCCGGCATGAACTGGCTGGTGCTCAGCAGCGACGTACTCGACCTGTCGGGCTACGTGGGGCTGCCGGTGCGCGGCATCATCGGCAGCGACTTGTTTCATTCGTTTGTAGTTACCATTGAGCCAGCGCGGCACGAGCTGCTGCTGAGCGAGCCCACTCGGTATAAAGCGCCCACCGGGCGGCGCTGGGCTAGCCTGCCGCTGGTGCTCGACCGTCAGAAGGCCTACGTGCAGGCTGGGGTGCAGCTGCTAGGGGCCGCGCCCGGCCAGGCACCGCTACCGCTGCGGCTGCTGCTCGACACGGGCGCGGGCCACGCCCTCAGCCTCGAAACCACCGCCGACCGCCGCCTGCGGCTGCCCGCCACCCGCCTGCGCACCGACCTGGGCCGGGGCCTCTCGGGCATTGTGAGCGGCTCGCTGGGGCGGGTGGCGGCGGTGCAGCTCGGGCGCTACCAACTGCCGCAGGTGCTCACCTCGTTTCCCGATTCGGCGCAGGTGCACGAGCGTCTGTCGGGTACCGAACGCGCCCGCCACGGCAGCTTGGGCTACGAGGTGCTCAAACGCTTCACCACCGTTATCGACTACCCGCACGGCCGGCTGCTGCTGCGGCCCACGCCCGCGCTGCGCGAACCCTTCGAGCACGATATGTGTGGCCTCGACCTGCTGGCCACCGGCCCCGACTACCGCCGCTACCGAGTGTTGCGCGTGGTGCCCGGCTCGCCGGCCGCTGCCGCCGGCATTGCCGAAGGCGAGGAGCTGATGAGCATTAACTTCATGCCTACCCAGGCTTTTTCGGCCACCGACCTCAGCAAGCTTTTGCACTCGCAGGATGGCCGCGTGCTGCTGCTGGTGCTGCGCCGCCCCGACGGCGGCCTTTACCCGGCCAGTATTCGCCTCAAGCGGCAGATATAATTATCAAGAACGCGTGATTACTGGGTAATGACTAATAGCGAGTAGCTCGTGGGCAATGGCTGGTAAACTGTTGTCCGTTAGCTATTCGCCAGTCTTCACTACCCGTTACCCAGTAGTCACTCGTCATTAATTTGCTACCTTTCGCGGCCGCTCCTTTCTGCCCTATGCCCACCGCTGCTGCGCCCGATACCCCGCCCCCACCGCTTATTCGGGAAAACCAGCACATTTACCGCGATTATTTTCGGGAAGAATTTACCCAGACCCTGGACGAAAATATCCTGCAGCTGCTCGACCGGGTGTGGTTTCGCTCGCGGCTGGTGGGCTTCGAGCCCTACCCGCAGCGCAACAACCCTAGCCGGCCGCTCATCTTCGCCTCCAACCACTCGGGCATGGCCTTCCCCTGGGATGCCATTATTTCGCTCTCGCACCTCTGGCGCTACCTGTTGCGCACGCGCGGGCACCTGCGCGATTTGCCCCGCCCGCTCTCGGCGCCCATGCTCTCGGCTACCAAGCTGATGAACCCCTACCTCATCACCGATTTCTGGAAAAAGTGTGGCAGCGTCGACGCCACCACGCTCAACTTCGAAACCATGATGTACTACCAGGAGCACAACCTCATGCTCTACCCCGAGGGCGTGCCGGGCAT
>CAYLNN010000062.1:0-16977 GCA_964385095.1 uncultured Hymenobacter sp.
GAAGCCTGGCACTGGTACCATCAGCACGTGGGCAAGGGCCGCTGCCCCATCGTGGACACTTGGTGGCAGACCGAAACCGGCGGTATCATGATTTCGGCCATGGCCGGCATCACGCCCAGCGAGCCCGCCCGCGCTGGCCTGCCGCTGCCCGGCGTGCAGCCCGTGCTGCTGAACCAGGACGGCACCGAGATTGAGGGCAACGACCAGGAAGGGTACCTAGCGATAAAGGCTAGCTGGCCGGGCGTAATTCGCACCACCTGGGGCGACCACGAGCGCGCGCGCCAGACCTATTTCCAGCCCTACCCGGGCTATTATTTCACTGGCGACGGCGCCCGGCGCGACGAGCAGGGCCTCTACCGCATCATCGGCCGCGTCGATGACGTGATAAATGTGAGCGGCCACCGCTTCGGCACCGCCGAAATCGAAAACGCCATCAACGAAAGCGAGTACGTGGTGGAAAGCGCCGTGGTGGGCTACCCGCACGATGTAAAAGGCCAGGGCATCTACGCCTACGTTATCTGCCAGCACGGCGTGCCCACCACCGATATCGAAATTCAGAAAGCCGAGGCCAGCATCATCGAAGCCGTGGTGGCTGCCATCGGCCGCATTGCCAAGCCCGATAAAATCCAGCTCGTGAGCGGCCTGCCCAAAACCCGCTCGGGTAAAATCATGCGCCGCATCCTGCGCAAAGTAGCCGAGGGCGAAACCGCCAACCTGGGCGATACTACCACGCTACTCGACCCGCTGATTATGGACGAGATATTGGCGGGCAAGAAGTAAGCTTTCACTAAAAAATCTGCGGCTAAAACTCAAAAGCCAGCTAGCCTATGCATGGGCTAGCTGGCTTTTAAATTAGAGTTACTCCTGAAATTGAAAAATCAGGTTTTTTACGCCTAGTGAATCTACTACCCGATTAAAGTCGGTCTCCATCAACGGTTTGCTGAACATTTGCTGTGTAGCTGGGTCGCTTAAGTCCGTGCCAGGGTCGCTTGCTATGGCAAACCAATAATACCGATTTTCAGACTCTATAAAAATTCGTCCCGCACTATACCCGACCTGTGTTACGTTCTCAAAGCGGTATAAATCAACTCCCTCCTGCTAACGATAGAACAAGGTTTTATAAGAGGCGGCTGGGTCATCAGCAACGTAGTACGGCCCGTAGATTTCTGTTTCGTGCGCAAAAATGTCACCGAAACCCACGCAGGAAGAGAGGCTGATTACTAAAAGGCAAGCGCATAATAAGAGGCGTGCCATGCTGGACGTACGCGTGAGTAGCTGCCTGCTCAACGCGCCCCAGTTTGGCAGAAAGTACCTCAACATGGTCATGCCACCGCCGGCAGTACCGTGCCGCTCACCTCGCCCAGCCCGATGCGCACGCCGTTCTTCTCGGCGAAGCCGCGCAGAATAACCGTGTCGCCGTCGCGCAGGAAGCCGAGCTGCAAGTCTCCCGGCAGGGCTAGCGGCTGGGTGCCGCGCTGCGTCAGCTCCAGCAAAGACCCTAGCGCGCCCGGTGTGGGGCCACTGATGGTGCCCGAGGCGTAGATATCGCCCGCTTCGAGCGGGCAGCCGTTACTGGCGTGGTGGGTGAGCTGCTGGGCCATGCTCCAGTACAGATATTTCATGCTGGTGTGGCTGATAACCAGTGGGGCCGCCGTGGCGCCGGCGGGCTGAACGAGCACTTCGAGTTGAATATCAAAATGCTGCTCACCAGTGCTTTGTAAGTAGGCCAGGGGCTGGGGTTCCTGCGCCGGGCCAGCCACGCGGAAGGGCTCCAGCGCATCGAGCGTGACGACCCAGGGCGAAACGCTGCTGGCGAAGTTTTTGCCCAAAAACGGCCCTAGCGGCTGGTATTCCCAGCTCTGGATATCGCGGGCGCTCCAGTCGTTGAATAGCACGACGCCGAAGATGTGACTTTCAGCCTCGGCCAGGGGCACGGTGCTGCCCTGGGCGGTGCTTTGGCCCACGATGAAGGCCGTTTCCAGCTCAAAATCGAGTTGCTGGGTGGGGCCGAAAACGGGCGTTTCCTGGCCTGCGGGGCGATACTGGCCCTGCGGTCGGCGCACGGCGGTGCCGCTGGCCACGATGGAGTTGGCCCGGCCGTGGTAGGCAATGGGCAGGTGCCGCCAGTTGGGCAGCAGCGGATTATCGGGCCGAAACATAGCGCCCACGTTGGTGGCGTGTTCCAGGCTGCTGTAAAAATCGACGTAATTGGTAGGCTTCACCGGGCGCAGCATCGTTACATCGCGCTGGCGCAGCAGGCAGGTTTGAATAGCCAGCTCGTTGTCGCGCAGGCTGGCGTTGTCGTGGCGCAATAGCTCGCTCACGCGCTCGCGCACAGCGCGCCATGCCGCCGGCCCCAGCCGCAGAAACGCGTTCAGCGAGCGTCGCCGAAACACCTTGGGTAGCGCCGCGCCCAGCGCTGGTACGTCCTCGGCAATGCTGTCGAAATACCCTAGCTGGGCGCATTCGTACAAATCGAGGGCGTAGCCGCCGATGGCTACCGCTAGGCGCGGGCCCCACTCCGGCACGTCCATCACCCCGAAGGGTAGGTTCTGAATCGGAAAATCGTCGGTGGGCCGGATGTCAATCCAGGAGCGCAGGCTAGGGTCGTTGGCGGGCGAGGCGGGCATATGGTAGTGTAAGCTGAGCTTCAGCTTACGAATCGGCCAAAAAAACGTCTGTCATGCTGAGCTTGCGAGGCATCTCTACTGCGCCGCTAGAGGTACTAACCCTAGTGGTGCGAGCAAGATGCTTCGCAAGCTCAGCATGACAGGCGGTGATAAAACAACAAAAAGAAAGCCTAGCGGGCTTCCACAGCCGTGATTTCGGGCACGGCTTTGCGCACGGTGTCTTCGAGGCCGGCGCGGGTCATGGGCGACATGGGGCAAGCGCCGCAGGCCCCTTCCCATTCCAGCTTTAGTACGCCGGCATCGGTTATTTCGGCCACGCGCACGTTGCCGCCATCCGTGGCCAGGTAAGGTCGCAGAGAATCAAGGGCTTGCTCGACGCGGGACAAAACAGAATCCATTTTCAATCAATTAACGGTTAGCAATGAGCTGGGAACAGGGTTCGGTAGCAAAATGTGCACGTGGCGATTACCGGGCAATAGGTTGCCAAGTGCTACCTAGCTGTTCATTTGCACAACGGAAGTTTTAGGAGCAACATTGTTGCGGATGCTCACCTGCCGGGCCAGGCTCTCGGCGAGGTCGCGGAAGGTGGCCGCTGCCGGCGAATTTACGTCGGCCAGCACGGCCGGGCGGCCATCGTCGCCGGCCTCGCGCACGGCCTGTATCAGCGGCAGCTGGCCTAGCAGCGGCACGTCGTGCTTGGTAGCTAGCCGCTGGCCACCGCCTTCGCCAAAGATATAGTATTTATTTTCAGGCAATTCGGCTGGCGTAAACCAGGCCATGTTCTCGATAATGCCCAGCACCGGCACGTTGATTTGCGGCTGGCGGAACATCTGCAAGCCCTTTTGCGCATCCATGAGGGCCACGGGCTGCGGCGTGGTCACGATAATGGCGCCGGTCACGGGCACGGTCTGCACCATCGTGAGGTGAATATCGGAGGTGCCGGGCGGCAAATCGAGCAGCAAGTAATCCAGCTCGCCCCAGTCTACTTCGGTAATAAACTGCTTGAGCGCCGACGAGGCCATCGGCCCGCGCCACACAATGGCGTGCTCGCTGGGGGCCAAAAAGCCGATGCTCATCAGCTTCACCCCGTACTTAATGATGGGCTCGATGAGGTTTTTGCCGGCCGGCGACTGGTACACGTGCGGCCGGGCGTCCTCAACCCCAAACATAGTCGGCATGCTCGGCCCCGAAATATCGGCGTCGATGAGGCCCACCTTGGCCCCGGCAGCGGCTAGCGCTACGGCCAGGTTGGCCGTGACGGTGCTTTTGCCCACGCCGCCCTTACCCGAGGCAATAGCGATGATATTCTTCACGCCGGGCAAGATGGTGTTGTTGTTGCGCATGGTCGTTACGCGCGATGTCATCTGAATCACCACGTTGGCGTCTTTGTCCACCATGGTGTGCACGGCGCGCTCGCAGGCATCGTGGATGAGCTGCTTGAGCGGGCAGGCGGGGGTAGTAAGTACCACGGTAAACGACACCGTGCGGCCATCTACCTGAATGTCTTCCACCATATTGAGCGTAATCAAGTCCTGGCCCAAATCGGGCTCTTCCACGAAGCTCAGGGCGTGGCGAACGGCATCTATTGTTATCTCCGGCATATGCAAAGGCGCCGCTAAGGGCGTAGCTGCAAAGATAACCCGCCGGGCGGGGCGGGGGTTTCCGCCGGCCTCGATAATCGCGGCGGGGCTAGCCTAGCAGGGCGACCAGTACTCAAACTTGACGAGCCGGCCGCGGCTGAACCAGAAGATGGCGCCGTCGTCGTGGTTGGAGCTGACGGATACGGCTTCCTGGCCCTGGGGCATCTCGGCGGTCTTAATCTTCTCCGAGTGCGTGCCCGGGCCAAAGAGGCGCCGCAAATCGGCCACCGTGGTGCGGTTGGTCAGGGGCTGGCCGCCATAGGTCAGTGCCGGGCTTTTGGTAGAAAAATACACGTACTCAATCGCATACCCCAGCTTGCTGCTGCCGATAAACCGCACCTGCGGGTAGCGCAGCTCGTAGAATTTCTGACCTTGCTCTTCACTGAAGTAAGCTCCGCATTCATAGTGTGGCTCCACCACGGTGCGGGGCTGGCCCAGGCGCTGCTGCACTTGGCTGCGGCTCGAAATAAAGGCCAGCTGGTGCAGCCGCAGCTTGTTGAAATCAATCTGGCCCGTTGGGGCCGGGCTGGCACCCGCACCCCAGGCCACCAGGGCCAGCGCGCTGCAAAAAAGCGGAAGCATACGGGTAAATAATCCCTAGTGAAACGGCAGCAAGCTAGCCGCGAAATCTGGGCCAGGGGCGGGGGCAGCGTACGATTAGCAGAAATGCGCCTAGATTTGTGCAGAAGCCAGCCACTGCCTTTTCGCAGCGGCTGGTGGTTACCATTCGCATGAATTCCCCCAAAAAGCCGGTGCCCGGCGCCAACCCGCCCGCAGTTTCGATGGCCGACCTGGCCCGCGAGCTGGGCGTATCGATGACGACCATTTCGCGCGCCCTCAGCGACCACCACAGCATTGGGGCCGCTACCAAGCAGCGCGTGCTCAAGCTGGCCAAAAAGCTGAATTACCAGCCCAACCACCTGGCCGCCGCCCTGCGCAAAGGCCAGAGCCGGCTGCTGGGCGTAGTGGTGCCCTATATCGAAGGCAAGTTCTTTCCCTCTGTTATTCAAGGAATTGAGACGGCGGCCAGCAAGGCTGGTTTCAGCGTTATCGTGTGCCAGTCGCACGAAGACGTGCAGCTGGAGCGCCGCAACGTGGAGACGCTGCTCAACGCCCAGGTGGCGGGCGTGCTCGTTTCGCTGGCCCGCAACACCCAGGATTATCACCATTTTGACAAGGTGCGGGGCCGGGGCGTGCCGCTGGTGTTTTTTGACCGTATTCCGGCCACCGAGCAAGTCAACTCGGTGGTACTCAACGACCGGGAGGGTGCCTTCCAGGCCACGCGCCACCTGCTGGAGCAAGGGTGCCGCCGCGTGGCGCACCTAGCCGGGCCGCCGCACCTCAACATCTACCAGCACCGCCGCCAGGGCTACCTCGATGCGCTGGCTAGCTTCGATATTGCCCCCGACGAGGCGCTGATTATCACCTCTAACATGACGACGGAGGATGGTGCCCAGGCCACGCGCCAACTGCTAGCCCTGCCCACGCCCCTCGACGCCATCTTCGCGGCCGGCGACTCGGCCATCCTCGGCGCCCTGCAAGTGCTAAAGGCCCAGGGCATCCGGGTGCCGCAGGATATTGCCCTGGCCGGCTTCAGCAACGAGGGCTTCACGGCCATCACGGAGCCGCGGCTCACGTCGGTAGACCAGCGCTGCGAGGAGATGGGCCAGGCCGCCGTGCGCCTGTTTCTGGAGCTGGCCGCCGCGCCCGATGCGCCTTTTATGCAGCGCCAGGTGGTGTTGCAGCCCGAGTTATTCGTGCGCGAATCGTCGCAGCAAGGCAGCTATTAGTGGCGCAGGCTAGCCCTGCCAACGGGCTGGTGCGTGAGGCTAGCGAGCGGCCCGCTCGCTTTTGCTAGGGTGCGCCAGGCGAAATAGCCATCCTTTTTCGTTGCTGAGCAGCAGGGTTTTATCATCCAGAAAAACCACGCCCTCGGCTTGCCCCGTAGCCGGCAGCCGACGGTAGGTTTTGACCTGCTGGAAAAGCCGCGGGCCGGGCGGCCCGTCAAACAAAAACAGCCCGCCGTAGCCCAGCAGCGCTACCCGGCGGCCATCGGGGCTGAGCGCCGCGCCCGTGACTAGGGTGCGCAGCCGCAGGCTGTCGCGCAGCACGGCCACTTGGTGGCCCGGCCGCGCGGGCACCACGTAGTAGCGGGTGCGGTGCGCCCGGCCGCGGTCTTTGGTAAAGAGGTGCAGCGAGTCGTTGTAAAACAGCATGGCCTCGCAGTCGAAATGCCGACCGGCTGGGGGCGGCGGGAATGCCGTCTGGTCGGGATAGCGAAAGGCGATGGTATCGACCCGCGGTCGGCCTCCGGTAGCTGGCGTGAGACGGTAAATAGCTAGGTCGCGCCGGTCGTTGCGGTTATTGCCAAAGTCACCGATATAGAAGCGCCCGGCTGGGTCTCGGGTTAACTCTTCCCAGTCGTGATTGGGCAGCGGGGCTAGCGGCAGCGCGCCGCGCAGGCGCCCGGCCAGGCTAGCCTGGTAGAGCGTGGCTAGGGTGCCGCCGTCGCCATGAGTCCATACCAGCCCGGCCGAGTCGCCGAGGGCTAGCCCCGAGCTTTCGCGGATGGGCGCGGGCAGGCGGGCTAGCCGCGCCACCCGGTAGTGCCGCTGGCGGGCAAAGCGCCCGTGGCCATCATCGGGTGGCCGGCCCGCCAGCAGCGCGTGTAAGAACACGAGCACCGGGAAGAGGTGGTCGCGCACGAGGTAGAGCAAACTGTTAGTTGTTTAAATAGCTGACGAATCCTTCCACAAAATGCTGAATATCATCCTTACGCAGTTCAAAGTCAACGCATTTTTCAGGGCGCTTTCGCAAGTCATCCCACTTGCTTTGAATGGTGTGCAAATCAGCTTCCGAAAACTCGAAGACTTGTTCGTCAAGAATAGTCCCCGCATACATTTGGGCCTCGTAGCTACCATAAAAAAGCAAGTCAAACAACTCCGGCAGTTTCTGCGAGCAATCCAGCCTCTCAAGAGCGTAAACCATCGTGGCCCGCTGGTTGCGGTTTTGCGGATTGAGGATTTCCTGCCAAAGTGGCTCTGCGGCCCGGTTATCGCCGATTTCGCGTAGGGCCAGGGCGGCACTGTTGCGCTGCGAAGCGTTCGAGCTTTTAAGGACTTGGATTAAAAAATTCAGCACTTCGTCGCCCCCAATTTCCCCAAGCTTATCAGCCGCCGCCATCGCTACGGCCGAATCAGGCGAAAAGAAATTGGTTTTAATGGCGGCTAGGGTCTGGTCGGGCTGCATAAGCGGAGTGAATACACTTACCCCACGCCCATCCGATTGCGCCGCCACGCCGAGGCGGGCGCGCCGGCTGCTTCAGTAGTTGCCACGGGGCTAGCGGGCTTCTTCTCGCTCATGAGCATGGCCACCAGCGCGGCGGCTACCTGGGCGGTGCCCTCGTCGGGCGTAGTGGGGGCTAGCACGGCGGCGCTGAAGTGGTCGCGCACGAAATTCGTGTCGAAGTTGCCGCTCACGAAGGCCGGGTGCTTGAGCACGAAAGTGCCGAAGGGCAGCGTAGTTTCGATGCCCGTAATCTGATACTCGGCAATGGCCCGCAGCATGCGGGCGATGGCTTCTTCCCGATTCGCGCCAAACGTTACCAGCTTGGCAATCATGGGGTCGTAGTAAATCGGAATGTCCATGCCTTGCTCAAAACCATCGTCCACGCGCACGCCGGGGCCCTGGGGGCGCACGTAGGTGGCTAGCCGGCCGATGTCGGGCAGGAAGTTGTTCTGCGGGTCTTCGGCGTACACGCGCAGCTCCAGGGCGTGGCCCGTGATGGTCAGGTCTTCCTGGCGGAAGGGCAGGGGCTGGCCCTCGGCCACCCGAATCTGCTCCTTCACCAGGTCGAGGCCCGTTATCAGCTCGGTCACGGGGTGCTCGACTTGCAGGCGGGTGTTCATTTCGAGGAAGTAGAAGCGGTGCTGGTCGTCGAGCAAAAACTCGACGGTGCCGGCGCCTGCGTACTGGCAGGCCCTAGCCACGTCCACGGCGCAGCGGCCCATCTCGGCGCGCAGCGCGGGCGTGAGCACCGACGAGGGCGCTTCCTCAATCACTTTCTGGTGGCGGCGCTGAATCGAGCACTCGCGCTCAAACAAGTGCACGATGTTGCCGTGCTCATCGCCCAATACCTGAATTTCGATGTGGCGCGGCCCCGTCACGAATTTCTCGATAAACACCGCTCCGTCACCAAACGCCGATACGGCCTCGTTGATGGCGAGCTGCATCTGCTCCTCAAACTCATCGGCGCTGTGTACCAGGCGCATGCCCTTGCCTCCGCCGCCGGCCGAGGCTTTGATGAGAATCGGAAAACCTACTTCCTGGGCAATCTGCTTGGCGGCCTCCACGTCGGAAATGGCCTCGTCGGTGCCCGGCACCAGCGGAATGTTGTAGGCTTTCACGGCCTGCTTGGCCGAGAGCTTGTCGCCCATCATGTTCATGGCCTCGGGGCTGGGGCCTACAAAAATGAGCCCCGCCTCGCGCACGGCGCGGGCAAAGCCGGCATTCTCCGACAGGAAGCCGTAGCCGGGGTGAATGGCATCGACGCCCAGCTCGTGGCAGATTTCAATAATTTTATCGCCCCGCAGATAGCTGTCCTTGGAAGCCGGCGGGCCCACGCACACCGCCTCGTCGGCGTAGCGCACGTGGGGCGAGAGGCGGTCGGCCTCCGAGTAGATGGCCACCGTGGCGATGCCCATTTCTTTGGCCGAGCGCAGCACGCGCAGAGCAATTTCGCCACGATTGGCAACCAGAAGTTTCGAGATTTTTTTCATGCGGGGTGGGGGAGGGCAGTAGGGCGAAGCTTCCGCTTCGCGCCACTACGTTTTACGGCCACAAAGAAAACCTTAATCCGCCAGCTTGGTAATAAAAGTGCTATCGGCTAGCTTAACTGCCAGGCCCAAATTATGTACAAAAGCTGTGTGCGGGCTATCTTTGTCGTTTAACAGTTTTTGCTGCGCGAGCCGGCTGGCTTCGCTCGCCCTGCTCTCTCATTATTCCCCCAAGTTTTTCAGTGGATATTTTCGACCGCGTCACGGCCAATCGGGGCCCACTAGGCTCGCACTCTCACTACGCCCACGGCTACTTCACGTTTCCCAAGCTCGAAGGCGAGATTAAGCCCCGCATGATTTTTCGCGGGAAAGAAGTACTCACCTGGAGCCTGAATAACTACCTGGGCCTGGCTAACCATCCCGAGGTGCGGCAGGCCGACCGCGATGGCGCCGCCGACTACGGCATGGCTTACCCCATGGGCGCCCGCATCATGAGCGGCAACTCGAACCTGCACGAGCAGCTCGAAAACGAGTTGGCCGACTTCGTGCACAAGCCCGCCGCGCTGCTGCTCAACTTCGGCTACCAGGGCGTGGTCAGCATTATCGATTCGCTGGTGAGCCGCCACGACGCCATCGTGTACGACGCCGAATCGCACGCCTGCATCATCGACGGCGTGCGCCTGCACCAAGGTAAGCGCTTTGTGTTCAACCACAACGATATGGCTAGCCTCGAAAAACAGCTGGAGCGCGCCAAGCGCCTCACCGACGAAACCGGCGGCGGCATTTTGGTTATCACCGAAGGCATGTTTGGCATGAGCGGCAACCTGGGCAAGCTGCCCGAAATTGTCAAGCTGAAGGAAAAATTCAACTTCCGCATCTTCGTCGATGATGCCCACGGCTTCGGCACGCTAGGGCCCACGGGCGCCGGCACGGCCGAGCATTTAAACTGCGTGGAGGGCGTAGACCTCATTTTTTACACCTTCGCCAAGAGCATGGCTAGCATCGGCGCATTCGTGGCCGGGCAGGAAAGCGTGATTGAATATTTGCGCTACAATATGCGCAGCCAGATTTTCGCCAAATCCTTGCCCATGCCGCTCGTGGTGGGCGCTCTGAAGCGCCTGGAGCTCATTCGCAACCACCCCGAGTACCGCGAAAACCTCTGGACCATCGTGCGCGCCCTGCAAAGCGGCCTGCGCGAAAAAGGCTTCAACATCGGCACCACCGAGTCGCCGGTTACCCCGGTGTTTCTCAATGGCCAGATTCCCGACGCCACGGCCCTGACCTTCGATTTGCGTGAGAACCACGGCATCTTCTGCTCCATCGTGGTGTACCCCGTCGTGCCCAAAGGCGTTATTATGCTGCGCCTCATCCCCACGGCCGTGCACACGCTGGCCGATGTGGCGCAAACTATTACGGCTTTTGAGGCAATTGCCACCAAGCTCGACAAAGGCCTCTACAGCAAGCAGGCCGCTACTGCCTAATAACCTGACCATTAGCCTAGCCACAGCCTACGCGCCGGTTGCCCGCAAGGGCCGCCGGCGCGCTTGTTTTTGTATTATTCTAAGTAGCCTGAGGCCGCTAAAATTCGCTCAAAAAGCAGTTTTATTGAAAAAAGGGCCCTGCGAGGCCAGAAATGCGGTTTTAGAAAAAACCTGGAAAACTTGCTTGCGTAGAAAGTGCCTGTATATTAGGGCCGCGTAAGCACAATTCCCCTTTTTCTCACCCAATTTTCCAACCACCGTTCATGGCTAACCCTTTCAACCAACTCAAAGACCTCATCAACTCGCTGGAAGACGACTTTGAGAAGTCGTACGATAAGAACAACGCCGCTGCTGGCACCCGCGTGCGCAAGGGCATGCAGGACCTGAAAAACCACGCTCAGGCCATCCGCCTGGAAGTGCAAAATATGAAGAACTCGACCAAGGACGGCGCCGCCGCCCCGGCCACCAAAGCCCCGGCTGCTAAGAAAGCTGCTCCGGCCGCCGCCAAAAAGGCTGCTCCGGCCGCTAAAAAGAAGTAGTTTGCCCCGGCCGCCCGTTGCGCGGCTAGGTGATGATATAAGAGAGCCCCGCTAGCCTGGCTAGCGGGGCTCTCTTGTGTAGTCCCTGGTGGGCAATAGTACGGGGCAGTTTGCCCGACCCGATTGCCCTAGCTGAGCTCGACCAGAAAGTAGTTCTTGCCTTTCTTCACCACCAGGTATTTATCGAGCAGCAGGGGCAGCTCGGCGCTCGGCGTGTCGGCCGAGGTTACTTTCTGGCCATTTAGGCTTAAGCCATTGGCTTGCACCAGCTTGCGAGCCTCGCCGCGCGAGGGCAGAATTTTCTTGTCGGTGGCCTCGCTCAGCAGCACGGCTAGGGGCTGGGCCAGCGCCTCGGCGCGGGGCACGCGCAGGTGCGGCACGCCGGCAAACACGTCGAGCAGCGTGGCCTCGTCGAGGCTAGCCAGGTCGCCGCCGCCAAACAGCACCTGCGAGGCCGACACCGCCGCCTCATAGGCCGCCTCCGAGTGCACCCGGATGGTTACTTCCTTGGCCAAGGCCTTTTGCAGCGTGCGCAGGTGCGGGGCCTGGGCGTGCTCGGCTTCGAGGGCCTCGATTTCGGGCTGGCTCAGCAGCGTGAATACCCGGATGAGGCGCGGGGCGTCTTCGTCCTTGCTGTTGAGGAAAAACTGGTAGAACTGGTAGGGCGAAGTCAGGGCCGGGTCGAGCCACACGGTGCCGGTTTCGCTCTTGCCGTACTTGGTGCCGTCGGCCTTGGTGATGAGCTGGCCGGTGAGGGCGTAGGCCTTGCCCTGGCCATCGGTGAGGCGGCGAATGAGCTCGGTGCCGGTCGTGATGTTGCCCCACTGGTCGCTGGCCCCCATTTGCAGGGTGCAGCCCAGGTTTTGGTAGAGGTGAAAAAAGTCGTAGCCCTGCAAGAGCTGGTAGCTGAACTCGGTGTAGCTGATACCGTCGTTGCCGCTTTCTTCGTTGCCGCCGATGCGGCGCTTTACCGAGTCTTTGGCCATCATGTAGTTCACGGTGAAGTGCTTACCCACATCACGCAAAAAGCCCAGGAAACTGAAATCCTTGAACCAGTCGTAATTGTTGACGAGCAGCGCGCCGGTGGGGGAGTCGTTGAACTCCAGGAATTTTTCGAGCTGGGCCCGGATGCCGGCCTGATTGGCGCGCAGGGTGGTTTCGTCGAGCAGGTTGCGCTCGGCGCTCTTGCCGCTGGGGTCGCCAATCATGCCGGTGGCGCCGCCCACCAGGGCCACCGGGCGGTGGCCGGCGCGCTGCAAGTGCACGAGCAGCATAATAGTAGCCAGGTTGCCGATGTGCAGCGAGGCGGCCGTGGGGTCGAAGCCAATGTAGCCCGATACGGGTGCGGCGCCGGCCAGGTGCTCGGCGGTGCCGGGCATGGCGTCGTGGTACATGCCGCGCCATTTCAGCTCGGCTAGCAAATCGGTAGGGGAGGTCGAAGAAGTGAGTTCAGAAGACATACGCAAGAGCGCGGCGGTAGAAAGGCGCCGCAAAACAAGGGGCAAAGGTAGCCGGGCGGTAGCTTTGTAGGGTGCGGGGCTAGCCCCCGTTCAGGCGTTTGTTTCGTTGTGCAAGCGCTGGTCAGGCGCTGCGCGACGACGGGCGGGGGCTAGCCCCGCACCCTAATTATGGCTACTTTCTCTTCCGACGACCTTCTTAAGCAGATTCAGCAGCGGCAGTTTCAGCCAGTGTACTTTTTGCAGGGCGAGGAGCCGTATTTTATTGATACCGTGGCCGACGCGCTCGAAAATTCGGTGTTGCCCGAAGGCGAGCGCAGCTTCAACCAGACGGTGCTCTACGGCAAGGATACCGACGCGGCGGGCATCCTGGGTCAGGCCAAGCGCTTCCCGATGATGAGCGATTACTCGGTGGTTATTGTGAAAGAAGCGCAGGCCGTGGCCGATTTGGAGAGCGAGAAAGCCTGGCCGTTTCTCGAAGCCTACCTCAAAAACCCACTTGCCAGTACCGTGCTCGTGCTGTGCTACAAGTACAAAAGCCTCGACTCGCGCAAG
The DNA here is from genome assembly GCA_964385095.1 of uncultured Hymenobacter sp. GTDB lineage: Bacteria > Bacteroidota > Bacteroidia > Cytophagales > Hymenobacteraceae > Hymenobacter. The sequence continues at coordinate 13,078 of CAYLNN010000062.1, forward strand.
AAGCTCGGTAAGCTGCTGGCCAGCAAAGACGCGCCCGGCGTGGCCCTGATGACGAGTAAGAAGCTCTACGACAACCAGGTGCCGCAGTGGCTGGGTGGCTACGTGCGCAACCGCAAGCAGCAGATTACGCCCGGCGCCACCGCCCTGCTGGCCGAGTACATCGGCGCCGACCTGAGTAGGCTGGCTAACGAGGTAAACAAGCTGCTGCTCAACGTGAAGCCTGGCCAGGCCATCGACGAGGACCTGGTGCAGCGCTTGGTGGGCATCAGCAAGGAGTACAATATTTTTGAGTTGCAGCGGGCGCTGGTGACGCGCGACGTACTTAAGGCCAACCGTATTCTTACGCATTTCGCCGCCAATCCCAAGGCCAACCCGCTGATTCCGAACCTCACGCTGCTCTTTAATTTCTTCACGCGGCTGCTAGCCCTGCACCAGGCGGGTAACAATCCTTCGGATGCCGACTTGCAGAAGCTGGGCATCAATAAGTTTGCTCAGAAGGAATATCAGTTGGCCCAGCGCCAGTTCAGCCCCGCGCGGACCATCGACCTCATTCACCTTATTCGGCGGGCCGATGCCCAGAGCAAGGGCATCGAGAGTGGCAGCATGGACGAGGGCGAAATTCTGCGCGAGCTGGTGTGGCTGATACTGCATCCGGTGCCGGCCGCAGCAGTGGGCTAGCCCACAACACCCACCGCCCCGCCCGCGTAGAAAGCTGACATTCACCTTAACCTGACTTCACATCATGAGCAATAACCAAAGCAACTCGCTGGGCGGCATGCTAGCCAGCCTATTCCGTGGCAAAACGAATGAGGATGGCACCCGCGGCGGCCTTACCTCAACCCACAAAGTGCTGAGCGGCGCCCTGTTGGCAGCCGGCGCGGCTTACCTCTACAAGCGCAACAAAGGTCGGCAAGGCGTGCTCGGCAATAGCTAGCCATCCCGACCCTAGCCGAAGAGCCCTGCCGGGTGCGTCCCTTACTTGAGGGCGCATCCGACAGGGCTTTTTCGTGCGCAGGTTTGGCAACAATTGCCAAAGACAAGTGAGTTGGGAGCAGTGCGCCATACTAGCCGCAAATAAGAGGCAGTGAAGGAGGTGAAGGGTTTCAAACCGCTTGCGACAATTTGCTAATAACGAAGACTTACTAAAGTTAGCTAAAAAGCCTGACCGTTTGCCAACGTAAGCGCTGAGCTTGCCGTAAGACAGCGTGTTTCACACCTCTCAGAATTTAGCGTAATGAACTTGCCCGAACCCATTTCCGACGCGGCCGACAAGGCCCAGGACCTCCATAGCGAAACGACCGACAAGGCCAAAAGCCTGTATGACGACGCTGCTGACAAAGCCAAAGAAGCTGCCGATAAGGCCAAAGGCCTCTACGGCGACGCCGCTGACTCTGTGAAAGAGGCTAGCGACAAAGCCGCGCAACGTTTCAACAAGCTTAGCACCACCCAGAAGGTAGTAGGTGGAGCGCTGCTGGCCGCTGGCCTGGCGTACCTCATCGCACCCAAGAAAAAAGGGAAGGCTAAGCGCGCTGCTAAAGCGCTCGACCAGTTGTTGCTTTACGTAAACGACCGCACCGAAGGCTACAAGCGCGCCGCGGCCGAAAGCAAGGACTCGACCCTCACCAGCTACTATCAGAAGCTAGTGGACCAGAGCCAGGATTTTGCCAAAACTCTCAACGATTACTTAGTTAAGAAAGGCGGCGAGCGCGAAAAAGGTACCACCCTCAAAGGCAAGCTTTATCGTAAGCTGATGGACGCTCAGGCGCTGGTGACCAAACGCGATGAAAAAGCCATTCTGGCCGCCAATGTATATGGTGAGCAGTGGGCGCTGAAAGCCTTCAAAAAAGCCCTGCGCCGTAAGTCGCTCAAAGGCAACATTCGCCAGGCGATAGAAAAGCAATATGCCGAGTCGCAAAAGACGTATAAAAAGCTGAAGGAAATGACGGCTACAGCTGCTTAATACAGCCCTCTGGATTTCTAGACAAGCGAGCCCCGCCGGGCGGCCCAGCAATGGGCCACCCGGCGGGACTTTTGCCAGGTATAGGTAGCTGCCCTGGCGGCAGCCGTACGATACGCACCACTACCTATCCGTAATTAGTACGCATAGCATAAATTGCTATCCAGTTCAGCAATAGCTTCTTGCACTACAACGTGAAGTACGATGAGTGAACAGATAAGCTTACTTATATAGGCTAGCCAGTTTAGGCGGCGTTAAACGCCGCCCGCAGCTCCTTGGCGGCCGCAGCTGGGTCAGCGGCGCCGTAGAGGGCATTGCCCGCCACGGCTACAGCTACGCCTGCCTGCTTCACAGCCGCAATGGTTTTGAGATTTACCCCGCCTGCGATGGACACGGGTACGCCGGCACGTTTGGCTTCCTCAATAAGTACCTCAATGAAATAGCTGGGCAGCGCTTGCTCATCAAGTCCGGCGTGCAGCTCTACGAACTCGACGCCGAGCTTGCTTACTTCCTGCATCAGGCGCATGGCGGCGGCTTTAAGAGCTAGCCCCGTGCGCCCCGCGCCCACAACAAATACTCGGTTAGCGTGTTGAATAAGCGGAATTATCGCGGCGGCCGGGTCAAGCTAGTCGGCTAGCCATTGGTTTTCCGCAGTATCAGCTGCATGTTATAATGCAGGTCGTGGCTCATTGGGATGCTTGTGTGGTGCTGTTGTAGCGAATTAGTCGGCGCTGATGCTGCATTCCGGCCGGCTGTTTTAGGCATCCTGCGAATGCTGCACAAAAGTAGAATTGCCCCAAAACGCGGGGTAGCGCAATCTTATACCGATTTTAGTGCTCACCAACATGCTGCGCGGTAAAAAAGTGATGCACCTGCGCGACCCATAGGCCTTCAATTACCTACCCGGGCATACAATGGTGGTGCCGCCAAACCTGAAAATGCTGATTGATTTTCCGGAGGCCTCGGGCAAAAACCAACTCAGTGCGTGGCCCTGGCTATCGACCGGCTGCAAGTCATCGGCACGATTAACTACCTCAACGAACTTTACCTACCCACTGAAGGCGAACAGTGGAATCTCAGCCTCAGCCAGCACTCATTTTACACTAACGAGGACATCACCGCGCTCATCTACAAGCTGGTTCGCATTGGTTTCGACGATTCACAGAACAAGGACATGCTAGCGGACTTCGCGGTTAAAGAACTGTTGCTGCGTCTGATGCAGCTGCAACGCCCGCACCTGACCGAGTATAACACGGCCGTGCTAGCTACCTCCAACCGCTTTGCCCACACGCTGCACTACATCTAAGAACACCTTGCCGAGAAAATAAGCGTTGAGGAATTGAGTGGCCAAGCCTACATGAGCAAGGCCAACTTCTTTCGGGTCTTCAAGCAGAAGTTTGGCCTGTCACCAATCGACTATATTATCAAGGCCTGGATGCGGTTAGCCAAGCGCTGGCTACAAAACCCTAGCGCCACGCCTGCGGGCGGCGGAATGGCAGCCGATGCGGTTAGCCAAGCGCTGCCTACAAAACCCTGCGCTCAGTATCACCGAGATTTGTTTCAAGGCCAGCTTCAGCAACTTAGCTTATTTCACTCGTATGTTCCGGCAGTTGGAGAGAATGACCTCTAGTGAGTATCGTGCGCTGTGTTTAGGGTACGCATGAAACATTATCGGCTCCCTGCAGGGGCACAGGAGTACTTTTAGCAACGGGTAAACACCTACCTAAAGAAATGCAAAAATAAAAATTAGCAAACGCTTGTGGAATAAAGAAATTTTCTTACCTTTGCACTCCCAATCGCAACAGGCGATTGCCTAAGCAAGGGGAAGAGGCTGGCAATCCGCTCCTTAGCAAAACATTTGCTGGCATTGCAAGTTGACGATGGATTATTCTTAGTGAGCTGCCAAGAAAAGCCATAAAATTTTTCTTGCAGAAATCAGAAAA
>CAYLNN010000063.1:0-16625 GCA_964385095.1 uncultured Hymenobacter sp.
GGTTTTCGCCATTGAGCACTACCGTCCAGGGGCCGGTGCGGTAGCGCAGCAGCGCTGCCACAATGGGGTAGCCGGGCGTGGTAGTGCCGTCGCTGAGGTACTGCTGGCCGGTGTAGCTGGCCTCGATGCCCCCGCCAAAGTGGTCGTTGAACTCGGTTAGGGCCACGGCGGCAAACTTGTGGCGGGCGGCTAGCTCCACGTGCGGATTCACGGGGTCGTAGTCGCGCCGAGCGTCGGTGAAGACGTAGCCCAGGTATAGCTCCGTTTCGGCGGCGCGCAGGCGCACGTAGGTTTCGAGGCCTCGCGTCGTCACGGGCGCAGACGCATTTTGCCAGGTGAGGGGGCCGCTACCGGGCTGGTAGCTAGCCGACCCGGGGCCGCCCACTATGCCTCCATCGGGCAAAATAAGCGGGTTAGCGAGGCGGGTGTAAAAGAAAGACTGGTTAAGGTTGAGGGTCAGAGGTTCGCCTTCAGTGCCCACGTTGGCAAACGTGTGCTGGTAATTCAAGTCACCGTTGAGGCCCTGCGAAGTTTCGGCCGTGAGGCCGCGTAGCGGCTGCACTTGCGGGTAGTCGCGCTCGTCGAGGCTATTGACGTAGGGCACCGGCACGCGGTAGCCCAGGCCGCCATTGAGGCGAGCCGTGAATTGCTCGCTGAGGTGCCACAGCGCCGACAGGCGCGGCAGCACAAAGCCGCCGTACTGGTTGTGGTGGTCGTAGCGCAGGCCGGCCTGGGCGTTGAAGCGCGGCGTGGGCTGCCAGCTGTCTTGCACAAACACGCCTATTGTATGGTAGGTGTAGGGGCTAAGTAAGGGGGTGGCGCGGGCATCGGCATTGCGCAGCTGCTCGCCGTTCAGGTTGAGGCCCCCCACCAGCGTATTGCCGCGGCCGGCTGCGTGCAGGTAGCTAGCCTCGGTGTAGTACGTGGTCTGGTAAGCCTTGAATGCTACGGTGTTGGTGAGAACATCACGGCCAAAATTGGTGATTGCGCCTTTAAGGGTGAGGCGGCCGGTGCCCAGGCTGTCGTTGGTGTATACCGCGTCTACAGTGTGGCGCTGGCTGGTATTCGTCACGAAGTAGGTATTACCCCCCAGCGCTTCGGCTCCGTCGCGCACGGCCTGCTGCTGGCCGCCGCGCCGGCTCTCGAAGGTGCCCGTGTAGCCCACGGCCAGCTGGCTGTGCTGGCTAGGGTAGTAGAACAGGCGCGGGTGCACATTGAGACTGCGTACCTGAGGCACATCCACGAAGCCGTCGCCATCCACATCTATTGCCTGCTGCCGCGTAAGGCCCACAAACAGCGAGTAGCCAACCCGCTGATTGCGCTGGGCTGCGAAACCATTGAGGTTGGTTTCGTTGAGGGTTGTCTGGTTGAGCGTGGCTGTAAACTGCGGCGTGCCGAGCGTGGGCGTTTTGCTCACCAGGTTCACTAGCCCCGCTATCGCGCCGCCGCCGTACAGCGTCGAGTTCGAGCCCTTTAGCAATTCTATCTGGCGCAAGTCGAGCGGCGGTACCGACAAGATGCCGAAGCTGCCCGCGAAGCCGCCGTACAGCGGCAGCCCGTCGCGCAATATCTGCGAATACTGCCCCTGCAAGCCCTGAATGCGCAAGTCGGCGTTGCCGGTAGTGGGCGAAGTGGGCTGAATTTGGGTGCCGGCAATGTCGCCAAGCAGGCTAGCGATGTTGCCGGGCTTGATGCCGTTTTCTTCCTGCATTTCTTCCTCGCCCAGTACCTCCACGCGCTCGGGCTGGTCTTCGATGCGCGAGTTGGTGCGGGTAGCTGTCACCACTACTTCGTCGATGGCCGCGGCACTCGGGGCTAGCAGTACTATGAGCGGCGCGCTCCCAGGTGAGGGGGCCGCGAGCAAGCGCGCTTTGTAGCCCAGGGCCTCGGCCCGCAGGCGAGTGCCTGCGGCCGGCGCGGGGGCTAGCTGCACCAGGCCGCGAGCATCGGTAGTGCCCCCAATGCCGGTGCCCGGCACCCCTACGCTTGCCCCAATCAGCGGCTGGCGGGTAGTAGAGTCGCGCAGCATGAGTTGGAGACTTTGGGCATGCGCCGCAGCTGGCAAGCCAAGCGCCACCACAGCGCATAAAAGAGAAAAACGAGACATAGAAATAAGCAGCTTAATAAGCCGACTGGTACAGCCCAGAAGCGGCCCGCTGGCAAATACGTCTGCAAACCAAGTGCTGGGCTTTGGAGAAATTCTGTAGCACCTTCGTGCCACTATTCCTCACCTGCCCATGACCATTGCCGACCTGCGCCAGCAGCACCTCATTTTATTTGAAGCCGTGAGCGGCAGCCGCGCCTACGGCACTAACCTGCCACATTCTGACACCGATTTGAAGGGTGTATTTATTTTGCCCGAAGCGCAGTTTTATGGCCTTAATTACGTTCCGCAAATCGCCAACGACACCAACGACGAGGTATTTTACGAGTTGCGCCGCTTCGTAGAATTACTGCTCAAAAACAACCCGACCGTGCTGGAGCTGCTGGGCACGCCAGCCGATTGCATTGTATACCAGCACCCGTTATTCGACCAGTTTCAGGCTCCCGATTTTCTCTCCAAGCTCTGCCGCCAGAGCTTTGCCGAATACGCCGTAGCGCAAATTCGGAAGGCGCAGGGCCTCAATAAGAAAATCAACCACCCCGAGCCGCCGGCCCGCAAGTCGGTGCTGGATTTTTGCTACGTTACGGTGGGCGCGGGTGCGCAATCAGTGGCCACCTGGCTAGCCCGGCAGGGGCTAGCAGCCACGCAGTGCGGTCTGGCCAAGGTGCCCCATCTCGCCGACTTATATGCCCTGTTCGTAGACCCTAGCCCCGAGCAGGTGCTCGGGTACCGGGGCCTCGTGCGCGACCCCGAAGCTAGCCAGGAGGTGCAGCTGTCGGCCGTGCCGAAAGGGGAGGAGCCCGTAGCTTATTTGTCGTTCAATCGCAATGGCTACAGCGTGTACTGCCGCGCCTACCGCGAGTATTGGGAGTGGGTGGCCAGGCGCAACAAGGAGCGCTTCGAAAACACTGTGCAGCACGGCAAAAACTACGATGCCAAAAATATGCTGCACGTGTTTCGGCTGCTGCAAATGGCCGAGGAAATTGCCCGCACCGGCCAGCTTGCGGTGCGCCGCCCCAACCGCGAGTTTCTGCTGCAAATCCGCCGCGGCGAGTTTGCCTACGCCGAGCTGGTGGCCCAGGCCGAGGAGCTGGTGACGCGGGTGGAAGCGGCCTTTGCAGCCTCTGCGCTGCCCGAAGCGCCGGATGCCGCCGCGGCCGAAGCCGTGCTGCGCCGGGTGCGGCAGGCCTTTTACGCGGCCCACTAGCCCCGGGCCGGCTAGCGGCCGGGCGTGGGCGGCGCCACGGCGCGCTTATTTGTGCGCAGCGGGGCTAGCTGCCCGCCCAAGGTGAGGGCTTGAAAACAAGCAAGGTAGCACCCAAAAGCGGTGCGCGAGGAAGACTTTACGCGAGTAATCCGGCGAATGCCCAAATCATGTACCCCCTAAACTCAACTAAAACCCGACCTTCGCGCGTTCATTCATCGGCCGCTCACTGGCGCCACCCCCTGTTATGATGCTCTCTAACGACCTTCTCATTTCGCGCGGCGAAGTGCTCATGCAACTCGAAGGTTATCTGAAAGATAATATTTATACCTTCCTCAAAAAGGTGGAGGATAGCTGGCAGCCCGCCGATTATCTGCCCGATTCGCGCCGCGATACCTTCTTCGACGAGATAAAGGAGCTGCGCGAAAAGGCCAGCGGCCTGAGCTACGACCTGTTGGCCGTGCTCATCGGCGATACCATCACCGAGGAGGCGCTGCCCAACTACGAGGCCTGGTTTCACGAGCTCGACGACCTGAACCGCGACCGCAACAACGGCTGGGCGCAGTGGATTCGGGGCTGGACGGCCGAGGAAAACCGCCACGGCGACCTGCTCAACCGCTACCTCTACCTCTGCGGCCGCGTCAACATGCGCGAGTTTGAGTTTTCGACCCAGCACCTCATCAACGACGGCTTCGACCTGGGCACGGCCCACGACCCGTACCGCGCCTTTGTGTACACGAGCTACCAGGAAATGGCCACCAACGTGTCGCACCGCCGCGTGGGCCAGCTGGCCCGCGAGGCCGGCGACGACGGCCTGTCGAAAATCTGCGGCATGATTGCCGGCGACGAAAACCGCCACGCCAAGGCCTACAAAACCTTCGTGAGCAAGATTTTTGACCTCGACCCCAGCGAGATGATGCTGGCCTTCGAGGACATGATGCGCAAAAAGATTGTAATGCCCGCCCACTACATGCGCGAGATGGGCGTGGACATGGGCAAAACCTTCGGCCACTTCACCGACGCCGCCCAGCGCATTGGCGTGTACACGAGCCAGGATTATACCGATATTCTCGACTCGCTGCTTGACGAGTGGAAAGTGGCCGACCGCACCGGCCTGACGCCCGCCGCCGCCAAAGCCCAGGACTACGTGATGAACCTGCCCGCCCGCCTGCGCCGCGTGAGCGACCGCATGGCGGTGCCCAAGCTCGAATACAAATTCAAGTGGATTAGCTAGCCCCGCGCTAGCCCGCTGCTACTGCCCAACGCCCCGGTTGCCCCGTGCAGCCGGGGCTTTTTGCGCGTAGGTCAACCCTAGGCGGCTGGTTGGGGTATTACCAGGATATTTACCCTTTTCTTTTCCTCATGGCTCAGCAAACCAAGGCCGCTTACTATACCGAGTTTGGCGGCATCGATAAAATCCAGATTGGCCCCCTCGACTTACCCGAGCTAGGCCCCACCGATGTGCAGCTGGTGGTGAAAGCTGCCGGCGTGAACCCCGTCGACGCCGTGGTGCGCGAGGGCAAATTTGCGCAAGTGGTGCCCAGCGCCTTCCCCACCGTGCCCGGCTGGGACGTGTGCGGCATCGTCGAAAAATGCGGCTCCCAGGCCACGCGCCTCGCCGTGGGCGACGAGGTCTACGGCTACGTGCGCCAGCCGGTGGCCCAGCACGGCACCTTTGCCGAGCGCCTGATAGTACCCGAAAACTTGCTGGCCCGCAGCCCCGAAAAGCTGAGTTGGGTCGAGGCCGGTGGCCTGCCCCTGGCGGGCCTCACGGCGTACCAATCGGTTGTAAAAGCCGGCCAGCTCAAGGGCGGCGAAACCGTCCTTATTCTGGGGGCCTCGGGTGGGGTGGGCGGCTCGGCTATCCAGCTGGCTAAAAATCTGGGGGCTACGGTAGTAGCCGTGGCCAGCGCCGACAGCGCCGCCCATATGAAAGAGCTAGGGGCCGATTTTACCATCGACTACCAAGCCGGGCCGGTGGCCGACGCCGTAAAGCAGGTTGCGCCCGGGGGCATCGACCTGCTGTTCGACGCTGCCAGCGGCGACACGCTGACGCAAAGCCTGGCCACGCTCAAGCCCAACGGCCGCCTCATCTCGGTGCTCAACGATGGTAAGAACCTGCAGCTGCCGGCCGGCGTGCATTTCGAGCACGTAATGGCCCAGCCCAGCGTACCCGACCTCGACCACCTGCGCGAGCTGGCCGATACCGGCCAGCTCACGGTGCCCATCGCCGCTACCTTCTCCCTCGATGAAACCAAGAAGGCGTTTGAGCAGATTGAAACGCACCACACCACGGGCAAGGTGGTGATTGTGCCCTAGCCGCCGGGCCAAAAATGCAAAAAGGCCAGCCTGCACTACGAGCAGGCTGGCCTTTTTGTAAGTGTAAGGGGCTAGCCGTTAGTTCTCAATCTTAACGCCCTTCCAGAAGGCCACGCGGCCCTGAATATTTTGGGCGGCGGGGCTGGTTTCGGGGTAAAACCAGGCGGCGTCTTTGTTCAGCTCGCCGTTTACGCGTAGCGAATAGTAACTGGCGCGGCCCTTCCAGGGGCAGGAGGTGTGGGCGATGCTATCCTCAAAAAACTCCTTCTTGAGCGCGGCGGCGGGAAAATAGTGGTTGTTCTCCACCACCACGGTGTCGTCGCTCTCGGCCACGACGGTATTGTTCCAAATGGCTTTCATAGGCTAGCGGAAGGCACCTGAATGGGCGCTCCGCTAGGGGTAAACGTGCTACTTTGCCGGATGTTTGCGCCTGGCTCCGGCGCCCGCCCCCCGCATGTTCCGCCACGTACGCCCCGCCGACATAAACCGCCCGCAGTGGGATGCGCTTATTACTGAGGCGCCTAACGGGCTAATCTACGCCCTGAGCTGGTACCTCGACATTGTGTCGCCGGGCTGGGAGGCACTGGTGAAGGAGGAAGGGGGGCGCTACGTGGCGGTGCTGCCGCTGCCGGTGCGGCGCAAGTTTGGCCTGCGCTATGTGCAGCAGCCGCTCTTTGCCCAGCAGCTCGGGCTGTTTGCGCTGGCCAGCCCCACGGCCGCCGACTGGGTACAGCTAGGGCTGCTGCTGCGCCAGCAATTCATCTACATCACGCAGTACGCATTTAATACCGGCAATGCGGCGGTAGCAACGCCGGCTGCGCTGGGGCTGCTGGGCGCACCAGCCCGCACGTACCACCTTTCTCTGCGGCCTACCTACCCCGAGCTATGGGCTGGCTATCGCCCCGAGCGCCGCCGCCACTTGCGCAAGGCCCAGCCGCACGCGTTGGTAGTGGAGCCGACTACTGATATCGACCTGCTGATACGCTTGTACGACGAAAATATCGCGCCCCGATTTTTGGGTGTGCAGGGAGAAAGCTATGAGTACAGAATTATCAGAGGGATATATGGCGTTGGCAGCCAGCACAGGATGGCCTCGCTGTGGCAGGCCCGCACGGCCGAAGGTGAAGTGATGGCCATGATGCTGCTTCTGCACTTCGGGCAGCAAACCATCTACCTGGTGAGCTGTGCTACGGCCGGCGGCAAAGCCCTGGCGGCCACCTCTGTACTAATTGACAGCTTCTTGCAGCAGCATGCTGGGCAAGCGGCGTACTTGGATTTTGAGTCGCCGGAAGTGCCAGGTATCGAGCGCTTTTACGGGAGCTTTGGCGCGGGGCAGGTGCCGTTTTTTACGGTTGTTTCGGACCAGATGCCCTGGCCGGTGCGCCAGTTCAAAGCTGCGCGTATGGCTCTGTACCGGCGGCTACGCCCCCGGCCGGCTCCTGGCGCCGAGTAGCTTTGTACCGGGGCTGGCCTAATGCTAATGCTGGCAACCAAACCGCCCCACCTAAAAACGGCGAGGATGCTCCTCGCTAGCCCGTTGCCGCAATGGGTATAAAAACCGGTGTCCCCCGCATGTTCCGCCACGTACGCCCCGCCGACATAAACCGCCCGCAGTGGGATGCGCTTATTACTGAGGCGCCTAACGGGCTAATCTACGCCCTGAGCTGGTACCTCGACATTGTGTCGCCGGGCTGGGAGGCACTGGTGAAGGAGGAAGGGGGGCGCTACGTGGCGGTGCTGCCGCTGCCGGTGCGGCGCAAGTTTGGCCTGCGCTATGTGCAGCAGCCGCTCTTTGCCCAGCAGCTCGGGCTGTTTGCGCTGGCCAGCCCCACGGCCGCCGACTGGCAGCAGGTGGCACACTTGCTGGGGCGCTTCCGGTTTATCAGTCAGTACGCCTTCAATACCAGCAATACCGAGCTGCTGGGCGCGGGCCAGCCGGGGCTGGCGGGGGCGGCATTCACCACGTACTATCTGGCGCTGCGCCCGCCCTACGAGCAGTTGCTGGCGGGCTACAAGCCTAATCGCCGCTGGCGCCTCAACCAGGCCCGGCGCCGCGGCCTGCGCGTGGAGCCCAGCACCGACATCGACCTGATGGTGCAGATTTTTGCCGAGAACACGGCGCCCAAAATCCGCGGCGTTATTGGCGAGGCGTACGAATACCGCCTGCTGCGCGCCCTGTACGCCCGCGCCCGGCAAGAGGGGCTAGCCACGCTGCGGCAGGTGCGGGGGGCTAGCGGCGAGGTGCTGGCGATGGGTATGCTGTTTCATTTCAAGCAGCACCTTACGTACATTTTCAACTGCTCGACGCGGGCCGGCAAGGAGGCCGGGGCCATCTCGGTGCTGCTCGATGATAGCCTGCGTACCCACGCGGGCCAGGACCTGATTTTTGATTTCGAAGCGCCCGAGGTGCCCAACGTGGCGCACTTTTACAGCAGCTTCGGGCCGGCGCCGGCGCCGTTTCTGGCCATTGCGGCCAACCGCCTGCCGTGGCCGGTGCGCCAGCTGAAGGCGGCGCGCATGGCCCTGTACCGGCGGCTGGCCCCGCGCCCGGCCGCTGGGAGTGGCGCCGGCTAGCCCCCCGGAAACATTCCCGGCGCGGGCGTTGTTGGCCCGAGTAGCTTATTCGGTGCTGCGGGCGGCTGGCTAGCCTGCGCCGCCCGGCACTTTTATTCCAGGTAAAAACTATATGGCGCTCGGCATTCGATTCAGTGATTTTGTACCCGATGAAAACTCGGGCGAGAAGGGGTTTGAGCAGCTGTTCAACCTGTTTATGCAGCTCATTACCATCACCAGCGGCGACGTGGGCGAGGCCTTGCAGTGGCTCAATGAGCTCGACAAGCAATACGGCCTCACCGACAATGACTACGGCATGGGTAATTTCATTGATGACCTGAAGAAGAAGGGCTACATCGATGAGAACGAGCAGGAGCGGGGCGAGTTGAAAATCACGCCCAAAACCGAGCAGAAAATCCGCAAGTCGGCCCTCGAAGAGGTGTTCGGTAAGCTCAAGCGCGGCAACAGCGGCAACCACCGCACGCCCCACACCGGGCAGGGCGACGAGCAAAGCACCGACCTGCGCGAGTTCCGCTTCGGCGACTCGTTGGAGCAGATTCAGATGTCGGAATCCATCCGCAATGCCCAGCTCAACCACGGTATGGACGGCGACAATTTCATGCTGACCGAGGGCGACCTCGAAGTGCGTGAAAACGAGCATAAGTCACAGACCAGCACCGTGCTGATGATTGACATCTCGCACTCGATGATACTCTACGGCGAAGACCGCATCACGCCTGCTAAGAAGGTGGCGATGGCCCTGGCCGAACTCGTGAAGCAGAAATACCCCAAAGACTCGCTCGACGTCATTGTATTCGGCAACGACGCCTGGCAGATTGAGGTGAAGGACCTGCCTTACCTGCAAGTAGGCCCCTACCACACCAACACGGTGGCCGGCCTGGAGCTAGCCATGGATTTGCTGCGTAAGCGCAAGACGCCCAACAAGCAGATTTTCATGATTACCGACGGCAAGCCCACCTGCCTGAAGGAAGGCAACGGCTACTACAAAAACAGCTTCGGCCTCGACCGCAAGGTGGTGAACAAGACGCTGAACCTGGCCGCCGCCGCCCGCCGCATCAAGATTCCGATTACCACCTTCATGATTACCTCCGACCCGTATTTGCAAAAGTTCGTGGAGGAGTTTACGGAGGTCAACCAGGGCAAGGCCTACTACTCGGGCCTGAAGGGGCTAGGGCAGCTGGTGTTTGAAGACTACAAGAAGAACCGCCGCAAGTCGTTCTAAGCTGCGCGCATCAGGGCTCAGAACGCTTCCCATTTTTTCGCGAAAACAGGGAAGCGTTTTTTGAGTAACCCCCACTGTAAACTCCCGGCTCGCCGGCTGAACCTCACGCCCGCTCAGCGGGTTTAAGACGTAATGAAGCACGAAACTATCCGCACCCTGGGCCAGCTCCGCGCCAGTGGTTACCAGCCCCGCACCGTGAAAGAAGAGCTGCGGGATAACCTCATTTCTAAACTCAAAAACAAGGAAGACGTGTTTCCCGGCATCTTCGGCTACGAAGAAACCGTGATACCCGAGTTGCAGCGGGCCATTCTGGCCGGGCACCATATCAACCTGCTCGGCCTGCGTGGCCAGGCCAAAACCCGCATTGCGCGCCTGCTCATCAACCTGCTCGACCCGTTTATCCCGGTGGTGAAGGGCTCGGAGCTGAATGACGACCCCTTGCAGCCGCTGTCAGTATTTGCCAAAAACCTCATCGAGGAGAAGGGCGACGATACGCCCATCGAGTGGCTAGGCCGCGCTGACCGCTACACCGAGAAGCTAGCCACGCCCGACGTGACGGTGGCCGACCTCATCGGCGACGCCGACCCCATCAAGGCGGCCACGCTCAAGCTGCCGTACTCGGATGAGCGCGTGATTCACTTCGGCCTGATTCCGCGGGCGCACCGGGGCATTTTCGTTATCAACGAATTGCCCGACTTGCAGGCCCGCATTCAGGTGTCGCTCTTCAACATCTTGCAGGAAGGCGACATCCAGATTCGCGGTTTCAAGGTGCGCCTGCCGCTCGATTTGCAGTTCGTTTTCACCGCCAACCCCGAGGACTACACCAACCGGGGCAGCATCGTGACGCCTCTCAAGGACCGCATCGACGCCCAGATTATCACCCACTACCCCAAGTCGATTGAAATCGGCAAGCGCATTACCAAGCAAGAAGCCCGCATTAAAGAGGAGCAGAAAGGCTTGGTGACGACCAACGAAATCACCCACGACCTCGTGGAGCAGGTGGCCGTCGAGGCCCGCGGCTCCGAGTTTGTGGATGCCAAGTCGGGCGTGTCGGCCCGCCTCACCATCTCGGCCTACGAGCAGGTAATTGCTGGTGCCGAGCGTCGCGCCCTCATCAACGGTGAGAGCAACACCTACGTGCGCGTGGCTGACTTCATCTCGGCCGTGCCCGCCATCACGGGCAAGGTAGAGCTGGTGTATGAAGGCGAGCAGGAGGGTGCCGGCATCGTGGCCGAGAAGCTCATGGGCAAGGCCATCCGTACGTTGTTTCTCAACTACTTCCCCGACCCCGATAAGTCGAAGAAGCTCAAGAACCGCCCCAGCCCCTATAAAGCAGTGCAGGAGTGGTTTGGCAACGGCAACACGCTTGATATTCTGCACGATGCCAGCACCACCGATTACCGCGCCGCCCTCGACAAGGTGCCCGGCCTGCGTGATATCGTGACCGAGCTGCACCCCAAGGAAGACGCCGAGACCACGTATTTCCTCATGGAATTCCTGCTGCACGGCTTGGCCGAGCATTCGCTCATCTCGCGCAATCGCCTCACCGCCGGCGCCCAGTTCAAGGACCTGCTTTCCTCGATGTTCACCATGCCGAGCTTCGGCGATGACGACGACGAGGACGAAGAGGAGCAGAAGCCCCGCCGCCGCCGCTAGGCCCTAGCGTGAACGCGGTGAGTCCGCGAATAAACAATGCAAAAGCCCCGCGCACCTTTCGGTACGCGGGGCTTTTGTTTGGGCTGGCGCTACCCAATCAGTAGGAAACCTTAGCTTGCTGCTTACGGGCTTTCAACTCTTGCTTAGCACTTTTTAGCTGATATTCCAGCGCCTTTTGTTTGGCTTTCTCGCTATCAATCAAGCGCTTTTGGTCGGTTAGCTGGCTTTCCAAGTCATTTACGCGTTGGGCCTGGCCGGCAATCAGTGGGTTTTTTGAATCGGCATCGGAGCGAAAAACCGAGCAGCTGCCTAAGGTGAAGCTGGCGACCAGCGCTAGGGTGAGTACCTGACTAACTTTTTTCATGTGGGTAAATTGAGCAAAAACAAACTGCTAAGTAATTCGCCGACTGGTGGCTAGCTTGCGCAGTAGTCTAGGAGTGACTGGCTTTTGCTGTTACGTTAAGATGTTAAAGTATACGCAGGTACTTTGCAAAGAGCCGGGACTAAACGAAAAAATGCCCGGAATTACTTCCGGGCATTTGATGCAAAACGGGCAGGATACTACTGCGCAGCGTCATCCTTCACCACGATTTTCTCAATCGTATCGTTCGGGCGAATCTGGTCGATTACGTCCAGGCCTTCCACCACTTTGCCGAATACTGTGTGCACGCGGTCGAGGTGGGCGGTGTTGTCGCGGCTATGCACCACGAAGAACTGCGAGCCGCCGGTGTTTTTGCCGGCGTGGGCCATGCTGAGGGCGCCGCGCTCGTGGTATTGGTGGCCGCCGCTGGTTTCGCAGTCGATTTTGTAGCCGGGGCCGCCGGTGCCGGGGGCGCCCTTGGCGCCGGGCTTGGTGTTGGGGTCGCCGCCCTGAATCACGAAATTCGGGATAACGCGGTGGAAGGTGGTGCCGTCGTAGAAGCCTTTGCTGGCTAGGTCGGTAAAGTTTTTAACGGTATTGGGCGCGTCCTGCTCGTAGAACTCGACTTTCATAACGCCCTTAGGCGTGTGAATTTCAGCGGTTTTCATCGGAAAATAACCTGAAGTGAAGGGTGGGAAACGGCCCAGCTTAGGCTAGCCGGGCACTGCGAAGATAAAACAGCCCGTTGGGGGCTGGGGTTTAGCCCAACCGGACGGCCTAGCTATTACGTAAGGCTAGCCGGATGTTTTCATAAATCCCCTCATTCCACCTTTTTTCATGAAGAAGATTTTCTTCCCCCTCGCCACGGCGCTCACCCTTTCGCTAGGCCTCACCAGCTGCGGCAGCGACAAAACCACCGAAACCACTACCACCGAAGCCAGCACCGCCAACCCCGCCGACTCGGTGGCCGCTATGGCCGGCGACTCGGCCCGCATGGCCAAGCCCGGCGGCGTGATGGTAGACGGCGTGGCCATGACGGCCGACAAAGACATTGTAGACAACGCGATGGGCGCCAAGAGCGTGAGCACGCTCGTGTCGCTGGTAAAGCAGGCTGGCCTGGTCGAAACGCTGAAAGGCGCGGGCCCCTTCACGGTGTTTGCCCCCACCAACTCGGCCTTCGACAAGCTCCCCAAGGCGGCCGTAGCCGCCCTCACCGACCCCGCCAATGCTGCCAAGCTCAAGGGCGTACTGACCTACCACGTTATCCCCGGCCGCCTCGTGGCCGCCGACCTCAAAGATGGCCAAGAGCTGACCACCGTGAACGGCGAGAAGCTGCACATCATGATTAAGGATGGCAAAGTGATGGTGGGCAATGGCAAAGACGCTCCCGCCACTGTACAAATCGCCGACGTTATCTCGAAAAATGGCGTGACCCACGTTATCGACACCGTAGTACTGCCGCTGGCTAAGTAAGCCAGTAAGTACCTAAAAAAGGGGGCTGACGCGGCGATTGTGCCTGCGTCAGCCCCCTTTTTTAATTATCTACCTATTTACCGCAGTCCCGCGTCTTCTGACACGCGCTTGGCGAAGCTGGCCCAGTCTACATCGGGCTCGCCCAGCGCCACGGTGGCGGTGAGGCGGTCGCGCACGATGTTGGCGAACGGCATAGGCATGTCGTGCTTGTAGGCTTCCTGCACCACAAGGTTCATGTCCTTGCGAATAATGGCCGGCGGCGCGCCCACCGGCTGGTAGTGCTGCTCCGCAATGAGCTTGCCGTAGCCCTTGTAGATGGGGTTATTGAAGAGCGTGCTGGTCAGCATCTCGTAGAAGCCCACGCGGTCGAGGCCGCACTTTTCGGCTAGGGTCAGGGCTTCGGCCATGCCCTCAATCACGGTGCCGAGCAAGAAGTTGCCGCAAAGCTTGGCCACGCTAGCCGCGCCGGGGTTGTCGCCAAAGTCGTGCGTGCCCTGCCCGATGGCATCTTGCGCGGGCTTGAGGCGCTCGCGGGCCTCAGCTGGGCCCGACGAGCCTACCCAGAGCTTGCCGGCAGCGGCTACATCGGGCTTGCCAAATACGGGCGAAGCCACCAGAAAGGAGCCGTGGGCGGCGTGGGCCTCGGCCAGGCGGCGGTTGGTGTCGGGGGCTACGGTGCTGCACGAGGCGTGGATGGCCCCCTTGGGCAGCGTACTGAGAATGCCATCGGGGCCAGTGGTGAGCGCTTCGAGCGCCCGGTCGTCGGTCACCATCGTGAAGACGATATCGGCGGTGCGCACGGCTTCGGCGGGGCTAGCGGCTACTTTGGCGCCTTGCTGGCGCAGGGGCTCGGCTTTTTCGGCGGTGCGGTTGTAAACGGTTAGGGGGAAGCCGGCTTTCAGCAGGTTGGCCGCCATGGCGGCGCCCATGCTGCCCAGGCCTAGGAAAGCGATGTTCATGGAAAACGAGGTGAGGAAAGAGAGGGTGGTTATTAAGCAAGAAAGGCCCTAGCCTGGGTTGCAGTCCAAGCTAGGGCCTTACCTCAACGGGTATGCTTACGGCTGGCCGCCGCCGCCGGCCGAGCCATACACCTGCCCGGTGGCGTAGCTGGCGTCGCTGGCAGCTAGCTGCACGTAAATGGAGGCGAGCTCGGCGGGTTGGCCGGGGCGGCCCATCGGCGTTTTGCCACCAAATTCTTTAAGGTTCTCTTGGGTCGAGCCGCCGGCCACTTGCAAGGGTGTCCAGATGGGGCCGGGCGCCACGCCGTTTACCCGGATGCCCTTGGGCGCGAGCTGCTTGGCAAGCGACTTCACGTAATTCATCGTGGCCGCCTTGGTTTGGGCATAGTCGTACAGGTTAGCGCTAGGGTCGTAAGCCTGCTCCGAGGTGGTGCCGATGATGGCCGAGCCGGGTGCCAGGTGTGGCAAAGCGGCCTTAATAATCCAAAACGGCGCGTAGATGTTAGTCTTCATCGTGGCGTCGAAGTCCTCGGTTGTCAGGTCCAGGATAGACTGGCGCTGCTGCTGCCGGCCGGCGTTGTTCACCACAATGTCGAGGCCGCCGAGTTGGCGCACGGCTTCGGCTACCAGCTTCTGGCAAAAAGCTTCTTCGCGCAGGTCGCCGGGAATAGCCACGCCTTTGCGGCCTGCGGCTTTGATAAGGGCAATTACTTCTTTAGCGTCGGCCTCCTCGGCCGGCAGGTAGTTTATGGCTACGTCAGCGCCTTCGCGGGCGTAGGCAATGGCTGCGGCGCGGCCCATGCCCGAGTCACCGCCTGTAATCAGGGCTTTGCGGCCGGCTAGGCGGCCCGACCCTTTATAGCTGGTTTCGCCGTGGTCGGGGCGCGGGTCCATTTGGCTGGCTAGGCCCGGAAAGGGCTGCATCTGGCCCTTGAATGGTGGCTTGGGATACTTGGTGACGGGATTGACCAGCGGTAGGGCAGGAGCCGCCCCAGTGGGGCTAGCGGCGCCTTCGGCCGGCAAAATAGGGGCAACGGCCGCGGCGGCCAAGCTAGCCCCCAGGCCGCCGAGTACGGCGCGGCGGCTGAGGTTATGTTCTTCAGACATGAGCGTGGAAAAGGAATAAATAGGAGGAGTGAAACCAGTTAAACGAGGATGCCGAGCCGGCCGTTGTCCGCCGAGGCCACACGGTGGAGCTTAGTCGTTAGCCCACACCGGCGCGCTAGAAATTGGCGTGCGCTACGATGCGACCCGTTTTTCATCCTTCCGGTAGGCGCTGCCTACCTTCGCCGGGGCGCCATTTTTGCGCTTCTTCGTTATGCGTACCTACAACTGGGCCATCCTGGGTCCGGGCAACATTGCCCATAAGTTTGCCGCCGACCTAGCCCTGGTGCCGCAAGCCCGCCTGCACGCCGTAGCCTCGCGTAGCCTGGCCAAGGCTCAGGACTTTGCCCAGACCTACGGCGCGCCCCACGCCGTGGGCAGCTACGAAGAGCTGCTGGCCGTGCCCGATATCGACGCCGTGTACATTGCCACGCCCCACTCCGAGCACCACGCCCACGCATTGTTGTGCCTGCGAGCGGGCCTAGCCGTGCTCTGCGAAAAAGCTTTTGCCCAAAATGCTAGCCAGGCGCAGGAAATGATACAAGTTGCTCAGGCCCAGGGCGTATTCCTGATGGAGGCCTTCTGGACACGTTTCTTTCCGGCCATTAAACACGCCTTAGAGCTAGTGCAAACGGGGGCTATTGGCGAGGTAAAGCACCTGGCGGCCGATTTCGGTTTCATCACCGATTTTAAGCCCGAGTCGCGGCTATTTAACCCCGCACTAGCCGGTGGCTCGCTGCTCGATATTGGGGTGTACCCGCTGTTTATCAGCCAGCTATTTTTGGGCGTGCCGGCTACTGTGCGCGCCGTAGCTACGCCCGCGCCCACCGGTGTTGACCTCAATTGCACCATGGCGCTAGCCTATGCTAGCGGCGCCACGGCTAGCCTGTTTTCTACCATCGCGGCCACCACCAACAATTACTGCGTGCTCTATGGCACCACGGGGCAACTGCACCTCACTGGCCGTTTTCACGCCCCGAGCGGCATCGAAATTCACCGGCCCGACCAGGCAGTAGAGGTGATTCCGTATCCAAAAATCGGCCTTGGCTACCACTACGAGGCGGCCCACGTGCAGGAGTGCCTGGCGCAGGGGCTAGCCGAGAGCCCACTGCTGCCACTAGCCTTCAGCCTCGACCTAATGCGCACGCTCGATGCCGTGCGGGCCGAAATCGGCCTGCGCTATCCGGGCGAATAGCCCCTAGCGAGGCAGCATTATTGTTTTGCCTTCCTTGATGGATTGCCGGGCGGCGTCCAGTATCTCGACCACCAGCATATTGGTGGGCAGGGAGGAGAGTACGTCTTCGGGCGCGGTGCCGCGCACCACGGCTGCCAGGTAGGCAAACGGCTCGTCGTAGGGCGCCGGGGGTGCGGCCACGGTTTCGTCTTTGGCGGGCTCTTTTTCGGTGCGGCGCACGCGCAGGTGGTCGCGGTCGAGGGCGATAACTGAGCCAGTCTGGCCGTATACTTCGAGGTCTTTGCGGGCGTAAGGCCAGTTCCACGACGCCTGAATGACGCCCTGCGCCTTGGCGTAGTTAACCAGAATCGTCACGTCGTCCTCCACCTTAGGGTACACGTCGGGCTTGATGTGCAAGGAGCTGGCCGTGACTGACACCGGGCGTTCGCCGTGCATGAGCCAGGTCATGAGGTCG
>CAYLNN010000064.1:0-16591 GCA_964385095.1 uncultured Hymenobacter sp.
GCGGGCTGCTGCTGTTTGGCGGCTCGGTGGCCCTCAAGGCGCAGCTGGCGGCGCTACCCCTGGCCCAGCGCCTCACGCAGGAGGCCCAGCTGGTGAAAGCGCCCTACCTGGGGCTAGCCGGCTTTCTGGCGGTGCTGGCGGGCATCTTCTTTCTGCTGCGCCTACCCGACATCGACGCCCTACCCGAAGAGGAGGTACTGGAGCATCAGCCGGTAGCGGCGGGCCGCCGCTCGGCGCTCGACTACCGGCATTTGGTGCTGGGCATCGGGGCCATTTTTGTGTACGTGGGCGTGGAAGTGGGGCTAGGCTCCTTCCTCATTCGCTACGGCGAAAGCCAGGGCATTCAGTTCTTGTCGCCTTTCACCCAAAGCTTGGTGCGAGGGCTGAACGTGGCTACCAACTTCGCGGGCGAATTATTCGGCCAAAGCCCGGCGCCGATTGATACCACGGCGGGCTTTACCAAGGCGGTGGGTGCGGTGCTGGTGTCGTCGTACTGGTTTGGCTCGCTGGTGGGCCGCGTGGTGGGCATTCCGCTGCTGCTGCGCTACAACAACCGGGTGCTGCTGGTGGCAGTGTGCGCGGCGGGCGTGGCGCTGGTGGGCGCCTCCATCCTCAGCCAGGGCGAAGCGGCGCTGTGGCTCATTGTGCTGTGCGGGCTGATGAACTCGATTATGTGGCCCGTTATCTTCCCGCTGGCCATTACGGGGCTAGGGCCGTTTACCAAGCAAGGGTCGTCGTATTTGATTATGGCCATCGTGGGCGGCGCCCTCATTCCGCCGCTCATGGGCTACCTCGCCACCCACGGCGGCGGCATGCGGGTGGCCATTGCGGTGCCCGCGCTGTGCTACGCCTATCTGCTCTTCTACGCCCTCAGCGGCTACCGCGTGCGCTAGAGCTTGGCCGGGGTAGCGGCGCCAAAGAGCCGGCGACCGGCAGCCCGGCCGCCTACCACTCGCTTCGCTAGTGCCGGGCAGGCGCTTAACCAGCAGTTAAAGAAGTTGAACGAAAACGAGCGGCAGCGGGGTTTGCGCCGGAGATAACTTCGGCTGTTCATTCCAAAGTCCTCTTTTACTTTTACTTCAAACCTCGCTATGCGCACTATCTTGTTCAAAAAGTATTATTTGTTACTACTGCCCTTCTTGCTGTTGAGCGCGCCGGGCTGCAAGAAGATACTGAATCTCATTACCTTTCAGGTCAGCGATTCCAGCAGCTTTACCATTCCGGGTACGCCGTTTGTGCCGCCGGGGGTGGCGCTAAGTATTCCGGGCGTGTCGGTGCCCACCACCGCGCAGAGCACCTACAAGAACAATAATACCTCGGCCGACTATGTGCAGGACGTGACCCTCGACCGGCTCACGCTCACCGTAACCAATCCGAGCACGCAAAATTTCGACTTCCTGAAGAGCATCAGCATCTACATCGCCACCGATGCCGCGGGCTCCAACAAAATGCTGCTGGCCTCGCTGCCCAGCGTGCCCACGGGCCAGACGAGCATCACCCTGAACCCGGCCGGCGGCAAGCTCGACCAGTACCTGAAAAATAGCTCCTACACCCTCACCACTACCGCCGAGCTGGCCCAGACGCTGCGCCAGAATACCGACGTGCGCGCCGACTCGCGCTTCAGCGTGCGCGCCACGCTGCCCTAGCGCCAAGGCACTGATTGACACAGCAAACGGGTACAGCACGGGCGCTGTACCCGTTTTTTAGTTTACACCGGCAGCTCGCGCAGGTAGTGCGGCGGCACGGCCTCCGTGAGCCACACGCCGTTGCCGGAGCGGTAAAACTCGCCACCCGCCGCGTGTAGCGCTGCGGCATCCACGGCCAGCAGCACCGGGCGGCCACGGCGCTGCCCCACGCGCCGGGCGGTAGCCTTGTCGGCGGTGAGGTGCACGTGGTGGCGGCTCATTTTGTGCAGGCCTTCGCGCCGGATGGTGGCCAGCGCAGCCGGCGCCGTGCCGTGGTAGAGCACGGCCGGCGGCTCGGCGGGGGCTAGCTGCAAATCAACCGCCACGCTGTGGCCCTGCTGGGCGCGCAGGCGCTGGCCGGCTTCATCGAAGGCAAAGCGCTGCTTGTCATTGCCTTCGACAATATCCTCCAGCTCGTCGCGGGTCAGGGGGTGGCCGTGGGTGGCGCAGGCAGCCAGCAGGTCGGGCACCGGCACCCAGCCGCTAGGGTCGAGGCGCAGGCCGATGGCTTCGGGGGCGTGGCGCAGGTGCTGGCTGAGAAACCTGCTGAGGCGGGTGGCTTGCTTGGCGTCCATGAGCGTGAAGGTAGCGCGAACTCGTAGTTCGCGGCAGGGGCTAGCCCCTGCTACCGGCACCAAGGGCAAAGTCGGCGCCACTGCCCGACCTTTGCGGCCATGCAGCTTGAAGAACACGTTTCGCTCCGCCCCTACAATACGTTTGGCCTCGCTGTGCAGGCCCGCTACTTTGCCCGCTTCGCCTCTGCCGACGAGCTGCGCCCGCTGCTGGCGAGCCCACCGGTGCAGGCCGGGCCGCTGCTCATTCTGGGCGGGGGCTCCAATTTGTTGCTGACGCAGGATTTTGCGGGCGTAGTGTTGAAAAATGAGATTAAAGGCCTCGAAATCATTGCCGAAGACGCCGACACGCACACTGCGCTGCTGCGCGCCGGGGCCGGCGAAAGCTGGCACGGGCTGGTCGAATACGCCCTCGACCAGCACCTGAGCGGCCTCGAAAACCTCTCGCTCATTCCGGGCACGGTAGGCGCGGCGCCGCTCCAGAATATCGGGGCCTACGGCGCCGAGCTGCAAGACACCTTCGAGCGCCTGGAGGCCCTAGCCATCGCCACCGGCGAGCTGCGCGTGTTTTCGAAGGAGGAATGCGGCTTCGGCTACCGCGAAAGCGTATTCAAAGGCCCGCTCAAAAACCAGTTTGTGGTTACGGCCGTGGTGCTGCGCCTGCACCGGGCCACGGCCCAGCGGCCCGTTAATAGCAGCTACGGCGCCATTCAGGAAACCCTGGCCGAGCTGGGCATCGAGGCCGAGCCCACCCCGCGCGATGTGAGCCAGGCCGTGGTGCACATCCGCCGCTCGAAGCTGCCCGACCCGGCCAAGGTGGGCAACGCGGGCTCGTTTTTTAAGAACCCCGAGGTGTCGCAGGCCAAGTTCGACGAGCTCAAAAGCCGCTACGCCGGCCTGCCGGGCTACCCCGTGCCGGGCGGTGTGAAGGTGCCCGCCGGCTGGCTTATCGAGCAGGCGGGCTTTAAAGGGCTGCGGCGGGGCGCCGGCCACGGTACCCACGGCGTGCACGACCGCCAGGCGCTGGTGCTGGTAAACCACGGCGGCGCCACCGGCCAGGAGCTGCGCGAGCTGGCCGAGGAGATAATCCGAGCCGTGCGCACGCAGTTCGGCATCGAGCTACACCCGGAAGTTAATATTATGTAAAATAAATAATTATTCAGAATTACGGTCTACTTATTCGGGCCGGGTAAGCAGGACCGTAGGTTTTTGCCGTCATTTTGTGCGGGCGGCTAGTGCTCAGCCCACTTTACGTTCCGTTTATGCTAATTCCTACGTCCTTCTTACTGGCTAGCCACCCGGCAACGGCCCCGAGCCCTGAGCCGGCCCCGCCCGGCGGTAGTATCTATTAAAGCCGCCAGGGCCATGGGGGCGGGCGCCACCGTCACGGTGCGGGGCGTGGTCAGCAATGGGCCCGAGCTAGGGGCCGTGCGCTTTGTGCAGGATGCCGAGGCGGGGCTAGCCCTGTATGCGCTGCCCACCCGCGTGCCGGGCTACGACGAGCTGCGCGCCGGCGGTAGCTTACAAGTAACCGGGCAGCTCAAGAGTTACAACGGCCTGCTGGAGATGGCCCCCATCGCAACAGTGCGCAAAATCAGCAGCGGCCATAAGGTGCGGGTCCTGAACGTGCCGGTGCAGGACATCGGCAGCGCGTTTGTGGAGGCCAACGAAGGCCCCTGCTCGAAATAACGGGCGTGAGCAAGCTCACAGCCCCAGCGGGCGTGGCGGTCGAAACCCTGGTGGCCAACGCCAACTTTTTGCTTGATGGCGACAAGGCGGCCGCCCTGCGCGTGACCAATGCCAGCACTGGCCCCAGGGGCATTATCGACGCGGCCGTGCCCAAGGGCGAAAGCTTCGACGTGCGCGGCGTGCTCAGCCAGTTTTCGCCCAGCGGCACGGGCGGCTACAGCTGCTGCCGCGCCTGAGCAGCGACCTAGTGCGCGGCGGCGGGCGGCCGCGCATCACGGCCGAGCCCGTACCGGTAGGCACTACGCCCCAGCGCTTTACCCTCGAATACACCACCCTGTATCCTGGCGATACGCGCCTCAAATTTGGCCCCTCGGCCACCCAGCTCACCGAGGAGCGCGTGGCCGAAGGCTTCTCGACCCAACACCGCATCACGATGGAGGGCCTGGAGCCGGGCACCACGTACTACGTACAGGTGGCCTCGCGCGATACCGTTGGCACGGCTACGGCCCCGGCGGTGCCCATCATCACGGGGGCAAGAAAAAGCGCTCGTAGCCGCTACCCGGCGGCCCCGCTACGCCCCGCAGTAAGCTAAAGCGCTGGCTAGCCCGCTCGTCTGGCGATGAGCGGGCTACGGGCTTTTGACAGCTAGCAACAGGGGGTAGTTGCTTTTTACTTACCTGTTTGGCAGTTAATTTGCGGTTTCTGCCTTCTGTTTACCTGCCCTTCTACCTTGCTTACCCCGCCTGCCCCCGCGCCCATTCTGGCCCGCCTGCGCGCCGAAACTCGCCCCTACCACGATGCCGTGGAGCAAAACGAGTTCAACCAAGCGCTGGCGGCTGGTACCCCGAGCGCGGCGGCCACAGCCCGGTTTCTAGCCAAGATGTACGGCTTTCTGGCGCCCTACGAGGCCGCCCTGCTCGGCCACGCCGCCGCGCTGGGCCCCGCCTGGGAAATTGCTGAGCGCCGGCGCGCCCACCTTATTTTGGAGGATTTGCGCGCCGAGCCCGGCCAGCTGCCGCTGTGCCTGGCCCTGCCGCCGCTGGCCACCGTGCCGCAGCTGCTGGGGGCTATGTACGTGCTGGAAGGCTCCACGCTGGGCGGCCAGGTGCTGGCCCGCCAGCTGGCCAAGGCCGGCAGCGACCAGCTGCGCTACTTCACCGGCTACGGTGCGCAAACCGGCCCGCGCTGGAAGGCCTTTTGCCAACAGCTGAGCCAGGCGGCCACCGACGCCGCAACGGAGAACGAAATTGTGCAGTCGGCCATTCATACGTTTCAACACCTGGCCACTTGGCTAGCCCGCCCGTGAGCTTACCCGACGAGAACCTGCTCGACCAGCCTATTACGCTGACCAACTGCGACCGCGAGCCCATTCATATTCCGGGCGCCATTCAGCCCTACGGCTTTATGCTGTGCCTCGATGAGGTATCGCACCACGTAGCCTACGCCAGCGAAAACACGGTGGCGCTGCTCGGCATTGCCCCCACCGAGCTGGTGGGCACCGGCCTGGGCCGCCTGCTGGCCCCCGAGCGAGCCGCCGAAATTGAGCGCTCCTTTGCGTCCCTCACCGAGGTGCACCAGCTGCTGGGGGTGCGCCTGGAGCAGGTGGCGGGCCAGCCGTTCTACAAGCTCATCATGCACCGCTACGACCGGCTGCTGTGGCTGGAGTTTGAGCCGGTGGAGGAAAGCGGGCCGGCTAGCCTCGACCTGCCCTACCTCAACGCGGCCCTCAGCCAGATGCTGACCGCCGGCTCGGTAACCGAGTTTTGCCAGTATGCCGTGGAGCAGGTGCGCACCATCACGGGCTTCGACCGGGTGGCCATCTACCGCTTTGCCCCCGATGAGAGCGGTGAGGTCACGGCCGAGGCCGTGCGCCCCGACTTGCCGCCCTGGCTAGGGTTGCGCTACCCGGCCTCCGACATTCCGCAACAGGCGCGGGCCATGTACCTCAAAAATTGGCTGCGCTTTATTCCGGATGCCAGCTACGTGCCGGCGCGCCTAGTGCCGCTGCGCCCCCCCCGCAGCAGCCGCCCGCCCGACATGACCTACGCCGTGCTGCGCAGCGTGTCGCCCATTCACATTCAGTATTTGCACAACCTGGGTTCGGCGGCTACCATGACCGTGTCGCTCATTCAGGATGGCCAGCTGTGGGGCATGATAACCTGCCACCACCTCACGCCCAAGCTGGTGAGCTACGAGCTGCGCGACTTGTGCCAGTTTATTGCCAAAACGTTTTCGGCCCTGCTCGGCTCCAAGGAAAAGCAAGACGAGCAGGCCTACCAATTGCAAGTGAGTGAGCGCCAGGCCCGGTTGTTCGAACACGTGTCCAACACGCCCAATTTCATCGAGGGCCTGTACCAGCAAACGCCCACGCTGCTGGACGTTATCGACTGCGGCGGGGCCGCCGTTTGCTTCGATGGCGAAATAATTACCCTGGGTGCCACCCCTAGCCGGCCCCAGATTGAGGAGCTCATGGCCTGGCTACGCGCCAACGTGCAGCAGGATATTTTTTATACCGACTCCTACGCTGCCCTCAACCCGGCGGGGCTAGCCCTGCGCGGCACCGCCAGCGGTTTCATTGCGGCCTCGCTGGCCGAGGCGCCCGGCAATTACCTGCTCTGGTTTCGGCCCGAAGTGGTACAAACCGTGAGCTGGGCTGGCCAGAACGAGAAGCCCCAGCAACTAGCCGACAGCCAGCTTTTCCTCTCGCCGCGCCAGTCGTTTGAGGCCTGGAAGCAGCTGGTCGAAAACACCTGCGCGCCCTGGAAGCCCCTCGAAGTAAAGGCGGCCACCGAAATCCGGCTGCACATCTCCGACGTGCGCCTCAAGGTGTTCAACGAGCTGCAAAGCCGCGCCCAGGCCCTGAGCCGTCTCAATGCCGAGCTGGAGCGCAGCAACGACGAGCTCGACTCCTTCGCCTACGTGGCCTCGCACGACCTGAAAGAGCCATTGCGGGGCATTCATAACTACTCGCTCTTTTTGCTCGAAGACTACGCCGGGCAGCTCGATGCCGACGGCGTCAACAAACTGCAAACCCTGGTGCGCCTGAGCCAGCGCATGGAAAACCTGATTGAGGGCCTGCTACAACTCTCGCGGGTGGGCCGCACCGAGCTGGTGCTGGCCGAAGTTGATTTGAACGAGCTGCTGGCCGAGGTGCTGGACCTGCTGCAGCCGCGCCTCGAGCAAACTCACACCACGGTGGTGGTGGAGGGCCGGCTGCCCACCCTGGCCGTGGACCGCGTACGCCTGCTGGAAGTATTTAATAATCTGCTGACCAACGCCATCAAATACAGCGACCAGGCTACTAAAACGGTGGTGGTGGGGCAGGCGCCGGCCGGCACCGCTGTGCCCGGCCTGGATGAGCTTTCATCCGAATACCATGTCTTTTACGTACAGGACTTTGGCATTGGAATCGACCCCAAGCACCACGAAAACATCTTTAAGCTCTTCAAGCGCCTCCACGCCCAGGAAAAGTACGGGGGAGGTACCGGGGCGGGGCTAGCCATCGCCAAAAAGATGATTGAGAAACATGCCGGACGCCTCTGGGTTGACTCGGCGCTAGGCCAGGGCGCTACTTTTTTCTTTGCCCTGCCTAAAAATATTACCGCCCTATAATTAAGTATCAAAGCCGTGATTACTACTTCCTTAAAACCCATATTAGTGGTGGAGGACAGCGCCGAAGATTTCACGGCGCTGGGGCGGGCTTTTCGCAAGCACGCGCTTCAAAACCCCGTGCTGCGCTGTGAGGATGGCGACCAGGCTCTCACCTACCTGCGAGGCTACGGCAAGGCCGTGGGCTGGCCGGCTATGCTGCCCGCCATTGTGCTGCTCGACCTCAATATGCCCGGCACCGATGGGCGGGCTGTGCTCAACGTGCTTAAAAAAGACCCGCTGCTGCACTCTATTCCCGTGATTATTTTCAGCACCTCATCGAGCGTGCGTGATATTGAGGATTGCTACCGCTTGGGAGCCAACAGCTACCTGACCAAGCCCATTGAATACGCAGCGCTGGAAGAGAAAATCCGCCTCACTATTAATTATTGGCTGGGCACGTCGGAGCTGCCCCCGCTGAACTAGACCCGAGCCGCGCGCGTGAAGAAGATTCTTCTGATTGATGATAATGAGCAGGACCGGCAGCTGTACCGGCGGTTTTTGGGCAAGCAGCTGGGCCACGAGCGGGTAGAGCTAGCCGAGGCTACCACGGGCGAAGAGGCAGTAGCGCAATTTGTGGCCGTGCAGCCCGATTGCGTGTTGCTCGATTACAACCTGCCCGATACCGACGGCCTCGACTTGCTGATAAGACTAAAAGAGCTAGCCCCGCCCAACAGCCTGTGCGTGGTGATGATAACGGGCGGCGGCAACGAAGCCCTGGCCGTGCGGGCCCTTAACACCGGCGCGCTCGACTACCTGGTAAAGCAGCAGTTTGACCCCGAGCTGCTGGGCAAAACAGTGCGCCACGCCATTGAGAAAAATGAGTGGCGGCAGTACGAGGCCCGCTACCACCACGAGGTGCAGATGATGAACCAGCAGCTGCGCGACTCGCTGGATATGGTGGAGGAAACGCGCCGCGCCCTCAGCGCCAAAAACGCGGAGTTGCAAATCACCAACCAGCAGTTGGCCCGCACCAATGCTGACCTCGACAACTTTGTGTACGCGGCTTCGCACGACCTTAAGCAGCCGGTAAACAACCTGCGCGGGCTTTTTGACGAGCTGCGCGGCACCGCTACCTACGCCGACCCGGATGCCCCGCACATGTGGAACCTGGCCGATGACTCGTTGCGGGTACTGGCTACCACCATCGCCGACCTGGCCACCGTGGTGCAGGAAGGCCGCCGCCCTTCGCTGGAGCTGGCCGAAGAAGTAGACCTGACTGAAGTGGTAGCCGAAACCACCCAGGCCCTGCACCTGCAACTAGCCGATACGGCGGCCGTGGTGACCACCGACTTTGCCGCGGCGCCTACCCTGCGCTACGTGCCGCGCAACCTGCGCACCATTTTGCTCAACCTGCTGGCCAATGCGCTGAAGTACCACCGCCCCGGCCAGCCGCCGCACGTGCAGCTGCGCACCCGGCTGGCTAGCGGCCGCCCCGTGCTGGAAGTGCAGGATAATGGCTTGGGTATTGACCTCGACTTACATCGGGGCGAACTGTTTCAGCTTTTCCGGCGCTTCCACCCCGATGCCGCCTCGGGCACGGGCGTGGGGCTTTTCTTGGTAAACCGGCTGGTGCAGGCCCAGGGCGGCCACATTGAGGTGGCTAGCCAGCCCGAGGTAGGCACCACGTTCAGCATTTATCTGTAAGGCAGTTAGCTAGGGTTTACTACCCGCTGCTACCCGCACGCCGAGCCCGTCTTAGTGCATCATTCGGCAACAACTAGCCGTCACCCATTATGCTACGCTACGTGAAAGGCCCGTAGCTCAGCAGCACGTAGAGATGCCAGCCAGCGGCGCCGGCCAGCACGGCGGGCAGGGCATAGCGACGGGGCCAGTGCGGCAGCAACCCCACCAACAAGCACAGCACCAGCGGCAGCAGCGTGTAGGCCAGGCGCTCGGGATAGTACCCTAGCAGGGCAAAGAAGCCGATAAAGCACCCAGACACCCAGGCCAGCGCCGGCCCCACTGCCGGGGGCAGGAGTGGCTCGGCAGCGGGCCGCCGCCACCAAGTGGCTGCCAGCAGGCTAGCCCCTAGCAGTAGCCACGCGCCCATTAGCTGCAAGCCCTCGAAGTAGCCACGCAGTTTGCCGAGCACCACCCCGGCAAACCCGGGCTGGACCCAGGCTTCGGGCAGCCACACCAGCTGGTGGTAGCGCACAGCCTCGTGGTTGTAGTAAGTAGTGCCCTGGGCGCGCAGCAGCGTAATCCAGGCCAGGGTGGGCAGCGCAAATAGCAGCGCGCTCAGTGCCAGCCGGCCGGCTAGGGCCGCCCAGCGGCGGCTAGCCGGGCCTTCGGACCCAGCCGAGCGCAGCAGCCGGTAAGCCAGCGCCGGCCAGGCCAGCACAAAGCTGCCGTAGACCAGCGGCAGCAACCCTAGCCCCAGCGCCCCGCCGGCCAGCTGCCCCCAGGTGCGTAAGCGCGGCGCCGGCCTCAGCGCCAGCCACAAACAGAACAGCGGCACCAGGAAAGCCAGCATCTGCTGGTGGGCCGTCCAAAAAAACGCTTTTGTGATGGGATTGGCTACCAGCACCCAGGCGCCAGCGTAGAGCAGCCAAGTGGGGCCCCGGCCGGCCGTCAGCCGCTCAAACAACCAGCTGAATAGTAGCAGACTAGCTAGCAGTGCGAGGCCATTAAGCAGCACGTAACCGCTATAAAAGCCGTAGAATTGCAGCTCGTCGGCCGGCCAGCTGGGGGCTAGCCCCAGCTGGCCGGCTAGCCCCAGCGCGGCCGTGAGCGGGTAGCCGACCGCCGCACCCAGCAACCCGTAGAGCGGGCGCGACTGCCGTACTTCCTGCGGCCGCAGCAGCTGGCTGGGGTGCTGCGCAATAGCGAGGTAGCCGTAGCTGTCGTGGTTGACTACAAAGCCCAGGCCGGGCCCCACCCGGGCGTAGTGCCCCCAGTACTCAACCTCGGGCTGCCCCTGCGGCGCGGGTGAAAGCCAGAACGACAAACAAGCCGCCAGCAGCAGGGCCAGCAGGGGCCAGAAGTGGCCGCTTGGCCTGGCCGAAAACTGCATAGGATAATTGGTAAGGAAAGCCTCCTGCCCCGCAGCGCGGACTCGGCGAATCCGCGCGCTGCTTGTGCTTGCGGCGCCTTAAAACGCGAGTGTGCCGAGTCTGCGGTGCGGGCAATACCCAGCAAAAATACGCCGGGCCAGCCTCGAGCGCGTTTTTTCGGCATTTGCCAAGCAATTTTGGGTTCGCGCTGTTCTGCTAGCCTACCGGCTAGCCGCGCTCGTGGCGCCGGGCTAGTTGCCCTCTCTATGCTTTCCGAACCTACTTACCTGGCCGCCCGCATGGTGGCGCCCACCCTCGCCAACCACTTTGCCCAGCACCTGGCCGGGGCCGCGTACCTGGGCACAACGCTGCTGCCCCCGCCCCCACCAGTGGCATTGCTCGAAGCCATCATCGACGTAGCCTTCTGGGCCAGCTTGCGGCGCGAGGAAGGCCGGCCCCCACGCATTTCGCTCGCCTTGCTCGAACCCGAGGCGGCTGGGCAGCCGCTGCTGTTCGGGCACCGGCTGCGCCTTACGCCGCAGGTACTCATCAAGCTGGCGCCGGCCGTGGAGCACCCCGGCATTCACCTTGGCGTGGGCTTCGATGGGGAGGGCCTCTACATCTGGGGCACGGCGGGCCAGGTGCCGCCGGTGTGCTTTGTGCTGGAAGTAGTGGAGCCCGGCCTGCTGGTGGCCAAGCACCGCCGGGCCGATGGCTTCGGCAAATTTGTGAATGTGGCCGTGCTGCGCGGCGACCAGATTCGGGTGGTGGACGAGGACAGCCAGGGCCTGGCCGACTACCCGGCCCTGCGCGAGTCGCTGCCGCCCATCCCCTGCCCCGGTACCCCCGACCCAGGCAATATAAAGGTGGATGTGCTGCTGGAGCTGGCCCGCGCCATGCGCGCCCACGGCCGCGGTGGGCTGCTGCTGCTCGTGCCGCCCGGCTCCGAGGAGTGGCGCGCCTCGGTGGTGCAGCCGCTGGGCTACCCGGTGGCGCCAGCCTTCGGCAGCATCGCGGGCCTGCTGAGCACTGCCGACCGCAGCCACCGCGACTGGCAAGAGAATATCCTGGATGCCATTGAGATAGTGGGCGGCTTCACGGCCGTGGATGGCGCCACCGTGCTCACGAGCCGCTACGAGCTGCTAACCTTCGGGGCCAAAGTAACGCGCCGCACCGACGGCACTTCGGTCGAAGAATTAATCGTGACCGAGCCCGTGGTGGGCAGCAGCGCCACCCGCCTGCACCCGGCCAAAAACGGCGGCACGCGCCACCTGGCCGCCGCCCAGTTTGTGCACGACCAGCACGACGCGCTAGCCCTGGTAGCCTCGCAGGATGGCAATTTTACCGTCTTCTCCTGGTCCGAAACCCTGCAAGTGGTGCACGCGCACCGCATCGATGTGCTACTGTTCTGAGCCGCTACGGCCGGGGCTAGCACCTACCGCGGCTGCTGCAAAAGCCAGGCTATGGCCTCGCTTTCAGCGTCGAAGGAGCGGTAGCGCAGGGGCAGGTCGGCGAAGCTGGTGGTGACGTAGGCCGTGGCCAGGCGCGTGAGCACATTGGTGCTTACCACCACGGCCCCGAAGCGGTAGCCACTGGTGCGCACAGCGGCGGGCAGCCACTCTTCCGCTATCCAAAGCTGCTCCTGAGGCGAAAAGGGCTGCATGTGAACTTGGTTTACCAGCACCCGGCCCCAGCCATAGCGCGCCAGCGTGGTGGTTGCCGCCGTGAGCATGGCGCGGGTTTCGGCAAACGTGCGCGACTGGCCGCTCCAGTGAATGCGCACAAAGCCCGCCGGGTCGGCGGAGACCTGACCGGCATTGCTGTTGAGTACTAGAACTGAAGAACCGGCAGGCGACATAAGCTGCAAAAGTAAGAGCCTCCGCTGCATGCCTAACAGCTGATTTCGGTTTTTATTCGAGTGGCCTCCCTCTGCTAAAACGCCCGCCGCAGCATAAAGCTACGGCGGGCGTTTTAGCAGAGAGAGGGCTAGCCAGCCCAGCTTATTTGAGCACGGCCAGGGTCACGCCATCGCCGCCGCGGTCGGCGTGCTCGTCGCCCACGCTGGCAATGGTGCGGTTGCGGCGCAGGTA
The DNA here is from genome assembly GCA_964385095.1 of uncultured Hymenobacter sp. Classification (GTDB taxonomy): domain Bacteria; phylum Bacteroidota; class Bacteroidia; order Cytophagales; family Hymenobacteraceae; genus Hymenobacter. The sequence continues at coordinate 12,681 of CAYLNN010000064.1, forward strand.
GTCGCGGGCTATCTGGCGCAGCACGCCGTTGCCACGCCCGTGCAAAATCTTGATTTCCGGAATGCCGAACATCACCGCGTCGTCCACGAAGCTCATGAGCTTGGTAAGGGCATCCTCGGCGCGCTCGCCGCGCAGGTCAAGCGTGGGGCTGAAGTGGGCCATGCGGCCGGTAAGGTCGAGGCTGGCTCCGCCGCTGTTAGCAGCGGCCACTTTGCGGGCGGTGGCTTCGCGCTCGCGCACCTCAGCCCGGCTCAGCTTTTCGAGCAGGTTGACCTTTACTAGGGTCTTCATGCCGCCGAAGAGCACCTCGGCAGTTTTGCCCTTCACACTCACCACCTCGCCGTGGCCCTCCTGGCCCAGAATGGCCACGCGGTCGCCGGGGTGCAGGCTGTTGGGGTCGGCCAGCTCGCGGGTGGGGCGGGCCTTGGGCGGCTCCACTTGCAGCTTTTCGCGCACGAAGGTGTCGAGCTTTTCGCGGGCCTGCTTGGTGGTTTCCTTATCGGCCTGCGAGAGGCGGATTTCAGCAATGGTGGCCTCGATTTGCTGGTTGGTATCCTTAAGCAGCTTCTGGGCCTGGTGCTTGGCGTCGCGCAGGCGTTCGAGGCGGGTGTCTTCGAGGTGCTTCTTAAGGTCGAGGTACTCCTGAGTGAACTTGCGCAAGCCGTTTTGCAGCTTCTCGGTGTCGCGCAGCTTGGTTTCGAGCTCGGTTTTGTCGCGCTCCAGGCCTTCGAGCAGGCGGTCGTAGCGAATCTTATCCTTGCCCACGAGCTGGGTCGCGCGCTCCACAAGCTGCCGGGGCAGGCCAATTTTGCGGGCAATCTCGATGGCGAACGACGAGCCCGGCTTACCGATTTCGAGGCGATAAAGCGGCTGCAAGCGCTCGGGGTCGTAGCGCATGGCGCCATTCACGAGCCCTTCGGTTTTCTCGGCGAAGTTCTTGAGGTTGGTATAGTGCGTGGTTATCACCCCAAAGGCCCGCGCCTGGTTGAGCTGCTCCAGCACGGCCTCGGCAATGGCGCCACCCAGGCTGGGCTCGGTGCCGGTGCCAAACTCGTCAATCAGCACCAGGCTCTTTTTATTGGCTACGGTCACGAACTGCTTCATGGCCAGCAGGTGCGAGGAATAGGTCGAAAGGTCGTTTTCGAGGCTTTGCTCGTCGCCGATATCGAGCAGAATATCCTCGAACATACCGGCCTCCGAGTAGTCGTCGCACGGAATGAGCAGGCCGCATTGCAGCATGTACTGCACCAGGCCCACCGTTTTCAAGGACACCGACTTGCCGCCCGCGTTGGGGCCCGAAATGACGAGGATGCGCTGCTCGGGCGTCAACTCAATGTCGAGCGGCACCACTTCGCGCTTCTCGCCGTCTTTGCCAGCGGCCTTGTTTTGCTCCTTAAACGTGAGCGCCAGCACCGGGTGCCGCACGCCGCGCCACTTGATAAGCGGCTTGCTGCTGAGCTCGGGCAGTTGGGCGTTGAGCTCGCGGGCCAGCCGGGCTTTGGCCCGAATGAAATCGAGCAGGCCGAGGTAGCCGTAGGCCTTGCGCAGGTCGGGCAGGTGCGGGCGCAGCTGGTCGGTGAGGGCCGTGAGAATGCGAATCAGCTCGCGCTGGTAGGCGTTTTCGAGGTCCTTGATGTCGTTGTTGAGCTCAAATACTTCGGACGGCTCGATAAATACTGTCTGGCCCGAAGCCGACTCATCGTGGATGAGGCCACGCACGCGGCGCTTGTGCTCGGCGATTACGGGCAGCACCAGGCGGCCACCGCGGATGGTGGGCTCCAGGTCGCCGGCAATCCAGCCCTCGCTTTTGGCGTGGCGCAGCACGCTGGCAATCTGCTTGCGCAGCTGGCCCTGGCGCTGAATAAGCTCCTGCCGAATCTGGCGCAGCAGCGGCGAGGCGTCGTCGCGCACCTGGCCCTCGTCGTCCACCACTTTGTCGAGGCTAGCCAGCAGGTTGCGGTCGGCCTGAATACCAATGCCCAGCAGGCGCAGGTTGGGGTAGAGCCCTTCGGGGGCGTGGGTGAAGAAGGTGAGCGCGGCCCGGATGGTGCGCAAACTCATCTTGATTTCGTAGAACGCCACCGCGTCGAGGTAGGCGCCGGGCAGCGAGGCGCGCTTGAGGTGCACCGTCACGTCGAAGTAAAACGCGCCCGGAAACTCGCTGCCGCCACTCAGCAGCTGCCGAAACTCGTCGGCCTGGGCCAGCAGCTTGCTCAGCTGCTCGTGGTCGGTGGTGAACTGCATGTTGGCCACGTGCTGCCGGCCTAGCGCCGAAAGGCAGAGCTGCTCCAGCAGCTCGCGCAGGGTGGCGAAGCCGATTTTGGCTTCAAAATTCTGGGGTACTAACAAATCGAATACGAGCGGGGAATCTGACTAACTAGCCGCGAAGGTAAAACAGCAAACGGGGGCGGAAGATTCGACGCCCGCCGGGTTTTGCCTAACGCTAGCGCCCTAGTTTTATCAGGAAAACCAATGGGTTTAAGGATTACACCGCGCTATCAGCGTAGCGGCTATGGCCACGGCTACCAACGCGCCCAAACGCAGGGCCAAGAATACCCACGGCGGCAATTCGGGACCTTTCGAGTTTTTGAGCATAAGCGCTTCTACGGCGCACATGCAGAGCCGGCTAGCCCACACCTTCGCCAAAGAGCGCAAAATCGTACTTCACCGGGTCATGCGGGTCGAGCAAACGCAAATTAGCCGTCAGTTCCTCGGCGGCTTGCCAGTCTACCTTATCGCGCTGAAGCAACCCTAGCAGGCGAGCCTGACGCTCGACGTGCACGTCGATGGGGCAGATGAGCTCGCTAGGGCTGATGCGCGTCCAGAGGCCAAAATCGACGCCGCGGTCGTCGCGCCGTACTAGCCAGCGCAGGTACATGTTGAGGCGCTTGCAGGCCGAGTTGCGGGCGGGCGTGGCCACGTGCTTGCGGGTGCGGGCGGGCGCCTCGGGCAGGCTGAAAAATAGGTTGTGGAAGTTTATCAGGCGCTCGCGCATGGTGGCGCCGGGTAAAAAGGCGTCTTCCAGCGACGCGTGCGCGCCGTAGAACCAGCGCAGCCAGTGCACGAAGTAGAGCAGGTCGGTATCGCAGAAGGTGCGGTGGCAGAACTTGAGCAGTTTTTTCAGGTCCTCGTCCTGGTGCTGGGTCACGAACTGGTAGGGCGCGTCGTCCATGCGCGTCATCAGCTCGGCCGTTTTCTTGAGGATGGTGGGGCGCTGGCCCCAGGCGAGCAGCGCGGCGAAAAGGCCGCTGATTTCGACATCCTGCAAGCGCGAAAAGCGGTGCGGGATACTGACGGGGTCCTTGAGCAGAAACCCGGGTTGGTTGTACTGGTCGGCGCGCGCGTCGAGCAGGGCGCGCAGCGCGGCTAGGTCTAAGTGGGGCATTACTGGCTAACAGATTTTAAAGAAAAAACGTCGTGCTGATTGTCGAAAACTATTCGTCCGGCCGCCTACGGCACGTAGCTCGTTTCAACCCGGAACTTGGCATCGGAGGTGCCCAGCTTCTGCACGGCGCGGGGCGAGAGGCGCACCAGAATGTTGTCGTTTTCGCCGGTGTCGGGCAGCACGCCGATAACACGCACGTACACCGACTGCCCATTCATCTGGTTCTTAATCTGCATGATGGTGCCTACGGGGGCAGTTTTGTGCAGGGCCAGGTACTTGTCGGTGCCGTTGTTGGCGATAACCGTGGCGATGCCCACGTCGGTCTTGCGGCTTACCAGCTCGCTGGCGCGGCTGGGCCCTTTGCTTTCGGCGGCTTCCTCGCGGCGCTCGGCAGGGGTGGCGGGCGTCACGGTAGCCACCTGGGCGGGGGCGGCGGGGTTGATTTTGGGCGCGGCGGCCGGGGCCTCGGCGGGCGCCGGGCTAGCGGCGGTGGCCGGGGCGCTGCCATCGGCGGGGCGCAGCAGCA
>CAYLNN010000065.1:0-16100 GCA_964385095.1 uncultured Hymenobacter sp.
GGCCGCCGCACGCACCTTATGGCTAGCCGTGCCCACGCCGACAACCTGCCCCGCTGGCGCGAAAGCCTGATTGATTTGCGCCTGCAACCCTCGCAGGTCGATGCCGCCGACTTGCGCAAGTTTTTGCCGGCCTCGGCCAATAAGCTGGTGCAGCGGCTAGGGCTGATAAAGCTCGATGGGCAGTTTGTGGGCTTCTACAACGACTTTGTGGGCAAGGCCAATTTCAACACGGCACTCGGAGCTATTTCGACCGACGTGAACCTGAAAACCAAGAGCGATTTCGACCACGCCGTGTACGAGGGCACCGTGCGCAGCACGGCCTTCAACGTGGGCAAGTTTATTGGTGATGAGTCAGTTATCCGCGACGTAACATTGAATGGGCGGGTGCAGGGCACCGGTTTCGTGCCGCCCATTGCCAAGGGCCACGCCGTAGTGAGCGTGCCCGCCATCTGGCTCAACGGCTACCGCTACCACAACCTCAGCCTCGACGGCGACTTTGCCGGCCAGGGTTTCAAGGGCAAGGTGACGGCCAATGACCCGGCCGTGCGCCTCACGGCCAACGGCGATTTCAACCTCGACCCACGGCACCAGCATATTGATGTGCAAGCCAACATTGCCCACGCCAACCTAGCCACGCTGGGCCTCATGAGCGCGCCGCTCACGGTAAGCACCACGGCCCGCGTGAACCTGCGCGGCACCCAGCTCGATTCGCTGCTGGGCACGGCGCAGCTGCGCGGCTCGCACTTCACACTGCGCGGCCAAAGCCTCGACCTCGACACCCTGGACGTGCGCAGCACCCGCAACAGCCGCGGCCAGCGCCAGGTGATGCTGCGCTCGGAGCTGCTCGACCTTTCGGCCGAAGGGGCCTTTGAAGTGGCCGCTGTATCGCGCGATTTGCAGACGCTCTGGCACGAGTACCGGCTCAACTTTGAGAGTAATGCCGCCGCCACGGCTGCCTACTACCGGCGCAAGCGCCAGGTGCGCCTGCCCAGCTACGCGATTGAGCTGGATGTAAACCTCAAGCACGTGAACCCGCTGCTGAACCTGTTTATGCCCGATTTGCAGATTGCCGACCGCAGCCACCTCGACGGCTCGTTCCGGCAGGGCGAAACGTCGATTTTGCAGCTCGGCGGGCGGTTCGACAGCATTTGGTACGGGCCCGTGCACACCACGGCCACCGAGTTTGACTTCACCACCTCCAAGCTGCCCTACCAGCCCGAGGTGCTGGCTCAGGCTAGCCTCACCTCTGAGCGCCAGCTCGTGCCCACATTGGGCCGCACCGAGCGCTTTGTGCTGGAAGGCGTGTGGGACCAGCAGCGCATCAATTTCTCGACCTCGCTGGCCCAGAGCGGCACCACCAACCGCGCCAACATCAACGGGGCGCTGAGCTTTTTGCCGAATGCAGTGCAGGTGGTTTTTCGGCGCAGCAGCGTGAATTTGCTGAACCAGGAGTACGTGATTGCGGCCGATAACTCGGTGCGCATCAGCGGCGGCGGCAAGGAATTTGACATTCAAAACTTCGTTATCAGCCACAACGATGAGCGGCTGAGCGCGCAGGGCTTTATCTCGCCCGACCCGCGCCAGCCGCCGCTCAAGCTCGATATTGCCAACTTCGACCTGGCCACGCTCACCTCCGTAATCGGCCAGCGGCTAGGGGGGCGCCTGAACATGCAGGCCGCCGTAAGCGGCGTGTATAACCAGCTGGCTATCAACAGCACCCTGGCCATCGATTCGCTCGTGTACGAGGGCACGCCCATCGGGCAGGTGGCCGGCCGCGGCGACTGGGACAACCCCAGCAGCCAGCTGCGCCTCAACCTCGACGTGGCCCGCCAGCAGCAGCGCGTGCTCACGGTGACGGGCTACCTGGCGCCGCGCTCCACCACCCAGCAGCTCAACCTGGTGGGCGAGCTCAACGACGCGCCCATTGTGCTGGCGCAGCCGTTTTTGGGCAGCCTGCTGCAAAACCTGGGCGGCACCGGGCGCGGCCAGTTGCAGCTCGGGGGCATGTTTAACGCGCCCACCATCGCGGGCGCAGTCGATGTCACCGATGGTCGCTTCACCTTCGGCTACCTGGGCACTACCTATAAGTTTGCCGACCGCATTAGCTTCACTACCACCTCGATAGCGTTTCAGAATGTGCAGCTACGCGATGCGCAGGATAACCTGGGCACCGTTACGGGCCTCATTCGCCACCAGGGCTTTCAGAATATGACGCTGGACATGAGCGCCAGCTTCCGCAAGTTTCAGGTGCTGCGCACCACCCGGCGCGACAATGACATGTATTTCGGCACGGCCTACGCCAGCGGCACGGCCACTGTGCGCGGCCCCGTCGATGATTTGGTGGTGAACGTAACGGCCACCTCGGAGGCCGGCACCCGACTAGCCCTGCCCCTCGACAATGCGGCCAAAGCCGAGCAAGCCAGCTACATCAAGTTCGTTAATCGCAACCTGTCCGACTCGGTGCGTCGCCGGCAGGCGCGGCAGGCGGCCGTTATCGCGGCGCAGGACAAGGTCGATTTATCGGGCATTCAGCTCAATATGAACCTGACGGTGACGCCCGACGCATACCTGGAGATTTTGCTGGACGAGGCGACGGGCGACGTAATCCGGGGCGCCGCCACCGGGCAGCTGCGGCTAGCCATCGACACGCGGGGCGAGTTTAACATGTACGGGCAGGTCGAGATTGTGCGCGGTGCCTACAATTTCACGTTGCAAGGCCTTGTTAACAAGGAATTTGTGGTGCAGCCGGGCGGCATCATCACCTGGAATGGCGACCCGCTCGACGGCCAGATGAACGTGTCGGCCACCTATACCCAGCGCACGTCGCTAGCCCCTATATTCTTGACTAACAGCGGCTTGGGTACCAGCGCGGCGGTAGTACCCGTAACGGCCGTGATGAACCTGACCGGGCCGCTGCTGCTGCCGGCTATCAAGCTAGCCCTGGAGTTCGACGATGCTCCCAGCTCGCTGCAAAATGAGCTGGCCTCGTTTATCGCGCTGCTGCGCAACGACGAGCAGGAATTGAATCGCCAGGTATTTAGCTTGTTGGTGTTCAGAACTTTGTCGCCCATCAACAGCAATAGCTTTAGCGGCATCTCGCTCACGGGGCAGGGCAACGCGGTGCAGAACAGCCTGGGCCAGATTATCTCGTCGCAGCTAGGCCTGCTCACCTCGCAGATTGACCAGAACCTGGAGATTGACTTTAACATCAATGGCCTCACCGCCGACCAGTTGCAGGCGCTGCAAGTGCGCCTGAGCTACTCGTTTATGGGCGGCCGGCTGCGCCTCACGCGTGAGGGCGGCATTAGCAACTCCAACACGGCCAACATCAATCCCCAAACCGGCTTGCCCTACACCCAGACTTCGCTCATCGGCGATTTTAGCCTGGAATATTTCCTGCGTTCGGATGGAAAATTCCGGGCCAAGCTGCGCTACGAAACCACCCCGCGCGACAACATCGTGACCACCGTAAACCAGCCGCGCGCCGGCATCTCGCTGCTGCACACCAAGGAATTCAACAACCTGAGCGAGCTTTTTGGCCGCGAAAGCCCTAGCCGCCGCCAGCGCGACACCCAGCGCGCCCGCGAGGTATTGACAGTAGAGGAAGACAAGCGCACCACCCTCTAATGCCCGGACCGCAGATTTAACGGATGGCGCGGATACGCCCGCTGCGCGGGCTGGCTAGGCCAGCGCCTTGGCTGCCTTCGGCTAGCTTGGTAGGCCTATGGACAGAAGCGAATTAGAAATTAGTGGAGAGCTATGCCAGGGCCAGGAGACAAGGGCCAGAAGCCGGCGCAGCCGCTCTTGCACTAGCCTAGCCAGCCCGCGTAGCGGGCGTATCCGCGCCATCCGTTAAATCCGTTAAATCTGCGGTTACCTTTGTGGCCCTATGGCCCGGCCCCGCAAAAAGAAACTCGGCTCTTACCCTACCCTGCTGGTGGTGTTCAGCATCACGCTGGCGCTTACCGTTATTGGGTTGTTTGGCTTGCTGCTGCTGCATGCCCACAAGCTGAGCGAACAGGTGCGCGAAAACCTGGAAGTGCAGGTGTACCTGGAGCGCAACCTGCCCGAAACTGAGCTGCTGCGCCTGCAGCAAGACCTGGAGCATCAGCCTTTTGTGGCCGAGCAGGGCGGGCGGCCGCAGGTGCGCTTCGTGAGCAAGGAGGAAGGCGCCCGCCAGCTCCTCGAAACTACCGGCGAGGATTTTCATAACTTTTTGGACGACAACCCACTGCGCGACGCCTACGCCCTCAAAATCAAGCCCGAGCACACCGACACCGCGCACCTGCGCCTGCTGGGCCGCACCCTGAGCCAACAGCGCGGCGTGTTTGAGGTACAGTACCCCAAGAGCCTGTTTACCAGCATCAACCAGAACCTGGCTAGGGTGAGCTTGCTGCTGGTAGGCTTCGCGGCAGTGCTGGTGCTAGTGGTGGTGATTCTAATCAACAATACCATTAAGCTGGCCATGTTTTCGCAGCGGCTGCTTATCCGGTCCATGCAACTCGTGGGGGCTACGCGGTTCTTTATCCGGCAGCCGTTTATTAGGCGGGCCACTTGGCAGGGGCTAGCCAGCGGCTTTTTAGCCGCGCTGCTGCTGCTGATGCTATTGCAATATGCCTACCTCGAAATTGCGCAGCTGCGCCTGCTGCGCGATGACCATCTCATTGGCCTGCTGCTGCTGGGCGTGGTGGGGCTGGGCACGGCCATCGGCTTCCTCAGCTCTTATTGGGCCGTGAATAAATACTTGAACGTATCGCTCGACGAGCTTTATTGATTTTGTTATCAGTTGGTAATTGTCAGTTGTTAGCCACAGACAACTAGCAACTACCAACTGACAGCTACTAGCTACCAACGCTTATGCAACCAACTACTCCGGCCCCGCGCTTCGCCTTCGGCCCCCGCAACTTCCGCCTGATGTGGCTCGGCCTGGCCGTGTTGGCCGCGGGCTTCATCACGATGATGCTCGACGGCGCCGACTATGGCGAAGGGTTCCTGGGCCTCACGCTAGGGCCGATTTTGCTGTTTGTGGGCTTCGTAATTGAGTTTGCGGCCATTCTGGTGCGCAGCAACCCTGGCGAAGAAGTACCGGTGGCCCCCGCCCCCACGCCCCTGGCCGAGGCAGCCCAGCCCCTGACCCAGCCGGTAGCCAGCGCCCCGGCTGCCGCACCCGTGGCCCCGGCGCCACCCCGCCCAACCAAGCCCGCCTACAAGCGCCCCGGCTAAATTTACCGCAAAGCCCCGTTCGTCATGCTGAGCTTGCCGCAGCATCCTGGTCGTATCGTTAGAGTTAGTACCCCTAGCAACGCGACCAGGATGCTGCGGCAAGCTCAGCATGACAAATAGCTTTGTCTATACTCTATCGCTACCATAACACCGACTAAATGACTTACTGGCAGGCCTTTTTGCTGGCCATCGTGGAAGGAATCACCGAATTTCTGCCCGTATCCAGCACCGGCCACATGATTATCGCCTCCAAGCTGCTGGGCATTGCAGCCACGCCTTTTGTGAAGCTTTTTCTGGTGGTGATTCAGCTTGGCGCCATCCTCTCGGTGCTGGTCGTGTACTGGAAACGCTTTTTTCAGAGCTTCGATTTTTACCTGAAACTGCTGGTAGCTTTCCTACCCATTGTGGTGGTGGGGCTAGCCCTCAAAAAGCACATCGACGCCCTGCTCGAATCGGTGCAGACGGTGGCCGTGATGCTGCTGCTGGGCGGCATTGTGCTGCTGTTCGTGGACAAGTGGTTTCCGCAGGAAGACCCCAAGGAAGGCGGCCACCCGGTTACGAACCCAAATTGGCGAGAGGCTTTTATCATCGGCCTCTTTCAGTGCATTGCGGTGGTGCCGGGCGTGAGCCGGTCGGCGGCCACCATCATTGGTGGCCTCACCCAGAAGCTCACGCGCCGGGCGGCGGCCGAGTTTGCCTTCTTCCTGGCCATGCCCACAATGGCGGCGGCAGCCGTGAAAGACATTTACGATTATTACAAAGAAGCTCATACCCAAGGCATTGACCTGGGGCACTTGTTTTCGGGCGAGGAACTAAAGCTGCTGGTAATTGGCAATGTGGTAGCCTTTGTGGTGGCGCTGCTGGCCATTCGGCTGTTTGTGGGCTTCGTGGCCAAATACGGGTTCCGGGCGTTCGGCATTTACCGCATCATTGTGGGCGCGCTGCTGTTGCTAATGCTCGGGCTGGGCTTGAATTTGGAATTGGTATGAGTGAGAAGAAACATCTGGCAGACTTCGACTTTGAAAAAGGCGAAGTTTTGCTGCTCGATAAACCGCTGACCTGGACCTCGTTTGACGTGGTGCGCAAGGTGAAAAACACGCTACGCCCGCGCAAAATCGGCCATGCCGGTACCCTCGACCCCCTAGCCACGGGCCTGCTCATCTTGTGCACTGGCAAGAAGACCAAGGACATCGACCAGATTCAGGCCCAGGAAAAAGAGTATGAGGGCACCTTCCGGCTAGGGCAGACCACGCCGAGCTTCGACCTCGAAACGCCTGTGGATGCCGAGCAGCCCTACGCCCACCTCACGGCCGAAGAAATTCGGGCCGCCGCGGCTACGTTTCTAGGTAAAATCGAGCAAACCCCGCCGCTGTTCTCCGCGGTGAAAATAGATGGTCAGCGCGCCTACGAGCTGGCGCGTAAGGGCGAGGAAGCGGTTATCAAGTCAAAAACCGTAGACATTAAAGTCTTCGAAATCACGCGCATCGCGCTGCCCGATATTGATTTTCGGGTGGTGTGCTCGAAGGGTACGTACATCCGCAGCCTTGCCCGCGACCTGGGCGCGACGCTGGGCACCGGCGCCCACCTCACGCGTCTGGTGCGCACCCGCATTGGCGAGCACCGCCTGGCCGATGCCTGGACCGTAGCTGAAGTGCAGGCCCTGCGCCCGCCCCGCCCCGAGCGCCCCGCAACAGCGGCCGCCGAAGGCACCGCAGCCGCGCCGCGCCCCACCGACCGCCCGCGCCGCGAGCGCATCAAAGTAGCCCGCGTGGGCCTCGACTACTACGCCGCCCAGCAAGCCCACCCGGCCGAGCCGGCGCAGTCGGCCCCCCCCACCCCCGAGCCCAGCTAGCCTAGCCAGCTTGCGCAGCAAGCGTATCCGCGCAATCCGTTAAATCCGTTAAATCTGCGGTCTATGGTTGTTATTACTGACCCCGCCGACTTCCCGGCCCTAGCCAACGCCGTGGTAACGAGCGGCACCTTCGATGGCGTGCACCTGGGCCACCAGCGCATCCTGGCGCGGCTGCGGCAGGTGGCCGACGCGGTGGGCGGCCCGGCCGTGGTGATTACCTACTGGCCCCACCCGCGCCTGGTGCTGGGGCCACCGCCCTCCCACCCCGAGCTGCTGGAGCTACAGCTGCTTAATACCCTGGACGAGCGCGCGGCGCGGCTAGCCGAGCACGGCGTGGATTACCTGCTGGTGATGCCCTTCACCCGCGAGTTTGCGGAGTGGACTTCGGAGCAGTACATCCAGGAATTGCTCTTGAAGACGGTGGGTACCAAGCACTTGGTTATCGGCTACGACCACCGCTTTGGTAAAAACCGGGAGGGCGGCTTCGACTACCTGAGTCAGCACGCAGCGCGCTACGGTTTCACGGTGGAGGAAATTCCGCGCCAGGATGTGGACGCCGTGGGCGTGAGCAGCACGCGCATCCGGCGGGCGCTGCGGGCCGGCGACGTGGCCACCGCTACTGCTTACCTGGGCTACGACTACCCCGTAACGGGCTTCGTGGTGACGGGCCAGCAGCTGGGCCGCACCATCGGCTACCCCACCGCCAACCTCGACGTGCCCGAAAAACTGAAGCTGGTGCCCGCCCAAGGCATTTATGCGGTATGGTGCACCACGGCGGCGGGCACCCGGCACCCCGGCATGCTCAGCATTGGGGTGCGGCCCACGATTGGCGCGGGGCTAGCGCAAACCATTGAGGTTAACCTGCTTGACTTCAGCGGCGATTTGTATGGGCAATTACTAACGCTGGAGTTCGTTGCTTGGCTGCGGGGCGAAGAGAAATACGACGGCCTGGCAGCCCTCACGGCCCAGCTGGCGCGCGATGCGCAGGCTACGCGGGCGGTACTCGGCCGCTAGGCCTCGCCGCCCGGCCCGACTATTGCCTTGGCTTCGCCGGCCGCCGGCCGGGTGGCGGGCGACCCCTCTAATTTCTGGCTACTATGCACAAAACGCTTGCTTTCCTTCTTTTTCTGCTGCCGGGGCTAGCCCTGGGCCAGGGCCGCCTCAGTGGCGTGGTGCAGGACTCGGCCACGCACCAGGCGCTGGCTTTTTCCAGCGTGTTTCTGGCTAATACTACGCTCGGGGCGACGACCGATGAGCAGGGGCGGTTTGAGTTTCCGAAGGTGCCCGCCGGCTCGTACGACGTGGTGGGCTCCTACGTGGGCTACAAGCTTAGCAAGCAAGCCATTACGGTGGGCAAGGGCGCCGCGCCGCAACAGGTAACGCTGCTGCTAGCCTCCTCCGGGCCGCAGCTGGGCGAAGTGGTGGTGGAAGCCAACCCGCACCGGGCCGAGGATTTCAAGAAATTCAGCGACTTTTTCCTGGGCGAGAGCACGTTTTCGCAGCAGTGCCACATCACCAACCCGAAGGACATTGTGGTCTATACCAACGACTCGACCAGGGAGCTGACGGCGGCGGCCAAAAACTTTGTGCAAGTTGAGAACGAAGCGCTGGGCTACCGCCTCAAGTATTTCGGCATGTTCTTCACCTACAACCCCGAAACCGATTTTATCGCCTTCAGCGGCCAGCCGGTTTTTGAGGAAATGAAGCCCCGCGACGCGGCTCAGCAGCGGCAGTGGGACGCCAACCGCGCCACGGCCTACTTGGGCTCGTTTCCGCACTTTTTGCGCAGCGTATACGCGGGCCAGCTGCGGGGCAATGGCTTTTTGGCCCAGCAGGTGCGCATCAAATCCAACCCGCGCTTTGCGCGGCTGGAGCCGCTCACGCGCCGCCCGGCCGGCTCGCTCACCGATGCCGAGCAGGACTCGGTGGAAGTATTAAACAAAATTGACCCCGCCTTTGCCACGCTCTACCCCGCCGCCCGGCCGCTCGACAGCCTGCGCCGCGTGGGCACCGATGGCCGAGTGTTTTTGCGCTTCACGGGTGAGCTGCAAGTGGCCTACTTCGGAGAGGCCCCCGATGCCAATTACACCACCCCAATGGCCACGCTGGGCCCCGAGCCGCGCAAGCAGCCCTACCCCACCAAGCGCGAGGTATCGCGCCTGCGCCTGCAAGCCAAGGAAGCCGAAATTCGGCCCAACGGCGCCCTGCGCAACCCGGCCGACGTATCGACCGGCGAGTACTGGGGCTTCGAGAAAATGGGCGAGTTTCTGCCCCTCGATTACCAGCCGCCCGCGCCCGCTTCGGCACCCGCCAAGTAGGCTAGCCGGGCGCGGCCCGCGCACAACTTTTGCCTGGCCTCTTGGGTAAACGCCTCTTATGCGCACGGTACTGGCTTTTTTTCTGCTGCTGCTGCCGGGGTTGGCCCTGGGCCAGGGCCGCCTGAGTGGCGTGGTGCAAGATTCGGTGACGCACCAGCCGCTAGCCTTCGCCAGCGTGTTTCTGGCCAATACCACGCTGGGCGCTACAACCACCGAGCAGGGCACGTTTGAGTTTCCGAAAGTGCCGCCTGGCACCTACGATGTGGTGGGCTCCTACGTGGGCTACCGGCTAGCCCGCCAAACTATCAAGGTAACCGAGGCGCCGCAGCAGCTGACGCTGCGGCTAGCCCCCACGGCCAACCAGCTCGGCGAAGTGGTGGTGCGCCCCAACCCCAACCGCGCCAGCGACTACCAAAAATTCACCGAGCTGTTTTTGGGCCGTAGCACGTTTTCGCGCCAGTGTCGTATCCGCAATCCCGACGACGTGCTGGTGGACTTTGACGCCGAAGCCAACGAGCTCACGGCCAGGGCCATTAAGTTTGTGCAGGTTGATAACCAGGCCCTAGGGTACCGCGTGAAATACTATGGCCTGCACTTCAACTGCAACTTTGCCCAGCAGGTGGTCACGTTCTACGGCCAGCCGGTTTTTGAGGAGATGACGCCCCGCTCGGAGCGCCAGCGCCGCCAGTGGCTGGCCAACCGCGAACGGGCCTACCTGGGCTCGCCCGCCCATTTTTTTCGTAGTCTGCGCGATAGCCAGCTCACGGCCCAGGGCTTCGTGGCGCGGCGCCTGCGCATTGTGCCCAACCCGCGCTTTGCCCGCGCCGACAGCCTGCGGCGGGCGCTGGTGCAGCAGCGCCGGGCCTTCTCGCCCGCCGAGCAGGATTCGGTAGGGCGCTGGGCCAGTGTGCCGCCCAGCTTTATGCTGCTCTACACCGTGCCGCTGCACGTGGACAGCCTGCGCCGCGTGGCGCCCGGCGGCCGGCGGGTGTTCCTGCGTTTTCACGACCGCCTGCAAGTGACGTACCTGCTGGAAGGCCCCGATGCCAACTACCACCCCCAGCCCTCGCGCTACGCGCGCGGACCCGCACCGGCCCTGCCCCAGGACCACCAGGTATCTCAATTGGTACTAATGCAGCGCGAGGTGGAAATCGAGCCCACCGGCCAGCTGGCCAACCCCTTGGCCGTGTTCACCGACCAGTACTGGGGCTTCGAGAAAATGGGCGAGTTTCTGCCCCTCGACTACGCACCGCCCGCGGCGACCGCCCGGTAGCAGCTACCCATCTTCTGCGCGCTAGCTTAGCGCGGGCAACTTTCTTACCTTAGCCCGCACTGCTATGCCCCGCTTTTTACTGGTCCTATTCCTTCTATTGCCGGGGCTAGCGCTAGCGCAGGGCCGCCTGCTGGGCGTGGTGCAAGATTCGGCCACGCACCAGCCGCTGGCCTTCGCCAGTGTCTTTCTGGCCAATACCACCATCGGGACCACTACTACCGAGCAGGGCACGTTTGAGCTGCCGCACGTGCCGGCGGGCAGCTACAGCCTGGTGGCTTCCTACGTGGGCTACCGCCTGGCTAAGCAAAGCGTGGTAGTTGGGGGAGCCCCCCGGCAGGTAGTGCTGCGCCTGGCGCCGGCGACCCAGCTTGGCGAAGTAGTGGTGCGCCCGCGCCCCAACCGGGCCAGCGACTACCAGAAGTTCAAGGACTTGTTTATTGGCCGCACCACGTTCTCTGCCCAGTGCCGCATCCTCAATCCGCAGGATATTCTGGTCGATTATGATGCGCAGACGGATAAGCTCACGGCCTCGGCCCTGAAATACATCGCGATTGAGAACAACGCGCTCGGCTACCGCCTCAACTACCACGGCCTGCGGTTCAGCTCCAGCTTTGCCCAGCAGGTAGTCACCTTTTATGGCCAGCCGGTTTTTGAGGAGATGACACCCCGCACCAAAGCGCAGCAGCAGCGCTGGGCCGCCAACCGCCTGGCCGCCTACCACGGCTCGCTAGCCCACTTTTTGCGGAGTGTGTACGACAACCGGGTGGTAGCCGAGGGTTTTCGGGCGCAGAGGCTGCGCCTAGTGCCACGCCACGCGGTGGCCAACCGCGACAGCCTGCACGCCCTGCTGCGCCGCCAGCGCCGCCGCCTCTCCGAGTTCACGGCCGAAGAAGCGCCCCTGCCGCAGTGGGCCGAGGAGCCCCGCGGCATGGCCGTGCTGTACCTGCGCCCCGCGCCCATCGACAGCCTGCGCCGCCAGTCGGCCGACAAGCAGCGGGTGTTTCTGGCGTTCGGCGATTATTTGCAGGTGACGTACCTTAAAGAAGGCCCCGACCCCAATTTCAAGCTGCTGGCCCGGCCACCCGGCTCGCCAGTGCAGGCCGACGACCGACAGGTGTCGCGCCTGGTGCTGCTGGCGCCCGAGGCCGAAATCGAGCCCAACGGCCAGTTGGTAAACTCGCTGGCCGTGTTCACCGACTCCTACTGGGGCTTCGAAAAGATGGGCGAGTTTCTGCCCCTCGACTACGCGCCGCCCGCGGCAGTGGCTCAGTAGCGAGCGGCTGGTTTCGGTGGCTAGCCTATCTTGCGGGCTTTCCCACTCACCGGTTTCGCCCGCGAAATCCTTGCTTGCATGATAACCAAAACTGTGGCCGACGCCCGGGCTGCCCTCGCGGGCCTCACCGACGGCATGACCCTGATGCTCGGCGGCTTCGGCCTGTGCGGCATCCCCGAAAACGCGATTCAGGAAATTCTGCGCCTCGGCGCTAAAAACCTGACCTGCATCTCCAACAACGCGGGCGTCGATGATTTCGGCATTGGCCTGCTGCTGCAAACGCGGCAGGTGCGCAAGATGATTTCGAGCTACGTGGGCGAAAACGCCGAGTTTGAGCGCCAGCTGCTGGCCGGCGAGCTGGAGGTGGAGCTCATTCCGCAGGGCACCCTAGCCGAGCGCTGCCGGGCCGGCGGGGCCGGCATTCCGGCTTTTTACACCCCGGCCGGCTACGGCACCGAGGTGGGCGAAGGCAAGGAAAGCCGCGAGTTCAACGGCAAAATGTACCTGCTCGAAACGGCCCTGCACGCCGATTTTGCCCTGGTAAAAGCCTGGAAAGGCGACACTGCCGGCAACCTCATCTACAAAGGCACGGCCCGCAATTTCAACCCCATGATGGCCACGGCCGGCAAGATAACGGTGGCCGAGGTGGAAGAATTAGTGCCCGCCGGCGAACTCGACCCCAACCAGATTCATACGCCGGGCATCTTCGTGCAGCGCATTTTTCAGGGCGCGCAGTACGAGAAGCGCATTGAGCAGCGCACGGTAGCAAGTAAAAATTGAGAATTAAAAATTAAAAGCCGGCCGTCTACCCTTGCTCGGCAAGGCGGGGCGGTGGCGCTTTTTACCTCTGCTTTTAATTTTTAATCCTTCATTTTTTAAGTTAATTACCATGTTAGACAAACACGGCATCGCCAAGCGCATCGGCCAGGAAGTACAGGATAATTCCTACGTAAATCTTGGCATCGGCATTCCTACGCTAGTAGCTAATTATATTCCGCCGGGTATCAGCGTGGAACTGCAATCTGAAAACGGCCTGCTCGGCATGGGGCCGTTTCCGACGGAAAGCGAGGTTGACCCCGACCTCATCAACGCCGGCAAGCAGACCGTGACGACGCTGCCGGGCTCCAGTATTTTTTCCTCCGCCGACTCGTTTGGCATGATTCGCGGCGAGCACGTGGACCTCACCATCCTGGGTGCGATGGAGGTGAGCGAGCGCGGCGACATTGCCAACTGGAAAATTCCGGGCAAGATGGTGAAGGGCATGGGCGGCGCTATGGACTTGGTGGCCTCGGCCAAGAACATCATTGTGGCCATGCAGCACGTGGATAAGGCCGGGCGCTCGAAGCTGCTTACCGACTGCACCTTACCCATCACCGGCTTGCACTGCGTGAAGAAGATTGTGACCGAGCTGGCCGTGCTCGACGTGACGCCCGACGGCTTTGTGCTACGTGAGCGCGCCCCCGGCGTGAGCGTGGCTCAGATTAGGGCCGCCACCGCCGGCCGCCTGGTGGTGCCCGTGCCCGACGAGCAGGTACCCGAGATGACGGGCGTGTAGCCCGCCCGGCCGAGGGGCAGAAAGCATCGGGCAGGGGTAGCTTTAGGCTGATTTTCAACCGAAAGCTACCCTTGCTATGCGCCCCTACTCGCTACTGTTGCCCCTCACGCTGCTGGCTAGCCCCACGCTGGCCCAAACTGCCCCTAGCATCACGGCGGCCGACATGCCGGTGGTAGGCGACTCGCTGCGCCTGAGCCGGGCTAGCACGGTGCTCCCCGCCAACGCGCCGCCCCTGAGCCGCAACGGCGCCAACCAGACCTGGAACTACGCTGGCCTGGTGGCCACGGCGCAGCGCGTGGTGCGCTACAACAACGTGAGCAGTGCCGCGGGTACCCTGCTACAGCTCACGTTTAATAATGCTTTTTTTGGGCCCGATACCCGGGCCACGCTCGTGGCGCCGCAGGGCCTGCCGGCGGCGGGCATGCTCCCCGTTACCGACCCGCTGGAGTTTTCGGCCGTGTCAAACGCCGACTACCGATTGGTGGGCTACGGTGGCACCTTTAGCGGCACGGCCGTGCCCGTGACCTACGCCAGCCGGGCCCAGCAAGACGTTATTTATCGCTTCCCCGTTAGCTACGGCAGCGTGGCCGAGGTCAGCAACTCGCTGCTCACCACCCCAGTAGCCCTGGCCAGCAGCGGCTACTTCAGCCAGAAGCGCCAGCGCACCAACCAGCCCGATGCCTGGGGCACGCTCACGACGCCCTTCGGTACGTTTCAGACCCTGCGGGTCGTTACGACCCTAGCCGACCACGACAGCCTGGCCGTGGGTGGTGCGCCGGGCCAGGGCCTTACGCTGCCCGTGGTGCGCGAGTACAAGTGGCTGGCCAAGGGCGTGCACGTGCCGGTGCTGCTCATCACGACTACCGCCGTGGGCGGCGCCGAGGTGATTGCCAGCGTAGAATACCGCGACACCTTTCGGCGCTTTGTGGGGCTAGCCGCCCGCGACGCGGCCACCGCCGCCGGACTCAGCGCCTACCCCAACCCCTCGGCCGTGGGCGCGGGGCTGCGGCTAGTGGTGCCCGCAAGCAGTGGGCCCCTCACCGTATCGGGCACCGATTTACTTGGCCGGCAGCTATTTAGTAAAGCCTACCCGGCTAGCCCCGCCGGGGTGCTGCTGCTGAGCGCCGATACCTTCGGCGCCTTTCGCGGAGTACTGCTGCTAACGGTGCAAACTGCCCACGGCACGGCCACGCGCCGGATAGTGCGGCAGTAAACAAGCGCACCTATCCGGGCGTTTAGGCGTTATAGACCCCGCTGGCTAGCCGCCGGCGGGTTTTTTCGGGGGTAATTTTGACGGCTGCCCCCTTTCTTTAGTTCGCCTTTTTTACTTCCTATGGCTACTTCTTCCAACGGCAAGGCCGCCCCCGGCGGCGCGCACCACCACAAAAAAAACGGTAAGCTAGGCCCCGCCCTCACGGCCCTCGATGAGCGCCTGACGCCCACCGCTGTGCCGGCCCACAAGCTGGTGCTGCGCCAGCTGCGCCGCAACGATTTCAAGGTCATTCACGCCATTATGGAAAAGGTGTATTCCAACATGGAGGGCGCCTGGTCGCAGGATGAGTACAACGCGCTGCTGAAGAAATTTCCCGAAGGTCAGATTTGCATCGAGGACAACGGCGACGTGGTGGCGGCTGCGCTAGCTATCATCGTGGATTACAGCAAGTTTGGCGACAAGCACACCTATGCCAAAATCACCGGCAACGGCAAGTTTGACACCCACGACGCGGAGGGCGACACGCTCTACGGCGTCGATGTATTTGTAGACCCCGAGTACCGCAGCCTGCGCCTGGGCCGCCGCCTCTACGACGCCCGCAAGGAGCTGTGCGAAAACCTGAACCTGCGCGCCATGGTGGCCGGCGGCCGCATTCCCGGCTACGCGGCATACGCCAACGAGATGACGCCCGCCAAGTACGTGGAAATGGTGCGCAACAAGGAGCTCGTGGACCCCATTCTCACGTTTCAGCTCTCGAACGAGTTTTACGTACGTAAAATCATTCGCGGCTACCTGCCATACGACTCTGAATCAAAGGCTTACGCCACGCTGCTGGAGTGGATTAACGTGTACTATGATGAAGAATTCGACAAGCTCATCGGCAACCCGAAGTCGAACGTGCGCATTGGCATCGTGCAGTGGCAGATGCGCGCCACTAAGAGTCTGGAAGACTTTTTCCAGCAAATTGAGTTTTTTGTGGACACCGTGAGCGGCTACAAGGCTGACTGCGTGCTGTTCCCGGAGTTTTTTAACGCTCCCATGATGGCCCTGACCAACGAGACGGCGGCCTCGGCGGCCATTCGGGGCATGGCGGCCTTCACCGAGCCCATTAAGGTGCGCATGATGGAGCTGGCCGTGAGCTACAACATCAACGTAATTGCCGGCTCGATGCCGGTTTACGAAGATGGTAAGCTCTACAACGTGAGCTACTTGTGCCGCCGCGACGGCACCGTGGACGAGCAGTACAAGCTGCACGTAACGCCCGATGAGGCGAGCTACTGGGGCATGCGCGGCGGCGACAAAATCAAGTGTTTCGACACCGATTTTGGCAAAATCGGTATCCTGGTGTGCTACGACGTGGAGTTTCCGGAATTATCGCGCATTCTGAGCGACG
>CAYLNN010000066.1:0-15718 GCA_964385095.1 uncultured Hymenobacter sp.
AAGTGGCCGATGAATTCACGGCCCAAAACCCGGCGCAGCCGCGCTTCGTGGCCGGTGCCATCGGCCCCACCAACCGCACGGCCTCGCTTTCGCCCGACGTCAACCGCCCCGGCTTCCGCGCTGTCACCTTCGATGAGCTAGCCACCGCCTACCTCGAGCAGACCCGCGGCCTGGTGGACGGCGGCGTGGATGCGTTGCTCATCGAAACCATCTTCGATACCCTCAATGCCAAGGCCGCGCTTTTCGCGGTGCAGCAGTTTTTCAACGAAGGCGGCCGCGTGGTGCCCGTCATGATTTCGGGTACCATCACCGACGCCTCGGGCCGCACCCTGAGCGGGCAAACGGTAGAAGCCTTCTGGCACAGCATCAAGCACTTGCCTTTGCTGAGTGTGGGCCTCAACTGCGCCCTCGGCGCCGACCAGCTGCGCACCTACGTGCGCGAGCTGGCTAGGCTAGCCGACGTGCCCGTGTCGGCCTATCCCAACGCCGGCCTGCCCAACGCCTTCGGCGGCTACGACGAGAGCGCCCAGGAATTTGCCGCGCTGGTGGAGGACTACCTCAAGGAAGGTTTGCTCAACGTGGTGGGCGGCTGCTGCGGCACCACGCCCCAGCACATTGCTGAGCTCAAGAAGCTAGCCGACAGCTACAGCCCGCGCGAAGTGCACGCTGCCCAACTGCACCCCGACGCCCCCGCCGCCCAGCGCGACGCGCTGGTGGATGATGAGGCGGCTTCGGTGTCGTCGCTAGCCCTCGGCGGCGGGGGCCAAAAGCTAGCCAAGGGTACCACGCATCTCGCTGGCCTGGAGCCGTTTAACATCACGCCCGAAAGCCTGTTCGTCAACATTGGCGAGCGCTGCAATGTCACGGGCTCGCGGGCCTTCGCCCGCCTCATCCGCTCCGGCGACTACGAGGCGGCGCTGGCCGTAGCCCGCGCCCAGGCCGAAAACGGCGCGCAGGTCCTCGACATCAACATGGACGAGGGCATGCTCGACTCGGAGGCCGTGATGACGACCTTCCTGCACCTCATCGCCTCGGAGCCCGACATCGCTAGGCTCCCGATAATGATAGACTCGTCGAAGTGGACGGTGCTGGAAGCGGGCCTGAAATGCGTGCAGGGTAAGAGCATCGTCAACTCGATTTCGCTGAAAGAAGGCGAAGATGCCTTCCGCTGCCACGCCCGGTTGGTGCGCCAGTACGGTGCCGCCGTGGTGGTGATGGCCTTCGACGAAGACGGCCAGGCCGACAGCTACGAACGCCGCATTGCCATCTGCCAGCGCTCGTATGATATTCTGGTAAAGGAAGTTGGCTTTCCGGCCGAGGATATCATCTTCGACCCCAACATCCTCACCGTGGGCACCGGCTTGGAGGAACACCGCAACTACGCGCTCGATTTCATCGCGGCCGTAAAGTGGATAAAGGAGCACCTGCCCGGCTGCCGCACCAGCGGCGGCGTCAGCAACATCTCGTTTTCCTTCCGGGGCAACGATGTGGTGCGCGAAGCCATGCACGCGGCTTTCCTCTACCACGCCATTCGCGCTGGCCTCGACATGGGCATCGTGAACGCCGGCCAGCTGGCCGTGTACGATGAAATTCCCAAAGACTTGCTTGAACTCTGTGAGGACGTGTTGCTTAACCGCCGCGCCGACGCCACCGAGCGCCTCGTAGACTTCGCCGAAACGGTGAAGCAAAAAGGCAAGGTCGAGGTAGTAGCCGACGCCTGGCGCAGCCTGCCCGTGGCCGAGCGCCTGCAACACGCCCTCGTGCGTGGCATCACCGAGTTTATCGACCAGGATACCGAGGAAGTTCGCCAGCAAGTGGGCCGCCCGCTTGACGTGATTGAAGGCCCATTGATGGCCGGCATGAACGTGGTCGGCGACCTCTTCGGCGCCGGCAAAATGTTCCTGCCGCAGGTGGTGAAGTCGGCTAGGGTCATGAAGAAAGCCGTAGCCTACCTCCAACCCTATCTAGAAGCTGAAAAGGCTGGCGCGGCCCGCCAAACAGCCGGTAAAATTCTGCTAGCCACCGTGAAAGGCGATGTGCACGACATCGGCAAGAATATCGTGGGTGTGGTGCTGGCTTGCAACAACTTCGAGATAGTGGACCTCGGCGTAATGGTGCCGCTGGAGCGTATTCTCGATGAGGCCCAGAAGCAAGGGGCCGATATTATTGGTCTCAGCGGTCTCATCACGCCCTCGCTCGACGAGATGGTGTACGTGGCCCGCGAGATGGAAAAGCGCAAGCTGCAAGTGCCGCTGCTCATCGGCGGGGCCACCACCTCGCGCTTGCACACGGCCGTAAAAATCGCGCCTGCTTACAGTGGGTCAGCGGTTTATGTCAACGATGCCTCGCGTTCGGTAGGCGTGGCCGCTAGCCTGCTTGGCTCGGGCAAGGCGACCTATACCGCTACCATCGCCGCTGAGTACGAAGCCCTGCGCGCCGACCACGCTAGCCGCCAGCGCGACAAAAGCTACCTGCCCATCGAAGCCGCCCGCGCCAACGGCTACCACGCCGATTGGGAAACCGCGCCCATCACCAAGCCCAGCTTCCTGGGTACGCAGGTGCTCGACAACTATCCGCTCGATGAGCTGGCGCGCTACATCGACTGGACGCCCTTCTTCCACACCTGGGAGCTACGGGGCCGCTACCCGCGCATTCTGGAAGACGACAACCTGGGCGAGGCCGCCCGCAAGCTTTTCGAAGATGCGCAGAAGATGCTAGCCGAAGTTATCGAGAACAAGAGCCTCACCGCTAGGGCCGTGCTCGGCTTCTGGCCGGCCAACACCAAGGACCACGACACCATCGAAATCTACGCCGACGACACCCGCCAGCAGGTCCGCGATGAGTTCTTCACCCTGCGCCAGCAGGGCGAAAAAGGTCCTGGCGTCCATAACGTGGCCTTTTCTGACTACGTGGCACCCAAAGAAACCGGCCGCGCCGACTACGTGGGCGGCTTCGCCGTTACGGCCGGGCTAGGCATCGAGAAGCTCATTGAGCAGTACGAGGCTGACCACGACGACTACTCCAGCATCATGATAAAGGCGCTGGCCGACCGCCTCGCCGAGGCCTTTGCCGAGCGCCTGCACCAGCGTGTGCGTGAGGAATTCTGGGGCTACGCGCCCAATGAGAACCTAAGCGGCGAGGAGTTGATTAAGGAGGAGTACCGGGGTATCCGTCCGGCGCCCGGCTACCCCGGCTGCCCCGACCACACCGAGAAAATTACGCTTTTCCGCTTGCTGGATGCTGAAAAGCAAACCGGCATCATCCTCACCGAAAACCTGGCCATGTACCCCACCGCCGCCGTGAGCGGCCTCTACTATGCGCACCCGGCGGCCAGGTACTTCGGCTTGGGTAAAATCGGCCGCGACCAGGTGGCCGACATTGCCGAGCGCAAGCACATGCCCCTAGCCGAGCTGGAGCGCTGGCTGATGCCTAACCTGAATTACGACCCGGCCTAACCCCACCCCCGGCTCCCTACCCCCTGCTGGGGGAGAGGCGCCAAACGGGGCTCTCTCCCCAGACTTATCTTGAAAACGCGCCTGTAATCATCTGGCTCCCTCCCCCACAGGGGTGGGGCCGGGGGTGGGGCTGACCATATGAAAGTAACCGAACACCTGCGCCGCGCCGAAGGCAAAACGCTCTTCTCGTTTGAGGTGCTGCCGCCCCGCAAGGGCGAAAATATCCACAGCCTGTTCTCCAATATCGAGCCGCTGATGGAGTTCAAGCCGCCGTTTATCGACGTCACCTACCACCGCGAGGAGTTTGTGCTGCGCGAGCGGCCGGGCGGGCTCTTGCAGCGCAAGGCCGTGCGCAAGCGGCCGGGCACGGTGGGCATTTGCGCGGCCATCAAAAACCGCTTCGATGTGGATACCGTGCCGCACCTTATCTGCGGTGGCTTTGCCAAGGAAGAAACCGAGAACGCGCTGATTGACTTGCACTTCCTGGGCATCGACAACGTGCTGGCACTGCGCGGCGACCCCATCAAGAGTGAGGGCCACTTCCAGCCCCACCCCGATGGCCACCGCTACGCCTGCGACCTCATCGGCCAGGTTTCGGAGCTCAACAAAGGCCGCTACCACGACCACGACGAGCAGTACCAGCCCGCCGGCGCCGAGCCCGTGCTGTGTACCGACTTCTGCATCGGCACCGCCGGCTACCCCGAAAAGCACTTCGAGGCCCCCAACCACGGCTCCGATATCCGCTTTCTGAAGCAGAAAATCGACCGCGGCGCCGACTACATCGTGACCCAGATGTTCTTCGACAACGAGGAGTTCTTTAAGTTCGAAAAGCGCTGTCGCGAGGCCGGCATCACGGTGCCCATCATTCCGGGGCTTAAGCCGTTGACTACTAAAAATCAGCTCAGTGGCCTGCCGCGGGCCTTTTACCTCAGCATTCCCGAGGCCCTAGCCGAGGCCATTCATCAGGCTAAAGACAACGCCGCCGCCCGCGAAGTCGGCATCGAGTGGTGCCTCAACCAGAGCCGCGAGCTAATGGCCCACGGTGTGCCTTGCCTGCACTATTACTCGATGGGCAAGTCGGAAGCCATCCGCCGCGTAGCCGCTAGCCTGTTTTAACAATGCGGAAAATATATAGAATGTGGAAATGTGAGAAATGAGCGAAGGTGAGAGATGAATCGACTGATTAAGCCAGTTTTCACATTCCTACATTTCCCACCTTACTTAAACTTGCCTTCCGGGTCGGGCATCTTGGCCATCAGCTCGCTCAGGAACTGAAAGTCGAGGCTGCTGAGGCTGAGGTTCTGGCCTTTACGCACATCTTTCCAGGCTTCGGTGTAGTTCTCCTGGGCATAGTGAATGCGCGCCTGGGCTTGCCAGGCATTGGCATTGGTGCTATCGGCCAGGAGGGCGCGCTGGGTGTAGTCGCTAGCCTGCTGTAAGTCTTTTTTCTTCTTGCTCTGTTCGTAGCGGGCTAGCGTGAGGTTGGCCGCATCGGTGAGCAGCAGCGCGTTGGTGGGCGCCACGGCCAGGCCTTGCAGCACCAGCGCCTGAATGGCTTCCTGCGCAGCATCGGGGCGGCGGCTCAGCAGCACGGCTAGGCCGCGGTAGGGCTCAGGGTTCTTGGGGTCGAGCAACCAGGCCAGGTTGAAGCGAACGGTAGCCGTATCGGCTTGATTTTCCTGTAGATATTCAAAGCCTTTCGTGCTGAAAAACCGGCTAGCCTCGGGGCGCGACGCAAAGCTGCGGTCCACATCGGCCAGCACGGCCGCGCCCACTGCCTGCTGCGCCTGGGCTGGGCTCAGGCCGCCATACAGTGGCTGTAAGCGCTGCGGGCCGGTGGCCACTGGTGCCGCATTTTTGCCCTTGCCGCCTTTTTGGGCGTGGGCGGGTAGGCCGAGCGCGGCCCCTAGCAGAAAAAGAAACGCGCCGCGCCGCGCGCGGGGAGTTAGCCGAAAAAGCACGTGGTAGGTGGTGAAGAGGTAATGGGGTAGTAAGTAATGAAGTAAGAAAGATAAGTGATTTGGCGCTGCCGGCCTAATCACGGCCGCGCAGCAGGGGGTTGCCAGAAAGGCTACTAGCCTCTTCACCACCCCATTACCTCCTCACTGCACCATCCCTACCACAGGCGGGTGTCGGTGATGCCGGCGGGCAGCGGGGCCACGTTGCCCAGGCCCAGCACGCACCAGCCGTCTTCCACGCCAAAGGCGCCGCCGGGCATCACGTAGCTCACCCAGCGCAGCAGCGTGCGGCCGCTGTAACTACTGGTATCGGGGTCGTATTCGCGAATAAGAAGCGCGTCGCCGACTTGAAAATCGGGGTCGTTTTCGCGTACGTCGAAGGGCTTGGTGCCGGCAGCTACGGCCGTGAAGCAGGGCGTCCAGAGCTGCAGCTCGTGGGTGCGGGTGCGGGCCGTGGTAACAAACGATTGCGGGGAGGCGGTGTAGTGCTGCATAGGATATAAGCCCTTTAGAGCGGGCCGG
This sequence comes from uncultured Hymenobacter sp., assembly GCA_964385095.1. Taxonomy (GTDB): domain Bacteria; phylum Bacteroidota; class Bacteroidia; order Cytophagales; family Hymenobacteraceae; genus Hymenobacter. Next base: position 5,936 of record CAYLNN010000066.1, read on the forward strand.
ATTATGGTAATTTACGTAGAAAACGCGACAGCTCCCAGTATCGTGCCGTTACCTAGCAGCCCGCTACCACTGGCCGAATCTGATTTTGGCTGCGTAAGCCCCTCATTATGATGCGTATTCTTCGCTGGCTGGCCCTGCCGCCGCTCGGGTTGCTGCTGGCTGCCGCCGCCGTGCTGCTGGCCAACGAGTGGGCCGTGGCCCAGGCCAGCCGCCGCGTGGCCGACGTGCCCTACGTGGCGGCTTCAGCCCCCGACTTTAGCAGCGAGCGCCACCGGCTCGACATTTACCAGCCCCGCGCCAAAACTGCCGCCCCGCGCCCGGTGGTGCTTTTCATCCACGGCGGCAGCTGGGACAGCGGCAGCAAAGACGATATTTTGTACAAGGCTATCGGCCGGCGGCTGGCCAAAAACGGCTTCGTAGGCGTGGTCATCAGCTACCGGCTGGCGCCGCAGGTACTGGTGCCGCAGCAGGCCGACGACTGCGCCCGCGCCCTGGCCTGGACGGTAGCGCACGTGGCCGAGTACGGCGGCGACCCCGGCCACCTCGTGCTCATGGGCCACTCGGCGGGCGGGGGGCTGGCCGCGCTGCTGGCCACTGGCTCCGACACGCTGCTGGCGCGCCACGGCCTGCCCGCAGGCGCCGCCCACGCCGTGCTGCTCGACGACCCGGCCGGCCTCGATATGCTCGACTACCTCACTAAAATGGAGTATGATGGCGATGCCAAATACCTCGTGCCCTTCAGCAAAGACCCGGCGGTGTGGCGGCAGGCCTCGGCGCTCTACCACGTGCGCGCCGGCGCGCCGCCCATGAGTTTCTACATCGGCGGCGAAACCTACCCTAGTATCAAGGAAAGCAGTGAGAAATTTCGGCGGCGGCTGGTGCAGCTAGGGGCAGCGCCGAAGTACGTGGTGCTGCCCGGCAAAAAGCACGTGGGCATGGTTACGCAGCTGTTTTGGACTAATAATGAGCTGTACGACGAGCTGAAGCGGCTAGCCCGGTAGCGGGGCCGCGGAGCCTAATGAATGGCCAAGTTGAAGGGCACCGTAAAGTTCATGCTCGTGAGCTCGCCATCGAGCCGGCCGGGGCTAGCGAAGCTGCGGATACGCTGCATGGCGCGCAAGGCTTCTGCATCCACGGCCGGCGAAAGGGGCTTGATAATGCGGATGTTTGTAACCTCGCCCAACTCATTGACGGTGAAACCCGCTATTACCTGGCCCGTAAGGCCGGCGCGCAGCGCCTCGACCGGGTAGCGAAAATCGCGGCGCGCCACCTCCTGTACGGCGCCCGGACTACCGTCTCCCTCCGAATACACTGGCAGCGTTTCGTAGGGCGTGAATGCCTGGGGCGCGCCATCCGGCCCGAAGCATTCGCCGTCTAGGCGCTGGCCTTTGGCGTAGTGCTCGCGCCGCCGCAGCTGGCCGTTGGCGTAGTAGGTGCGCAACTCGCCGCTGGGCTGGCCGTCGGTGTACTCGCGGTGCAGGCGCAGTTGGCCCTGCTCGTCCCAGCGCTCGGCCGCGCCATCTTGCACCTGCCGGGCCACGTTGGCGTAGGCGGTGCTACGGGCGGGCTTGCCGGTGAGGTAATAATCGTGCACCACGCCGCCGCGCTTGCTGGTGTACTCGGTTTCGCGGCGGTAGGCTGCTCCGGCCTCCGAGGTGGTCACCGCAAAGCTTTTGTCCAGAAAAACGGGTTTGCCCGGCGCCTGCTGGGCGTGGGCTCCGGCGCCGCTCAGGCTGCTGAGCAGAAGTAAAAACAGGCCGCGCTTCATAAGCAAACTCGCATGCAGAAAAAGGCCCGCCCACGCTGGCTAGCCCGATGCTCAAAAGTAAAGCGGGATTCAAGCTATTAAATAGACCGAATCCCGCTTTTGCTTAAAAAACCTTGGCTAGCCGCCTAGCTGGCGGGCTTGTAGGTCAGGCCCATGTTCTCGAACATGAACGCCCACTTATCCACCTGCTCGCCGATGACCTGAGCAGTGCTGCGGCCCGCGCCGTGGCCGGCCTTGGTTTCGATGCGGATGAGCACCGGGGCCGGGCCCTGCTGCATTTCCTGCAGGCGCGAGGCAAACTTGAAGGAGTGGGCCGGCACCACGCGGTCGTCGTGGTCGGCGGTGGTAATCATAGTGGCCGGGTAGCTGGCGGGCTTCAGGGCGTGGTAGGGCGAGTACTTGTAGAGGTAGTTGAACATCTCGGGCGAGTCCTGGGCCGTGCCGTAGTCGTAGGCCCAGCCGGCGCCGGCCGTGAACTGGTTGTAGCGCAGCATATCCATCACGCCCACCGCTGGGAAGGCCACTTTGCAGAGGTCGGGGCGCTGGGTCATGGTGGCGCCCACCAGCAGGCCGCCGTTGGAGGCGCCTGCAATGGCGAGGTGGTCGGTGTCGGTGTACTTGTTGGTTTTCAAATACTCAGCGGCAGCGATGAAGTCGTCGAACACGTTCTGCTTTTTAAGCTTGGTGCCGGCCTCGTGCCACTTCTCACCGTACTCGCCGCCGCCGCGCAGGTTGGCCACGGCGTACACGCCGCCCTGCTCCAGCAAGATGATGTTGCTGGTGCTGAAGCCCGGCGTCACGCTCGAGTTGAAGCCCCCGTAGGCGTAGAGCAGCGTGGGGTTTTTGCCGGTCAGGGCCAGCCCCTTTTTGTAGGTGATAATCATGGGCACGCGCGTGCCGTCTTTAGAATTGTAGAACACCTGCTTCGACTCGTACTTGCTGGGGTCAAACTGCACGCCCGCCTTTTTATACACCGAGGAGGTGCCGCTAGCCAGGTTGTACTTGAAAATGGTGGGCGGGTAGGTGTACGAGGTGAAGGTGTAGTACGTCTCCTTATCAGTCTTTTTGCCGCCGAAGCCACCCGCCGAGCCCACGCCCGGCAGCGTGATGGTGCGCAGCTTCTTGCCGCTCATGTCGTATTCCTCCACCAGCGAGGTCGCATCCTTGAGGTAGGTAGCAAAAATGTGGCCGCCTACAGTGCTGATATTCAGCACGTTTTTGGTTTCCGGAATGAGGTTTTTCCAGTTGGCCTGCGTGGGCGCAGCGGCGTCCACTACTACGAGGCGATGATTAGGCGCTTGGTAGTTGGTTTCGATGTAGAGCTTACTGCCCACGTTATCAACCACCTGGTTGATGCTTTTCTCGTCGGGCACCACGGTCACGATGGGGCTGCCGGGCTTGCTCAAATCCTGCAAATACACCTTGCTGCCAGTGGTCGTGTTGGCCGCCGAGATAATGAGAAAGCGCTCGTCCTCCGTCACGCTAGCCCCCACGTAGCGATTGGGGTCTTTTTCGCCGCCAAAAATGAGCTTGTCGGTGCTTTGGGGCGTGCCCAGCTGGTGGTAGTAGAGCTTGTGAATCTGGGTTTTACCGGCCAGCTGGCTGCCGGCGGTGGGCTTGTCGTAGCTGCTGTAGTAAAAGCCCTGGTTGCCCTTCCAGGCCAGGCCCGAGAACTTCACGTTCTTGAGCGTATCGCCCACGATAGACTTATCACTGGTTTTCAGCACAATCACCTTGCGCCAATCCGAGCCACCCTCCGAAATCTGGTAGGCGGCCAGGCTCCCATCCTGCGTAAAATTGATGCCGGCTAGCGAGGTCGTGCCGTCCTTCGAAAAAGTGTTGGGGTCGAGAAACACCTCCGGCGCGCCCGTGCCAAGCTGGCGGTACAGCACGTACTGGCTTTGCAGGCCGGTATTCTTGGAGAAATACGTGTACTTGCCCTCCTTGGTCGGGGCCGAGTATTTCTCGTAGTTCCAGAGCTTGGTGAGGCGCTGGCGGATGGCCTCGCGGTACGGAATCTTGGTCAGGTAGTCCTGGGTCACCTTGTTTTCTTCCTGCACCCAGGCTTTGGTGTCGGTAGCCTGGTCGTTTTCGAGCCAGCGGTAGGGGTCAGCCACCTTGGTGCCGAAGTAGGTGGTGGTGGTATCGACCCGGTGCGTGCTGGGGTAGGGCAGCGGCTTGGTGCTGGCCATCGTCTGGGCGCCGGCCGGGCCGGCCGCAAGCAGGGCTAGCAGAATAGAAAGGTTTTTCATGAGAAAAGGAAGATGTCAGGCGTGCAAAATAAGCAGGCGGCTTTAGTTAAAGAGTGTGCTCTGCTGCGAAGGTTGCTCGAAAGCCAGCAGCCACTGCTTGCGCACTAGGCCACCCGCGTAGCCGGTGAGCGCGCCGCTAGCCCCGATAACGCGGTGGCAGGGCCACACAATGGCCAGCGGGTTCTGGCCGTTGGCCGCGCCCACGGCGCGCACCGACCTGGGGTTGTTCAGCCGCTTAGCCACGTCGAGGTACGAGGCCGTGCGGCCGTGGCCGATGCCCGCCAGGGCCGCCCACACCTGCCGCTGAAAATCGGTGCCCACCAGCGGCGCGCACCGCAGGGAAAACTCGCGCAGCTCGTTGTTGAAGTAAGCAGCTAGCTGGCGTACCGGCTCTTGCAGGCAGGTAGCGACATCGGCCAGGGCTGTGGGCGGCGGCACCTCGTGGTCGAGAAACTGCACGGCGTGCAGCCCGGCGTCGGAGCCGCGCAGGGCCAGCATCCCAATGGGTGAGTACAAGTGGGCGAGGGCTTCCATTGGGCAGGGCGCTAGGTGAGGGACAGCTCGCAAGATACTGAAAAGGAGCCAAAAAGGCCCGGCTGCCAATGGGCAGCCGGGCCTTTTTGGGCGGGCAATCTGGGCGCCAGGCAGCCTAGCCAACCAGCAGGCCGCCGCGCTGCCTTCTGGGCTTAGCCTTGGCCTGGGCCGCGCTGGCCTGGGCGGCCTGCACCACGGCCTGGGCTTCGCGCAGGGCCACGGCGCTGGGCTCGTGCAGAATGCGGCGGGGTGGGCTGTCGGGCCGCAGCTCGGCATCCCAGAGGCCCGAGCGGTGCCAGTTGTTGAGGTGGTCCCAGTCGGGGCGGTCGACCATGGGGTAGATGCAGGCCCCTAGCAGCGGCAGGCCCATTTGCAGGGCCTGGGCGCACTCGTGGCCTATCATGTGCCACCACAGCGGGCGGTCTGCGCCCGGGTGGCTGGTTTCCGTCACCACGAAGGGGCGCTTGTAGCGCTTGTGGGCCTGGGCCAGCAACTGGTGGAGAGGCACCCAGCGCGGGTCTTTCACGGGGTCATTCCAACCCAGGTGGCGGTGCGGGTGCAGCTGCCACTGGTTGTCGTAGTAGTAGTTGAAGCCGATGATATCGAGCAGGCTTTCGTGGCCGCCCAGCTCGGGGCACATCCGACCCGATAGGATGTCGATGGCCTGAAATTGCGCCGCGTGCATCTGCTTGGCTTCGCGCGCGTGGCTAGCCCAGGGGTTGGGCGGCGGCACAATATTGATGAGCGGCTCGGTGCTGAGAAAGCGGATGCCGGGGTCGGCCTCGCGCAGCGCCCAGCTACCTTCGATGTAGGCGCGCATCAGCCCCAGCTTCACTTCCCAGCCCTGGCCCACGCAGTAGGGCGAGGTGCCGCGCACATCACCCCCTAGCCACGACATAAAGCTAACTTCGTTGATGGGCGTGACGATGAGCGTGCCCTCAGGCCGCACTGAGCGATAAAAATCGACAAAGGCGCGGCACAGTGCGGCAAAGCGCCGAGCAAACATGGGGTGCAGCGGCGTGAGGTCGTCGGGATAGCCGAAGTGGCACAAATCCCAGATTTGCTGAATACCGTGGCGCTCGCCCGCGTCGAGCATCAGCTTCACCGTGCTCCAGTCGTACTGGTAGGGCGTTTTCTCAATCATCGCCCACCGGATGCCCTCGCGCACGGTGCGCACATCAAACTGGCCGAGGTCGGTATAGTCTTCGTCGAGCAGGGGCAGGTGGCCCGTGAGGGGCAGAAAATCAACCCGGTTCCCGAAGGCATTGAGCTGGTCGGTGCACTCGTAGCCACCCCACCAAAAAGAGGCGAAGGGGTTGTCAGTCAAGTTGTTTTGCATAATATAGGGGATGTAAGTGGCATCGGGACTGCGCAGCCGGGAGCGCGCTATACGCGGTCGGCCAGCGACTTAGCCTCGATGAAGATGCGCTTATACTCGGGGTGGCCGGCGCGGATGTTGTCCTGCATAGCCACCACTGCTTCCTCCACCTGCGTAGCCGAAAGGTGGTCGTCGAAGTCCACGTCGAGGGCCAGCATCACGTCGTCGGGGGCGAGGTACATGGTCAGCGGCGGGCGCACAGTAGTGACGCCGGGGGTGCGGCGGGCAATGGCTTGCAGCTCGGCCAGGGTGTCCGCGCTCACGCCCTCGCCCACCAGCAGCGCCTTGGTGCGCGACACCAGCAACACGGCCACGCCCATCAGCAGCAGGCCGATGATGATGGACGCGCCCCCGTCGAAGAGGGGGTTGTTCAACAAATGACCAAAATAGACCCCTAGCAGCGCAATGAGCAGGCCCGCCACGGCGGCCGCATTCTCCAGCACCGAGGCAAAAACGGCCGGGTCGCGGCTCGTGCGCAGGGTAGTCCAGAAGCTGACGCCGGGCGCCTGCTTTTCCAGCAGCGCCCGCAGCGCCAAATACAGCGCGGCGCCCTCAAAGAGGATAGATACCCCTAGCACGATGTAGTTCCACTTGGCGTCTTCCAAGGGCTCGGGGTGCTCCAGGTGCTTGATGCCTTCGTAGAATGACATACCGCCGCCGATGGCAAAAATGAGTACGGCGACAATTAAAGCCCAGAAATACAGCTCTTTGCCGTGGCCAAACGGGTGCTGGGCATCGGCCGGACGTTGGCTGCGGCTCATGCCGTAAAGCAAGAGGCCGCCATTGCCGGTATCAACCAGCGAGTGAATGCCCTCGGAGAGCATGGCCGACGAGCCGGTGATGTAGGCGGCGGCAAATTTGCTGACCGCGATGGCTACGTTGGCGGCAATGCCGCCGTAGAGCGAGAGCTTAGAGGAAGAGTTTGCAGACATAGGCAACGAGCGTGTACGGGCTAGCCCGGCCGAAGTTGGCTGGGCTAGCCCGCGCTATAATGCAAAAGCCCCGCAAGCGCCAGGGGGCTTGCGGGGCTTTTGAGCTCCTAGTGGAGCCGATTATTGGACTCGAACCAACGACCTGCTCATTACGAATGAGCTGCTCTACCAGCTGAGCTAAATCGGCCTGGGCATTGCTATTTCCCACCGGCCGATTGCCGTAGGGGCTGCAAATATACGGAGCCGTGCGGCTGCCGCGCAACCCTTTCCGAAATTTTGCGCAACCCCGCGGCCGCGGCTGCGTCTGAGCACAGGTACTTAGCTGCTCACTCATGAAACTGCTGCCCTCCCTGGCCGCCGGCTTTGCCGGGGCCGTAGCCCTCACTGTTCTGCACGAAACTGCCCGCCGCCTGCGCCCCCACGATGCGCCCCGGATGGACGTGCTGGGCGAGCGCGGCCTGCGCAAAATGCTCAACCTGGCCGACCTGCCGCAGCCCAGCGAGGGCAAGGCCTACACCGCCACCATGCTCGGCGATATCCTCAGCAATGGCTTGTACTACAGTATAGTAGGTAGTGGCAACCACAGCCTGCCGCGCGGTTTGGCGCTAGGGGTGGCCGCCGGCATTGGGGGCGTGGTACTGCCCGGCCCTCTGGGCCTGGGCGAGGGCCCCAGCAACCGCACGCCCCAAACCAAAGCCATGACCGTGGCTTGGTACACCGTGGGCGGGCTAGTGGCCGGGGCCGTGGCGCAGGCGCTGCAAAAGCGCCGCAAGTAGCGCGGGCCGGACCGCAGATTTCGCGAGGCCGCACCCGAAAAATTGTTGGCGGAGCGGCACGCGGGCGCAAATCCGCAGAATCAGCAACCCGGCCAGCGGGCGCTAGCCCAGCCGGCTACCAGCCGGGCCCACCGCTAGGGTTACCGGGCGGCCCACTACCACGGCCTCGTTGGTGGGCTCGTGGCCGATGGGAAAATTGTAGCCCACCGGAAAACTGTAGCGCTGCGCGTAGTGGTCGATAATCTCGTAGGCGGGGTGGCCGAAGGAAATAGCATTGTCGCGCATCTGCGAGAAATGGCCCACTGCCAGGCCGGCCAGCCCCCCCAGCTGCCCGCTGCGGTGCAAGTGCAGCAGCATCCGGTCGATGTGGTAGAGATACTCGTCGAGGTCCTCCAGAAACAGAATGCGCCCCGCAAAGCTGGCCTGCGAGGCGGTGCCCGTAATGGTTTGCAGCAAGCTCAGGTTGCCGCCCACCAGCTCGCCGGTGGCCGAGCCGGGGCGGTTAAGGGGGTGCGCGGGTGCCTGGCAGGCCAGCGGCTCGCCAAACAGTGCGGCGTGCAGGCTGGCCAAAGCCGCCGCGCCGCCTGCCTGGCCAAAAAGCACTGGCATCACACCGTGAATACTTTGGTAGCCCAAGCGCAGCAAGTGGCTGTGCAATACTGTTATATCAGAAAAGCCAGCCACCCATTTGGGGGCATCGGCAAAGGCGCGGAAGTCCAGCTCATCAAGCAGGCGGGCGGTGCCGTAGCCGCCGCGGGCGCACAAAATGGCCCGAATGCCGGGGTCGTCGAGCTGGCGCTGAAAGTCGCGGCGGCGCAGCGCATCGTTGCCGGCAAACTGGTGGTGGGCGGCGTCGATGCTTTCGCCCAAAACTACTTCCAGGCCCCACCCCTGCAAAGTCTGGCGGGCAAATTCAACCTCGGCAGTGCTGATTTTGCGAGCGGGCGCTACGATGGCCACGCGCTGGCCAGCTTGCAGAAAAGGGGGGGCTATGGTGGGCATGGGTTGAAAAAAGGCAGGCTAGCCAAGTAAAGTTGGCAAAGAAACTACTGCCCGCGCACCAACCTTCAGCCGCTAACTCGCGTTGGCAAAACCCACGCTTTTTCTAACCCACTGTGGCCCAAGAGGCTGTTGCCAACCTATGCGTCTATTTTTCCGCTTCCTGACCGCTTGCCTTTTGCTAGCCAGCGCCGGGCCGGCGCTGGCCCAGCTAGCCCCCATCGACACCACGGGCGGGCGCTACTACCAGCCGGTCTTTACGGGCGTCAGCGTTACCGGCGGTGTGGCCTACGCCACGGCCCCCACCTTCAACGGCACAGCCCAGACCCTGACGATGGACATCTACCAGCCCGTCGGCGATACGGTGAGGCGCCGGCCGCTCATCATTTTTGCCCACCAGGGAGGCTTCATCACGGGCTCCAAAACTGACCCGTACATGGTGGCCATCTGCACTCGCATGGCGCGGCTGGGCTACGTGGCGGCTAGCATCGACTACCGGTTGGGCTTCCCGCTCACGGGCTTTGCCCAGCCGGCCGATACGCCAGGGGTGGCCCAGGCGGCCATTCGCGGCATGCAGGACATGCGCGCCGCCGTGCGCTTTTTCCGCCAAGATGCGGCCACGGCCAAAGCTTACCGCGTGCACAGCAACTACATTGTGGTGGGCGGCTCGTCGGCCGGCGCATTTATCGCTCTGCAAACCGGGTACTTAGACAAGGCTAGCGAGGTGCCCGCCTACGTGGGGCTAGCCACGCTGGGCGGCCTGGAGGGCACCGGCGGCAACGCCGGCTTCAGCAGCGCCGTGGCCGCCGTGCTCAACCTGAGCGGGGCCACCGAGAGCCCGAATATAATTGAGGCCGGCAACGCGCCGCTGTGCAGCGTGCATGGCACGGCCGATGCCACCGTGCCGTATTTGCAGGGCCGCGTGGGCTCGCTGCTACCGCCTAAGTACGTGTATGGCAGCGGTCGCCTCAACCCGCAGGCCACGGCCGTGGGCGTGCGCAACACGTTGCGCCGCTTCAGCCGGGCGGGCCACGTGCCGTTTGAGAGCAATGCGCGCTATGCCGATACCACGTTCTGGACCATCCGCGATTTTCTGCGGCCCGTGCTGCGGCAGGCAGGCACGCCGCTGGCCGCCCGGCCCGCC
>CAYLNN010000067.1:0-14911 GCA_964385095.1 uncultured Hymenobacter sp.
TGGGCACAATGGCATCGGCCGAGCAGATAATGGCCACGTTCTGGCCGTCGTACTGGGTCCAGTCGTGGGTTTTCACGAACTCGCGAAAGTCCTTTTCGCGCAGCATCAGGCCGTGAAAAAGGTTGTCCTTGATGTCGTACACCACCCGGTCGCCAGGGTGGATATACTCTTCCAAATTGAGTGTGACGAGGCCGCTGGCGGCCACGCGGTTTACGAAAAGCGGTTCCATAGCTTCCATTGGCGAATACTGGTTATCTGGTAAAATCACTGGCCTGGCCACCCACGCCGGCAGCCGGCTAAGGGCCGACTGGCTTTGGCGTAGTGGTATAAACTTCCTTCAGGTAGAATGGCTCATAATAGGCCACATCCTGAAACTCCTGGCGCTGGTAGGCGGCGTAGGCCAACTCCCCAACTGCCACGGCCGAGGGCTGCACCCCAGCCAGAAAAACGGCATTGGGCTGGTCGGCCACCAACGCCTGAAACTTAGCGGCCCCCGACCCGAAGCATAACACCGGCTGGGCGGCCAAATGTTCGGCCAGACTAGCGGGGTCGAGCACTAAATTGGTGGGCGCCAGCACTTCAGCCCCATCGACCTGGTACAGGGCCGTGTACACTTCCTGGCGACGGGCGTCGAGCATGGGCGCATATAAGTACGCGCCGGGGTGGGGCACGTGGCCAGCCACCTGGTGGGCCAGCGCGGGCAGCGTACCCACGGCCAGCAAAGGAATGTCGAGGGCAAAGCACAAGCCCTTGGCCGCGGCCGCCCCAATGCGCAGGCCGGTATAAGAGCCGGGGCCGTCGCTCACGGCCACCGCCCCGAGGTCGGGCAGCGCACAGCCGGCGTTGGTGATAAGCTGCTCGATAAGCACGGTGAGGTGGGTGGAATGCGACTTTTCGAGGCGCAGCTCGGCCTGGCCGAGCAGGCGGCCATCGGCGAGGTGGTGCAGGGCCACGGCGCAGATGGGCGACGAGGTTTCGAGCGAAAGCAGGAGCATGGACATAAGCAGCCGGCAAGTTCCGGCCCGTTGGGAGTTATTTGCAAACCAACTCCTCCCCTATTTGTGCGTTTGAGGGAGCCAAACGCGCCTCTGTATGCCGCCAGCCGCTTTTCCTTACACGATTACCATTATTGGCGGCGGCTTTGCCGGCACAGCGCTGGCGCTGCACCTCACGCGGCAGCCCGGCCCGCTAGCCCTTGAAGTGGCGCTGGTAGAGCCCCGCCTCACGGCTGGCCCCGGCCTGGCTTATTCGGCACCCCAGCCCGAGCTGCTGCTGAATGTGCGCCCCGGTGGCCTCAGCGTGTGGGCCGACCAGCCCACGCACTTTACCGAGTGGCTGGCCCGCCAGCCCGAAGCTGAGGCCGGCCTACCCGATTTTGCGCCCCGCGCCACCTACGGCCGCTACTTGGCCGAAGAACTAACGACGGCCCTGGCCACACCGGCCGCCAACGGCGTGCGCCTGCGCCACTACGCCACCACGGCCCTGGCCGCGCCGTGCAGCTCGCCGATGGCCGCACCCTAGCCAGCCACGCTACGGTGCTGGCGTTGGGCAACTTCCCCCCGGCTTCCCCCACCGCCCCCGGCACCAACCAGCGCTACCTGCACCACCCTGGCTACCACCCCGACCCGTGGGCGCCCGGCACCCTAGCCCGCATTGGCCCCACCGAGCCAGTGCTGCTTATCGGCGCCGGCCTCACCACCGTGGATATGCTGCTGGCCTTGCGCACCCAGGGCCACCGCGCCGCCGTGCAGGTGGTGGCCCGGCGCGGACGCTGGCCCGCCACCCACGGCCCGGCCAGCCTCGCGCCCTACCCCAATTTTTATCCCGAGCTGGCGGCCGAAACCACCGTGGCCGGCGTGCTGCGGCCCCTGCGCCGGCACTTGGCCCTAGCTGCTGCGCAAGGGCTGGACTGGCGCCCGGTGCTCGATGCGCTGCGGCCCGACCTGGGCCGCATCTGGGCGGCCTGGCCGCTGGCCGAGCAGCGCCAGTTTTTGCGACACCTGGCGGGGCGCTGGTCGCAGGCCCGGCACCGCATGGCCCCCAGCGCCGCCACCTTGCTAGCTGAGCTGGAGGCTAGTGGCCAGCTGCGCACGTACCCGGGGCGCGTGGTAGAGATTGTGCCCAGCGAGGCAGACAGCGGCCTGCGCGTGGGTGTGGCCCAGCCCGGCCAGCCCCGGCAGTGGCTAACCGCCTCCCATGTAATAAGCTGCGCTGGCCCGTTGCTCGATTACAGCCGCTTGGCCGAGCCGCTGGTGCAGCAGCTGCGCGCCAGCGGCTGCCTCACTCCCGATGCCCTGCGGCTAGGTATCGTCACCGATGCCGAAGGAGCCCTGCTAGGCACCGATGGCCAGCCCAGCGCGGGCGGCCTGTTTACCCTGGGCGCCAGCCGCCGGCCCGCCTACTTCGAATCGACAGCCGTGCCCGAATTGCGCCAGCAGGCTGTGGCCCTGGCTGCCGTGCTAGCCCACCGCTACCGGCCCGGCCTGAGCTAAAAAAGCGCCTCACCGGCCGAGGCCAGGGGCGCTTTTTTAGCTTAAATAGCGGGGCTAGGCGGCCACGGGCAAACCCGCTGGGTACATCGGCAACACGGGCGTTTCGCTGAGCTGCGGGGTAGCGGCGGCAGGCTGGACGGCGGCTGTTTCGTCGGCGTGGTGGCGCAGGGCGCGCATGAGCAGATACTTATATTTTTCGGCGTCGGCCAGGGCCTGGGTAATGGCCTGCATGGCATCGGCGTATGCTACTACGGGTTGCAGCTCGCGGCGGGGGCGGCGGGCTTCGAAAACGTGGTTGGCCAGGTAATCAGCGGGGTTTTTCATGGGATAAGAATAGCTGGTTGGTATCTGGTTATTCAACACCCCGGTTAAGGTATAAATTCCTTCTATTGTATTTTTATCAACCTGATACACAGGGCATTTATTACAGCCAAAAACCTATCTCAACCTGCTTTTAGCAGTGTTCTTTTTTGGCAAGATTTTGGTAACACACCATTCACCGGCAAGCGTGTCGGCTAGCGCGCAGTTGTCTTGCTTAGGCAATAGCCAGAAATTAAACCTGCGCGTAAAAGTGCTGTCTAACCAGCGTTGTTTTCCACAACTTAATCCGAGGTTTCGACCTCGTTCTATCATGCGTCGCAATCTGTTTTTTTCCCTGTTTTTGATTTTGGGCTTAGGCCTAGGCCTAAGCAGCTGCGCCCCGGGCGTGTATGCCGGGGCTAGCGTGGGCGCCCCCGCGCCGTACTACGGCCCGTCCTATTACGGCCCCCGCTACTACGCTCCCCGTCCGGTTATTGTCACTCCACGCCCAGTAATCGTGCAGCCGGGCCGGGCTTACCGGGGCGACTGGCACGGCAACCGGGGCTGGCAGGGCCGGGGTGGCCGCGGCGGCTACGGCGGTGGTAACTACGGCGGCCGCCGGGGCCGCTAGGGCCCGGAACAAACTCAGCTTCTGCTTATTTTCTCATTTTTTCCGGTGCTTCGGCACTATCTACGTCATGCGTCTTCGTCCTTTGTTTTTTGCGTTGGTACTCGCGCTGCTCGGCGTGGGTACGGCTTCGGCCCAGGTTGTTATCAGGGCCCAGGTGGGCCGCCCCTACTATGGCCGTGGATATTACCCACCCGTAGCGCCGGTAGTAGTGGCGCCGCCGCCCCCCGTGTACTACGCACCAGCCCCCGTATACTATGCACCACAGCCTGTGTACTACGCGCCGCGCCGCCCGGTGTACTACGCACCCCGCCCCTACTATGGCCGGGGCTACGGGCGCGCCTACGGCCACCGCTGGTAGCATTAGCTCCTGAAAATAGTACGACTATTGAAAAAGCCCTGGCAGCCACACTGGCTGCCAGGGCTTTTTTGTGGTGATTGCGCTGATAAGCCCGGGCGCCGGCTAGCCTACAGCGTTTCGGAACTGTGGATGCGCACGCCGTCGGCCTCGTTTGCGGCGGCGCGCAACATGGCCTGGGCCACGGCGGCGGCGGCAACGGGGCGGTACTTGCGCCAGCCGCCGCGCAGCAACGGGCGCGCCAGGGCTAGCAGGGCCGCGCCAAAGCGCTCGCCCAGGCGCGGTGCGGCGCGCTCACCCAGCAGCAGCGAGGGCCGGAAAACATGAATGGCCCGAAATGGCGTCTGGTGCACGGCGGCCTCCATCTCGCCCTTCACGCGGCTGTAATAAAAGTGCGAGCCAACGTCGGCGCCCAGCGACGATACCACCAGAAATTGCGCCGCAAAATTGGCCGCCGTGAGGGCCGCCAGCCGCACTACGTACAAAAAATCAACCTTGTAAAAAGCATCCTGCGAGCCGGCCTGCTGGATAGTGGTGCCCAGGCAGCAATACACGTCGTCGGCAATGAGGCGCAACCGCTCGTGCTCCAGCTGGTCGAGGTCCGTGACGACCTGCACCAGCTTGGGATGCTGCGTGGCCACCGGGCGGCGGCCCACTACAATCACCTTGGCGTAACGGTCGGAGGCTAGCAGGAGTGGCAGAAGCGCGCTCCCAACGAGGCCGGTGGCGCCAGCGAGTAAAGCAGTTTTTTTCATACGTAAGGCTAGCGGGCCGGCGACCAGCCGCCCGTCCGGCCTGTGCTTACGCAGGGGCCGGGCGGGCGTTGGGGCTAGCCCAGGGGCCCTACTTACCCAACTCCTCGGCGCGGGCGCGGGCCGCCTCGGCGCCACCCATGAGGCCCGCGCGCACGGCCCCGCTGCCGAAGGCCTGCAAGGCGGCCTCGGTAGTGCCACCTTTAGAGGCTACGCGGGCTATCCAATCCTGGCACGTGAGGCCGGCCTGGCTGTACAATTCGACCGCCCCGCGAAAGGTCTGGCTTACTAGCAGCTCGGCCTCGGCGGGCGCAAAACCCATTTGGGCGGCGGCGGCCATCAGGGCTTCCATGCAGTAGTACACGTAGGCCGGGCCGCTGCCCGAAATGGCCGTGCTGGCATCGATGGCGGCTTCCTGCTCCACGTACACCGTTTTGCCGGTGGTGGAGAGCAGGTTTTGGACTTGCACCAACTCGGCGCGGGTTACTTCATCGGTACTCGTGAAGGCGGTCATGCCCATGCCAATCTGGGCCGGCAGGTTGGGCATAGCCCGAATAACTTTGGGCGTACCCAGCGCTTCGCGGAGCGTGGCTATCCGCACGCCAGCCATGATGCTGAGGATGAGCTGCGACGGCTGCACCAACTCGCGCAGCTGCGCAAACAACACCCCCGAATCCTGCGGCTTTACGGCCAGAATAATGATATCAGCGCCCGGCACGCACTCGGCAGGGCTAGCCCACACGGTACCCATCTCGTGGGCGGCCAGCGCGGGCACGCGCTCGGGCGAGCGGGCCAACAGGCGCAAATCGAGGCGCGAGGTAACGTGGGCGCGCACAAAGCTGCGAGCGTAAGTCAGCCCCATATTGCCGCCACCAATGATGAGAATTTTCATAGTATATAAAGTTCAGATTAGGGAGCTGGCAGGGCCAAGGGCAACTGGGCAATTTTAAATGCCACCAATTACTTACTGACAATCAAGCAATTATCTATAAAGCAACATTGATGCATTTAATATAGCAATGGTTTTGCACCATTGTTGCATCAAGTAGACTTATACTTTCCAGACCCAATTTTGGCGGCGCAGGAAGCTAAGTACCCCTAGCCAGATGAGCAAACATACTATTGCCCCGGCCAAAGACGCATTGCGCGGGTCAGTAAAAAAAGGGGCGATTCTCCACTGGTAGAGCCATTCCTTGAAGCCAACCGGCTGGCCCGCTGGCCCCGGCAGCCGCACCAAGCCAAAGGTGCGCGAAAGAATGGCCGAGCCAAAAAACACTGCAATGGCATTTACTCCGAAGGCCAGCACCGGCCCTAGTCCGCGCCGGTAGCCGCGCACATCGCAGAGCCAGTAAAGCAGCGCGAGCAGGCCCAGCGCCAGCCCCCCGGTAAAAAGCACGTAAGAACTTGTCCAAAGCGCCTTATTGATGGGAAACCACTGGTGCCAGAGCAGGCCCAGCCCCACGGCTAGCCCGCCCACCAGCGCCAAGCCAGCCGCTTTGGGCAGGCGCGCCGGGCCGGGCCTGCCCAACCACTGGCCAGCCAGCAGGCCTAGTAGGCCGGTGCCGAGCGCGGGCAGCGTGCCGAGCAGGCCCTCGGGGTCCCAGGTGCGGGAGGTTTGCCAGAGGTGCGGCTCGGTGAGGAGGGTGCGGTCGAGCCAGGCGCCGAGGTTGGTAGCGGGCGCCAAGTTGGCCGGGCCAAAGCCGGGCACTGGCACGAGCTGCATCAGCCCGGCGTAGCCAGCCAGCAACACCCCTAGCAGCAGCTGCGTGCGCCAGCCGCTCACCAAATACATAACGCTGCACCCAAAATACACCAGCGCAATGCGTTGCAGCACGCCCATGATGCGCACCGTGCTAAAATCGAAGTGCGGGTAGAGCGAGGTGAGGACCCCTAGCCCAAACAGGACTGCTGCCCGCCGGGCCACCCTAGCCAGCACCGGGCCGGGTGGCGCCTTATCGCGCCGGGCGCCGGCCAGGGCATACGCCAGGCTCACGCCCACGATAAAGAGGAAAAACGGAAAAACCAGGTCGGTGGGCGTGCAGCCGTTCCACTTAGCGTGTTCGAGGGGCGGGTAGATGTGGCCCCAGTCGCCGGGGTTGTTCACTATCGTCATCAGCATGACGGTGAGGCCGCGGAAGACATCGAGCGAAACCAGGCGAGCAGGCGGAGTAGTGGGGCGCATGGGCCGGAGCAGTAGGTGGGAACGCAAAGGTGCCCGGCCACTGCTGAAAACGCAACCGAGCACCTTCGTTAGCTATGCATCGCTAGCCCATCGGCCCTACTTCAGCCCGAAGAGCCGGGCGAAGAAGCCCCGCCGCTTAGGTTTCTCCTTGACCTTTACCTTGGTTGCCTCCTGGGCGCTGGGCACGGCGGGGCGGGGCTGCGCCTGGGGGCGTGGCGCAGTAGCCACCGGTAGCTGCGGGCGCGGCGCCGGGCGGGTGGCTGCCACGGGCGGGGCGGGCGCATTGGCGGCGGGGGCGGCGGCCAGCACTTCCACCTCAAACTTGCCTTCGGAGAAGATGCGCACCGGCACGCTTTCGTTGTGCAGGCGGTCGACGGCGGTGAGGTAGTAGGCATAGGCCACGCCCGGCGTGGCGGCCGTGTCAGTGAAGGCAGCGGGCTGGGCTAGCCCCCCGGGCCGGATAATGCTGATGATGCGGCGCGGGTCGTGGGGGCCCATTACCTGGCCACGCTCGAAGCGGTAAAGCACGTAGTAGGTAGCCAAGTCGCCGTCGGCGGCGGGCGCCAGGTCGGGCTGCCAGGTGAGGGTGGCGGTGCGGCCCTGGCGCTTGAGCACCATTTCGCGCACGGGGCGCGGGGCCAGGCTGTCGAGCCAGGGCATAACGGGCACCAGGGCGGGGGCGCGGTAGGCATCCTGGCGCAGCGAATCGGTGGTGTGCAGCGGGTTGGTAGCTACCGACTTGGCCGAGAAAAACACGCTCCCCTGCACCTCGGCGGGGTAGCTGCGGTTGAGGCGCACCTGGCGTGGCAGCTCGCTGGGGTTGCGCCAGGCGGTGTCCGAGCGGGTGCTTTCGAGCATCCGGTAGGTGCCGTGGCCGATGTAGAGGTGGCGCTGAAAGCGGTTGCGCGTCCACCATTCGAGCAGCGTGGCGTAGGGCACGAGCCGAAACTTCGTGCTCCAGTACAGCTGCGGCAAGATATAATCGACCCAGCCTTCCTGCAGCCAAAGGCGCGAGTCGGCGTAGAGGTTGGAGTAGCTGGGCTGGCCGGCGCGGGTGTCGGAGCCGTTGGGGTCGGCGCTCTTGTTCATCCACACGCCGAAGGGCGAGATACCGAATTTCACCCAGCGCTTGGCCGACTGAATGCTATCGTGCAGGTCGTGAATGAGCGTGTTCACGTTTTGGCGGCGCCAGTCGGCCAGCCCCAGGTTGCCGGGGTTTTGCCGCTGAAAGGCCTGCTCATCATGAAAGACCAGCCCCGGCTCGGGATATGGATAGAAATAATCATCAAAGTGCACGCCATCAATATCATAGCGCCGCACCACATCCATAATAACGCGCTTGATGTGGTTGCGTACCTCGGGCAGGCCGGGGTTGTAGAGGTACTGCTTGCCGTACTTGATAAACCACTCGGGGTGGCGCTTGTAGGGGTGCAGCGGGGCTAGCGCGCGCGTCACGGTGTCCATGGTGGCCCGGTAGGGGTTAAACCAGGCGTGGAACTCCATATTGTGGCGGTGCGCCTCGGCAATGAGGAAGAGCAGCGGGTCGTCGCCCTCGCCGGGGGCTTTGCCCTGGCGGCCGGTGAGGTACTTGCTCCAGGGCTCTAAATCAGATTTATAGAAGGCATCCGACGCGGGCCGGATTTGCACAAACACTGCGTTGAGGCCGGCGCGCTGGCCGGCATCGAGCAGGCGGCGGTACTCGCGGCGGTAGTGCTCGGGCGCCTCCCCGCGCTGGTTGGGCCAGTCGATGTTGGCCACCGTGGCCACCCAAAAGCCGCGCAGTTCGCGCTTGGGCGGAGCGGGGCGCAGGTCCTCTTCGCCGGCAATGGCCCCTAGCGAGGGAGGCACCTCCTGCGCCCGCAACGCGAGCGGCAACAGGCAAAGGAGATAATAGAAAACGCGGCGGGGGCAGGAAAACCAAAGACTCAACACAAGCACAAAGTACGGGCGGGAGAAGTGGTTAAAAGAGAAAAGTGACGCGTTAAAAGGGGTCGGCTTTGCAACAAGCACCTTTTAACGCGTCACTTTTCTCTTTTAATGCTTCGTCGTCAGGCTACTCGGGGCCGACGCTCGGGTTCTCGTCGGCGCGGTCAGGGCCGGCGTCAGTGGCGTTTTGCTCGCCACCTTCGAGGCCGTTGGTCTGGTCGGCGTCGCCGTAGTCACCCCGAATACCGGCGCCATCGCTGCTGCTCAGGTCTTCCTGAGTTACGGTTTCGGGGTTGCCGCTGGCATACTGGTCACCATCCGCATCGGGGTTGGTGATGGGGCCGGCGGTGCTGGGGCTCTTACCTTCTTCAATGTCAGAAGGGCGGCCGGAATCGGGAGTGGGATTGGGAGTTACCATGATGGAAAAGTAGAAGACAGGACGCGCTAACGCGCATCCTACGGCGATTAAAATTTAAAGCGTTACCTCACCAATGCTGCCGCCGCTCACGCCCGTGCCGCTGCTAACGCCGCCCCCCGCAATGCCACCGTCGGTGTTTTCATCGGCCTGAGGCTGGTTGGCAGGGTCGGTTTCGAGCTTGGCGGCTTTTTTATCCTGCGCATTGGCGCTGGGGCGGGCATTGCCGCCGCTGCCCGAGTTATCGTCGGCGTTGCCGCCGTAAAGGGCATCGGAGTTGGTGGGCGCCTCCTGGCGTCCGGCGGGCTGGTACTCATCCGACTGGATGGGCTGGGTGGCCTGGTCTTTTTCGGGGCGGGTGGTAGGCATGGTCGAGTGGAAAAGGATGTGCTTGTTGTACGCAGCCGGGCGGCCGCGGTTAGCAATTAGTATTTGAAGATTTATGCCCAACTTACTGGCCCAAGTGCTACCGGCTTCTTTCCTGCCCCTGCCATGTCCACTACTACTGATGTGCTGCGCGTCAAAACCGACGCAGAATTACAATTCTTTGTCGAAAACCCCAGCTACCACCACGCCGACCTCGTGGCCGCCGCCCGGCAGGAGCTGCACCGCCGCGGGCTAACCCCCGCGCCCGCCGCCAGCAACGTTCACGACGATTATGCCGAAGAAACCACCCCTAACCGGCGCGGGCTGCTGGTGGCGGGGCTGCTGGGGCTAGCCGGCGTGGGCGGCGCCCTTTGGTGGGCTAGCCAGCCGGCTGCGCAGCCGCTGGCGACCAGCCGCCCCGCCCGGCGCCCGGCCGATTCGCTGAAGCTGGAAAGCGTGGTGGCGCGGCCCATCCCCAACTTCGACGTGGACAAGCTGGTGGCGGAGCAGGTGGCCAGCATTCCGGCCAGTGAGAAGCAAAAGCCGCAGGAGCTGCGACAGTTTAAGGCCTTGAGCCGCCGCTTTTGGGCCGCCGAAACCCAGACCGAGTTCCTTACCAGCCAGGCACACGCCGGCCAGGCGGGCCCCATGTTTGCCGAGCAAACCATTGTGGCCCGCGAAACCTGGCACAACTGGAACAAAGCCGTGGTGTATGGCTACCGCTTTGGCCCCCAAATGAAGGCGCAGTTGCAGCGCATGGCCAGCACAGCCAGCAGCCAGCAGCATATTCTGACTAATTTTCCGGGCCTGCTCGCTGAGCGCAAGTTCTTGACCGACCGCGAGATGCTAGCTCGTGAAGCCGAAACCCAGGACTGGCTGGCCAATCTGCGCCGGGTGTCACCCGTCACGGGCAAGCCCTACAAGGCAACCGTGCTGGAGATAAAGATGTAGCGCGGCTACCAGGCTGGTGCCCACTTTTGCCCGGCAGTGAAAATTGCGCTGGCTGGCCCGGGGCCCAGCTGGGTAGCCGCGGCGCCGAAACCCTAGCGGCGGGCCCGCTGGTTACACAAGCATCATGGATGTTTCCACCCCCGAGGCCGCGGCCGCGCACTTTGCCCAGCGCCCCGATGCCGAGCTGCTTTACCTGGCCCGCCACGCCAGCCGCTACCCGCCCGCCGTGGGCGCCGCCGCCGTGGCCGAGCTACAGCGCCGCGGCCTGGTGCCCGATGCCCCGCTAGCCCCTCCCCCACCAGCAGCGGCCACTGCCGCACCCGACGAAACCTGGGGCCAGGTGCTGCGGCCGGTGCTACGCGGCCTGTTTTGGCCCACGCGCCAGTGCTGGGCCGTGCCGCTGCTCATCGACCTGAACCTGCTGGTGTGGCTAGCCATGACGCTAAGCGGCGTGTCGGCTACGGCGCCCAGCGGCCACGCGCTGGCCGTGTGGGGCTCCAATGTGACGGGCCTCACGTGGCCGGGCCAGCCCTGGCGGCTGGTTTCGAGCTTGTTTGTGCACAGCGGCCTCACCCATTTGCTGCTTAATATGGCTAGCCTCTGGCTGCTGGGTGTGCTGCTGGAGGCGCGCACTGGCGGCGCCCGGCTGCTGGTGGCCTACTTGGCCAGTGGCGTGGCGGCCTCGGTGGCCACGCTCTGGTACCACAGCGGCGGCATCAACTCAACGGGGGCCAGCGGGGCAATTTTTGGGCTCTATGGCCTGCTGCTGGTATTGCTGGTGCGCAAAAAGATAGTGCTTGATAAATGGGACCGCCGCGGGATGCTAGGCCTGGTTTTATACTTGGTGCTCAGTAACTTGATTTCCGGCCTTACGGGCAACATCGACAACATTGCCCACCTCGGTGGCTTGCTGATGGGGCTGCTGGTGGCGGGCCCGCTGGTGGCAGCCGCCCTGCGGCCGGCCACGTAGCGGCCCAGGCACTGGCGAGTGGCAAGACGCATCTTTGCGCTTCATCGTTGTTTTAACGTCCCCACGAGCGCCTCCTCCTCTTCGCGTCGCCGCTCATGGGTCATGGGCTTACCGGTGCAGCGCCCGGGGCCATACATTCCACCTTCCCTCCATTTTTTATCCCTAGTCCTTTTGCCATGCTCGCTCTCCAGCTCGATGCGTCTCACCAGCCCGCCGTAATGCGCGAAATACCCACGCCCCAGCCCGCTGCCGGCGAGGTGCTGATTCGGCTGCGCGCCGCCGCCCTCAACCACCGCGATGTCTGGATTCAGAAGGGTCAGTACGCGGGCATCAAGCTGCCGTGCACGCTCGGGGCCGATGGCGCGGGCGAGATTGCGGCGCTGGGCGAAGGCGTCGAAGGTTTGGCCGTGGGCGCGCCGGTCATTATTTACCCGGGTGTGGAGTGGGGCGACAACGAGCCCGCGCAGGGCCGCAGCTTTCGGGTGCTTGGTATGCCCGACCCAGGCACCTTTGCCGAGTACACCACCACCGCGGCTGCCTACGTGCGCCCCTGCCCGGCCCACCTCAGCTGGGAGCAGGCGGCCGCTCTGCCGCTGGCCGGCCTCACGGCCTACCGCGCGGCTTTTAAGCGGGCGCGGGTGCAGCCTGGCGAGCGGGTGCTGGTAACGGGCGTGGGCGGCGGCGTGGCGCAGGTAGCCGCTCAGTTCTGCGCGGCGGCCGGGGCCGAGGTATGGGTAACCTCGGGCGACGACAACAAACTGGCCCGCGCCCTGGCCCTGCCGCTAGGCCTGCGCGGGGGCGTCAACTATAAGCAGGAGAACTGGGGCCGCACTCTCACCCAAAACTCGGGCGGCTTCGACGTGATTATCGACAGCGCGGCGGGCGAGGCCTTCGGCACGTTGCTCGATGTGGCGGCGCCCGGCGGACGCCTCGTGTTCTACGGCGCCACCCTGGGCAATATTCCGCAGCTACCGGCCGCCAAAGTGTTCTGGAAGCAGCTCAGCATCCTGGGCACTTCGATGGGCTCGGAGCAGGATTTTGACGAAATGCTAGCCTTCGTGAACCAGCATCAGCTCATGCCGGTAGTTGATAAAACCTTCCCGCTGGCCGAGGGCGAAGCCGCCCTGCGCTACCTCGAAGCTGGCCAGCAGCTCGGCAAAGTGGTGCTGACGTGTTAGGCGGGCAGTGCTTTAATTGAAAACGTCTGTCAGGCTGGGCTTGCGAAGCATCTTTTTGCCATTGAGCAACTCGCTCAGGCGTGAAAGGATGCTTCGCAGGCTCAGCCTGACAGACGTTTTTTTCGGCTACTCAGCAGCTAATTGTTGCTATTTCTTGCGGTACTCGCTGTTGAGGTAGGCTAGCACGGGCGTGGTCACATCGAGGGCTTTCTCGCCGTAGGCGATGGTGCCGCTCGGGGCCGCGATGAGTATCATCTTGTAGCCGTGGGCTTTGCCGTAGGCTTCCACCTTCTTGTTCACGCTGGTGAGCACGGTCTGGGTCAGCTTGCCTTCGGCTTCCTGGGCCTGCTGCTGAATTTTTTGCTGCTCCACGGCGCCCTGCTGCTGCTTTTGCTGGAGTTGCTGCTCGGCGGCGGCACGCTGCTCGGGGGTGAGGCTAGCGGCGGTTTTCTGATACTGCTCCACGGCGGTGCGGAAGCTGGTCACGAGGGCCTGGTTCTGACGCTCCCAGCCCTTGGCCTTGGCCTCGAACGAGCGGCGGGCGTCCTTCATACCCTGGTAGCCATCGAGCAGCTTGGCCGACTCAACGTAGACAATGGCGCCAGCCACCGGGGCCGGGCCAGCGGGCGCGGCCGCTACGGCGGGCGTTTCTTCGGCGGCCGGCGTGGCCTCGGCAACGGGGCTAGCGGTGGTGTCGGCAGCCGGGGCGGCCTCTTCGGTAGCGGCGACCGGGGCAGTAGCGGCCGGCGCGGCGGCTTTCAGCTTTTTATCGAGGCTAACGTACCCGAACGTTAGAGCGACAACGGCTAGGAGCAGTACCGCATTAAAAATAAGTTGAACAGGGTGTTGTTTCATGGCCGCAAAGGTAGAGTGACGACGGACTAATGCTGTGTAATGTCCGCACACCTTAGTCCTTTGTCACGGCTCACTAGGCACTGCCCAACAACCTACACCGGCATGGCCAGGTGCAGCAGCGCGTCGCCCTGGTTTACCACGGGCATGTGGTTGAGGCCGATGACATAGCCGCTGGCCACGGCTTCGAGGCGCACGGCCTGCTCGCCGTAAGGGTCGGCGATGGAGCCGAAAATCTGGCCTTCCTCCACGTAGTCGCCCAGCGCCACGTGGGCCCGAAACAAGCCCGCGTAGCGCGCCCGCAGCCAGCGGTGGCGGCGGCACACAATGTTGGGGCGGGCCGGCATGGGGCCCTCGGGACCCATGCCCAGGTGGTGTAGCACGCGCAGCGTACCCGCAATGGCCTCCTCAATGCCCGGCTCGTCGAAGCGCAGGCTTTCGCCGGTTTCGTACACGATAATGGGCTTACCCAGGGCGTGGGCCGTGGCGCGCAGCGAGCCCGTGCGCAGCCGCGCGTGCAAGGTAAACGGCGCGCCGAAGGCGGCGGCCAGCGCGTCGGTGGCGGGGTCTTCGCCCAGCACGCAGCGCAGCTGCGGGTGGTTGGCGCGGGCCGCCCCGCCGGTGTGAAAATCGATGCCGTAGTCCACCAGGGGCATTATTTCGCGCATAAAGCGGTGGGCCACCCGGCTGGCTAGCGAGCCGCGCGGGTGGCCCGGAAACGAGCGGTTTACGTCCTTGCCATCGGGCACCTCGCGGCTGAAATTGAGAAAGCCGTAGATGTTGAGAATGGGAATGGCGATGACCGTGCCGTGCGTAGGCCGCAGCAAATCGCGCCGCACCATACGCCGGATGGTTTCGATGCCGTTCACCTCGTCGCCGTGCATACCAGCCATCAGCAGCAGCACCGGGCCGGGCTTGGCGGAGCGGATTACGTGCACCGGCACATCGATAACCGTGCCCGAGGGCAGGCGCGAAATAACCAGCCGCGTGAGCACGCGCTCGCCGGGCTGAATACGAAGGCCGTTCAGGGCCAGGGAGTTGTCAAGTGCCATTGCCTGCGGCTAGCCCCGCCCACAAGGGGCTAGCCAGCCAGTAGATACCAGAGAAAGCTCGTCGCGGTTCAAGAATCCGGCCAAGTGCGTGGGGCCGGGTGCGGCGGGGCTTTACCCTTCGGCGGCCGGGTCGGGCACGGGAGCGGCCGGTACTGCTTTTTTGTGTTTGGGCTTGGCCTTGCCGCCGCGCTTGCGCAGGGCCAGCTCGGCAGTGTAGTCGATGATGCGGCCGGCGATGTCGAGGCCGGTGGCTTTTTCGATGCCTTCGAGGCCGGGCGACGAGTTGACTTCCAGCACGAGCGGGCCGCGCTTGCTTTGCAGCATATCCACACCGGCCACCCCTAGCCCCAGGGCCTTGGTAGCGAGCAGGGCAGCTGCCTTTTCGGCGCGGCTGAGCTTGACGAGCGTGCCGGTGCCGCCACGGTGCAGATTCGAGCGAAACTCGCCCTCCTTGCCCTGCCGGCGCATGGCGCCCACCACCTCGCCGTT
>CAYLNN010000068.1:0-14849 GCA_964385095.1 uncultured Hymenobacter sp.
GCAGCTCGTAGTCGAGCCGCTCCTCTATCTCGGGGGTGCGCTCGGCGTAGCGCGGTGGCTTGGTCATCGTCACCGAGCCGTTGCCGGCGCTAGCCCCGAAGGCGCCTACGTAGGTCAACTCACGCAAGAACTCGTCGGCGTTAGCGAAGGGCGCGGGGATGGGAAAGTTGGGGAGCAGGATATCGCGCGCCAGTTTGGGCGGCGTTATCTTATCCACAATCTCGTTGGTGTTATCCACACTTTCGGGCACGTCGCTGAACAATTCGTTCATCTGCGCCTGGCTCTTGAAGAAGAACTGGTCGTTGGCGAAGCCGAAGCGGCGGCGACGCTGCTTCGGCGGCTTTTGCAGCTCCTCGTCGATGCGCGAAATCATGCGCCGGGCGTTCTCATCGTAGCCGTGGGCGCCGCGCAGGTTATCGAGGGTGTCGTAGTGCACGCGCTGGTCGGCGGTGAGCACAGTGTAGTAATTCGTCTCGTAGTCGCCGACTGGGATGCTACGCTCCTCGGCCGTGTTTACGCACAGCAGCAGGTCGTGGGCCGCGTAGTCGGTCTGGTCCACGTAGTGCGAGTCGTTGGTGCAGATAACCTTGACGTTGTACTTCTTGGCGAAGCCTAGCAGCACCTGGTTCACGTCTTCCTGGCTTTTGCCGGTGCCGTCGAAGTTCATCAGCCCGTGGCGCTGAATCTCGATGTAGTAGTCGTCGCCAAACACGTCGAGCCACCACTTCAGCAGTTCCTCGGCCTTGGCCTCGCTTTCGAAAAGAATGGCCTGCGGAATCTCGGCGCCGATGCAGCAGCTGGTGGCAATGAGGCCCTCGTGGTACTTGAGCAGCAACTCCTTGTCAATGCGCGGAAACTTGGAATACACGCCCTCGATAAAGCTCAGCGAGCAGAGCTTGCTGAGGTTATGGTAGCCGGCCTGGTCCTTGGCGAGCAGGAGTTGGTGGAAGCGGTTGTCCTTTTCGCCTTTTTCGCGCAGGAAGGTTTTTTTGTGGCGGTCGGCCACCATGTAAAACTCGCAGCCCACGATGGGCTTCACGTTGTACTTGTTGGCCTCGGCCACAAAGTTGAACGCGCCGAACATGTTGCCGTGGTCGGTGAGAGCCACGGCGGGCATGCCGTCGGCCTGCGCCTTCTTCATGAGCGCCGAGATGCTGGCCTGGCCGTCGAGCAAGGAGTACTGCGTGTGCGAGTGCAGGTGCGAAAAAACGGGCATGGCGCAAAATCTTGGTAATGAGTTCGGAACAGCGCAACCTGGGCCGGCGGTTTGCCACAAATGCCCTAATTAGGCGCGCTTCATCGAAACCTAAAGTTACCGCCTGGCCAGGGCTTGGCGGCGGGCGACTTCCGCTCAAAAGCAAATAAGCCTGAAAATGAGTTTAATATTTCATCTACTGCCGAACTTCACGCGGGCTGCACCCGTTAGCTTCGCCACAGGGGCCGCAGTGGCCCGTCGCTAGGGCTGCGTTCAGTTCTCTTTGCTGCCCGCCGCGTTCGCTTCGCCCGATTTTTCTCCGCTAGGGGAGGTTAGGGCCGGGTGAGTTGCTAAAAGCAGCGCCTTCCCCGCCGAAGCATTTATGAAAGCACTAGCCGCCTCTACCGACCCGGTGTATACCCGGCCGGCCTCTCTTTCCCGGCTGGATGCGCGGCTAGCGAGCTACCTGCAAGACGAGCGCGATTTGCCGTTTGCCTACCTCATGCTGAAGATAACGGCCACCATGCTGCCGCTGGCGGCGTTGCTGTTTGTGCCTGCGCTGCGCGGGGCGTGGTGGTGGGCGGCGTTTGGGCTGTATTTCTACCTCAGCAATGCGCGCTTCAAAGGCCCATTTGGGCTGATGCTGCACTGCACCAGCCACCGGGTGCTGTTCAAAAAGAAGTATGGCTGGCTGAATAAGTACATTCCGTGGGTAATCGGGCCGCTATTTGGCCAAACGCCGGAAACGTACTTCACCCACCACATGGGCATGCACCACCCGGAAAACAACCTGCCGGATGATGAGAGCTCGACCATGTTCTACCAGCGCGATTCGCCGCTGGGCTTTTTGCGCTATCTCGGCGACTTTCTGCTGCTGGGTATTCCGCGCCTGGTGGGCTATTTCAACCGGAACAGTAAAGCCACGCTGCGCTTTCGCCTGCTCCGCGGCGAGGTGCTCTACATTGGGCTGACCATAGCCCTAGCCTTCGTAAACCTGCCGGCCACGCTGGCCGTGTTTGTGCTGCCCTTTGTGCTCTCGCGCATTATCATGATGCTCGGCAACTGGGCGCAACACGCTTTCATCGACGCCGCTAGCCCCGAAAACTGCTACCGCAATAGCGTAACGTGCATCAACACGCCCTACAACCACAAGTGCTGGAACGACGGCTACCACATCAGCCACCACCTCAAGCCGGCCCTGCACTGGACCGACCACCCGCACCACTTCCGCCAGAACCTGGCGCAGTACGCCGATAATGAGGCTATTGTGTTCGACGGCATCCACTTTCTGCACATCTTCTTCTACCTCATGGCTAAGCGCTACGACCTGCTGGCCAGGCACTTCGTGCTGCTCGATGGCACGCCGCGCACCGAAGCCGAAGTGGTAGGTTTGCTACGCAGCCGCACGCAGCGCATCGGCCGCGAGGTGCTGGTGCCGCAGTTGGCGTAGCGCTGGCTAGCCCCGCGCCGCCTGGCCCGGGCGGCGCAGGCGCCACTGGTGCCAAGGCTGCGGGTGCTGCGCCAGGTAGGGGAGCAGCCAAGCCAGCACGGCTAGGGTCAGGCCGGTGCCGAGTGCCGAGCCGGCATACACGTCTTCTACAAAATGCTGGGCCAAATACACCCGCGAATAGGCCGTGAGGGCCGCTAAGCCCGCGAAAGCGTAGCCCCAGCGCTTGTCCTTCACGATGAGCGTAAGCAGCAAGAACACCGAAAATGCCGATGTAGAATGCCCGGAAGGAAAGCTCTTGAGCGTGCCCATCACCACGCCTTCTACCACGTGCAACGGCGGAAACCCCGGGTTTTCGCTGAAGTAGCGAAAGGGCCGGGGGTGGCCCGTAAAAATGAGTTGCTTGCCAATTTGGGCGGCTAGCGAAGTCACGATAAAGCAGACCAAACTCACGAAGGCCCAGCGAAAGCGCACAAACAGCAGCCCCAGCGTGATGAGCACGTAAAACAGGCCGTCGCCCACGTTGGTAAAGGGCCGGAAAAACTGGTCAAAAAACGGCGAGTTGTGGCCATTTACCCAGAAAAAAGCCAGGTGCTTGGGTGTGGCCAGCAGCACGGTGCCGAGCAGCACCAGCAGCACGGCGTAGGGAAGTAGAAAGGTGCGGGTTTGCTGGAGCAGCTGAAGCATAAGGAAAGCGGGCGGGCCGCGCCGGAGCGCACGCGGGGCCCGGCAAATTTACCCCGGCCCGGCCCGGCTAGGGGTGAGGCTGGCCGTAACTTGCATACCTAACCCGTTTTTCCCCGCCTCAGTATGCGCTACGGTCCCATTGCCCCCGAGCTGTTTGTTGAAAATCGCCGCCGCTTCCGCGAATTGCTGCCGCCGCAGTCGCTGGCCATTTTCAATGCCAACGATATTCTGCCCACCAACGCTGACGGCACGCTGGCCCTCAAGCAGAACACCGACTTATTCTACCTCTCGGGTGTGGACCAGGAGGAAAGCATCCTCGTCATCTGCCCCGATGCGGCCCTCGAAAAGCACCGCGAAATCCTGTTTTTGCGCGAAACCTCCGACCATATTCTGGTGTGGGAAGGCTACAAGCTCACCAAGGAGGAAGGCCGCCAGGTGTCGGGTGTGAAGACGATAATGTGGCTCGACCAGTTTCCGGCCGTGCTCGCCGCCCTCATGAACGAGGCCGAGTACGTGTACCTGAATGCCAACGAGCACATTCGCTCGGTGGTGGAGGTCGAAACCCGCGACGCCCGCTTCATCAAGGACTTGCAGCGCCGCTACCCACTGCACCAGTACCGCCGCGCCGCTAAGCTCACACACCAGCTGCGTGCCATCAAGAGCCCCGAGGAAATCCGGCTGATGCGCCGCGCCTGCGAGATTACCGGCAACGCCTTCCGCCGCCTGCTGGGCTTCGTGCAGCCCGGCGTGTGGGAATACGAGGTGGAGGCCGAGATAATGCACGAGTTTATCAAGAGCGGCTCGCGCGGGCCGGCTTACACGAGCATCATTGGCAGCGGCGAAAGCGCGACCATCCTGCACTACATCTCGAACGACCGCCAGTGCCAGGACGGCGACGTGCTGCTGCTGGACTTCGGCGCCGAGTACGCCAACTACGCCGCCGACCTCTCGCGCAGCATCCCCGTCAATGGCACCTTCAGCCCGCGCCAGCGCCAGGTGTACGAGGCCGTGCTGCGGGTGTTCAAATTTGCCCAAACCCGGCTCGTGGTCGGCAACTCCATCGAAGACTACCACCGCGAAATCGGCCAGGCGATGGAGCAGGAATTGATTAAGCTCGACTTGCTGAACACCAGCGATGTCAAAAACCAGGACCCCGACGCGCCGCTCTACAAGAAGTATTTCCCGCACGGCACTAGCCACTACCTCGGCCTCGATGTGCACGACGTAGGCTACAAGTACCGCAAGTTTGAGGCGGGCATGGTCTACACCATCGAGCCGGGCATCTACATCCGCGAGGAGAAGCTCGGTATTCGCCTCGAAAACGATTTCCTACTCACCGCTACCGGCAACGACGATTTGATGGCCAACATCCCCATTGAGCTAGCCGACATCGAGCGCCTGATGAAGCGCTAGGGCAACGAAAAGGAAAGCGGCCCCGGTGGAAAATATCCGCCGGGGCCGCTTTTTTACTGCTGCTGCTAGCCGCTACGCGGGCCGCTTGAACAGCAGCAGGTGCTGCTGCGGCAGCGATTCGATGGTGTCGGCCAGCACGAGGCCCACGGCCAGCATCTCTTTGCGGGCCTGCGCCACCGTCATCTTGTGAATGGCCTTGATGGGTACGTTGGGGTCTTCGGCGCGGTACTCTACCAGCGCCAGCCGGCCCGTACCGGGCTTGAGGGCATTGCGGATGGCTAGCCCCATCTCGCGCGGGTGGTCAAACTCGTGGTAGGCGTCCACGATAAGCACCATATCGACTTGGTTGGCGGGCAGGTGCGGGTTGGTGGTGGTGCCGAGCACGGGCTGCACGTTGCGCAGCCCATTGCGGGCCTGGCGCTGCTTTAGCTCAGTTATCATCTCGGGTTGAATATCGACGGCCAGCACCCGGCCCTGCGGCACCAGCGGGGCTAGCCGAAACGAGAAAAACCCGGTGCCCGCCCCGATATCCGCCACCACATCGGTGGGCTTGAGTTGAAGCTTTTTGATGAGCAGGTCTGTGCCTTCTTCCCGGCCGCGGTCGTCGCGCTCAAGCCAGTCGGCGCCCTCGTGGCCCATCACGTGGGCAATCTGCCGGCCCTGATAATAGCGGCCAATGCCGTTGGGGTCGCGCGGGGGGCGGCTCTCGTAGCCCAACGAGTCGGGCACCTGGGGCGCAATAGTCGCCGCCCGCAGGCCGGCCCGGTTGGCCACGCTCGATTCAATGGGCAACTGGGTGCAGGCCCCAATACTCGCCACGGTTGCCAGGCCTAGCCACAGCAAAATGCCATTCTTCATAAACAACGAAGGTCGGTTCTAGTCTTGGTTTTTACCAGCGCCACAACAACGGTTGCGACCCTAGCGTTCAGGCCCTAGCGACGAAGCTACGGGCGCTAGGCTATCGGAAGGCGCAAAAAAGTGCCCCCTGCGGGCAGCCAAATCTGATTCCTCAACGTATTGCCACCACATTTCTTTCACTATTTTTTGCTTCACCTTATGCAAAACCTGATTTCTACCCTAGGCCGCCTCACGGTGGTCGTGGCCGGGGCACTCGCCCTGGGCTCCTGCAGCCGGTCCGATTATGCTTTCCTGCCCAAGTCGGCTTCTTACCTGGGCACCGCCACGGCAGCCCCCAAAGCTCGCCCGCAGGCTGCCCCAGTAGTCACTTCTACTGAGGTAGCCCAGGCACCCGTAGCGGCGCCCGCTCCGGTAGCCGAGGCACCCGCAGTGGCACCTGAAATCACGGTGGCTACTGCCCCGGCTCCGCGCGTGGCACCCGCGCCAGTGGCTGCTGCCCCTGCACCAGTTCAGGCTGCGCCCGCCGCAGCGGCCACGCCCGACGCTACGGTAGCAACCGCTGCTCCCAAGAGCCTCAACCTGGTGCAGCGTATGGCGCTGGCCAAGGTTACCAAAAAAATCAACAAGCTGGCTAGCAAGTCTTCGCAGTTCAAGCAGGGCGACAACACGGCGCACACGGCCCGCATCAGCGGCAACCTGCGCACGGGTTTGATTTTACTTGTTATTGGCTTGATTGTCAGTCTATTCTCGGGATTCGTAGGTACCATTATTGCTCTTATTGGCGTGGTATTCCTCGTGCTGTGGTTGCTCGACGAGTTGTAGCCACCCCAGTTATCTAGCCTTAAAAAAGCCCCTGCTGCACTTGGTGCTGCAGGGGCTTTTTGGTACTTGGGAGCGTACGTAGGTAGCAGCCACATGCTGCCGGCGGCGCTACATCGGGTCCACGTCTACCACCAGGCGGGCCTGGCGGTATTCCTTCTGGTCGCGCACCACGTCGAGAGCCGCGCAAATGGCTTGCTTGGCGGCCTTCAGCACCGTATGCTCGCGGCTGAGCTTGATGACGATTTCCTGCAAAAAGAAATTGCGAATACGGAAAATGTAGGGCGCCTCGGGCCCCAGCACCGGGCCGCGCCCTAGCCGCTCAACCAACTCCTGGGTCAGAAAAATGGCGGCTTGCTGGGCCACGGCCTGGTCCATGTGCTTCACCGTCAGCTTTATCATGCGGGCAAAGGGCGGGTACTCGTGCTCGCGCCGCTGGGTTATCTCGTACTCGTAAAATTCGAGGTAATCGTTGCGGATAACCTTGTCAAAAATCACCTGCGTGGGGTCGCCGGTCTGAATTAAGACCTTGCCTTTCTTGCCCTTGCGCCCGGCGCGGCCGCTCACCTGCACAAACATCTGGTAAGCACGTTCGTGGGCCCGGTAGTCGGGGTAGTGAATGATGGCGTCGGCGTTGACGATGCCCACCAGGCTCACGTTCTCGAAGTCGAGGCCCTTGGTTACCATCTGGGTACCCACGAGCACGTTGGTTTTTTGCTGCTCAAAGTCGCCGATAATCTGCTGGTAGGCATTTTTGGCGCGGGTCGTGTCCAGGTCCATGCGCTGCACGTTGGCCTGGGGCAGCATTATTTTGAGGTCGTCTTCCAGCTTTTCGGTACCGAAGCCCTGGGTGCGCAGCGCGCGCGAGCCGCAGGCCGGGCACTGGCTAGGCATGCCCTCGTGGTAGCCGCAGTAGTGGCAGCGCAGCTCGTGGGCGTGCTTGTGGTAGCTCAGGCTCACGGCGCAGCTCTGGCACTTGGGAATGTAGCCGCAGTCGTTGCACTCGGTTACCGGAGCGTAGCCGCGCCGGTTTTGAAATAGAATAACCTGCTCGTCCTGGGCAATGCGGCTTTCCATCGCACTCAGCAAATCGGCCGAGAAGTGGTTGTGCATCTTCTTCTCGGCGCGCAGCTTGCGGGTGTCAATCAGCTCAATCTCGGGCATTCCGGCTTCGCCGAAGCGCTTGCTCAGCGTTACGAGGCCGTAGCGGCCTAGCCGGGCCTGGTAGTAGGTTTCCACGGCCGGCGTGGCCGAGCCTAGCAACACCTTGGCACCCTGAAAGCTGCTCATCATCAGGGCTACTTCGCGGGCGTTGTAGCGCGGCGCAGGGTCGTACTGCTTGTAAGAGCTTTCGTGCTCTTCGTCCACAATTACCAGGCTCAGGTTGTCAAACGGCAAAAACACGGCCGAGCGCACGCCCACCACCACCTGAAAGCGACCTGAGAGGACCCCATTCCACACTTCCACCCGCTCATTGTCCGAGAATTTGGAGTGGTACACCCCCAGCCGCGAGCCAAATACACGCATCAGGCGCGTCACAATCTGAGCGGTGAGGGCAATTTCGGGTAGCAAGTACAGCACCTGCCCACCGCCATCGAGCGCCTGCCGAATGAGGTCGATGTAAATCTCCGTTTTGCCCGAGCCCGTGACGCCGTGCAGCAGCACAATATCCTTTTGGCCAAAGAGGCTCATCACCTCATCGCGGGCTACTGCCTGGGCCTCATTGAGTTGGTAAGGCATCTGGGCCAGCGGGTTTTCCTCCAATGGGAAACGCGACACAATCTGGTCGAACTGCTCCAGCACGCCGTTCTTTATCAGCGTGTTCACGGCCGAGGCTGAAAGGTGGGGCGAGCTAGTGAGGTACGCTTTTTCGAGGCCTATATGGTTGAGGTGCTCGTCGCGGTGCACCGGCACGCGTTGCAGGTATTTCAGCAGCACATCTACCTGCTTGGGCTTGCTGCCCAGGTCTTCGAATAGCTTTTCGACCGCGCCGGCTGCCAGTAGGTGGTGGGCTAGCCGCACCTTTTTCAGCACCTTGGGCGAGTATTTGTCGGAAAGCTGCTCGAAGAGAAAAATAATGTCCTTCTGCATCAAAGACTTGATGACCTTGTGAAAGGAAGCAATGCCTAGCACATCGCCGACCTCTGTGAAGGTCAACGCCTTGCCGTCCTCAGTGCGCAGGTTGTCCACGATGCGTTGCTCCTTGTCATCGAGCGGGTAGGGGCTGCCATCGGTGAGGTAGGCCGGATGCAGCTGAATGCGCGACTCGGACGAGAGCTTGAGCGCGGCGGGCAGCGCGGCGTTGATGACCTCGCCCAGCGTGCAGAGGTAATAGTCGGCTATCCAGCGAAAGAGCTTAAGCTGCGGCTGGGTCACGACGGGCGCATCGTCGATAAACTCCAGAATATACTTGGCCTGGTACTCCTTAGGTGGCGTTTCGTGCACGGCCGCCACAATGCAGCTCAGCGTGCGCTTGGCCCCAAATTGCACAATGACCCGGCCACCGATTACCACGTTGTCGTTCAGCTCATACGGCACCCGGTAGGTGTAGAGCTTGGGCAAGGGCAGGGGCAAAATCACGTCCACGAACAGCGTCACGCGGTCGGGCGCGGCGGCTGGCACGGGGGCAGGTTGAGCAAATTCAAAAGTAAGCGACACGGGAAACGGCTAGCGGCAGGCGAATAGTAAAGATAACCCCGGCCGGGGGGCAGATGGTTTACCAGCCGCCCGGTTTCGGAGCCGCCGGGCAGTAGCACAAACTTTTAGTCTGCGGGCTATCAGGGGATAACGCAGCCGCACTAAAAGTCCGCGCTACCCTTCGGCTAGCCCGAGCTGCGCCAGCGCCTCGGCCACCGTGTGCACCGGCAGCTGGCAGGCCCGGTCGTGGCACACGTAGATGGTCGTTTTGGCGGCGTGGCCGCGGCCCTGCAGCAGCGGCAGTTCACTGCCCCTTAGCCCGCCTGCCAGCACATCGTGCGGCAAAAAGTGCCGGCTTAGCTGCTGGCGCAGCGCCTCGGCCTGCGGCCCCACGATGGCCACCTCGGCGCCCGGCCGCAGCAGCGCTGCGTAGAGGCTAGCCCAGTTGGTGAGGTGCTGTGGCTCCTTGGCCGCCAGGGACTGCACCGGGGCTAGCATAGCGGTTGCGAGGGCCTGGTAATCAGTATTTTCGAGGTGGCGACCCAGGCACAACAGGTTGTGCGCCATCACCGAGTTGGAGCTGGGGATGACATTGTCGAACAGCTCCTTTTTGCGGGCAATGAGCGGTTCGGCGCGGGCATCGGTGTAGAAGAATTGCTGTTCGCTAGGGTCAAAAAAGTTGTCGAGCACGTAGCCCGTCAATACCTCCGCCTCGCGCAGCCAACTCTCCGTAAACGTGGCTTCGTAGAGGCTCACGTAGGCTTCTATCACGAGCGCGTAGTCTTCAAGAAAGCCGTTGATGGTCGCGCGGCCGTTTTTCCAGGTGCGAAATAGGCGCGGGCCCTCGCGCAGGTTCTGCTGCAAAAAATCGGCGTTGCGCAGCGCTAATTCCAGAAATTCCCGCTCGCCAAAGGCGCGGTAGGCCGCCACCAGACCGCTCAGCATGAGTGCATTCCAGCCGGTTAATACCTTGTCGTCGAGACCGGGGCGCACGCGCTGGGTACGGGCGGCGAGCAGCGACTTTTGCCAGCCGTGGACGAGCTTGGCCAGCACGTGCGGCGCCAGGTTGTGCTGCTGGGCAAACGCCTCATTGGTCTGCCGGCGGTGCAGAATGTTGCGGCCGTGCTCCCAGTTGCCCAGGCCCGTACACTGGTAATAGGCGGCGGCTAGGGGTTCCTCCGCGCCGAGTATTGCTTGTAATTCCTCGCGGGTCCAGACGTAGAATTTACCTTCCTCACCCTCGCTGTCGGCATCAAGGGAAGAGTAAAAACCGCCCTCCGGATTGGTCAGCTCGCGGCGTACCCAATCCGCGGTTTGAAAAACGACTTCGCGGTATAGCGGGTCGGGCGTTACCTGAAATGCCTCGCTGTACAAACTCAGCAGTTGGCCGTTGTCATACAGCATCTTTTCGAAGTGCGGCACCAGCCACTTGGCATCTACCGAGTAGCGCGCCCAGCCACCGCCCACCTGGTCATAAATGCCGCCCCAGGCCAGTTCGCGCAGCGTAAGATTGACCTGTTGCAGCAGGGCCGGGCTGCCCGATAGATGGTGCGCCCGCAGCAAAAACCGCCAGATGCTGGGCATCGGAAACTTAGGTTCGCGGTTGGTGCCGCCCCGTTCGCGGTCGAAGGTTTGGGCCAGGTTATAGGCTAGCAGCTTGAATTCTTCGTCGCTGACGCCCGACCCCATCGGCTCATCGGCCGCGCGGTACTTGGCTAGTTCGCTAGCCTGGATTACCTGGGCAAAGCGTTCGGCTGAACCTTCTAGTTCGGCCCGGTGCTCGCTGGCGTAGGCTTGGGCCACGCTTTCGAGCAGCTTCACCCAATTGGTGGGCGAGAAATAGGTGCCGCCGTAAAAGGGTTTGGCCGCGGGTGTGAGCAGCACATTGAGCGGCCAGCCGCCCCGGATGCCCATCGCCTGCACGGCTTCCAGGTACAACTGGTCCACATCAGGCCGCTCCTCGCGGTCAACCTTGATGCAGACGAAGTAGTCGTTCATGACCCTAGCCACCTGCTCGTTCTCGAAGGACTCACGCTCCATCACGTGGCACCAGTGGCAAGCTGCGTAGCCAATGCTCACGATGATGGGCTTTTGCTCAGCCTGGGCCCTAGCCAGCGCCACGGGCCCCCACGGATACCAAGCTACCGGGTTGTGGGCATGTTGCAACAAGTAAGGGCTGGTTTCGAGGGCTAGCTGGTTGGCCGGTGGAGTAGGTGAGGCGGACATGGCGCGACGGGCAGAAGTGGTAAAAACAAAACCCAGCCGGCGGGGCTGGGTTTTGAGCAAATCAGGTGGCTGGGGCGTCGGTGGCCGGCGGCGCGGCGCGCTTGGTTGGCGTCTTTCGGGCAGTCGGCTTTTTAACCGCCGCCTTTTTAGGAGCTGGTTTTTTAGGTGCGTCCGGCTTTTTGGCGGCCGTGGCTTTGGTTTTCTTTGCTTTAGGTTTATCGGCGACCGGTTCGGTTAGTATGGCCGCTGGCTCGTCGGTAGTGGGCGCTTCGGCTGCAACTGGTGCAATAGCGGTTACTGGCTCGGGGGTACGGGGTGTGGCGGCTTTGGGGCGGCCCCGGCGCGGCTTAGCAGCAGCGGCTGGGCTAGCCTCCTCGGTAACCAGCTGCGGTGGACTAGCCATTGCTGGTTCCGCTGGGCTAGGCACCATTGTATCGAGCACAGCCGGGCGCTCCAGCAACGCCTCCGGCATAATTGGGGGCGAGATGATGGGCGCCGTGGCGGGCGTAGCCTCTGCTGCTGCTTCGGCCGCTGCTTTCTCGGCCGGAGTGGGGTTGCGGTAGAGGGCGTTGCGCTTGGGTCCGCGCGCCACAATGCCGGACTTCGTAATAACCTTCGACTTTTTGGGTGTGGGCCCGGTGCCGCGTTTGCGCACGGCGGGCTCGGTAACTGTTGCGGTCGCCTCTTCGAGTACCGTAATAGCATCGCCCTCCAAACTTACCGCTACTGGCAAGGGACTGACGAGGGGGGCCTCGCCTGGGGCAGTTTCGGGTAGCGATGCTTCAGCCGACAGTAGACCGGCTGCTTCGTGTGCAACGTCTTCGGCCAGCGTTTCGGTGGCCAAATCATCGGTTTCCTCAACGTCGTTATCCTCAGTTTGGCCGGCGGCCAGGCGGGCGGCATTCTTGCGAGCCGTGCGCTTGGCGCCCCCGCGTGAGCGGCGCTTTTTCTTCTTGGCCGGGTAGGCAGCGTCATCAGCTGGCGCCAGCAGGTTTTCGTCTAGAGTGCTAAGCAACACATCAGCTTCGGCCACAACACCTTCTTCAGCCAGGCTAGGGGTGTCAGGCAGCACGACCTCTTCCGCAACAGGCTCCGCAGCTGGGCTAGCTTGCTGCGCCGGGCGGCCATTGCGGCGGTCGCGGCCATTGCGACTGTTGCGGTCGTTACGGCGGTTATCGTGGCGCCGCTCGGGCTGCTGGTTCGTTGCTTCACCAGCGCCAGTAGCGGTGGTTGGGACATTATTAGCTGCCGCATCCTCGCCGCCAATATCAATACGCTCTTCGTCATCTTCGGGGGCTAGCTCCACCACGCGCACTGGCTTGGGCGGCGGCAGTGCCACGAGTTGGCGCTGCACATCGCGCTGCTCCTGGCGCACATCCACGCCCTGGCTGCTAAGGCGCTCTAGGCGCTCGGCCGTTTGGTCAAGGAAAGTACGATGCTCGGGCGCGCCCAGGTGCAGCGGGCGGTGGCCCAGCGACTGCCGCACGGCCGCCCATTCCTTACGGAAACGTCCAAAATCAGCGTCGAAATACGCCCGGGCAAACTTGTCCCAGATGTAGTCTTCTGCTACTTCCGAGGGGTGCAGCATATCGCTGGCGTAGAAGCGATAATCACGCAGTTCGTCCGTCAGCAGCTCGTAGGCCGGGAAATAGCTCACGCCCGGCAGCAGTTCGCTGAGATAATGGCAAGCTACGCGCAGCACCGATTTACTCACGGCGTTCAGGGGCAGCGTATCCTTGATATGGCGCACGGGGCTTACCGTGAGCACGATGCGGATATCAGGGTTGGCGCGCCGCAGCAGCGCGTGCACCTCGGCCAGGCCGTTCACAATCTCATCAGCCGTCAGCAGCTCTTTCTCGAAGAGGCTAGCGGGCAGCTTATGCAGGTTGTTTACCAGCTCACCGGTTTCGCGCAGGCGGTAGGCCCAGGCAGTGCCGAGCGTTAGCACTACCGTGTCGGCCGTGCGCACAAATTCGCCCACCCGGCTCACGGTTTCCTGAATGAGCTGCAATAGCTCGACCGGCGACTCAGCCCCAATGGTGCTGTGAAAGTCGTAGCTCTGCCAGCGGCCACGGGCTTCCACCACGTGCTGCTGCCAGTCTTGCTCTTCGCCCGCCGCCGCGCGTAGCAGCTGCGCCAGGGCTAGCGGCTGAAACACCGTGCCGAAAGGATTGACCAAGGCAGTTACCTTATTCAGGCGCAGCCGCGCGCCAATACTATCAGCAAAGCACGAGCCTACCGTGAGCACCCGCGCCGTGCGCGCCAATTGCCGCTCCTGCGGCGCAATAGTTAGTTCTGTCCGAAACATGAATTGCAAAGGTAGGCCCAAAAAAAGACGTCCCGCCTCACGGCAGGACGTCTTGTTAAGCAGCTAAGCAGCAGCAATTAAGCAGCTACTACGCGGAAGTTTACGGTGTGCTTCACTTCCTTATGCAGGTTAAGCGTAGCCGTGTAGTCACCAGCCGTGGCGGGCTCCTGGTCAAAGCTCAGGCGCTTGCGGTCGATGTCGATGCCCTTATTTTTCAGGGCTTCAGCCAGTTGCAGGGTGGTTACGCGGCCGAAGATTTTGCCAGTTTCGCCAACCTTAGCGGGCAGGTCAAATACCTGGTCGCCAACCTGGTCGGCTACTGCCTGCGAGTCAGCTTTCACTTTCTCAGCTTTGTGAGCAGCCTGGCGCACGTTCTCAGCCACAATTTTCTTGGCCGATTTGTCAGCCAGAATAGCCAAGCCTTGCGGCAGGAGGTAGTTGCGGCCGTAGCCGGACTTTACCGTTACGAGGTCGTTCTTGTAGCCCAGACCCTTAACGTCGTCTTTCAGAATGATTTCCATGTCTTCAGGTCTATTTCAGAGCGTCAGTTACGTAGGGCATCAGGGCCAGGTGACGGGCCTTAGCCACGGCCTGAGCCACTTTGCGCTGGAATTTCAGGCTGGTGCCAGTGATGCGGCGGGGCAGCAAGCGGCCCTGCTCGTTCACAAACTTCAGCAGGAAGTTCGGGTCTTTGTAATCCACGTACTTAATGCCGTTCTTCTTGAAGCGGCAGTACTTGTTGCGCGTGTCAACGGGCTTGTTGCCGTTGTCGCGGTTGTTGTTGCGGTTATTTTGCGTAGCCATCGTATTGCTTGCTAAGGAGTTACTGAGCTGCTTCGGCCGGCTGAGGCTTGGGCTGGTTCATCTCACCATTGCGGCGGCGCTCGTTGTAGGTCACCGAGTGCTTATCGAGCACGGTGGTCAGGAAGCGGATAACGCGCTCGTCGCGGCGGAAAGCCAGCTCCAGCGTGTCTACGATGTTACCCTCACCGCTCTGATTGTAAGTCAGGGTGAAGTAGTAACCAGTGGATTTCTTTTGAATCGGGTAAGCCAGCTTGCGCAAGCCCCAGGCTTCAGTAGAAATGAGGTCGGCGCCATTTTCCTTAAGCACCTGCGAGAACTTCTCGACCGTCTCTTGCACCTGGCCCTCGTTTAGCACGGGGGTGAGGATGAAGACCGTCTCGTAATTTCTTACGTCCATTGACGGGGTTGATTTTGTAAAGTGAAAAATATGAATTGGGGGGCAAAGGTACTGATTT
>CAYLNN010000069.1:0-14547 GCA_964385095.1 uncultured Hymenobacter sp.
GGTTATTGATTTGCTCGCGCAGGCCGGCCAGGGCGTTCACAAATTCGGCCTTGTCGGTGGTTTCGTGGCGCCACACTAGGTTAGTGATGAGCTCTTTGAGCACCTCGGGCGTGATTTGCTGCTTGGCATCGCTCCAAGCATTGTCGGGGTCGATGTGGCTCTCAATCATCGTCCCGTCGAAGTCGAGGTCCAAGGCCTGCTGGGCCACGCCAAACAGCGTATCGCGCCGCCCGCAGATGTGGCTAGGGTCGTTGAGGATGGGCATGTCGGGCATGCGGCGCTTCATCTCGATGGGCAGGTGCCACATCGGGGCGTTGCGGTAGTCGGTGTTGCCGTAGCTCGAAAAGCCGCGGTGAATCATGCCCACCTGCTTCAAGCCAGCCTTTTGCAAGCGCTCGATGGCGCCCACCCACAGCTCCAGCTCGGGGTGAATGGGGTTCTTCACCAGCACCGGAATATCCACGCCGCGCAGCGCATTGGCGATTTCCTGCACCGAAAACGGGTTGCCGGTGGTGCGTGCGCCCACCCACACCAGGTCTACGCCGAAGGCCAGGCAGTCTTCCACGTGCTTGGCGGTGGCCACTTCCACGGCCACCGGCAGGCCGGTGAGCTCGCTAGCCTTCTTGAGCCAGGGCAGGCCCTTGGCGCCCACGCCCTCAAAGCCGCCGGGCTTGGTGCGGGGCTTCCAGATGCCGGCACGCAGGGCCTGCACCTTGCTGGTGGCGGCCAGGCGCTGGCAGGTTTCGAGCACTTGCTCCTCGGTTTCGGCCGAGCACGGGCCAGAGATGAGGAAAGGCTTGTCTTCGGGCTTGCGGTTGAACAGGTCGTTGAACATGGAAAACTATGGTTGATTGTTATTTGCTGATTATTAGTTATTTGTCACCGTGAGCCTGCGAAGTAATTGCACCTGAACAGGCTAGCGAAACGAGCGGCGCGGGTATCGTTTGGGTGCGATTGCTTCGCTTTGCTCGCAATGACCGACGCGGGGTAAGCGCCTCTTTAGGGGATGATTTTTCGGATTTCGTTGGCGTGTTCAAGTTGCTCACTTAGCCCGGCGTAATCTTCACTGGCTAGCAGGCCGCGCAGCTTTTGCAGCTGGTGCAAGTGCTCGTCGAGCACATCGAGCACGTTTTCCCGGTTTTGGCGGAAGATGGGCACCCACGTAGCCGGCGCGCTCTTGGCTAGCCGCACGGTGGAGGCAAAGCCGCCGCCGGCCAGGTCGAAAATGCGCTGCTCGCCGCGCTGTTCCTTCTCCAACACCGTGAGCGCCAGGGCAAACGACGTAAGGTGCGAAATGTGCGAGACGTAGGCTGTATGCAGGTCGTGGTCGGCCGCGCCGAGGTGTAGCACCCGCATGGGCAGCGCCCGAAACAGCGCCTCTACCGTAGCCACGGCGGCGGGGTCGCTAGCCTCGGCATCGCACACTACCAGCGTTTTGCCTTCAAACAAGCCGCGCACAGCGGCGTCGGGGCCCGAGTATTCGGTGCCGGCCATGGGGTGCACGGCCACAAACTGGCGCCGGCGTGGGTGCCCGGCTACGGCCGCCAGCAGGTTATTTTTAGTCGAGCCTACGTCGATAACTACCTGGCCGTCGGCCACTATATCGAGCACCTGGGGCAGCACCGCCAGCATGGCATCCATGGGCACGGCCACGATAACGAGGCTAGCCGGCGCCACAGCGCTGAGCAGGTCGGCGGCAATTTCATCTACCAGCCCCAGCTCCAGCGCCCGCCGGGCGTAGGCCGGGTTGGCTTCTACCCCAATCAGCCGCGTGGCTAGCCCATGCTGCCGCAGGCTCAGCGCCAGCGAGCCGCCAATCAATCCTAAGCCGATAATACTGATAGTCATGGCTTACGCGGCTACAAGTTTGACGCGCTCCAGGGCTTCGCGCAGCACGCTTTCGGGCTGGCACAGGCTAGCGCGGATGTAGCCGTGGCCATTGCTGCCGAAGATGCCGCCGGGCGTTAGAAACACGCGGGCCTCGGCCAGCACGGCGTCGCTGAGGGCGTAGCCATCGGCGTAGGGCGGCGGCACTTTGGCCCAGATGAATAGGCCCGTTTGGCCCGGCGCAGCCTCGCAGCCGAGGCTAGCCAGCAGCTCTAATACCAGCTCTCGGCGGGCGCGGTAGGTAGCGTTCAGTTCAGCAAACCATTCGTCGCCCAGCGCCAGCGCGGCCACGGCTGCTTGCTGAATGCCGAGGAACATCCCCGAATCCATGTTGCTCTTGAAGCGCAGCACTTCGGTCAGCCAGTCGGCCCGGCCCACTAGCATGCCCACGCGCCAGCCCGCTAGGTTGTGGCTCTTGCTGAGCGAATTAAGCTCCAACGCCACGTCTTTAGCACCCGGGATACTGAGCAAACTCGTGGGCGGCGTCTCATTCAGCACGAAGCCATACGGGTTGTCGTGCACCAGCAGTATGCTGTGCGCGGCCGCAAACTCGACCAGCTTTTGCAAAAAAGCGGGGCTAGCCGGCGTGCCCGTGGGCATGTGCGGGTAGTTGACGAGCATCATCTTCACGCGGCTTAAATCAGTCTGGGCCAGTGCTTCCAAGTCGGGCAGCCAGCCAGTGGCAGCGGTCAGGTCGTACTCGCGCACCTCGGCCCCGCAGATTTCGGCCACCGCCCGGTAGGTTGGGTAGCCCGGGTTAGGGATGAGCACCGCATCGCCAGCTTCGAGAAAGGCCATGCCGATGTGCATCAAGCCTTCTTTCGAGCCGGCCAGAGGTAGCACCTCCGTAGCGGGGTCAAGGGCCACGCCGTAGCGTTGGTGGTAGAAATTGGCTATGGCCTGGCGCAGCGCCGGCGTGCCCTGGTAGCTCTGGTAGCCGTGGGTGTTGGGCTGGCTGGCGGTAGCAGCCAGGGCCGCCACCACGCTCGGGTGCGGCGGCAAATCGGGGCTGCCGATGCCCAGGCTGATAATATTGGCCCCGGCCGCGTTGAGCGCGGCTAGCTCCCGCAGCTTGCGCGAGAAGTAGTATTCGCCGGTATTGGCCAGGCGGCTGGCGGTGGAAACTTGCATATACGGTACTACTAATTGGCTGTCAGCGCGAGCGCCTTTTGCTCGTCTATTTGCGCCCTAAACTCCATGCTGCCGCGCTGGTAAGCGCCCAGCACCCGCAGTTCCTCGGTTACGGCGGGTAGCTCAGCCAGCAGGGCTTCTAGCTGGGTGGGGGTGGCAAACTCCACATCGGCGTGAAACCCATAGTGCCAGGGCTGGCTAGGCCGCGGGCACGACTGCAACTTGCTCAAATTCAACCCGTGGCTAGCCACCAGCGTGAGCACCCGCGCCAGCATGCCCGGCGCGTGCGAGGTGTAGAAATACAGCGACGCCTTATTGGGGCTAGCCACCGGCTGCGCCTCGGCCGTGCGCTCCAGTATCAGGAAACGGGTGTAGTTGCTGGGGTCGTCATTGATGGCCGGCGCCAAAATTTGCAGACCGAACGCTTCGGCAGCCTGCCCGCCGGCTACCACGGCTACACCGGGTGCGCGGCTGGCGGCTAGCCGCTCGGCGCTGAGGCCTGTGTCTTCTGTTTCAACCAATTGCCAGCTAGGGTATTGGCTCAGATAATCGCCGCACTGGCGTAGCGCCATGGGGTGCGAATGCACGGCCCGCACATCGGCCAGCGTGGTACCGGGCAACGCCAGCAGGTGCTGGTGAATGGGCAGGTAAATCTCGC
Source organism: uncultured Hymenobacter sp. (assembly GCA_964385095.1). GTDB lineage: Bacteria > Bacteroidota > Bacteroidia > Cytophagales > Hymenobacteraceae > Hymenobacter. Next base: position 3,677 of record CAYLNN010000069.1, read on the forward strand.
CGGTGATGGTGAGCGCGTGGCGCTCAAGCAGTAGATAGTTGGGTAAAATGCTGCCGGCCAGTGAGTTTTCCATGGCCATGAGGGCAGCATCGGCGCGGCCATCAGTCACCTGGGCCACCACCTCCCCGAAGGTTGCGCAGAAGCTCAGCGCGGGGCTAGCCCCAAAATATTGGCGGGCAGCTACTTCGTGAAAACTCCCTTTGAACCCTTGGATGGCAACTTGCTGAGGCATGGCAGTGGAAAGTGAAAGCGGCGACTGGCGGGCTAGCCGCCCAAAAAACATAAAAAAAGCGCCACTCGTCGGAACGAGTGGCGCTGCTAAATTTCAGTGGCTTAGCTACATGGCGACTCGTTCTACACGGGCGGCGTAAAATAATAGAAGCCAAAAAAGTAGCGGTTGCTGAACATGATACTGGTCGAATTGGGCGGCAAGGTAGGCAGGAATTTTAAACTGACAACTTTTCGCCCTGCTTTTTTCGGGGCTTTTTACCCCTTCCAGGTGCCGAATTTACCGCGCTGATAATCGGCATACGCCTGCTCGATTTCGGCTTCGGTGTTCATCACAAACGGCCCGGCCGATACCACGGGCTCACCAAGCGGCACGGCGTGGCCTAGCAATAACACGCTGTTGGTCAAAGCTTCCACAGCTAGCTCATCGCCATCGTGGCTGAACTCGGCTAGCTCGCGGGCAAACACCTCGGTGCCATTCACGCGCACGCTGCCGCGCACCACGTAGAAAAAAATGTTGCGGCTAGCCGCGATGGGTAGCGTAGCCGTGGCGCCTTCGGCCACATCGAGCCAGGCCAGGGCTACGTCGGCCAGCGGCTGCACGGCTCCAGTTGTACCCGCCCAGCTACCCGATACAGCGTGGGCCGTAACGCCTTCGGCCAGGGTCACGGTAGGTATCTCGTTCTGCTGCAAGCCGATGTAGCGCGGCTCGGTCATCTTGAACTTAGCCGGCAGGTTAACCCACAGTTGTAGAATTTCGAGCGGCCCGCCCGTTTTCTTGAATTCGTTCGACGAAATTTCGGCGTGAATGAGACCCGAGCCGGCCGTCATCCACTGGATGCCGCCGGCCTCAATGACGCTTTCGTGACCACCAGTGTCTTTATGCAAAATGTCGCCTTCCAGAATGAAGGTGACCGTTTCGAAGCCTCGATGCGGGTGCGGGCCAAAGGGCAAACCCCGGTTATTGGCCCGGTACACCTGCGGCCCGTGGTGGTTCAGAAACAAAAACGGGTCAATGTACTCGACTGATTGCGTGGGAATTGCCCGGTACGTGACGAGGTCGGCGATGGGCGCGCTCACGGCCCGGTGCTTTTGAATGACAGTGCGCATAGGTGTACTAACCCGCCGGGCGGTCAAACAGTTATGGCTGCACAAAGAAGGGAATATTGCCAGTGGCTACGTTGCCGTGCCCATCGTGCGCGTACACAAACAAGCGGTAGGCCCCGGGCGTGCTAGGCACCGTGAGCGTAGTCTGGCCCTGGGCTCCGGCTGGCAGGGCCCCGGCCACAAGCGTGGGGCGACTCTCGCGGTCGCCGCCCTGCTTGAGGTCAGTGCTCTCAGGCAGCAGTTCCCACTGGTAGGTGAGCGCGTCGCGCTCGGGGTCGTTGACGGTGGCACCCACCGGCACCGCTTGGCCGGGCTTCAGGTAAATGCCATCGGTAGCGCTTTTGCTATTCAACTGAAAGCCAGCAATGTGCGGCGCCCGGTTTTTCGGCCACTGGCCGCTCCACTCATATTGCAGCACGTCCATTACTTCCGTTTCCTGGCCGTCTTCGGTAAAGAGGCCATACCACGTAGGCGTGCGCTCCTGCTTCTGGCCCCAGAGAAACACGTAGGAGCCCAGGCAGTGCGCCCGGTCTTGCACCACCGAGGCTTCGTAGCGGCTCTTATACACGGCAGCTTTCTGGCTACTGGTTTCTTCTACTGAGGCTTTCCAAGGGGTTTGCGGGCCTTCCCAGTGGCCGGTGGGGCCCCACTCCGTCACGAGGTAGGGGCCGGTCCAGCCAGCATCGGCCACCTGCTTGGGCAGCGTGGCTAGCCCAGCGTAGGTATTGATACTCAAGATATCAACGGCTGGGCAACGGCCTTTCACGTACTCGATTTCCTTCTTGTTGGCCCCGGCCAGCACGGTACTGGTTGGGTGGTTGGGGTCTACTTCGTGAATCATCTTGGCGATGTCGTTCACAGCGTCCCACACCTTGGGGTTGGTGTAGTCGAGGTTTAGTTCGTTGCCGATGCCCCAGAGCAGCACGGCCGGGTCGTCTTTGTATTTCAGCACCTCGCCCTTAATCTTTTCCAGCTGCGCGGCCACTGCCGAGGCGTTGTTGTAGTCGAAGCCGTGGCGCTCGCGAGCCACGTCGAGGCCCATCATCACGGTGAGGTGGTTTTGGTTGGCCGCCGCTAGCACCTTGGGCGCGTCGCCGGTGCCCCAGGTGCGGATAGAATTGCCGCCGTAGGCCGCAATGCGCTCGGGGTACTGGCTGCCACCTGCCCCTTTTACGAAGTAGGGCTGGCCGCCGCGCAGCAGCTCGTAGCGGCCATTAGCCTGGTGCACAGTCACTTTTACGGGGCCAGCGGGTGGGCTAGCCAGGGCTAGCGTGGTGGTAAGCGCAGCTAGGGCTAGCGGTAAAACAGTGCGTGAGAAACGGTTTTTCATGGGGTGGGAAAAGGTAGCTCTGGCAAAAGTAGAGGTAGCAATTGCTTTCTCTATTCTATCAAAAAGGTTTTCATCCTGAACGCAGGGAAGCATCTTGCTCACCTCGTGGGATTCCTACCCTAGCGGTGCGAGCGAGATGCTTCACTACGTTGAGCATGACGTTCGTATTTCGAAGTCAGCTCCTTTATAATCAGTTAGCTTACGCCTGCTCTTCCGTAGGTGGCGTGCCGCGGAAGGCGTCCAGCTTGCCGCCACTACCGGCTAGCTTCACGGGCTTGTTTTCCTTGGCCGACTGATAAATGGCTTCCATAATGCGCTGGTCTTGCAGGCCTTCCTCGCCGGGCGTGTAAGGCGTTTTGTTCTGGCGCACGCACTCGGCCAGGTGGTCCATTTCGAGGGCAAACTGCTGCTTGGCGGGGTTGTTCGGGATTTCGATTACCTGCTTGCCGTTGGGCGCGTGCACGAGCTCCTGCTTAAGGCCTTTGTAGGGGAAGGCCGGGTCCATTTTAATGGTGCCGGTTTCGGCGTGCACGGCGTAGCTTTTGGCATTGAACGAGCCGTAGCCCGTCATGCACTGCGAGATGACGCCGCTCGGGAAACGCAGCGTAAAGCTCACGTTCTCTTCGATTTCCTTGAACCGGTCGTCGCCGGGCGTGCTGTAAATCTGGGCGCTCACCTCAGTCGGCTCCTCTCCTAGCAGGAAGCGCGTGGTGTTGAGGCAGTACAAGCCTACATCGGGCAGCGAGCCGCCGCCGGCCAGGGCCTTTTTGTGGCGCCACTGCTGGTCGTGGGCCTGGTTCTGGCAGTTCATCATCTGGATGAGCTTGGTCTTACCGTAGGTTTTGTCGCGCACCATTTTCTGGGCGGCGCGGTTCAGCGGCTCGTACTGAATGCGGTAGGCAATCATGAGCTTCACGTTGGCCTTTTTGCAGGCCGCAATCATCTCCTCGCACTCCTTCACGGAGTTGGCCATTGGCTTTTCGCAGAGAATGTGCTTGCCGGCTTTCGCCCCGCGAATGGTGTACTCGTGGTGCATCGAGTTGGGCAACACAATGTAAATCACCTCTACCTCGGGGTTATCCTTGAGCTTATCATAATTGGCATACGAGTAGCAGCTGCTGGGCTTGATGCCGTATTGCTTGGCGGCCTTGGCCATTTTGTCGGCATCGCCGCTTACCAGGGCCACCGGCTTGGCGTGCTTGCACTGGCCGAAGCCGGGCAAAATTTCGGCCAGCGTGAGGTGGCCGAGGCCCACAATGGCGTAGCCCACGCGCTGGTCGGGCGCATCGGGATTGGGGAAGGGGCCGGCCTTGGGGTCGGTGGGCGCCTCCAGTGGCGGCAGGGTAATATCAAGCGGGCCGGTGGGCGGCGCTTGCGTATCAAAGCCACTGAGGTCGGCCGCTTCGGCAGCGGCCAGCGGCAGGGCCGTGGCTAGCCCGGCGGCCAGCAGCCCGCGCCCGGCGTGGTTGATAAACTGGCGGCGCGAGGCATCGCAGCCCGCGCTAGCCGTGGTTTCGACCGCGACGCGGTCGAGAATTTCGGCGGTGGAAGTTTCCTGAAACATAAAGAATAAGACTTGTGGAAGAGGAGTCGCTAGCCTGCCTGTACGTGCCGGAGGCTGCAAAGAGTTGTCGCCAGCCAGCCGCTGTGGCGAATAAGCGCGGCCGTGGCAACCTCTACCCGCTGGGATGGTTTAGTTCTTTCAAAACCCTGGCTTTGGTGCGCTACTGCGCGCGGGTCAGCCTTTTCCTGTTTGCTTATGTCCGCACTTTTTGAGCCGCTTACCCTGCGCGGCCTCACATTGAAAAATCGCATTGTTGTATCGCCCATGTGCCAGTACAGCGCCGTCGATGGCTTTGCCAACGACTGGCACCTGGTGCACCTGGGCAGCCGTGCCGTGGGTGGGGCTAGCCTGCTTATTCAGGAAGCCACTGCGGTGTCGCCCGAGGGCCGCATCACACCCGAAGACTTGGGCATCTGGAAAGACGAGCACATCGCCTTCCAGAAGCGCATCAACCAGTTTATTGAAAGCCAGGGCTGTGTGCCCGGCGTGCAGCTAGCCCACGCCGGCCGCAAGGCCAGCACTTACACCAGCTGGCTGGGCAAGGGCCACGGCGCGGTGCCCGAAAGCGAAGGCGGCTGGCAAGTGGTAGCGCCCAGCGCCGTGAAGTTTGCCGACGACTACCCGCAGCCGGTGGCGCTCGACGCGGCGGGCATCAAGAAAGTAATTGCCGACTTCCGCAGCGCCACCGAGCGCTCGCTGGCGGCGGGCTTCAAGGTGATTGAGATTCACGCGGCGCACGGCTACCTGCTGCACGAGTTTTTGTCGCCGCTCAGCAACCAGCGCACCGATACCTACGGCGGCTCGTTTGAAAACCGCATCCGGCTGCTGCTCGAAGTGGTGGCGGCCGTGCGCCAGGTACTGCCCGATGAACTGCCGCTGTTCGTGCGCATTTCGGCCACCGACTGGACCGAGGGCGGCTGGACGGCCGACGAGTCGGTGCAGCTGGCCACCTGGCTGCGCGACCGCGGCGTAGACCTCGTGGACGCCTCCACGGGCGGCAACGTGGAGAAAGCCCAGATTCCCGTCGGCCCCGGCTACCAGGTAGAGTTTGCCGAGCGCATCAAGCGCGAAACCGGGCTAGCCACCGGCGCGGTGGGCCTCATCACCACGCCCGAGGAAGCCGAAAACATCATCGCCAGCGGCCAGGCCGACCTCGTGCTGCTAGCCCGCGAGGAGCTGCGCGACCCCTACTTCCCGCTGCACGCCGCCCACGCGCTGGGCGCCGACGCGCAGTGGCCCGTGCAGTACGAGCGCGCCAAGCCGCGGCGGTAAAGAAGTAGCGCGCAGCTTCCACTTCGTGCGCGCTACTGCCCGGTGGGGAAAGTGCGCCCTACTGCGTACCTTTTCGGTTCCCTTTTCCCATCCAATCCCCTCTTTATGAGTGAGCTTCCCGAAGTGCCATCCCGGCGGTCCTTTCTCAAACAAGGTGCCCTAGCCACGAGCGGTATTCTTATTGTGCCGCGCTTTGTGTTGGGCGGCAAGGGCTACACGGCCCCTAGCGACCAGCTTTTAATTGCCGGCGTGGGTGTGGGCGGCAAAGGCGAAAGCGACATCGCCATGTTTGCCAAAACCGGCAAGGCCCGCATCACCCACCTCTGCGATGTGGACGACCGCCGGGCCGCCAACTCGCGCAAGGCCTTCCCAAAGGCTAAATACGTGAAGGACTGGCGCCAGCTCCTGGACAAGGAGCACAAGCATTTCGACGCCGTGTCGGTGTCAACGCCCGACCACAACCACGCCGTGACGACCCTGGCGGCCATGCAGCTTGGCAAGCACGTGTACGTGCAAAAGCCGCTGACCCACGACATCTACGAGGCCCGCGCCCTCACCGACGCGGCCAAGCGCTACCCCAAAGTAGTAACCCAGATGGGCAACCAGGGCGCCAGCAACGACGGCGTGCGCCAACTCATGGAGTGGTACGACGCCGGCACCATCGGCGATGTGCACACCATTTATTGCTGGACCGACCGCCCCGTGTGGCCCCAGGGCATTGCCTGGCCCACTACCAAGCAAACGCCCCCCGCCGAGCTCGATTGGGACCTGTGGCTAGGTACCGCGCCCCAGCGCGACTACGTCGACCACCTCATTCCCTTCAACTGGCGCGGCTGGTGGGACTACGGCACCGGCGCCCTCGGCGACATGGGCTGCCACCTGCTCGAATCGCCCTTCCGGGTGCTCGATTTGCAGTATGCCAGTGCCGTGCAGGCCAGCGTGGGCAGCGTGTACGTGGATGAGTTTAAGCGCGGGTATTTCCCCGAAAGCTGCCCACCCAGCAGCCACGTTACGCTCACTTTTCCTAAAACCAACAAAACCAAAGGCGACGTAACCGTGCACTGGATGGACGGCGGCATTCAGCCCGAGCGCCCCGATGAGCTGGGGCCCAACGAGCTGTTTGGTGATGGCGGCAACGGCACCCTCTTCATCGGCACCAAGGGTAAGATGATGGCCAGTACCTACGGCGCCGACCCACGCCTGCTGCCCCTTTCGCGCAACCAGGAAGTGAACGTGCCCAAAACCCTGGCTAGGGTGCCCGGCCAGGCCGACGGCCACTATGGCCAGTGGGTAGAAGCCTGCCTAGCTGGCCCCGGCAAAATGAAAGTGAGTTCGCCGTTTGAACTGGCTGGCCCCCTCACCGAGGCCCTGCTAATGGCCAACCTGGCCATCCGGGGCTACGATTTGCGCAAGCCGAGGGCCAGCGGCCAGGGCTTCGACTATCCCGGCCGCGGCCGCAAGCTGCTCTGGGACAACACCCAAATGCGCATCACCAACCTCGACGAGGTCAACCAGTTTGTGAAGCGCGACTACCGCTCGGGCTGGAAGCTAGGCTAGCAAGCAGTAGCGCGCAGCTTCCGCTTCGTGCGCGAGCGCAGCGAGCATCTCGCACTAGGGTCGTCCGGCCCCGCCAGCTCGCGCACGAAAGCGGAAGCTGCGCGCTACGTCAGCAAATACTCGCTCTTGAACAGCTGGCGCTGATTAGCGGCATTGCAAAGCGCGTAGCTAAAGCCCTTTTGCAGCGCGAAAGCGCCCGTTACACCTTGGTTATTGACGGCAATAAAGCAGACCTGAATATCCTTAGCCTGGGCCCCTTTGATGCGCGCTACCCGCTCGACGGCGGCGCGGCAGGCGGCCTGCGGCGACAGCCCCTGGCGCATGAGCTCAACTACGGTGTGGGCGCCGGCCATGCGAATAACGTCTTCGCCCTGGCCAGTGGCGGCAGCCGCACCTACTTCATTATCAACGTACAGGCCCGAGCCAATGAGGGGCGAGTCGCCCACCCGGCCGCGCATCTTGAAGCCCATGCCACTGGTGGTGCAGCTGCCGCTGAGGTTGCCGGTCGCGTCGAGGGCTAGCAGGGCAATGGTATCGTGGTTTTGGGGGCCGCCCACGGGCCCGGTTTTGCGGCTGCCGCTGTTTTCGATGTTGACCACGGGCTTGTACTCGCTGGTTTTCAGCCATTCGCGGTAGGCCTTTTCAGCGGCGGGACTGAGCTGGCTAGGCTCCAGCGGGAAGCCCTGGGCCACGGCAAACTGCTGGGCGCCCTCGCCCACCAGCATCACGTGGGGCGTTTTTTCCATCACGCGGCGCGCCACGCTGATGGGGTGCTTGATGCGTTCGAGCGCCGCCACGCTGCCGCAGCCGAACTTGTGGTCCATGATGCAGGCGTCGAGCGTCACGATGCCGTCGCGGTCGGGGTTGCCGCCCAGGCCCACGCAGCAATTTTGCGACGCCTCCGTCACCAGCACGCCGGCCTCGGCCGCGTCGAGGGCCGCGCCGCCTTTTCTCAGAATTTCCCAGGCGGCCTGGTTGGCCGCCACGCCGTCGTCCCAGGTCGAGATAACCAAGGCCCTACCGCGCGCATTAGGGCGCGGGGCGAGTGGCAGGGCAACGGTGGGGCCAGCGGCCAGTAGCACGAGGCCGGCGGCCGAAGAAGCAATAAATTGGCGGCGGTTGGACATGGCAGCAGAGAAAATTCAGTTAAATTAACGCACGATGCCCCTAGTTTTTATGCGGTGGCTAATCGTTATTCTGCAACACTGCCTGCACGTGGCGCAGGTCATCGTAGTCGGGCGTGACCACGCCCCGGCCGGGGTTGTCTAGGTCGCGAATGGTCGTAACCAGCACGGCCACCGTCACGATAAACACAATGGGCACCAGCGGGCTAGGGTCATCCTGAAAGCAGTTCATGAAGCCAATCAAAAAGCCCATCACCCACGACAGCCCCCCTAGCGCCACCAAAATGGTGCGGGGCGTACGCTCGCGAAAGGTGTAGAGCAAGGCCAGGTAATTGGCATTTTTGGCCGAGGCCAGCGTGAGCACCTGTTGCACGGCTGCCTGCTGGGTGGGCTGCCGGGCCAGGTAGGCCAGCAGGTCGCGGTCGAGCTGGCGACCCAGCTTTTCGGAATAGCGCACCAGGCCCAGGCAGGCTTCGGGGCTGGGCGTGGGGTGGCGCAACTGCTCGGCCAGCGAGCGCTGCAAGAAGGAATTAACCAGCGTGCGCAGCTCGGGTGGGTAGAGCTTGGCCTGGCGGTGCAACTCGGCAATGCTGCTGGCCTCGGCGTGCACGGTGGCATCGCGGGCCTTCACGGCCGTGCCCGAGGCCACCAGCGTGAAGGAGAGCAGCAACCCAAACATGCCGAAAATACCCCCTTCCACCCCGATGGATTTCCAGGCCAACCCCCGGGCCAGGTAGCGCCGCCGCGCAAACTCGCCCCCCAGATACACGGCCAGCCACAGCGTGAGCGGATACGCAACAGTTATCCAGTAAGAATCAATAATTGAGCGCCACATACCTACTCGTTGATTGCTGAGGCATACTCCCTACTCTTTACTACCCTCGCCGTTACCAGCAGCTGGCCCACGTGCCGGGTTGTGTGCTCGGCGGCGTGCACCAGCAGGCCGATAACGGTGCTCGGCAGCTGCGCCCGGCCTACGCCGCGCCACTCGGCCAGGCTGCTCTCGGGCGTGGCCCGTAGCTGCGCCAGGGCAGCATCTACCTGGTGGCTAAATGCTTGCACTAGCTCCTTGGTGGCGGCCGCGTGGGTGGGCGGCTGGCTTTCGGCCGCCAGGTAGGCTAGCTGGGCTGCGCTCAGCGCCTCGGCCCGGGCATACGTAAAAGTGCGGTCGAGCACCCCCGTGAGGTGGCGCAGATGAAAGCCGACCGAGGCCAGCCCCAGCGGCCGCTCGGCCAGCCGGCTGGCCGGGAAATCAGCCAGCAGGGCGGTTACTTCTTCGCGGGCTTGCAGCAGGGCGTGGGCCACGGGCTGGAGCAGCGGCGGCACGGCGGGCAACGGGCCGCGCAGCCATACTTCGGGCAGATTTTCAGACATAAGCAGGCAAGTAGCTAGGTACGCGCGTGGTCGCGCTAGGCCCCGCGCACGGGTAGCGCCGTGGGCGGGACTGCTACAAAGTTCGCGCTAGTGCCCGACTGGCGGGGCTAGCGGACGTATTTTTGTAGTACTTATGTCCGCACTTCCTACTTCGGCCCTGCTGGCCGCCGCCGCGCAGTTTGGCACCCCGCTCTACGTGTACCAGGCCGATACCATTCGGGCCCAATACCACAAGCTTATTTCGGCCTTCAGCGGCCACCCTACGCGGTTTTTCTACGCCTGCAAGGCGCTCACCAACGTGGCCATTCTGAAAGTGATGCTGGCCGAAGGCGCGGGCCTCGACTGCGTGAGCCTCAACGAAGTGCGGCTAGGCCTGCACGTCGGCTTTCAGCCCGAGAACATCCTATTTACCCCCAACAGCGTGGCTTTCAGCGAACTGGTGGAGGCCAAGGAGCTGGGCGTGAATCTTAACATCGACAACCTGTCGCTGCTTGAGCAATTTGGGGCCACCTACGGCGGCAGCTACCCGGTGTGCGTGCGCCTGAACCCGCACATTGAGGCGGGCGGCAACTACAAGATTTCGACCGGCCACATCGACAGCAAGTTTGGCATCAGCATTCACCAAATGCGCCACCTCGAGCGCGTAGTGAAGGGCACCGGCCTGCACGTGCGCGGCCTGCACATGCACACGGGCTCCGAAATCAAGGACGTGCAGGTGTTTTTGCGGGCGCTCGAAATCTTGTTCGACGCGGCGCGGCGCTTCCCTACCCTCGAATTTCTGGACCTCGGCTCGGGCTTTAAAGTACCCTACAAGCCCGGCGACCCCGAAACCGACGTGGCCAGCCTGGGCGAGCAAGTGGCGGCGGCCTTCGCCGAGTTTGAGCAGGAATACGGCCGGCCGCTCGAAGCCTGGTTTGAGCCCGGCAAGTACCTGGTGAGCGAGGCGGGTTTTCTGCTGGTGGAGGTTGCGACCGTGAAGCACACCACGGCTACCGTGTTTGCGGGCGTGAACTCGGGCTTCAACCACCTCATCCGCCCCATGATGTACGATGCCTATCACTACATCAGCAACTTATCGCACCCGAGCGGGCCCGAGCGGCTGTACACGGTCGTGGGCAACATCTGCGAAACCGACACCTTTGCCTGGGACCGCCTGCTGCCCGAAGTGCGCGAGGGCGATGTGCTGGCCTTTCACAACGCCGGTGCCTACGGCTTCGAGATGAGCAGCTCGTTCAACTCGCGCCTGCGCCCCGCCGAGGCATTGCTCGACGGTGATGCTGCGCCGCGCCTCATTCGCCGCCGCCAAACGTTTGAA
>CAYLNN010000070.1:0-14506 GCA_964385095.1 uncultured Hymenobacter sp.
CTGAGCCAGTTTTACTATGAGTTGATGGCTAGCGAGGCCGGCCACTTTGTGAGCTACGTGGACCTGGCCAAGGAATACTGCAACCACGCCGAGGTCGACGCCCGCTTGCAGGAGCTGCTGCTGCTGGAAGGCGAAATTGTGGTGAACCTGCCCATGCGCGACGACCGCATGCACTAGCCGCCGCGAGCACCCAAACCATTAGCGCGACCTAATAGCTTCCTTGAGCGTGACACCCATTACCCTCGAAATTCCGACCCTGGCCGCCGTGCCCACGGCCGCCCAGCAGCTTGCCACCGCCCTTGCCGAATCGGGCCAAACCATCGTGGCTTTTGAGGGCGAGATGGGGGCAGGCAAAACCACGCTCATCCGCGCGCTGTGCGCCGCGCTAGGGGTCGAGGACGAGGTGAGCAGCCCCACCTTCGCCCTGGTCAATGAGTACCGCGATGGCCAGCGCCGGCCCATTTATCACTTCGATTTTTACCGCGTCGATTCCGAGGAAGAAGCTGCGCGGCTGGGTGCGGCTGAGTACTTCGATTCGGGGTATCTTTGCTTGGTCGAGTGGCCGAGCCGCGTGGCCGGCCTGCTACCCCCGCAGCGACTGCTGGTGGAGCTGGCCGCAACCGGCCCCGAATCAAGAACTCTAACAATTAATAGTGAGCAATGAGCAGTGAGTAGTGACCACCTGGGCAGCCCGCCTGCTCTTTGCTCACCGCTCACTGCTCACTGAAATTTAAGTTATGGCCGAACAGCTACCCTCCGGTTTTGGCGCCCTGGCTACGAGCCGCGCCTACTTCACCCAGGAGTCAATGCTGGCCGTGGAAACGCGCAAGCGCAAGCTCTTTATCGGCCTGCCCAAAGAAACGTCGCTCCAGGAAAACCGCCTGGGCCTCACGCCCGAAGCCGTATTGCACCTCGTGACCGAGGGCCACGAAGTGATGCTGGAAAGCGGCGCCGGCGAACCCAGCAAGTTCTCCGACCACGCCTATTCGGAGGCCGGCGCCACCATCGCCTACTCCACCGAGGAAGTCTACAAGGCCGACATTATCCTGAAAGTGGCCCCGCCCACGATGGACGAAATCGAACTCATGCGCCCCGGCCAAACGCTCATCTCGGCCCTGCAAATGGGCACTATGACGCCCGAGTTCATCAATGCCCTGGCCCGCAAAAAGGTCAACGCTATCGGCTTTGAACTGATAAAGGACCCTAGCGGCGCCCGCCCCGTGGTGCGCGCCATGAGCGAAATTGCGGGCTCGACGGTGATGCTAGTGGCGGCCGAATACCTGGCCCGCTCCAACGAGGGCAAAGGCATCATTCTGGGCGGCATTACGGGCGTGCCGCCGTCGCAGGTCGTTATTCTGGGCGCCGGCACGGTGGCCGAGTACGCCGCCCGCGCCGCCATCGGCCTGGGCGCCGAGGTAAAAGTATTTGACAACCACCTCTACAAGCTGCGCCGCCTCAAGCACAACCTGGGCACCCAGCTCTACACCAGCACCCTCGATACGTTTGCCCTGGGCCAGCAGATTCGGCGGGCCGACGTGGTTATCGGGGCCCTAGCCGTGGAGGAAGGCCGCATCCCATTCATGGTACCCGAGCAGATGGTGGCCAGCATGGCCGCCGGCTCCATCATCATCGACATCAGCATCGACCAGGGCGGCTGCTTCGAAACCAGCGAGCTGACCACGCACAGCAAGCCCGTCTTTCGCAAGTACGACGTGGTGCACTACTGCGTGCCCAACATCGCCTCGCGCGTGCCCCGCACGGCCACCAACGCCCTCAGCAATATCTTTACGCCCATCCTGCAAGACATCAGCCAGCAGGGCGGCATCAACGAGGCGCTGTTTACGAACGAGCACTTTCGTTCGGGCGTGTACATCTACAAAGGCTCGCTCACCAACGCCGCCATCGCCAAGAAATTCAACATGCGCTACAAGGAGCTGGGGCTGCTGATTGCGGTGCGAAACTAGAACGCTTAGAGCCAGTGGCGCCACACGAGTAGCAGCATAACTAAAGCCACCACTACCAGGCAGCCTAGCCGGCCGTAGTGGGGGCTTTTTGCATTTGCTGCAAATGGCGAACGGCCTCTTCCTGAGGTAAAAAGAAACCCCGCCAGGCATTATCAGGGTCTGCCAAAACCCAGACTTGCTGGCAGTCGGCGCACACAAATGCGGCGCTCACATTTGGCAGGGCTAGCGGGACTACTGCCACAAGCTGCTTGGCGGCTAGCCTAGCCAGCAGGGCCGTATCAAACTTGGCAAAGCTAGCCGCCGATGGAAAGCCGTAGATGGGGGTAAGTGAGCAGGAAGTTGTCATTGCGCCGTGGGCTAGCCTAAACTACGCCAGCAGCACCCGCCACGCCTCGGCCACCTTGCCTTCGGCCAGCCACTGCCGGGCCAGCAGGGTGAGTTGCTTTTGCTGCTCGCTAGGGTCGTCCTGGTGCTTATGGAGCAGGTAGGCTACCATCGGCTCAGCTTTCATTTCTTCGATTTGGACGAGCGTGGGCAGGGCGGCGCGCTCGGTGTTGGCGAGCTTGGCCAGGTCATTGCCGGTGAGCAGGTCGCTGTGGCGGATATGGGCCGGCAACTCATCGAAGCCAATGCCTAGCTGGCGGTTGGGGCGGCCTACTGTGAAGAGGTTTTCGGGGCGCAGGCGGCTGTACCAGTCGCCCCCGAGGCGCGACACGGCCTCGAATTTGAGCGGGTCGATGCCGGGCTTGCCATCCAGCAGGATATCTTCCCGAAAGTGGGCCTGCACCACGCGGCACAGCACCAGGTTGCCGTGGCCAGGGCCATCGCCGAGGGCGATAATCTGCTCCACCACGCACTCGTAGGCGGCCGGGCACTCGGCCACGCGCGGCGGCCGCACCTGGTCCGACTTTGCCTCGGTGAGGCCGGCTTTGGTGAACTCGTTCACGCCGCTAGGGTACTCGGCGCTGGCCAGCGAAAGCTGCTCCACCAGCGCGTAGTCGCAGATGTTGATGACTACCTCAGGCACCTGGCGCACGTTGCGCAGCGTGTCTTTTTCGGAGTTGTCGCGGCCCCGGCTCGTGGGCGAAAACACTAGCATCGGTGGGTTCTGGCTCACGATGGTGAAGAAGCTATACGGGCTCAAATTCACTTCGCCCGCGGCCGATACGGTGCTGGCAAACGCGATGGGCCGCGGTGCCACCGCGCCAATGAGATACTGGTAAAAATCGGCCGCCGATAAATCGGCAGGGGTAATGGCGCGGGTGGCAGGGGCAGGCATGGGCTAGGGGAGGGTTGGGGCGCCAAAGCTACCTAGCTTTGGCGGGATGAAGCCCCTGATTTGCGTTCTGCTGTGGCTGCTGGCGGGCCCGGCGGCCACCTTCGCCCAGCCAGCACCGGCCGACACGGCGCGCCTGCGCCAGCACCTGCGCTATCTCACCACCACGCCACAGCCGCGCAACTACCAGCACCCCGAAGTGCTCGATACGGTGGCTGCTTACCTAAGCCGGCAGCTACGGGCGGCCGGGGCGCGCGTGGCCGAGCAGCCCTACCAGGTGCAGGGCCGCACCTACCGCAATGTGGTGGCCCGCTTCGGCCCGGTCAGTGGCCCGCGCCTCGTGGTGGGGGCGCACTACGACGTGTGCGGCAACCAGCCCGGTGCCGACGACAATGGCACCGGCGTAGCCGCGCTGCTTGAGCTAGCCCGGCTGCTGGGCCAGCAGCCCGCGCTGCCGTACGCTGTTGAGCTCGTGGCGTATACGCTGGAGGAGCCGCCGTTTTTTCGGACCCCCAGTATGGGGAGCTACCAGCACGCCCAGCAGCTGCACGCGCAGCGGGCCGAGGTGCGCGGCACGGTAGCCCTCGAAATGCTGGGCTACTACGATGACCGCCGCGGTAGCCAGCGCTACCCCTTCGGGCCGCTGAAGCTGGTTTATGGCAGCCGGGGCAACTACGTGACGGTGGCTCAAAAATTTGGCAACGGCCGCTTCGGGCGGCGGTTTGCGCGGCAGTACAAGCAGGCGGCGCGCCTGCCCGTGCGTCGCTTTAAGGCCCCGGCCTGGCTGCCGGGCATCGACTTTTCGGACCACCTCAACTACTGGAAATTCGGCTACCCGGCCCTGCTGCTCACCGACACGGCCTTCTACCGCAACGCGGCCTACCACGAGCCCACCGACACCCTGGCCCGGCTCGATATGCGCCGGCTGGGACTGGCCGTGGAGGCGCTGCTGACTACGGTACTGGCCAGCGGCTGGTAGCTACCGGGCGGGCCAGCCAGTATCTTGCTCAACTGCTATACATTTGCTGCCCGCTCCTGCCTTTCCCACCCCCGCCGCTAGCCTCCTTGCCATGTCTGCCCCCGCCTGCCCCAAATGCGACTCGAAGGAAGCCACCAAAAGCGGCGTAATCAATGAGCGCCAGCGCTTTCGGTGCAGGGGCTGCGGCTACCACTACACCGTGGCCAAGGTGGGCCGCGAGGTCAATCCGTACTACGTGGTCAAGGCGTTGCAGCTCTACATCGAGGGCGTGAGCTACCGCGAAATCGAGCGCCTGCTCGGGGTCAGCCACGTAAGCGTGATGAACTGGGTGAAGAAATACGGTGTGAAGGCCCCGCGCCAGACCGACTACCACCCCACCTATAAAATCCTCAGCCAGAAGGAGCTGGCCGATTTTTTTCAGAAACCGGAAAACGTAAAGGGTGCGGGCATGATGGTAACCGAGCTGGGCGACAAATTCATGGTCATTCGCTGGGAGCGCTTTCGGGCGGGCTAGCATGGGGCCGGCTATACCGGCTTAGCAACGGGCCAGGGGGCTAGCCCCCTGCTGGGCGGGGCGGGGCGGGCGCTGGTCAGTATGTTTAGGCCTCAAAAAAACGTATTTTTCCCGCCCCGTGCATTCTCCTTCTTCTCCCGCGCCACTAGCCGGGCGGCCCCCGGTGGGCCTGCTCAGCGCCGTAGTAATCGTGGCCTCGCTCGGCTACTTCGTTGATATCTACGACCTTGTGTTATTCAGTATCATTCGGGTCGATAGCCTTAAGGGCATCGGCGTGACCGACCCGGCGGCGCTTACGGCGCAGGGCCTCAGCCTATTGAGTATGCAGATGTGGGGTATGCTGCTGGGCGGCGTGCTCTGGGGCGTGCTTGGCGATAAAAAGGGCCGCTTATCCGTGTTATTTGGCTCCATTCTACTTTACTCCCTGGCTAATATTGCCAACGGCTTCGTGCAAACCGTGGAGCAGTACGGCTGGCTGCGCCTCATCGCGGGCATTGGGCTGGCCGGCGAGCTGGGCGCGGGCATCACGCTGGTGGCCGAGAGCCTGCCCAAGGAGAAGCGCGGCTACGGCACCATGATAGTAGCCACGGTGGGCGTGAGCGGGGCCATGGTGGCGTACCTGGTGGGCCAGCAGTTTGGCTGGCGCAATGCCTACTTTATTGGGGGCGGGCTAGGGCTGGCCTTGCTGGCGCTGCGAGCTGGCGTGCTGGAATCGGGGATGTTTGAGAATACCAAAAACACCGACGTGGCGCGCGGCAACTTCTTGAGCATCTTCACCAATGGCCCCCGGTTTTACAAGTACCTGCGCTGCCTGCTGGTGGGCGTGCCGTTTTGGTTTCTGGTGGGTATTCTCATTACGCTGGCGCCCGAGTTTGGCAAGCAGTTCGGGCTGACGGGCCCGGTGACGGGCGGCCTCAGCATTTTCTGGTGCTACTTCGGCATCACGCTCGGCGACTTCACCAGCGGCGCCGTGAGCCAGTGGATGCGCAGCCGCACCCGGGCGCTCCGCATTTTTATTGTGGCCACGGCCAGCATGGTGGGCGTGTATCTATTTGCCCTGCAAGGGGCTAGCCCCAATATCTTTTACACGGTATGCTTTCTGATTGGCTACGCCAGTGGCTTCTGGGCACTGTTTGTGACGGTGGCCGCCGAGCAGTTCGGCACCAACCTGCGCTCTACGGTGGCTACTACCATTCCCAATTTTGCGCGGGGCGCCACGGTCATTATAGTGCCGCTGTTTCAGTACTTTAAGAGTCAGCCGGCGCTGGGCATGGTGGGCGGCGCGGCCATTATCGGGGCCATTACGCTGGGGCTGGCCTTTTTCAGCGCCAGCACCCTGCCCGACACCTACGCTAAAGACCTGGATTATGTAGAGTAACTACGCAAAGCGCGCAGTAAGTGCCTGGCTAGGGGCAGTTTCCGAGGGGAGGCTGCCCCTTTGTCTTGCGGGCGGCGCCAGTGGCGGCTGAAGCGCTTCGCGAGCCCTTTATCGCTAAACTGATATAGGTTTGCTTATCTACTATAGCCAGGCTGGCTGTACAAACCTGCACGGGCTTGTGGCTTCATAAAATGCAGAAAATGAAGCGTTGCAAAGGAAGCGCCTGGCCGTAGCGCTGGGTGAAAGGCGAAGCAGAAGCTAAGATTAAGCTGGAAAGGGCGTTTTTGAACGGGAAAACTAGCTATACTGACTTAGCAAAACTACTGCGTGCGCTTACCAACTGGCCCGAAGGCAATGCTACTTAGCCGCCCCAAGCTTAGGCCTGCCCGTAGGGCCAGCTTCCTTTTTTTATTTGTCACCCGTTCCTTTTCATACTGATGCTTACATCTCGCTACGCGCTTGCCCTGAGTGGCTTACTACTAGCCGGCGCGGCCCAGGCGCAGGTGGCCCCGCCGGCCCCTAGCACGCCGGCCCCGCCGCCCGCCCCCCAGGCGCCGGCGCCCACGCCCCCGGCCCCTACCAAGCCCGTGCCTTATGGGGCGGGTATGAAGTTCAACCTCTCGCCCGACGGCCAGAAGTACGTGCGCCTCATGGCCTGGACGCAGGTGTACGTGCGCTACAACGAGAACAACACGGGCACGCTGCGCGGTCCTAACCTACCCAAGAGCAGCCAGCTTGACTTTGGCATCCGGCGCTCGCGCATGGTGCTGCTGGCCCAGCTTAGCCCGCGCTTTCTGATTTATACCCACCTGGGTATCAACAACCAAAACAACGTGAGCGGCGGCGTGTCGCCGACGGTGGACGGCAAAAAGCCGCAGTTCTTCATTCACGAGGCCGTGACCGAGTACAAGGTCAACAAGTACCTCAACCTGGGGGCTGGCCTGCACTACTACAACGGCATTTCGCGCCTGAGCACCGCCAGCACCACGAGCATCATGACGATGGATTTGCCGCTCACCAACTTCCCGACCATCGACGCCATCGACCAGTTTGCGCGCTGGATTGGGGTGTACGCCAAGGGCCGGGTAGGCAAGTTCGATTACAAGCTGTCGATGAGCGACCCTTTCCTGACCAACCTACCTACTAACACGGCCTACGTGGTGGGTGGCGTACAAACCGGTAACCCGCTGAGCTTGGGCACCTCGGTAACTAACCGCGATGCGCTGGGCAATGCGGTAAGCATAACCAGCACGGGCACCAACGTAGCCAACTACAACCCCCAGAACGATGGCCATGTGTACCAAGGTTATTTCAACTACAATTTCCTTGAGCCAGAAGCCAACCTGCTGCCCTACACGCAAGGTACCTACTTAGGCACCAAGAGGGTGCTGAGCCTGGGGGCGGGATTTATGTACAATCAAAATGGCATGTTTTCGCGCTCTGCCAGTAACGTCGTGACCCTGTCGAATACGACGGCAACGCCGGACCTTTACGCGGCCGTACCTACTACCAAGCACGATATCAAGCTCTTCGGGGCCGACGTGTTCTACGATGCGCCGCTCGACACGGCCAAGCGTACGGCCGTTACCTTCTACGGGGTGTACTACAACTACAACTTCGGGCCCAACTACGTGCGCTTTGTGGGAGCCGAAAACCCCGGCTACGGCGCCAGCGCCACCCGCGGCAACGCCGTGCCGCAGTCGGGTACCGGCGGCTCGGTCTACGGCCAGCTCGGCTTCCTGATGGGTAAGAACACGCTAGGCCAGAAGGTGCGCTTGCAGCCCTACGTAGCCTACCTGCACAGCAACTACGAGGGCCTGCGCAATGCCGCCGGCGACGTGCAGGGTGTGAACGTCTACGACGCGGGCCTCAACTTTTACATCGACGGCCACAATGCCAAGGTGACGCTCAACTACCGCGCCCGCCCCGACTTCAACCTCACCACCGTGAACGGCGTGGGCGTGGCCGGCGACGTGACTCATCGCCCCGAGGTAACGCTGCAAACGCAGGTGTTTTTGTAGGCTAGCGGCTATTCATCCAGCAACTTCTTTCCCCACCCAATCTTATGGAACAGAGCCTGAACCCCAACGCCTACGGCGCGGCCGCGGATGCGCCGGCGGCGCACGACAACAACCAGGTCGATTCGAAAACCATCTGGCAGGTTATCACGGCCTCGTCGGTAGGCACGGTTATCGAGTGGTATGACTTCTACATTTTCGGCTCGCTGGCGGCCATTATCGGGCCGGTGCTGTTTGGGCAGTCCGGCGATTTGACCAAGTCGTTGCTCGGGGCACTGGCCATCTTCGGGGCGGGCTTCGTGGTGCGGCCGTTCGGGGCGGTGTTCTTCGGCCGCATCGGCGACATGATTGGGCGCAAGTACACGTTTCTGGTTACGCTGCTCATCATGGGCGGGGCCACGTTCATTACCGGCCTCATCCCGAGCTACGATTCCATCGGCATCGCGGCGCCCATCATCGTCGTGATTCTGCGCCTGTTGCAGGGGCTAGCCCTGGGCGGCGAGTACGGCGGCGCGGCTACCTACGTAGCCGAATATGCGCCGGATAAGCAGCGCGGCTACTACACCAGCTTTATCCAGATTACGGCCACTGGCGGGCTCATTCTCAGCATCACCGTCATCCTGATTACCCGCAAGCTGCTGGGCGAGCCCGCTTTCAAGGAGTGGGGCTGGCGCATTCCGTTCCTGCTCTCGGGTTTCCTGGTAATCGCTTCGTATTTCATTCGCAAGCGCCTGCACGAGTCGCCGCTGTTTGCCAAGGCCAAGGCCACCGGCACCACCAGCAAAAGCCCCCTGCGCGACTCGTTCGTGAACCCTGTCAACCGTCGCCTGGTGCTCATCGCCCTCTTTGGGGTGACAATGGGCCAGGGCGTTATCTTCTACACCAGCCAGTTTCAGGCCTTCACCTTCATGAATGCCACGCTCAAGCTCGATACCGTGCATTCGAGCATTATCATGGTGGTGTCGATGCTGCTGGCCACGCCGCTGTTCGTGTACTTTGGCTCGCTCTCCGACCGTATCGGGCGCAAGCGCATCATCATGACCGGCATGATTTGCGGGGCGCTGTTTACGATGCCACTTTTCCACGGTCTGCAAGCCTTTGCCGGCCCGATTAGCGAAGTGACGCCCGCCACCGTCGATGCCGCCGGCAAGGCCGTGCCCGCCGTGATGAAGGCCCTCGACCCCAACCTGCCGGCCATGATTGCGCTCACCTTCTGCCTGGTGCTGTTCGTGACGATGGTGTACGGCCCCATCGCCGCCTACCTCGTCGAGTTGTTCCCCACCAGCGTGCGCTACACCTCGCTGTCGGTGCCCTATCACATTGGCAATGGCATATTTGGCGGCTTTGTGCCGCTCGTGGCTACTTCCATTGGCGTGTGGGCCGCAGCCCAGCCGGCCGGCACCTTTGCCAAAGAGCACAGCAGCATCGTTGGCCTCATCTACCCGGTGGTCATTGCCTTTATCTGCTTCGTCGTGGGCATGGCGCTGATGAAGGACACCCGCAACGTGAAGCTGATGGACAGCTAATAACTGTTTGAATGACAGTCAAAACCCGTCAGGCAGCCCGCCGGGCGGGTTTTTGCCTTCTACCCGCTAGCTAGCCCCCGCCATGAACCCTACTCCCAAGCCGGCGGCCGGCGACCCGCAGCGCGGCCAGCGGCTGCTTTTTGTGGCCGGGCTTTTTGTGGTGCTGCTCAATTACCCCTTGCTGGCGGCCTTCGACCGCGGCGGCCGGGTGGCGGGCGTGCCAGTGCTGTATCTCTACGTGCTGCTTACGTGGCTGCTGCTCATCGGCCTCACGGGCTGGCTCGCGCGCAAAGCTGGCTAGCCTGGCGCGCTTCCACGCAATGTTCTTACTTGTCCCGCGGAGCCTCGCGGCGAATTTGATAGGTGAATAAGCTGCTCGTCATCGCGTTTTCGTTTGGCTACCTGGCCCTGCTTTTCGGCGTTGCCTACGCCGCCGAGCGGCGCTCGGCGGCGCGCAAAAGCCTGGTGGCCAATCCCTACGTGTATGCCCTGAGCATGGCCGTGTACTGCACCGCCTGGGCCTACTACGGCTCGGTGGGGCGGGCGGCGCACCAGGGCCTGAGCTTCGTGGGCATTTACCTGGGGCCAGGGCTGCTGGCGCCGGCTTGGTGGCTGGTGCTGCGCAAGATAATTCGGGTGTGCCGGCAGCAGCGCCTCACCTCCATTGCCGATTTTATCTCGGCTCGCTATGGCAAAAGCGCCGCGCTAGGGGCGCTCGTGACGGCCGTGTGCGTGCTGGGCGTGGTGCCCTACATTGCGTTGCAAATCAAGGCGATTGCCAGCTCGTTTGTGGTGCTCACGGGCGGCGACCAGCGGGCGGGGGCTAGCGGGGCCGCCCTGTTTGCGGCCGGCACGCTGGCCGTGTTTACGGTGCTCTTCGGCGTGCGCTCGGTAGAAGCCACCGAGCGGCACGAGGGCGTGGTGCTGGCCGTGGCCCTCGAGAGCCTGGTGAAGCTGCTGGCCTTTCTGCTGCTAGGGGCCTTCGTCACCTTCGGGCTGTTTGGGGGCTTTGCCGACTTGTTCAACCAGGCGGCGGCCGAGCCGGCGCTGCGGCAGTTGTTCACCTTTAAAAGTGCGGGCACCACCGGGGCCGAGTGGCTCACGCTGCTCGTGCTCAGCATGTCGGCGGTGCTGCTGCTGCCGCGCCAGTTTCAGGTGGCCGTGGTCGAGAACGTGGACGAGGACCACCTGCGCAAGGCCATGTGGCTGTTTCCGCTCTACCTGCTCATTATCAATTTATTCGTGCTGCCCATCGCCTTTGGTGGCCTGCTGAAGCTCGGCGGCCGGGGCCTCGATGCCGACACCTTCGTGCTGGCGCTACCGCTGGCTATGGGCCACTCGTGGCTAGCCCTGCTCACCTACCTGGGAGGCCTCTCGGCGGCCAGCAGCATGATTATCGTCGAAACCATCGCTCTGAGCGTGATGATGAGCAACCACTTGCTGATGCCCCTGCTGGTGCGGGTGCCCGCCGCCCGGCCCGAGGGCCAGCGGCGCTGGTTTGCCTACCTGGGCCGGGTGGCCCTCACGAGCCGGCGGCTGGCCGTGCTGCTGGTGCTGAGCCTGGCCTACGTCTACTACGCTGGGGTGGGCCGCCAACTACCGCTCGTCAATACCGGGCTGGTGTCGTTTGCGGCGGTGGCGCAGTTTCTGCCGGCCGTGCTGGGGGGGCTCTACTGGAAAGGGGGCACCCGGCGCGGGGCCACGCTGGGGCTGCTGGCGGGCTTCGGGGTGTGGT
This sequence comes from uncultured Hymenobacter sp., assembly GCA_964385095.1. Classification (GTDB taxonomy): domain Bacteria; phylum Bacteroidota; class Bacteroidia; order Cytophagales; family Hymenobacteraceae; genus Hymenobacter. The sequence goes on from CAYLNN010000070.1 coordinate 11,391, forward strand.
TTTTTACCCTGGTGCTGCCCACGCTGGTGGGGCCGGGCCGGCTGCCGGTGAGCGTGCTCAGCGATGGGGTGGGGGGGCTAGCCTGGCTGCGGCCGGGCGCGCTGTTCGGGCTCGACGGCCTCGATTACCTGTCGCACGGCTTGTTTTGGAGCTGGTTTTTCAACATCGGGCTCTACGTGGGCTTGTCGCTGGCCTGGCCACCCACGGCGCTGGAGCTGCGCCAGGCCGACGTGTTTGTCGATGTTTTTCGCCGCCGCAGCCTAGCCGAAGAAATCACCGGCTGGCCGGGCCGCCCGCCGCTGCCCGATGTGCGCGCATTGCTGCTGGGCTTCCTGGGAAAAAAACGCACCAACCAGGCCCTGCGCGCCTTCGCCGAGCGCTTCCCCGACGCGCTGCCGACGGCCGAAAAGGCGGTTCTCCCCTCCGCGCAGCCTCCCATGCCGGCCTTGCCCGCCGCCGACCCGCGCCTGCTCACCTACGCCGAAAAGCTGCTGGCCGGCACGCTAGGCCCGGCCAGCGCCCGGATGCTGCTGGCCTCGGTGGCCGGGGCCGAGCAAATCAGCTACGACAGCGTGGTGGGTATTCTCCGGGAAAGCCAGCAGCTGCTGGAAGCCAACCGCCAGCTGCAAAAGCAAAGCCGCCAGCTTCAGCGCCTCACCGACGAGCTGCGCCAGGCCTACGACCAGCTGCAAGTGCTGGATATGCAGAAAGATGAGTTTCTTTACACCGTAACCCACGAGCTGCGCACGCCGCTCACCAGCATCCGGGCGCTGGCTGAAATCCTGGCCGACAACCCCGACCTGGAGGCCGAGGAGCGCGAACGCTTCCAGCTCACCATCGGCCGGGAAGCCGAGCGCCTCACCCGCCTCATCTCGTTGGTGCTGGACTTGGAGAGGTTCGAGAGCGGCCAGGCTAGCCTCGAGCGCACGCCCCTGGCGCTGGCCGAGGTGGCGCACGAGGCCGCCGAAGCCGTGGCCCAGCTAGCCCGCGAGCGCGGCACCGAGCTGCGCGTGGATGTGCCCGCTGGCCTACCGCCGCTGCCCGCCGACCGCGACCGCCTCATGCAGGTACTCATCAACCTGCTCTCCAACGCCATAAAAGCCACGGTGGCCGGCCGGCCCGGCCGCATTGCGGTGCTGGCCTGGCCCGCCGCCGACGCTCTGCTGCTGTGCGTAGAAGACAATGGAAAAGGCATTGCCTTGGCCGAGCAGCACCAGATATTCGACAAGTTTTTTCAGGCCCGCCACCAAACTATGCGCAAGCCCGAAGGCTCGGGCCTGGGGCTAGCCATTACCAAAAAAATAGTGGAGCTGCACCAGGGCCGCATCTGGGTAGAAAGTGCCCCCGAGCAGGGCGCCCGCTTCTTTATCGAGCTGCCGCTGGCCGTGCCGGCGCGGGCGGCAGTACCCTTTTCTTCGTCCTTTCTGCTATGAATACGCCCGCCATCTTACTGGTTGATGATGAGCCTAATATCGTCATGTCACTCGAGTTCTTGATGCGTAAGAATGGCTACCAGGTCGGCATCGCCCGCAATGGCACTGAGGCCCTGGCTGCCATCGACCAAACGCCCTACGACCTGATATTGCTCGATGTGATGATGCCCGACGTGGATGGCTACCAGGTGTGCCGCCAGCTGCGCCAGCGCCCCGACCGCGCCGCTACCAAAGTCATCTTCCTCTCGGCTAAAAGCCAGCCAGCCGACGTACAAAAGGGCTACGCCGCCGGGGCCGACCTCTACATTCCCAAGCCTTTCAGCACCCGCCAACTCATGCAAAAAGTGCATGAATTGCTGGGCAAGTAATGCCAAGCACCAGCTTGGCAAACCGTTAGCTTCGCTGCCCCTCGGGTGCACAACCCAGGCGGCGCCCCCGCCCGCACCAAGCAGGAGCTTGGTGTTATACCTCACCACAATTTTCCAACTTACCGCATGTCCGCCATTCGCACCCGCACCCTCGAAGAATACCACGCCGACTATCAGCAATCGGTTGAAAACCCCGACGCTTTCTGGGCCGCCGCCGCCGAGCCCTTTACCTGGCGCCGGAAGTGGGACACCGTGCGCGGCGGTGAGTTTTCGCCGGCCGGCACCAGCACCTGGTACGCCGGGGCTAGCCTCAACCTCACCGAGAACTGCCTCGACCGCCACCTCGAGCAGCGGGCCAACAAGCTGGCCATCATCTTCGAGCCCAACGACCCCAAAACCCGCCACCTGCGCCTGACCTACCGCGAGCTGTACGAGCAGGTGTGCCAGTTTGCCAACGTGCTGAAAAAGAACGGGGTGCGCAAGGGCGACCGCGTGGTGCTCTACGTGCCCATGATACCGCAGCTGGCCGTGGCCACGCTGGCCTGCGCCCGCATTGGGGCGGTGCACTCGGTGGTGTTCGCCGGCTTCTCGGCCTCGGCCATCGCCGACCGCGTCAATGATGCGCAGGCCACCTGCGTTATCACGGCCGACGGCTTGAACCGCGGCGCCAAGCAAATACCGGTGAAGAGCGTGGTGGATGAGGCGCTGGCTAGCTGCCCTAGCGTGCAGCGCGTCATCGTGGTGGAGCACACCGGCTGGCCGGTGCAGTGGGAAGAAGGCCGCGACGTGTGGTACCACGACGAAGTAAAAGACGTTGAGAAAGAGTGCCCTGCCGAAGAAATGAACGCCGAAGACCCGCTCTTCATCCTCTACACCTCGGGCAGCACCGGCAAGCCCAAGGGCGTGGTGCACACCCAGGCCGGCTACATGGTGTGGGCCGACTACACGTTCCGCAACGTGTTCCAAATCGAGGAAAACGACGTGTACTGGTGCACCGCCGACATTGGCTGGGTCACGGGCCACACCTATGGTCTCTATGGCCCGCTGCTGGCGGGCAGTACCTCGCTGCTATTTGAGGGCGTGCCCACGTTTCCGTCGCCGGGCCGGTTCTGGGAAGTGATTGACAAGCACCACGTCACGATATTTTACACCGCGCCCACGGCTATCCGCTCGCTCATGGCCGCGCCCCTCGACCACGTGCTGGCGTATTCGCTCAGCAGCCTGCGCATCCTCGGCTCGGTAGGCGAGCCCATCAACGAAGAAGCCTGGCACTGGTACCATCAGCACGTGGGCAAGGGCCGCTGCCCCATCGTGG
>CAYLNN010000071.1:0-13375 GCA_964385095.1 uncultured Hymenobacter sp.
CCCGCGCCGCCAGGCAGTGCGTGAGGGCCGCTTCGAGGGCAAAGCGCAGGGCGTGGGCCACGGGCCGGGCGGCCAGTAGCGCCGTGAGGTCGGCCAGGGTGTCGGCCTGGGCGAGGCCGTAGGCGAGCAGGTCCGCGAACTGGGCTTGCAGCAGGGCGGGCGTTTCGCCGTAGCGCACGTTGGGGGCGGCTTCGCCCCGGCCGGTGGTACCGGCCTGGGCAGCGTGCAGCACGAGGTTGGTTTTGGTGGCGGTAGCATTGCGCGAGAGCTTCCAGAGGTAGCGTAGCGGCAGCTCGTGAGTGGCTAGGGTCCAGGTTGTCATGGCGGGGCGCGGGTAGGCAGATAGTACCCGCAAAGGTGGCAACGGCGGCGATATTGCCCCGAACGCCCGCCGCCGCGCCGCCCGCCCACAGTCGGGTTTCGGCGCGGCGTGCCGTACTTTGATGCCTGTTTTCAGTTTGCTTTCAGTTAGTACATGAAGTTTTCTCGCTCGGCCTTGGTGGCCGGTTTGCTTATCTTGCTCGCCGCCGCGCTCACGTACTGGGCCGGGCTACACCCCGCCGGCCTCGCCGCAGCCACCGCCACGCCCGAAGCGGGCACCACCCCGGCAGGCCTGGGCCTCAGCCCCCTAGCCACGGCCGCCCGCTGGCTAGCCCTCGGGGCGCTGGCCTTTTTTGTGGCGCCGCGCCGCTCGCTCACCGGCTGGATAGTGCTGAGTATGCTAGTCGGCATTGAGCTGGGCCACGATGCCCCGGCCCTATCGCTGAACCTGAAAGTACTGAGCGACGCTTTTTTGCGCCTCGTCAAGACCATTATTGCGCCGCTCGTATTTGCCACGCTCGTGGTGGGTATTGCGGGCCACGCCAACCTCAAGCAGGTGGGGCGCATGGGCCTCAAGGCGCTGATATACTTTGAGGTAGTGACCACCTTTGCCTTGCTCATTGGGCTAGTGGCCATCAACCTGACCAAGGCGGGCGTGGGCATTAAAAACACGGCCATTGCCGAAAAGGCCGACACGCTGGCGGCCGCCGCGCCGCAGTCGGTGGCCGACATTATCCTGCACATCTTCCCCGAAAACATTGCCAAGTCGGTAGCCGAGGGCCAAGTGCTGCAAGTAGTGGTGTTCGCCATCATCTTCGCCATTGGCCTGGCCCTCACCCCGGAAAAGCCCCGGCGCGTGATGCTGGAAATTTGCGAAAGCCTATCGGAGGTCATGTTCAAATTCACCAACGTGGTAATGTACTTTGCGCCGCTAGGGGTGGGTGGGGCCATGGCCTACACCGTGGCCAAGCTGGGTTTCGGGCCGCTGCTCAACGCCTTTCAGCTGCTGCTAACGCTCTACGGCGCGCTCATCGCCTTTGTGCTGCTCATTCTGGTACCCGTGGCCCTGCTCATGCGCATTCCGCTGCGGCGCTTTGTGGCGGCCGTGGCCGAGCCGGTAAGCATCGCCTTTGCCACTACCAGCAGCGAGGCCGCCCTGCCCCGCGCCATGGAGGCCATGGAAAGCATCGGGGTGCCGCGCCGCATTGTGGCGTTCGTAATGCCCACGGGCTACTCGTTTAACCTCGACGGCACCACGCTGTACTTGTCGCTGGCGGCCGTGTTTGTGGCCCAGGCGGCGGGTGTGGAGCTCTCGTTTGGCGACCAGGCGCTACTCGTGTTCACGCTCATGCTCACGAGCAAGGGCGTGGCGGGCGTGCCCCGCGCCTCGCTCGTTATTCTGCTCGCCACCCTGCCCTCGTTCAACCTGCCGGCCTGGCCGGTATTCATCATCCTGGGCATCGATGCGCTGATGGATATGGCCCGCACCGCCGTGAACGTGCTCGGCAACTGCCTGGCCTCAGCCGTGGTGGCCCGCTGGGAAGGCGAGTTCATCGACAACTACGTGGCGCCGGTTGACCTGCTAGCCCCCGAGCCGGGAGTACCGGCGGGCCACTAGCCAGAGCGGGACAAATAGTATTTTGGCGGCTAGGCAAACAAAGTCTGGCGCCCGCTTCTTACGTAAAAACATGAGTACTGCGGATGTTAATCGGGTCCGAATCTTTAACTTAGCTCGCAGACTACCCTTTTCCAACGATTTCCTACCAGATATCTAAACGCGTCTTGTCATACTACAATTCTTGTACTACGCTTGCTCTCTTATGAAATTTTTAACTCCTGCTAGCCGCGCTCTTTGGCTGTCAACTTTCGCGCTAGCTGGCCTGGGGGCCTGTAAGTCGGTGAAAGGCACTTTTTCGGCGGTGCCTACGGCTACCATCACCAACCGCCTGCCCCCGCTGGAAATCACCGCCGACCCCGGCCCGCTGGCCATGAACGACGGCGCCCTGCCCGAAGACCCGCTGCGCATGTTCAAGGCCGAGATGCAGCGCAACGTGGTGGAGCCCACCGACACGGCCACCTACGGCTACGCCCGCCTGGTGGTAACGAAGGTGAAGACCGTGCGCACCGGCCGCAGCCTGCAAGCCGCGCAGGTTATTACCTTTCTGATACCCAGCGTATTTGGCGCCCCTCTGGAGTGGTACAAGACTGATATTCAGGCCGAAGTGCAGATGATGAACTCCACGGGCGAGCTACTGGGCACGTACACCGGCAAGGGCTCGTCGAGCGTGAAAGTGGCCATGTACAGCGGCTACTCGCAAACCGAGGCCCCACGCCTGGCCGACGTGCTGGCCCTGCGCGAGGCGCTGGCCCAGATTCGGCCGCAGCTCGACACGGCCTCTACGCGCCTGCGCCCGCTCATGATGGCCGGCGGCCAGGTCAACAACCCCACGCTGCCCGGCAGCAGCAAAGAGTAAATTTGCGTGCGTGGGCGGCTAGCCGCCCCGGTACAGCCCGGCTTCGGCACGGTGCCCTGGGCACTGCCGGGGCCGGGTTTTGCGTTACTTTGCGTATGAACCTTCTTTTTCGCGGCGCGGCCTGCGCGCCCTTGCTAGCCCTGCTGGCCGGCTGCTGCGCCAACAATGCCAATACCTGCGACGATTTGCAGGAGGATTCGCTGTTTCTGTTTCTGGCCAACAACCGCGTGAACGCAGATACGGTGAAGGTCAGCTTTACGCGGGCTGAGCTGGATACGGTGTATTTGCAGCGCTTTACCCCGGCTGCCCCGGCCCGGTCGGCACTGCCCGCCCAGCCCGAGGGCGCACCGTCGGCCCCGATAAGCATTGTGCGGAATCGGCAAACCACGGCCAACAGTGCCTTGCTGCGCAAGCTGAGCAACGCCAGCCTGACGCTACCCAATACCAGCCCTATCCGCCTGACGGTCACCAACACCCTCGTTATCAGCAATACCAATCCTTTTGACCCCAGCAGCACGGGCGGCAAGCTCAGCGCTTATGGGTACATCCTGACGGTGGAAGACCGGTCGGTGAAGCCCCGGACCACCTACAGATTCCGGCTCGATACTATTGTTCTCCAGGGCCAGTACGAGGCCGATGGCTGCACCACCTGCTACGCGAATACGCAGAAGGAATTTCAGCTTACGCAGCTCACCGGCACCAACACCTCTCGAACCGCCAAGTCAACGGAAGAGGAAGTGAGAGATGGCGTGAAGGTGCCAGTGCCCATCCTCATCACCAAGCTCGACTAGCCTTTTGGGGCCGTTAGCAAGCCGCCCGGCCCCGGCCCTACGTACATGCTAGCCACCGCTAGCCCCTGGCCTGCCCGCCATCTGCCGCCCTATGCCCGTTTCTGCCCCCCTTATCTCGCCCGCCGCCACTGAGGTGCTGGCCCCGCCCCCCGGCACCACGCCCGCGCCGGTTGATGGCGTGCCAGCGGGCTTTCCCTTCGCCACGCGCCTGAGCCTGGAGCCGCTCATTGCCTACTGGCAGACCCGCGAGCAAGACCCCAACCCCGGCGTGGCGCACCTGGCCCGCGCCGGCATGGAGCAGGTGCGCGAAACCCCCTGCTGCCGGGGCGAGCTGGCCGATATCCGGGCGCTCGACGACTGCGCGGCGGTGGTTGACACGCTGATGACGGCCGTGTTTCCGCCCGCTACCATGAACACGGCCATCAGCGGGGCGGGGGTGCCGTTTCAGCGCCAGAGCTTTTACTATACGCCGCGCTTTGCCGAAGTGCTGCTGGGCCGCGACCGCACCATCAAGCAGCCGCTCAACGTGGACATGGCCACGCTGGAGATGCAGATGACGCGCATGGCCTACCTGCTCATTCTGGTGCGCGAGTACGGGGCCGAGGTGCCCGACCAGGGCGCCTTTATTTTCACGGTGCCCGACTACCGCATTGGTCTTTACCGGCACTACGGGCTGAGCTTCGACTCGTCGTTTGTGCAGGTGCGGGTGGTGGGCGAGAAGCCCGTGCTGACGCCCGAGCAGGTGCAGGACCTGGTGCGTAACCGCCACCGCCTCGACCTGTGGCGGCAGCTGCTGCCGCCCGAACACTTTGTGTTTGAGGGTTTTCACGTGCTGCAGCTGGTTGATGTCACGACCCAGGAAATTCTCTCGGAACTGAAGTACGACTTGCTGGAGCGCGACGTGCTGCAGGCCTCCGACCGCCTGGAGCAGATTCAGGAAAAGCTGCGGGTGCTGTTTGCCCGGCCGGCCTTGCAGCTGGGCATCGCGGCCTACGACGAGCGCAAAAAAGCTTTCGTGGACTTCGGCCGTAAAATCAACCACAGCTTCCTCACCAAGCAGCTGCAAGGGCAGCAGCTGGAAGCCGAGTTCCGGCAGCTCTACGAGCGCCTGCTGGCCGAGCGCCGCCCGCTGGTGCTGGAAGACGTGGCCACCGAGCCCGACATTCCGGAAGGCCTGCGCCAGCAGATGCTGCGCCTGGGCATTCAGTCGGCCATTCTGGCGGTGCTGCCCTACGGCCCCGACACGGTGGGTTTGCTTGAGCTAGGGTCGCCCGAGGCCAATACCCTTGATGAATTTGACCTGGAGCTGGTTAACCAGTTCCTGCCGCTGTTTGCGGTGGCGGTCAAGCGCAACGCCGAGGACTTGGAAACCCGCATTCAGTCGGTTATCAAGGAGAAGTTTACGGCCATTCACCCCACCATGGAGTGGCGCTTCAACGACGCCGCCCGGCGCCTGCTGGCCCGGCAGGAAGACGGCAACCGCCAGGCCGAGATGGAGGCCATCGTGTTTGAGGACGTGTACCCGCTGCACGGCTCCTGCGACATCCGGGGCAGCAGCGTGGCCCGCAACGAGGCCGTGCAGGGCGACCTCATCGAGCACCTGACCCTAGCCAACCGGGTGCTCAAAAAAGCGTCGGACTTGCAGCAGCTACCCATTCTGGACGAGCTTAAGTTTTACGTTACCAAGAACCTGCGCCGCCTGCGCCAGGGTATTATCAGCGGCGACGAGGTCAATATCTACGACTCGCTGCGCACCGAGGTCGAGCCGCTATTCGAGTACCTGGCCCAGAACAATGCCGAGCTGCGCCCCACCATCGCCGCCTACTGGCAGCAGATAGACCCGCGCCTGGGCATTCTTTATCACCGCCGCCGCGACTTTGAGGAGAGCGTGACGCGCATCAACGACACCATCAGCGACTACCTCGATGAGGAGGAGGCCAAGGCCCAGCAGATGTTTCCGCACTATTTCCAGCGCCTCAAAACCGATGGCGTAGAGCACAATATCTACGTGGGCGGCAGCCTGGTGCAGGACAAGCCCTTCGACTTGGTTTTTCTGAAAAACCTGCGGCTGTGGCAGTTGCTGGTGATGGTGGAGATAACCCGCCGCACCCACGCCCTCAAGGCCGAGTTATCCGTACCGCTCGATACCACCCAGCTCATCCTCATTCACTCGCAGTCGCTGAGCATCCGCTTCCGGCAGGACGAGCGGCAGTTCGACGTGGACGGCGCCTATAATATCCGCTACGAGATAATTAAGAAGCGTATCGACAAGGCTACCGTGCTCGGCACCGGCGAGCGCCTCACCCAGCCCGGCCAGCTAGCCCTCGTGTACGCCCAGCCCCGCGACGCGGCCGAGTACCTCGAATACATCGACTACCTGCAGGACCGCAAGCTGCTGGAGCCAGGCGTGGAGGAGCTGGAGCTGGAAGAATTGCAGGGCGTAAAGGGCCTGCTAGCCCTGCGCGTAGCCGTGAAGCTATAGCCGCCTTACGGCTTTCATCTCAAATCAGCCCACGCCAAAATTTTTATTGTTAAAGTTCAAAAATAAACAATTCCTATCTAACAGTAAAAGCCGGGATTTTTCTCCCCAAAAGCACAATAGGGCTAAGTACTTGTAAGTTTTCAAGTATTTAGCCCTTTTTTATTCTGTTTCGGAAAAGGTCAATTACTTTTGTTAAGTACAATTACTACTACCCAATTCTACTTAGGTTATTACGTTAATTTATTCCCTATCCTAGTCGACCTATTCCCTACTCTACCCTTATCTCAAGTGCGCTATTCTTTGTGGGTTAGCTACGTTATACTTATTAAATATTTAGGTTTTTATCCAATTATTTTAGTGGTGAGCCCACCGGCGGCCCTTGGGGCCGCCGGCTTTGGGCAGCCGGCCTTATTGCTAGCTAATGTCAGTTCGCTACCGCTTTTTTACCCCGGCGCTCCTTTTTATCAGTCGGCGGCTTTCCACTACTTATTGCCCTCCCTCCCCGCCGAGCCACCTGATGAAGGGGCTCGTTTTTGTTTGGCTACTAAGCCACTGGCTGCTGGCGGGCAGCCTTCACGCTCAAACGGGCAGCTGGATCCCGGCCGGGGCCAACCTCACGTACCCCCGCACCCTCATAACTGCCAATGAGTTGGAGCGGGTCCGCGAAAACCTGGGGACCACCACCAACCAGGCCCTGTACGCCGGGCTGTACGCCGAAGTGCTGCGGCCGGTGCCGGGCGACAATACGTCGAGTGCCGGGCGCCGGACCCGGGCCACGTTTGCCAAAAACGCGGCGTTTGCGGTGCTGCTGGGCCGGCAGCCAGCCGGGGCAGGGCTAGCCCCCTTGCCCGCCGCCGAGCGGGCGGCGCTGGTCGATGCCAGCCGCACCTTGCTCGAAAGCCTGAACCCCAACGTGGAGGTTTTTATTGATATCTGGAAGGGAACGACGCCCTATACCGAATGGCAATGGCGCTCGAAAGAGTTGATTGACTACCTGATAGCCTACGACCTGCTGCGCGGCGCGGGCGAAACGCCCGCCGACCTGGCCGCCAGCCAAGCCCGCTTGCAGGAGTTTGCCGGCAACCTGTACCAGCAGGCCACTACGCCGGTTCTCAACTTCAGCTTCTACAGCTCCATCAAAAACAACCACGCCCTGATGACGGCCGCCGCGCTGGGCATGGCCGCCGTGGTGCTGAACGAGGCCACCAGCACCGACCGCACCCGGCAGCCGGCGGCCTGGGCCGGGGCCGGCCTCTACCAGATTGATAACGTGCTGTGGCGCGACGCCCAGCGGCAGTCCGACTCGACCCAGGTGGCGGGCTATGCGGAAGGGCCTTACTACTGCAAATACGCGCTGCTCAACTGCTTGCCATTTTTTCGGGCGCTCGGCAATTTTCTGCCCGATGCGCGGCAGGCGTACACGTTCGGGGCCAGCACCCGCTCGATTCACAACCCGTATTACGACCCCAAGTACACGCGTCTCTACGAGTGGCTGACGGCCATTATGCTGCCCGACGGCCGCCTACCCGCCCTGGCCGACTCGTACGTGGATATGGCTATGCCCGAGCTAGCCCTCACCGGCCAGCCGCAGTTTGTGCGCCCCTTGGCGCTGAGTGGTCTCACCGGCACAAATATGAACTCGCTGACGGCCCAGCTGCGCGACGCCACCGTGGACATGCGCGCCGCTTACCTAGCCGCCGCCCTCGACCCTAGCCCCGCCGCCGCCGCCATGCCCACTCTTACGGCGCTGCCCGCCAGCGGCAATCTCATCTTCCGCTCGGGCGCCGATTCGCTGGCTTCGTACCTGCACCTAGTGGGCCGTAGCGGGCCAGCCCAGGCTAGCGGGGGTGGCCACAGCCAGGGCGATGCGGGCAGCTTTCTGTTGTATGCCCACGGCCAGCTGCTGGCCCTCGACCCCGGCTACCTCAGCTATAGCCGCCGCGATGAGGTGAACAAGGCGACGAGCCACAACCTGGTGCTGGTCGATGGGGCCGGGCCGGAAAGTGGCACGGCGGGCGTCGCCAACCCGGTTGGCGGCACCGTGCAGCATACGCTGCACACGCCCCAACTCAGCTACGGCGAGGTGCAAACCGCCTACCAGGGGGCTAGCCTGGTGCGCAAGGCGCTGTTTGTGCGCCACGCCTACTACCTGCTGGCCGATGATGCGCGCGCCGCCGCCCCCCGCACCTACACCTGGCAGCTGCACGGCGCCGGGCTAGCCGGCGGCGCGGGCAGCACCGGCACTTTTGCCGATAGCCTGGCCCGCCACGAGGGCACCTGGCAAAAAAGCGGGGCTAGCCTGCTGGCCCACGTTACGGCTACGGGCGGTGCCACGGCCTACACCACGGCCACCAAAACCCACGAAACCACTTACAACACAGCCGAAAAGCACACCACGCTGCTGGTGCAGAAAAGCGGCTTGGCCCAGGCGCAGTTTCTGGCGGCGTTGTACCCACACACGGGCCGGGCGCCGCGCTTCCGCACCACCAGCGGGGCTGGCACCGCCGCGCTGGCCGGCGCGGGGGCTTATTTCGACGTAGCCTTTGCCCAGGCCGACACCCTGCTGCAAGCCGATGCCAGCGGGCTGCTGCCCCAGGTAGTGCGCGCCGATGGCCAGCTCAACTTCTACTCGGCCGACAGCACGGGCGCCTTTACCCAGCTTTTCCTGGAGCAAGGTACTGTGCTCTATGCCGATACGCTGCCGCTGGTGCGCAGCGCCCGCCGCGCCACCGTGAGCTGGCAGAAAGCCAGCGCCACCCACTACGACGGCTCGGTGAGCCGGGCTACTACCCTCACGCTGGCCCTGGGCGCGGCGCCGCGGGAAGTATCGGGCGCGGGCGTGGCGAGCTACGCGTACAACGCTGAGCGACGGCAACTGGCAGTGGTATTGAACCAGCCCACGGCCTTTGTCGTGGAGCTAGCCGCCGCGCAGTCCGCGCAGCCCACACCGCTGCCAGTAGTGCTCACGGCCTTCACGGCCCGGCGGACCGGGGCTAGCCGGGTGGCGCTGGCCTGGCAAACGGCTTCGGAAATAAACAGCCAGGGGTTTGAGGTGCAGCGCAGCACCCAGCCCGCAGCGGGCTTCGAAACCCTCGGCTTTGTACCTAGCCAGCGAGCCACTCAGCAAGCCGCCGCTTACGCCTTTGAGGATGGTACGCCACCTAACACCTTGACTTACTACCGCCTGCGGCAGCTCGATGTCGATGGCACGGCCACGTACTCGCCGGTGGCGACCGTAGCCGGGGGCCCGGCGGCCGCTAGCCTGCTAGCCTGGCCCCAGCCCGCCCGCCACACCCTATGGGTACAGTTTGCCGACCCGCAGGCCGAGGTGCAGCTGCGGCTGCTCGACGCCACCGGGCGCGCGGTGCGCCAGCTAAGCTTCCGGCAGCAAACTCAGCTGGAGGTAGGTACGCTAGCCCCCGGTCTTTATTTTCTGCAAGCCCTGGGGGCCCAGGGCCAGCCGCTGGCCCCCAACCAAAAGGTACTGCTGGCACCCTAGCCGGCGGCGCAATGCAACGGCAATTAGTGGCTAGGCAAGGTGGGTGCTGGCTCTTCGAGTTGCCGGCGGCTTCGCCAGAACAACAGCAGGCCGGTGCGCAGCAGCACCAGCCACGCCACGCCCCCGGCAAAGCCCGCCACTACATCGGTGGGGTAGTGCACGTGCAGGTAAACCCGCGTGCAGCCAATCAGCAACGCCCAAATTACCAGGATAATAGCCCAGCTCCAGCGCCCTCGGTGCTGCACTGCCAGCCAGGCCAGGCAGCCGTAAAAAGCCATGCTCATCATGGCGTGGCCACTCGGAAAGCTGAGGCCGTACTGGTAGATGAGCGCCGTGGTGGGCCGGTCGCGGTGAAACCAGGCTTTTAGCAACTCGTTGAGGGCCGCGCCCCCGGCCATTGACAGCAGCAGTTCGAGGGCGTAGCGGTGGTGCCTGCGCCAGCGCAGCAGCAGCGGCCCCAGCAGCGCCGCCGGCACAAAAAACCACACTGACCCAAAAAACGTGAGCTTTTTCACCCAGTCGGTCAGCCCGGGGTGCGCGGCCCGCAAGGTATCCATTTGGGCGAAGCCCCAGTTGTCGAACACCTGCGAATGCTCGCGAAACACCACCCGCGTAAGGTAAAAAAACAGCCCGAAGGCCAGCAGAAACAAGGCGCTGCCCGCAATGACCTCGGCCGTAAAAATACCGGCTAGCCCGGCCGCACGCGCCGAAGGAGTAGGCGGAGAATCGGGAGGCGCGACGGGAACAGGCATAGCGGGCGAACACTGAAAAACTACGTTGAACGGAATTGCTTCTGCCTTGGCTGCGCGGGCTGGCGGCCTAGCCCAGGCCGCCGGCCCAGCAACAAAAAAGCCAGCCCGTTGCGGGGCTGGCTTTTTTACTTGTAAATCGTGCGCTCGGAGAGACTCGAACTCTCACACCTTGCGGAACTGCCGCCTGAAGACAGCGCGTCTACCAATTTCGCCACAAGCGCAAACGAAGGCCAGCAGCGGGGCCACCCGGTCGGTGGTTGCTGTTGGTGCTGCAAAGATAGCGGGCCGCCGGGCCTCCGCACAAGCGCCAGGATGCATTTTTGCCGCGCGCGCCGGCGGCGGCCAGCTGGAAATTTTGTTTGTCAGCTACTTGCGTCATCATTTTTTTGTTAAAAAAAGGCGGCAGGCGGGCGCCGCTCGTCCTTTACACCCGTTTTTCACGCTTTTCCTCTCCTGCCAATGCTGCCGGCTGCCCCTGCTCCTATCCCTACCAATCCTTCGGGAGCCGACTTTGGCCCGGTGGCTTTTTTCTACGATGCGCTGGCGGGGCTGGTTTTTGGCGGGGCGCTGCGGCGGGCACAGCAGGCCACCCTAGCGGCGGGGCTGCCCGGCGGGCCGGCGCCCCGCGTGCTGGTGCTGGGGGGCGGCGCGGGCTGGGTGCTGAGCGAAATCTGGCGGCAGCGCCCGCTGGCGCAAGTACTTTACCTCGAAGTGTCGGCGGCCATGCTGGCGCGCACCCGGGCCCGGCTGCGGCGCCACCCCACCCCGCCAGGCGCCACCATCGAACTGCGCCAGGGCACCGAGGCCAACCTGGCGCCCGGCGAGCGCTTCGATGTCATTGTCACCTTTTTTGTGCTCGACTGCTTTGCCGTGGCGGCCCTGCCCGGGGCGCTGGCCCGACTGCAAGCCGCGCAGCGGCCCGGCGCGCCCTGGCTGGTGGCCGATTTCCGGCCCGCCCAGCGCGGCTGGCGGCGGGGACTGCTCTGGCTGATGTACCGGTTTTTTGGCTTCACCGTGGGTTTGCGCGCCCGGCAAATGCCCCCCTGGCCCACCGAACTAGCCGCGCTAGGCCTGCGCCTTAGCTGGGAAGCGCATTTTTTTGGCGGCGCAATAGCTGGTATAGTCCTAAAATGAGTGCTGAATAAAATATGGTGATTATAGCCGAAAAATGCGCTGGCAGCGCTTATTTCCTATTTACTTTGTAGTGACTACCCCTGTTTTGGTCCCCTTATCAATACAATTTAGCATTATTTGATTGGTTTTTATGAAAAAACTTCTTCACCCAAGAAGCTTAGTTAGCTTGGCGTTAGTTGGCTCCCCCTGCCTGGCCCTGGCTCAGACGCCCGGTGCGGGCCTGATGGCCAGTGCCACAGTACCCGCTAATACCCATAAGGCTGCACTCAGCGCCCCCACTAAGCCAAGTCCGGCGGCCAAGCCCGCTACTGGGCCTGCTGCTAAACCCACCGCCGCAGCTAAGCCCGCGCCTACCAAGCCCATTCTCGCTGCCCCTGGGGCAGTGGCGACCCCAGCCGCCAAGCCTGCCAGCGGCCAGGGCGCTAAGCTTCCCCTGGCCGCCAAGGCCACTGCCCTGCCCGTCGCTAAGCCAGCTACCTTAGTCCCTGCGAAGGCTGCCGCCGCCGCCCAACCCGCCGCGGTGGCCAAGGCGCCCACCGCGGAAACAGCTCCCGCCCCTACTCCTACTCCGGCTGCTAGCCCCGCCGCCCCAATTGCCCAGCCCGCCCGCAAGGCAGCCCGTCCGGCACCCGATGGACCGGCCGTGCGCTACGCGGTTTCCTTCCCGAATGCCGTGCACCACGAGGCGCGCATTGCAGCCACTTTTGCCGGGCTGCCGGCGGGGCAGAAGGTGGTGGTGCGCATGGCCCGCTCGTCGCCGGGCCGCTACGCGCTGCACGATTTTGTGAAGAACGCCTACTACACTGTGGCGACCGATGCAACGGGCAAGCTACTGCCTGTCAACCGCGTAGATCCCTACTCGTGGGAGGTGACGCCGGGGGCCGACGGCACGGTGCAGTTCAACTACACGCTGTACGGCGACCGCTCGGATGGCACGTTTGCCGGCATCGACCAGCAGCACGCGCACCTCAACATGCCGGCCGTGTTTTGCTACGCCGATGGCCTGGAAAACCGCCCAGCCGAGGTGAAGTTTGACTTGCCGGCCAACTGGAAGGTGGCAACCCAGCTCAGGCCCAGCGGCGCCGATAAAACGACTTTTACGGCGCCCAACCTCCAGTATTTTATGGATAGCCCCACGGTGCTGGGCTCGCAGCAATTCCTGCATACCTGGCAGGATGGCGGGCGCACCTTCGAGATGGCCACCTACTACACCGGCCCGAGCAGCGAGGTCGATGCCTTTGTCAAAAAGACCCAGAAAGTGGTGCGCGAGGCGGCCGGCGTGTACGGCGGCGAGTACCCGCAGTTCGATTTTGGCCGCTACACCTTTCTGGCCGATTACCTGCCCCAGGCCACCGGCGACGGCATGGAACACCGCAACTCGACCTCGCTTACCTCATCGCAGCCCCTGCGCGAGGAAGGCGCCCTGCGCAACCTGGGCACCGTATCGCACGAGTTTTTTCACGCCTACAACACCGAGCGCATTCGCGCGCAGGGCCTGGAGCCGTTTGATTTTCAGCGGGTAAACATGAGCGACGCGCTCTGGTTTGGCGAGGGCTTTACGCAGTACTACGGCGAGCTGGTGCTGCGCCGGGCGGGCTACTACACCGACGAGCAGTTTTTCGAGCGCGTAAGCTCCTGGGTGAACGCCCGCCTCAATGCGCCGGGCGCCCGCTACACCTCGCCCATCGAGATGAGCCGGCAGGCCGCCTTCACCGACGCCGCCGTGTCGCTGGACCCCACCAACCGCGGCAATACCTACCTCTCGTACTACGTGCAGGGTGCGGGGCTAGCCCTGTGCCTCGACTTACAGCTGCGCCAGCGCTACCACACCTCGCTCGACAAGTACATGCAGGCCATGTGGCAGGAGTTTGGCAAGCCCCAGACGCCCACGCTAGCCCCCGCCAAGACCTACACTGTGAAGG
>CAYLNN010000072.1:0-12943 GCA_964385095.1 uncultured Hymenobacter sp.
ATCCTGGTGTGCTACGACGTGGAGTTTCCGGAATTATCGCGCATTCTGAGCGACGAGGGCATGAAAATCCTGTTCGTGCCCTTCTGGACCGACACCAAAAACGCCTACCAGCGCGTGCGCATCTGCGCCCAGGCCCGCGCCATCGAAAACGAGTGCTACGTGGCCATCACCGGCTCAGTGGGCAACCTACCGCGCGTCGAGAACATGGACATTCAGTACTCGCAATCGGCCGTATTCAGCCCTTCGGACTTCGCTTTCCCGCACGACGCCATCGTGGCCGAGGCCACGCCCAACACGGAGATGACCCTCATCGCTGACCTGGACTTGGACCTCCTTAAAGACTTGAATACCAGTGGCGCTGTGCGCAACCTGCGCGACCGCCGCAAAGACCTCTACGGCGTGAGCTGGCTGGTGAAAAAGACCGAGCGCGACGACGAGCTGCTAGCCCAAGGCGAGGAGCGCCAGCCCGCCACCAAGCCCAGCCGCCGCAAGGCCATCGCCGCCGGCTAGACTATCGGCTGCTGGCACAAACCAAGCAAAAGGGTAGGCTGTACTTTTACAGCCTACCCTTTTTATTTCATGCGCGCCATGCTGATGACACGTTATAGCCTCCTATTTTCCCTGCTATTGGTCAGCACGTTAGCTTTCGGCCAAAGCCCTAGTGAGGCTGGTAAGCTTGAGCGGGGCACCCTCACGAAAGGGCAGCCGACGGGCACGTGGGAGTACTTTGATGAGGCTGGCCAGTTGGAGTTGCGCATGAATTACGATTCGAGCCGCATCAGCTATCGCCGGCCCGATACGGCCCGCTACGAGCTGCGCATCAACGATAGCTGGCAGCTGGTGCACCCCAACCGCGCCCCGGGCCTGCTGGGCAGCCGCGCGGGCCGCCGCCAAGCGTTGCAGAAAGCCATTCGCTACCCGGTGGCAGCTTTACAGCAGCAGCAGCAAGGCGATTTTTTACTTTCCTACGTGGTGCAGCCCGATGGGTCCACTACCGACTACACAGTGCTCAACAGTCCGTCGCCGGCCTGCAGCGAGGAGGTTTGGCGAGTACTTCAGCAGACATCTTACCGCTGGGTACCAGCTATTTACCAGGGTCAGGCCAGAGCCGCCCGCTTTTACCTGAGAGTGCGTTTTGAGCTGGCAATGGTTAGCCGCTTTGCAGAGCCCAAGGCGCGCCCAGTAGTGCCCCCGGCTTCGGGGCCTTTCATGGACGCGCTCCTCATTAGGGCAGTAGGCGTTGAGCGGCGGTAACTTTTGCTCGACGAAGCATTGCCTGCAACTTGCGCAGGATGGGGGTTGCTGACCAGGCGGCTGAAGAAAAATTAATGTGGGCTTCAGGCCCACCTCAGGGGGCGGTGGAAATTTTGTATCGTCGAAAGGGCAACCGGAGTCCGACGACGCACTGCTTTCTCCTCTCAATTTTTCTTTCCTGATTTTATGAAAAAGTCCTTTTCTGCGGTGGCCGTGCTGGCCGCCCTGCTACTCGCCGGCCCCGCCGCCCACGCCCAGCAAACGGTAGTTAAAACCAAAACCAAGTCTTCTAAAAACGCGAAGGATGGCGCCGCCGCCACCCCGCTGCTGCCAGCCCCCGCCGCTGGCATGGCCCCGCCCGCTGGCGGCCCGGCCGGCCCGCCGCCCCCGCCCGCCGGCGGCCGCCGCGGCGAGCAGGGCCCTGGTGGCCCCGGCCCTAAAGGCGGCCCCACTCCTGGCCCGAAGGGCGGCCAGGTGCAGGTGCTGAGCGACGTGCGCGGCACCCTAGCCAGCTACCAGGCTCGCAACGATGAGCAGGTGTACGATGCCTTCGTGCTGCGCCCCGCGGGCAGCGCCGCTCCCGATACCATTCGCTTCCCGCGCCACCTGGGCCAGCAGCTGACCTCCGCCGTGAAGGCCGGCAGCAGTGTCACGGTCACGGGCTTTCGCCAGGCCGGGCCCGACGGCCGCAGTCGCTTTCACTTCGTGAGCCTGGCCAGCGGCGGCCAAACCGTGCGCGACACGCCCCCGGTGCGCCCCACCACGGCGCCCACCGAGGAAACGGCGACCGTAAAGGGCACCATCCGGGAGCTGCGCCGCGGGCCCCGCGGCGAAGTTAAGAGCCTAGTGATGAGCGACCAGAGCATTTTGCAGCTGTCGCCCCGCGCCGTAGAGCAACTGGCCGACAAGCTCACGGCCGGCGCTAGCCTCGAAGCCACCGGCACGCTGCGCACCGCCCACCCCGGCGAAGCACTGGCCACCACTACGCCGGTGCGCATCGTGCGGGCCGAAACGCTGACGCTCGGCGGTAATAAATACCTAGTGCGCTAGTCTTCACTTAAATACCTAAAAACGTCAGCCGGAAATACCTGGCTGACGTTTTTAGGCTTTCGGCGGAGCCACCCGGGCTGGCGCCATTCTATTAATCATCTGCTAATCATCTGCACGCGGCCTGCTACCGTCGCGCCACTTTTTATGCGCATTCTTGTAGTCGAAGACGAAGCCCGGCTGGCGGGCTTCGTGCAGCAGGGCCTAGTGCAGGCCGGGCACGTGGCCGACGTGGCGGCCACTGGCCCTGAGGGCCTGGAACGCGCCGCCACCACGCCCTACGACGCCATTTTGCTCGACCTGATGCTGCCCGGCCAGAGCGGCCTCGACGTGCTGCGCAATCTGCGTGAGTTTGGTATCACCACGCCCGTGCTCATTGTCAGCGCCCTCACCGATAGCAAGCACGTGGTGGGCGGCCTCGAAGCAGGTGCCGTGGACTACCTGCGCAAGCCCTTTGCCTTTGATGAGCTGCTGGCGCGCCTGCACATCATCGGGCGCAAAACGGCCGGGCCGGCCGGCGCCGAGGCCCTGAAGCTGGCCGACTTGGTGCTTGACCCGCTGGGCCGCGTCGTCACGCGCGCGGGCCGCACCATCAGCCTTACCAACCGCGAGTTCGCGGTGCTGGAGCTGCTGCTGCGCAACGCCGGCCGGGTGGTAAGTAAAACGCGCCTGGCCGAAAAAGTGTGGGACGTGGACTACGACATGGGCTCCAACGTGATAGAGGTACACATTTCGCAGCTGCGCCGCAAGCTCGACCGCGACTTTGCCCCCGCCCCGGCCCTGCTCGAAACGGTGATTGGCCAGGGCTACCGGCTGCGCACAAGTGCGGACTAGCCGGATGGCGCTGGCTAGCCCCATTATCGCTAATCAATGTCTGTCAGTCTCTTACCAGACCAGGCGCGCCAGATTTGGGTTATTCGACCCGTAAAAGTGATGAGTTAGGGGCCGCGTCTTCCCACAAGCCAGGGTAGCTGGGGCAGGCATCGCCACTGGCCGGCGGAAAAGACGAAACACCGTGCGCTTGCCTTTTCGCCTCCCAACTCCTCTTTTGCCTAAGCTGGCAGCGGCTGGTTGGTAATGCCGCCGGGCAGTCCGCAAAGTGGTAGCGGCCCGGTATGCCGGCGGGGGCTAGCCCAGGGCAAACTCCTTTAACTATTTCCTTCGTAGCTATGGCTAGCCCGCTTGTTTCACCCGCTGCTGCCCCAGGTACCCGCCGGTGGCGCCTGGGCTTGCGCGGGCAGCTGCTGCTGGTGTTTGGGCTGGTGCTGGGGCTAGCCACGCTGGCGGCGGGCGGCTACCAGTACCGCAGCCTGCGCCGCCAGCTCACCCACGCCGACGATGCCCTGCTGCGCACCCGCGCCCAGGATTTGCTGGGCCGCGTCAGCCTCGACCCGCTGCCCACCCTGCCCCTGCCCGACCAGGCGGGCGAGGTTATGCGCGTAACCTTCGCCGAGGCCGGCCAGCCCCCGCGCGAGCTGTTCCGGTCGGCGCAGTTTCCGGCCGGGCCCGGGCCGGGCCTGCCGCCGCCCGATGCGCCGGGGGTCCCGCTGGGCCCCCGGCACCGGGTGGTGGCCGTGGGCCGCGCCGCCGCGCCGCCGGGCTTTGGGGCCGAAACGGCCGTGCCCACCGGCCACCTCACGCTGTGGCTGGGCCACCCGGCCGCGCCGCTTGGGCAGGCGCTGGTGCGGGTACAGCGCACGCTGCTGTTGGGCCTGGCGGGCAGTCTGGCACTGGCCGCTTTGCTGGCGCCCCTGGTAGCGGCGGCCGTGCTGCGGCCGCTGCGGCGCATGGCGGCGCAGGCGCGCCGCATTCAGCAGGCGCAGGATATTGCGCCGCTGGCCGTGCCGGCTACTGGCGATGAGATGCAGGAACTGGCCGAAACCCTCAACCAGCTGCTGGGCCGGCTGCAAGAGCAAGCCACGGCCCAGGCCAATTTTCTGGCCGCGGCGGCCCACGAGCTGCGCACCCCCCTAGCCACGCTGCAAACCGGCCTCGACGTGAGCGGCCGCGACCCTGCCCTGCCCGCCGCCACCCGCGCCGCGCTGGCCGGCCACGATGCCGAGCTGGCCCGCCTGGGGCGGCTGGTTGATGACTTTTTACTGGTGGGCCGGGTGGGCGGGGGCGGCGCGCCGCCCCCGCCCACCCGGCCAGTGGCGCTCGATGAGCTGGTGCTGATGCTGGCCGACCGCGAGCTGCCGCGCTTCCGGGCTGCCGGGCGGGCGCTGCGCATCACGCTGCCCGATGATGCGGAGGCGGCTAGCCTCCTGGTGGCCAGCGATGCCGACCAGCTAACCACCATTATCCTGAACTTGCTAGACAATGCCCGCAAGCACGGCGCGCCCGGCACGCCGGTGGCGCTGCGGCTGCTAGCCCCGGCCGCCGGCGCCGGGCCCGTAGTGGAAGTAGCCAATACCCTGACTGCTCCGCTGGGCCCACGCCTGGCGCAACTCACGACGGCCTGGTACCAGGCCGACCCGCTAGCCCCCGGCACCGGCCTGGGCCTGTGGCTGGCCGGGCGGCTGGCCCAAAGCCTGGGGCTAGGGCTGACCCTGGCCGAAACCGCCGGCCAGCTGGTGGCCCGCGTGCAATGCCCGCCCGCCTAAGCGCCCGCCAGTGGCAGCTCGCAGGCGGCAGGCGTAGTACCGCAGTCTTTGAGTTGGCTCGCCGGGTGCCGTAAGCGCTGTATCCTACGTTGGCGCTGCTGGTTGCGAGCGTGGGCCAACGTCCCTGAGAGCGGCGTGCCGGGCGTTGGGCCGGCCGCTCTCAGGAATGCCACGCCACTGGCAGTGGGGCTAGCCAGGCCACGAGTGCCAGGGGTGACGTATTAAATCACCATTAAAATTCATTTGGATTTCATCCGCGCGCTCGTTTTCCGACGTAGGTCATTCGCGGCAGTAGCCAGCTGCGCGTTCTTGAATTACACTTCATTACCCTTTTTTAATTTTTTTCTCTGTATGTCAAAAACTCTTACTCGCTGGGACATTGCACTGAGAGGCCTCGGCCTGGGTGCGCTGCTGCTCGGGGCCGCCGCGCGGCCCGCCGCCGCCCAAACTGCCTACGGCATCACGCTCGACCTTTCGCAGTCGTATAACCTCGTCACGTTTCAGGTAACGGCGCCGGGTACTTTCACGGCCACGGCGCCTATCACGGGGCTAGCCACGGGGCAGTCGCTGGTGGGTATCGACTCGCGCCCGGCCACGGGGCAGATTTTTGCGCTGGGGTACGATGCCAGCTCTACCAGCAACAATGCGCAGCTTTATACCCTCTCGACGGCCGGCGCGCTGACGCCCGTGGGCAGTGCCCAAACGTTGCTGCTGGGCAGCAACATCGCCCGCGTGGGCTTCGATTTCAACCCCACCGTCGACCGCATCCGGGTGGTGGGTGGCAACGGCGGCAACTACCGCCTCAACCCCAACAACGGCGCGATTGCCTTCACCGACGGCACGCTGGCTTACGCCGCTACCGACGTGAATGCCGGCCAGACCCCCGGCATCGGGGCCTCGGCCTACACCAACTCGTACATCGGCAGCACGGCCACTACGCTTTATAATATCGATGAAACGGCGGGCCGCCTCGTGCGCCAGGACCCACCCAATGCCGGCACGCTCAATACGGTGGGCACGCTGGGCATCAGCACCAATGGGGCTACTCAGCCGTCGGACCTCGACATTTATTTCAACCCGACCACGGGCCAGAACATTGCTTACCTGTCGCAGAGCACCGTAACGCTGGGGCTGCCCCCGTCGGTAACCAACCAGCTCTACACCGTGAACCTGACCACCGGGGCCACCACGGCCGTGGGCACGCTGGGCAGCGCGGGCGCGCTTTTCGGTGTCACCGACATCACCCTGGCCATTACGCGGCCCACGCTGGCCGCCGTTACGGGGCAGCTGGCCTATGCGCTGGCGGGCACCAACCTGCTTACGTTTGATACCAGCGCGCCTACCGTTATCCGCACGGCCACGGGCATTACGGGGGTCGATGCCGCCTACACGCTGGTGGGGCTCGATGTGCGCCCCATCAACAACGCGCTGTATGCGCTAGGCTACAATGCCGCCGCTGCCTCGGGCGTGGCCAACTCGCAGTTGTACTCGCTCAATGCGGCCACTGGCGCCGCCACGGCCGTGGGCGCGCCCGTGCGCCTGGAGCTGGGCACCGGCGCCATCGGCTTCGACTTCAACCCCACCGTTGACCGCATCCGGGTGGTGGGCGCCAACCGCAACAACTACCGCCTCAACCCCAACAGCACCGCGGCCAGCGTGCTAGCGGCTACCGATGGCGCAGTGGCTTACACCTCGGGCACCAACACGCCCACCATTGGCGCGGTGGCCTACACCAACAGCTTTATGGGGGCTAATACGACTTCGGGTACCGCGCTCTACAACTACGACCAGGTGCTGAACGTGCTCAACACCCAGGCCACGGCCAACCCGCCGGCCGATGGCCAGCTCACGACCGTGGGCGCCTCGGGCATCACGGTAAACACAGCTAGCCCGGTGGTAGACCTCGACATCTACAGCACCGGTGCGGGCGCGAACACGGCTTACCTGGTGGCCAACACGGGCACCTCGGCCAACACGGCGCTCTACACCGTGAACCTGACCACCGGCGCGGCCACTTTGGTGGGCGCCATCGGCAACGGCATTGCGGCGCGCAACATCGCCATTGCCGCCGCCACGGGCGTGGTTACGAGCAACCGCCCGGCCGAGCTAGCCACCTCGTTTAGCCTGTATCCCAACCCGCTCGCCAACGCCACCAGCCTCAGCTTTGGCCTGCCCCGCGCCGCCCGCGTCGAGCTGACGGTGACCGACGCCCTGGGCCGCGTAGTAGACCAGGTAGATGCTGGCCAGCTGCCCGCCGGCCCCCAGTCCTTGCGCTGGAGCCGCCGCGGCCAGGCCGCCGGCATGTACTTCTTCCGCCTGCGCTTCGATGGCCAGCCGGCCGGCACGCGCCAGGCCATGGTTACGGAGTAAGACTTAGCGCAAAAATGATGGGATAAGAATTTGTTTGTCAAATTCTTATCCCGCACAAATACCCGGGACTTATTCTCTACATTCAGAGCGGCCGGCCCTCCTTGGAGGAGCCGGCCGCTTTTTTGGGTCCGGCCCTCCGGGCCCCGGCTAGCCTTTGCCCCGGGGCGATAAGCTGGTGTTATTCAAAAATCAGCTCCCGGTTGAGCATGGCCCCGGCTAGCATACCCGCTGCTACAGCCGCGGCCACCGCCCGCATGGGCGTAGTAGCATCGCCGGCCGCATAAATACCCGCGACGCTCGTTTTCTGAAAGTTATCGACCGTGAGGTAGCCTGCGTCGGAGTGCGCGCAGCCCAGCGCCTGGGGCAGGGGGCAGTGCTGGGCGAAGGGTAGCCGGGCGTAGAGCGCGGCCAGGGGCAGCGCCCGGCCATCGGCCAGCGCCAGGTGCGTAAGCTGGCCGGCCTGGTGCCGCAAATGCTGCACGGGCGCTTCCTCCAAGGCAACGCCGCGGGTGGCCAGCAGCTCGCGCTGCGCGGGGGCTATGGTGGCGGGGCCGTTGGTGAAGATGGTGAGCTTATCGGTCCAGTTGCGGATGAGCGGCCCCATCTCGGCGGCCAGGTCGCCGTTGGCCAGCAGGCCGGTGGGCTGGTCGCGGTACTCGTAGCCGTGGCAATAGGGGCAGCGAATGGCCGAGATGCCCCAGCAGTCGGCGAAGCCCGGCAAATCGGGCATGATGTCGCGAATACCGGTGGCGAACAGCAGCTTACGGGCCCGCAGCACGCCGCCGCTGGCCGTGGCTATGGTGAAGGCCCCATCTTCGCCAGTGGCAGCTACCGCCAGCTCGTCGCGCAGCTCCACAGTGGGGTAAGCCAGCACCTGCGCCCGGGCCGTGGCGGCCAGGGCGGCGGGCGAACTGCCATCCTGGGTCAGAAAATTGTGCGAATGCGGCGTCTGGCGGTTGCAGGGCTGGCCGTCATCGAGCACGACCACTTGCCGCCGGGCGCGGCCCAGGGCCAACGCCGCCGACAAGCCCGCGTAGCTGCCTCATCTAGTGCTTCTGAATTTCTATTCACAACTTACTCATTAACAATTATTAAACTTCAAAATAAACCAGTACCAGGCCAGGGCCCACGGGCACTACCCGCAGGCTCTGGCCTGCCGAGGCCAGCCCCACACCGGCACGCTGTTCATGAGCCCGGCACCGCCGCCGGGTCTGCGGGGCAAGAGTAATCTTGCTTTAATAATTGAAGCTATGTTGCAAATAAGAAAACTCTCATGGCCGGATTTGTCAATTACTTTTGCAACATCAGTGCACCTGAGTTTATCAGCCCAGCGTGGGTTTGCGGCTGGCGGCCGTCGGCGCGTGGCGTATTTGCTGCATTTCTACTGCGCCTTTTACCCCTGACCGGGCCCCCTGCCCTAGCGCGGCACAATGGGGCGGCTCCGCAGCAGCGCCACCCCTAGCGCATACAGCGCCACCACGCTCAGCAGCAGCTGCCCGCAGCCCTTTTGGGCCGTAATTAAATCGGGAGGGCTAGTGAAGGTGTGCGCGGGTATGCGGGCGTAGTCGGCGTGGGTGAAGGGGATTTTACAGAATAGAAAGGGGTAGTAAAAGGCCCGCAGGGCATCGTGGTAGCGGGTGGCGCTCTGCTGAAAAGCGAGGTGGGCGGGCAGGTCGGTGCCCGCCAGCGCCTGCAAGCTGGTTTGGGCGGCGAGCGCGGGCGAAAGCCAGTCGAGGCGCCCGGCCAGGTCGTGGCGCTGGCGCAGGCCCTGGGCGTAGGCCGCCGCGAGCGGGGCCACCGACTTATCACCCAGGTACTGAAAGGCATAGTACCAGCGCCACGCAAAGCGCTCGCGGATGGTAGCCGTGTCGCGGTACTGCGGGTACACGGCAAAAAAGCGCTGCATGGTGGCTGTCTTGGGCCGGTCCCAGCCCGCGTGAATTTCCTCGCGCTGCTGCATCGTGAGGGCCAGGCCCTGTGGCAAGGGCCGGGCGGCGCTCACGTACACTTGCAGCAGGCTGGGCACCAGCACCAGCAGCAGCAGCCACGCCCCCAGCAAGGCCACGGCATTGAAGGCTGAGCTGCGCTGCCAGGCCGTAACCAGCAGCGCCACCCCTAGCCAAAACAGGCAGTACAACCCCGTGAGGGCCAGCCATAGCCCCACGCGCCCATCGAGCGGCACCCGCGCCCAGGCCAGCCCGATGGCCGACAGCAGCCCCGCCAGCCCCAGCACCAGCCCGAGGCGAAAGGCGAGCTTGGCCCCCAGCACCAGCCCCGGCCGCACGGGCTGGGCTAGCAGCAGGGTGAGAATTCCCTGCTCTTTTTCGCTAGACAACATATTAAAGCTCAGCGCGATGATAAGGAGCGGAAACAAGTACACCAGCACGAAAGCCAGGTCGAAGTTGCCGCTGAGCACCTGGCTGGGGTTCACGTTTTCGGAGGCGTAGAGCTGGCCCTGCAAGCCTAGCAGGCGCAGCTTGAGGTAGTAGGGGTTTATATCGCGCTGCCCCAGGGCCAGGCCCGCCCAGGGCGTGGGCTGGTGCACGGCAAACGTGTAGCGGTAGTAGCCCACCTCGCCAGCATCGGCCGGACCCGGAAATTTGGTTTTTAGCTCGGCTACGTTGTGGTGGGCTAGCGCGGGCAGCTCGGCCAGGTGCTGGCGCTGGCGGGCCACCTCCGTGGTGCCATAGAAAATGCCGTAGAGGCCCACCGCCAGCAGCAGGCCCGTGAGCAGCACCAGCCCCTTAGCGGCGCGAAAGTGCAGGTACTCGTAGTATAGCAGAAGCCGAAACTGGCGCATAGTTCTCGAAGTCAATAAATTATTGGATAGGCCGCTACACTACCGGGCTGCGGGCCAGCCACTTCAGCCCTAGCCAGCTCAGGCCCACTGCCCACAGCGCCAGGGCCAGCGCGGGCACCAGCAGCGCGGGCCAGGCCCAGCGCACGGGCGGGGCCTGGTAGGCAAAAACCGGAATGCGTTGCCAGGTAGCCGCATCGAGGCGGCGCTCTTTGTCGCCGTAGCCCATGCTGGTTTGCAGGCGGTTGAGGTGCTGCACCAGCTGGTAGCGGTAGCTTTCGGCGGCCTGCTGAAAATGCACGTAGTGCGCAAAATCAGTTCCGGCCAGGCTCATCGAGAGCGGGCGAATGGCTTGGTACGGGTTGAGCAGGCCGGCCCAGGTCGAGAGCGCGTTCTGGCGCTCGTAGGTGCGGGTGAGGGCCGCAAAGTGCGCCTGGTACACGCGGCTTGAGTAGGCTTCGCCCTCGGCCATCACCACGCCATTTACGCTGATGGGCAGTTCCTGCTCGGTTTTCACCCCGTACTTTTTCAGCAGCGCGGCTTTGAGGGCGGCCGTGTGCACGTCCTGCGGGTTGTGGCCGTTGATGCCGCGCTGGGTTTCTTCGTGCACTTGGGCATCGAGCTGCGCCTTGGGCACGCCCGGGAAGAGGCTGGCCCCGAGGTTGGCCGTGATTTTGGGCAGAATCACGCAGCCCAGCATCCAGCAGCCCAGCAGCGTGACGAGCGCCGTGCGGGCGTGCCGCTGCCGCGCCGACACCACCACCGACCCCACAATGACCAGGAAAAAATACACCCCGTAGCTAGCCACGAACAGCGCCAGCCGCACCCACAGGTCGGGGCCGCTGGCTTCGCGACCCTGCCCCACCAGCAGCGCCGCCGCCAGGGCCAGCGCCGGCCCCACCACCAGCGCAGCGGCCCGGCCGTAGCCCGCAATCTTGCCCCAGGCCACTTGGCGCATCGTTACGCCCTGGCTCAGCAGCAGGGGTAGGGTGCCGGTTTCGCGCTCCTCTGTGAAGGCATTGAAGCACAAGAATATAAGCAGCAGCGGCACCAGCGTTTGCAACACAAAGGCCACCGTGAGCTCGCCAAACCGCAGCAGCGCGCCCGACTGCTGGGCCGCGCTGAAATTGACGCTGTTTTGCTGGTGCGCCTCCAGGTATAGCGAGGTGCCGGTAAAGGAATCGAGACCCGCGTCCAGAAAGCTCAGGCCCGCGCGGGGGCGAAAGGCAAACGAGCCGTAGTGCGCCACCCGGTGCGGATGCCGGCCGGGCTGGTGGTGAAACTGCTCGTTTACGGTGTGCTGGGCCAGGGCGCGCTCGCGCTGGCCGGCCTGGTAGCTGCGGCGGCCCACTAGGGTAGCAGCCAGCAGCAGGGCCAGCACCAGCGCGCTCAGCACGGCAAAGCGCCGGTCGCGCAGGGTGCTGGCAAATTCTTTCTGGGCAATGCTGCGTATCATCCGGCTACTGCATGTAGGTGAGGTAGAGCTGCTCTAGCTCGTTGGCATTGAGGGCGGCCGTGGGGCGCACATCCACCAGCTCGCCCTCGCGCATGATGCCCACGCGCGTGCCCACTTCTTTGGCCCGAAACAGGTCGTGGGTAGCCATAAACACGGCCGTGCCCTGCCCGCTGAGCTGCTGCAAAAGCGCCGAAAACTCGTTACTGGCCTTGGGGTCGAGGCCCGAGGTAGGCTCATCAAGCAGCAGCACCTGCGCATGCTTGGCCACTGCAATGGCAATGCCCACCTTCTGCCGCATGCCTTTCGAGTAGCTGCCCACGCGGCGCGCTACCGCCTCGGGCGGCAGGCCGGCTTCGGTGAGATAGACCCGCAGCTCGGCTTCGCGGTAGCGGAAGCCCGCTAGGCTGCTGAAAAGCGCCAGGTTTTCCAGCCCCGTGAGGTGCGGGTACAGCATGACGTTCTCCGGAATGTAGGCCAGGTGCTTCTTGATTGCCAGCGAGTTGGCGGCTACTTCCAGCCCGTTGATGTAGGCCGCGCCCGCCGTGGGCTCGATAAAGCCCAGAAAGAGATTAATGGTCGTAGACTTGCCCGCCCCATTCTGGCCCAGCAGGCAAAACACCTCGCCGGGGGCTAGCCGGAGGTTCAAGCTTTTGAGGGCCAGCTTGCCGGGGTATTCCTTGCGTAAGTCTTTGGCTTCGAGAATAACAGACATCCTGGCAGCAATTAAAATGAATACCCCAGCGTAACCATGTAGTTGCGGGGCGCGCCGGGGCTAGCCCGGAAGTAGTCGTAGCCGCCCACGAAGTAGTACTTATCGAACAGGTTATTCAGGTTGACGTGGAAGTTGAAGCGGTTGACGGTGTAGAAGAGCGCCACATCGGCCACGGCGTAGCCGGGCCAGTAGGCCCACTCGTCGGGGCCGCCAGCCAGCGGCGCCACCTGGTTTTCGAAGCGGCGGCGGGCCACGAAATTGCCGCCCACGGCCAGGCCCAGGCCGCGCAGGCCGGGCGTGAGAAAGGTGTACTTGGCCCACAGGCCGCCCGAGTTTTGGGGCGCGTTGGCCAGGGGCTGGCCTTGTTCGGCGGCCAGGTCGGCTTTTGTTACCTCGGTGTGGTTGAAGGAGTAGTTAGCGTTTACGCTGAAATTGGGCAGGATATTACCCGTCAGCTCGACTTCTACCCCGCGCGAGCGGGCCTCGTTTTGGCGGTACACGGCGGCCCCGGCGGCCGTGAGCGAGCCGGTGTTTACGAGTTGGTTGCGGCGCCCAATCTGGTAGGCAGCCACGGTGGCAAACAAGGCGCGGTCGAAAAACTCGCCCTTCAGGCCGGTTTCGAGCTGGTAGCTGGTTTCGGGGCTAAACGGCTCGCTGCGCCCGTAGCGCTCGGGAAAGCGGATGAGCTCGGGCCGCAGCGGCCG
>CAYLNN010000073.1:0-12730 GCA_964385095.1 uncultured Hymenobacter sp.
GCACGCCGAGCACGGTCGTGGAGCGAATTTTTGGGAGCATGGCGCAAAAATACGCCCGCTAGGCCAGCCACCGGCCAAACAGCCTGCGTAATCCCTGCGCAGGGTCGGCGGCGCCGGCCGGGGCACCGTAAGCAATTTTGTTTTTCCGGCCGGCGCCCGGCGCGGGCTTTTGTACATGAGCGATTCCAGGTATGATGCCGTCGTTGTCGGGTCGGGCCCCAATGGGCTGGCGGCCGCCGTGGCCATGCAGCAGGCCGGCTTGTCGGTGCTGCTGCTCGAAGGCAAAGACGAACTGGGCGGCGGCCTGCGCACGGCCGAGCTGACGCTACCCGGCTTCCGCCACGATATCTGCTCGGCTATTCACCCGCTGGCGGCAGCCTCACCTTATTTTCAAACCCTACCCCTAGCCCAGTACGGGCTGGAATACCTCGCGCCCCCCGTGGCCGCCGCCCACCCGTTCGACGACGGCACGGCCGCGGCTGTGGTCAATTCTTTAACCGATACTGCCCACGGGCTAGGGCCTGATGCGGATGTGTATCGCCGCTTGCTGGCGCCCCTCATCGCCAGTTGGCCGAGCATTGCCAACGACGTGCTAGCCCCGTTGCACTGGCCCAAGCACCCGCTCGACATGGCCCGGTTTGGCCTGCCCGCCCTGCTGCCCGCCACGGTGCTAGCCCGGCGGTTTGCCGGCCCAAAGGCGCAAGGCTTGCTGGCCGGTATGGCGGCGCACGCCATTCAGCCGCTCAGTAACCTAGCAACTTCGGCCATTGGGCTGGTGCTGCTGGTGGCGGCGCACCGCGGGGGCTGGCCCCTGCCCAAAGGTGGCTCGCAGGCCATTGCCGATGCGCTGGTGGCGCACTTCCGGGCGCTGGGCGGCACCGTCGAAACGGGCACTTTCGTGCGCTCGCTAGGGCAGCTGCCCCCTGCCAAGGTCGTGCTGCTGGATATGACGCCGGCGCAGCTTTTGCAGGTGGGCGGCCACCAACTATCCCGTATTTACCAGTGGCAGCTGCGGCGCTACCGCTACGGCATGGGCGTGTTTAAAGTCGATTGGGCGCTGGCCGAGCCGATTCCCTTCACCGCCCCCGAGTGCGCCCAGGCTGGCACCGTGCACCTGGGTGGCACCCTAGCCGAGATTGCCGCCGGCGAGCGCGCCGCGGCCCAGGGCCAGCACCCCGACCGGCCTTTTGTACTGCTAGCCCAGCAGAGTCTCTTCGATGCCACCCGCGCCCCAGCCGGCCGGCATACGGCCTGGGCCTACTGCCACGTGCCCAATGGCTCGCGGGTCGATAGAACCGAGGCCATCGAGCGGCAGGTCGAGCGCTTCGCGCCGGGCTTCCGGGCGCGTATTCTCGGCCGTCATACTTTCGACACGGCTCAGCTGGAAAGCTACAACCCTAATTATGTGGGCGGCGACATCAATGGCGGCTTGCTGGATATCAGCCAGTTGTTTACCCGGCCGGCGCTGCGGGCTTCGCCCTACCGCACCTCGCAGCGTGGGCTGTATTTATGCTCGGCGGCCACGCCGCCGGGCGGGGGCGTGCACGGGCTGTGTGGCTACCACGCGGCCAGGCGCGCCCTGCGCGACATCTTTCACTTGCCGGCGCCGCCGCTTTTTCAAGGCTAAATTCTGGCATAAGCAAAACGCCCGACCAACGAAGCAGCCAGCTTCATCGGTCGGGCGTTGGCTTATTTCACGATAGTCACTAATCGGCGCGGGCTACACCAGCGTGCCCAGCGCTTCGCGGCTGAAGCCGGCTAGCTCGGCGGCGCGGCCGTCGCGGATTTTTTCTACCCAATTGGGCTCCACAATCAAGGCGCGGCCCACGGCCACGAGGTCAAAATCGCCCCGGTCGAGGCGGCGCAACAGTTCGTCGAGCGACTGGGCATTGGGCACCGAGGCTTCGCCCGCGAAGCCCGCCAAAAACTCGCCCGACAGCCCTACCGAGCCTACCGTCATGGTGGTGCGGCCGGTTAGCTTTTTCACCCAGCCGGCGAAGTTCAAATCGGAGCCTTGGTCCTCAAACTCAGCCTCCCAAAAGCGGCGCTGCGAGCAATGAAAAATGTCCACGCCGGCCTCGGCCAGAGGCGTGAGCCAGGCGGCCATTTCGTTGGGGGTGTGGGCTAGCTTCACGTTGTAGTCCTGCTGCTTCCACTGCGAGAGGCGCAGGCTGATAACAAAGTCCTCCCCTACCTGCCGGCGCACCTCGCGCACCAGCTCCACGGCCAGGCGACTGCGGCCCACCAGGTCGGCGCCGCCGTAGGCATCGGTGCGCTGGTTGAGGCCGTGCCAGAAAAACTGGTCGATGAGGTAGCCGTGGGCGCCGTGCAGCTCCAGGCAATCGAAGCCCAGCCGCTTGGCATCGGCCGCGGCCCGGCCAAAGGCGGCAATGGTATCGGTGATGTCGTTCTCCGTCATGGCATTGCCTTTTGGCTGGCCGGGCGCTACCAGGCCCGACGGCCCCTCGAAAGGCTGCGCGGGCGCCCAGCCCGAGCGGTGCTCCTGCATCACGCCCATGTGCCAGAGCTGCGGGCCGATTTTGCCGCCCCCGGCGTGCACTTCTGCCGTCACGTGCTGCCAGCCTGCTAGGGCCGCCTCGCCGTAGAAGTGCGGAATATTGGGGTCGTTGGAGGAGGCCGGGCGCTCTACCACGGTGCCTTCGGTCAGAATCAGGCCTACCTGGCCCTCGGCCCGGCGGCGGTAGTAGGTGGCCACTTCGGGGGTTGGCACGCCGCCCGGCGAAAACGACCGGGTCATGGGCGCCATAACAAGGCGGTTTTTGAGCTGAAGCGACTTCAGCGAAAACGGCGAGAAGAGGGCGTTGGAAGACATAAGCTACGCTTTTTTACAAGTGGAAAGTCAGCCCATAACCCGCCAGGGGGCTATTTGATTTAGCGGGGCCCCTGGTGCGCGCAGGCAGCCGGGGCTAGGGCCGCCTCGCGAAGGCACCCCTGCGCTGGGCGCGCAAGCGTGGCGCATGGCGAGCAACCGCGCAAGCCGGGGCTACTTGCTTGGCTTGTCGAAGGCGCGCGTGCCTACGGTCGCCGAGCACCCTAGCGGGCACTGCGGCCCGCGGCCCACCGCTCCTGAGGCAGCGGCCACCTCGCCACCCAGCTAGCCTCGACGAATCAAAATTAACTAGCACCTTTGCGGCGATATTTCCCGCTAAAATCCATAAGCTATTGCTAAGGCCTTATTATGAATGCTATTGCTACTGAGCCATTTCCGCCCTTGCCCGCTACGCTGGCCGAGGCCCACGCCCTTATTTTAACGCAGCGGGCCTTGCTGGCGGCGCAGGAGGTGCAGGTTCAGATTCCGCTGCAAAACCCCAATCCGGTGTACCGCCTGGATGCGGCGGGCAACGTGCTGTACCGCAACAGGGCAGGCGAGCGCCTGGCCCAGGAACTGGACCCTGGGGCGGCCGACGAGCTGCACCAGCAGCGCCGCGAGTGGCTGCGGCAGGTACTGACCACCGGTGTGGGTATGCACCAGGAGATAACGCTGCGGGAGCGGCAGTTTTCGCTCTACGCGGTGCCCGAGCCGACGGGCGCAACCGTGGCCCTCTACCTAACCGACGTAACGGAGCGCCGCAAGGCTGAGGCCCAACGCGCCGCCCAGCAAGCCTTTACCGAGCAAGTGCTCGATAGCCTGCCCAGCTTAGTGCACGTGCACGATGCCGATGGGCACGCCGTGTTTGCCAACCGGGCTAGTCGCCAGCAACAGGCCCAGCAGCTGGCCACGGCTACCGCGGCCACCATTGCGACGGCGCAGGCACGGCAGCTCTGGGCCGGCGCGCAGGTGCTCGCCGCCGGCCAAGAGCTGGTGCAGGAAGAAACCCTGACCCTGGCCAGCGGCGAACAGCGCCACTTGCTCACGGTGCGCCGGCCGCTGGAGTGGCAGGGCGGCGCCCGGCACGTGCTCACCATCAGCACCGATGTGACGGAGCTGGAGCAGGCGCGCGGCGCCGCCGAGGCTGCCGCGCAGGCCCGGGCCAACTTCCTGGCCAACATCAGCCACGAGATTCGCACGCCGCTGAACGGGGTGCTGGGCATTGCCGCGCAGCTCAGCAAAACGAGCCTCGACGAGCGCCAGCACAAATGGCTGCACCTGGTGCAGGCCTCGGGCCGGCATTTGCTGAATATCCTCAACGACGTGCTGGATTTGGCCAAAATAAGCTCGGGCAAGCTCGAGCTTTCGCCGGCGCCGTTCAACCTCTGCGAGTCGATGTTTACCGCTGCCCAGCCTCTGGCCCTGCAAGCGCACGAGAAAGGTATTACTGTGGAAGCCACGCGCTTACAGGATTCCTGCCCGCACCCGCGGGTAATTGGTGACGCCCACCGGCTCAACCAGATTTTGCTCAATTTGCTCAGCAACGCCGTTAAGTTTACGCCGGCGGGGGGGCGCATTACGGTGGGCGGCTACCAGGTGGCCGAAACGCCCACAACGCTCACCGTGGAGTTTCGCGTGCGCGATACCGGCGTGGGCATTGCGCCCGAGAAAGTGGCGCACATCTTCGACGATTTTACGCAGGCCTACGCCGATACGGCGCGCCATTTTGGGGGCACCGGGCTGGGCCTGAGCATCAGCCGCGCCTTGGTGGAGCAAATGGGCGGCACCCTCACCGTGGAAAGCCAGCTGGGCAAGGGCAGCACGTTTAGCTTTCGCCTCACCCTGCCGCGCGATAGTACGCCCGCTGCCGCTGGCCCGGCGGCGCCCGCCCCGGCTCAGCGGGCCTTTAGCGGCAAGCGCGTGCTGCTGGTCGAGGACAACGAGATAAACCGGCTGGTGGCGCGCCTGCTGCTCGAAGAATGGGGCATGCACATTGAGGAAGCCGAAGATGGCCAAACCGGGGTGGACCTGGCCGCCGCGCACGATTTCGACGTCATTCTAATGGACATTCAGATGCCTGGCATGAGCGGCCTCACCGCCACGGCCGCCATTCGGGGGCTAGCCCACCCGCAGCGGGCGCGCGTGCCCATCGTGGCGCTCACGGCCAATGCCTTCACGGCCGATGCCCAAAAGTACCTAGCCGGGGGCATGAATGCGTGCGTGGCTAAGCCCTTCGAGGAAGAACTGCTCCACGATACCCTGGCGGCCTTGTTTTGGCCCGCTGCTGGCTAGCCCCCGCCTCGCCAAGTACCCTTGCTAAAGCGACAAAAGCCCCCGCCTGCACGGCGGGGGCTTTTGTCGCTTGGCTACTCAGGCCTTAGGCAGGTGTTGCGGGCGCCGACGGTCCGGCAGGTGGTTATTTCGTATTGGCGGCGTAGCGCTTCTTCTGGTCTTTGGCTAGGCTTTCGAGGTCGGCCAGCTGGCGCTTCTGGCGGCGCGAAAGGTCCAGGGTATTCAGTTTCATCAGGTAATTGTCGGCGCGGGGCAGCTCCCCGGCCCAGATAGCGGCTTCCGCCGCGTCGAGGTACGTGACGGCCGCAATGTCGCCGTTGATGCGGGCCTTGCTATCAGTGGGCTTGGCTTCGGCCAGGGCTTTGTCCCACTGCGCCAAGGCGGTAGCGAAAAATTGCCGGGCGGCGTCGGGTTCCTCGTTCAGCTTTTTGTAGGCCGCGATGGCCGCTTCGTAAGCCGGCTGGTACTCATCGTAGGTCATTTTTTTCGGCTCGATGGTGTAGAGCAGCGTGGTGCGGGGCACCGTGGCCACTCCAAACTGGCTGTCGAGATACTGCTGCACTAGCTTCAGATTGGCTTCGCGCAATTTGGTTTCGAGAGGGTCGATTTCCTGCTTGCGCTGCTCGGGGCTGCTGTAGGCGGCCATCGCCGTCTGCTGGTGCTGGTATTCGTTGGTAGCCGGAATGGTTTCGTTCACCACCAGGCCCTGGCCCGGCACCTCCACCTTCACGCCCACGGGGTAGCGGTAGTCGATGACGTAGGTCGGGTTGTTGGGGTTTGTGGCGTTGCGCAGGTAGGCCGCGCTCGACTCGTCTTTCTTGGGCTCGCTGGCCTCCATGCCGTAGAGTGTCACCGTTACCACGGCACCCTGGCCGCCGCGGGCGTAGCCGGGCACCTTTAGGCCGCCGGCCGTGGCTTCCTTGTCCACCGTTGGGCGCATAAGCGGCGGCATGGGCTGCGATTTCTGCGGCGGGTAAGGCAGGCTCAGCACGGGTTTGCCTTCGTTGAGCACCCCTTTGTTAAGCATTTTGGTAGCCAGCGACTGCTTGTTGTACTCGGCCAGTTTCTGCTCATAATCGGCTTTGACGGCGGCTACGGCTTTGGCGTAGCTAGCCTCGGCCTGCGCAAAATCAGCGTCTACGCTGGCCAGCGCGCTTGTATTCCTGCTGGGCCCGGTCGTTTTCCGCCTCGTAGGGGGCCACCACCACTACCTGGTAATTCTTGATTTATCCAGCAGCGTGAGCGGCAGCCGCTGGTATTCATACTTCACTTCGCGGTCGGCAATGCGCTGCGCCACTACCGGCAAAGTACTCAGGCTGCTCGCTGCATTAATTAGTAAAAGAATGCTTCTCATAGAAACAGATAAAATGATTTGGCAGGTAAAAATTCCTGTAAATCTACTAGTTAGGGTACTATTTCAAAGAAAATCAGGTAAAAATTTATCGGTCAATAGTATCTCTTAAAAATACCATAATTATCGCAAAAAGCGAAGCCCCGGGCCATCCAGTACGGACAAGCCCGGGGCTTCGCTTTTTAACGCTGCCAGTGGCCTCAGATGAGCATCCGCATGGGGTCTTCCAGCAAGCCCTTCAAGGTTTGGAGGAAGGCCGCGCCGGTGGCACCGTCCACCACGCGGTGGTCGCAGCTCAGCGTCACCTTCATGATGTTGCCGATGGCTAGCTCGCCGTTCTTCACCACGGCGGTTTGCTTGATGCCGCCCACAGCCAGGATGCAGGCATCGGGCGGGTTGATGATGGCCGTAAACTCATCGATGCCGAACATGCCCAGGTTCGAGATGGTAAAGGTACTACCCTCCCACTCAGCGGGTTGCAGCTTCTTGCTCTTGGCTTTGCCGGCCAGCTCCTTCACTTCGGTGGCAATCTGCGACATGCCCTTGCCGTCGGCGTTACGGATAACGGGCACCAGCAGGCCTTCGTCCACGGCCACGGCCACGCCAATGTTCACCACTTTGTTCTGGCGAATGCGGTCGCCAAGCCACGACGAGTTGATGGCCGGGTGCTGGCGCAGCGCCACGGCCGACGCCTTGATAACCATATCGTTGAACGAGAGCTTCACCGGCGATAGCTCGTTGAGCTTCACGCGGGTTTCCATCGCCTTGTCCATCAGAATTTCCATCGTGAGATAGAAATGCGGGGCCGTGAACAGGCTCTCCGAGAGGCGCTTGGCAATCACCTTGCGCATCTGCGACACCGGGGTATCGGTGTAGGTGCCTTCGGCCGCCGCGGGCGCAGCGGCGGGCTTCGGCGCCGGGGCGGCCGGCTCGGGCAGAGCCGCCTGGATGTACTCGCCGGGGACCTGGGCGGGCGCGGCGGCTGGGGCAGCCACCGGAGCGGGGCTAGCGCCGGGCTGGGCGTTTTCGAGGTCACGGGCCACGATGCGGCCGTTTTCGCCGCTGCCTTTAATTTGGCGCAGGTCTACGCCCTTGTCCTTGGCAATGCTCTTGGCCAGCGGCGAGGCTAGCAGGCGGCCGGTGCTTTCGGCCGGCGGCGTTTCGGCCGGCGCCGCGGCGCCGGGGGCGGCCGTTTCGGCCGGGGCAGCAGCGGCGGGCGCGGGGGCCGCGCCCCCGGTTTGGCCACCCAGCAGCGCCTGAATGTCGGCCCCTTCCTCCCCAATAATGGCTAGCACGCCGTCTACGGCCACGGCTTCGCCTTCCTTGGGGCCGGTGTAGAGCAGGGTACCGTCTTCGTAGTTTTCGAGCTCCATAGTGGCTTTGTCGGTTTCGACCTCCGCCAGCACGTCGCCCGATTTCACTTTGTCGCCCACCTTCTTCAGCCAGGCGGCGATGGTGCCTTCGGTCATCGTGTCGCTCATTTTGGGCATGCGCACCACAATGGCCTTTTTGCCATTGGCAGACGCGGCCGGGGCAGCGGGGGCACTGGGAGCCGGCGCGGGCGCTGCCGCTTGGGGGGCTGGTGCGGGGGCAGCGGCGGGCGCGGGCGCCGGAGCAGCGGCCGGCGGCGCGCTAGCCCCACCCTGGCCGTTGAGCAGGCCCGAAATATCTTCACCTTCTTTGCCCACAATGGCCAATACGCCATCTACGGGCACGGAGTCTTTTTCTTTGGGGCCGATGTAGAGCAGGGTGCCGTCTTCGTAATTTTCGAGCTCCATGGTGGCCTTGTCGGTTTCGACTTCGGCCAGGATGTCGCCCGATTTCACTTTGTCGCCTACTTTTTTGAGCCAGGCCGCGATGGTCCCTTCGGTCATCGTGTCGCTCATTTTCGGCATTTTGATAATTTCGGCCATCGGAATTGCAGGTTGGGATTGGGGCTCAAAATTAGCCGCCAAAAAGTGGGGAAACAATCTAAAGCTGGTTCGCGGTGAACAGGGCCTAGTTAACAGTTAGTAGTGAGCACCCTAGCCACCAGCCGCTTAGTACTCCTTGGTAACTAGGCCCTGTTCACTACGCTTACGCCAGGTGGCTTAGGTCTAAAAAATTGCGAATAGTGTAGCGCCCGCCCACGCCGTGCAGCTTGTAGAGGCAGAGGTTCTGATGCTCGAAGCCATCCATGTAGCGCAGGGGGTAGCCCAGCAGCTGGCACAGCAGCACGCGCAGGGCGCGGCCGTGCAGGCACACCAGCACCAGCTCATCGGCGGGCCGGCGGGCCAGCAGCTCAAGAAAGGGGCGCTGGCGGGCGGCCACCTCGGCGGGGCTTTCGCCACCGGGCAGGCGGGCGTGGTCGTCGCCGGCCTGCCAGGCGGCCAGCACGCGGGCATATTCGGCATCCTCCTGGGGCGTGATGCGGGTGCCCTCGCGGGTGCCCCAGCTGATTTCGTTGAGGGCGGCGTGCTCCTCGTGCGGCAGACCCGCCTCAATGAACTGCTGCACCGACTGGCGCGTGCGCCGGAGCCGGGAAGTGTAGACGCGGGCAAACGGCAGGTTCTGGTAAGCGGCCCAAAACTGGGCGGCCTGCTGGCGGCCGCGCGCGTTGAGGTCCGAGTCGATGCCGCTGCCCTGCACGATGTTCTGCACGTTGAAGTCGGTCTGACCGTGGCGAAGAAGGTAAAGCTGCTGAACTGGCACGGGCGTGGGCGGAGTAGTTTTGCCGAACAATGCCGTAAAGTACGGGTTGGCTACTACGTTGTTCGTTGTTGGTTACTCGTTTTTCGTTGGCGGCCTCCTTGCTTGACCGGGCCGGCTTTGTGGGCGAACAACAAAAAACGAATAACAAAAAACGGAAAAACCATGACTCTCGACGACGTAAGAACCTGGGTGGGCCACCGCCCTACCCTAGCCGACACGCTCGGCATTGAGCTGACCGCCCTCACCGACACCTACCTCGAAGGCCGCATGCCCGTGGATGGCCGCACGCACCAGCCCATGGGCCTGCTGCACGGCGGCGCCTCGGTGGCCCTGGCCGAAACGCTGGGCAGCATTGGCGCGGCCACCCGCATTGATGTGACGCGCCAGGCCTGCGTAGGCCTCGAAATCAACGCCAACCACATCAAAGGGGTGCGCCAGGGCTGGGTGCGCGGCCGGGCCACGGCCCTGCACGTGGGCCGCACCACCCAGGTGTGGGAAATCCGCATTACCCACGAAGAAACCGGCGCCCTAGTGTGCATCAGCCGCATCACGATGGCCGTGATTGACCTGCCCGCCGCCAAGGACAAGCAAGCGTAATGCGCCCGGCTGACCCTCGGCTGCTGCGCTGGCCGGCCGCCACGGCTGGCCTCGATGCGTCGGCGCGGCTGCGCCACCTCGTGGCCGGGGCCCTGCGCACGGGCCGGCCGCTGGCCCTGTGGCGCGAGCCGGGGGCTAGCCAGCCGCGCCTGCTGGTAGCCCGCTCGCTCGAAGCCACTTACACTGGCCTGCCGCCGGCCCTGGACCCGGCTGCGCCGGCCGGCTTCGCCTTTTTCCCATTTTGCGATTCCGACCACAACCCGGCGCTTTTTTTGCCCGCCGATGTGCAGTACGACCTCACCGCGCCCGATACAGTGCGGGTTTCGCCCGCCGCCCGCGAGCTGGTGCCTAATCTCACGGCTTGGCTAGCCCTACCCACGCCGCCCGTGCTGGCCTGGCACTACAGCCCGCAGCCGGCGCCTGCCGCCGCCAGCGAGGCGGTTTACACTCAGTTTGTGCGCACCGGCGTGGCGGCCATCGAGGCTAGGCAGGTAGTGAAGGTGGTGACGTCGCGCGCCGCCCGCCGCCCGTTGCCGGCGGGCTTCGACCCGCTAGGGGCGTTTGAAGAGCTGAGCCGCAACTACGCGCGCGCCTTTATCTCGCTGGTGAGCGTGCCGGGCGTGGGCACCTGGCTAGGGGCCTCGCCCGAGGTGCTGGCCGAGGTCACGGCCGACGGCTTTTTTCACACCATGGCCTTGGCCGGCACCCAGCCGCTGGTGCCCGGCCACCGCCCGCAGGATGCCATCTGGCGCCAGAAGGAAATTGAGGAGCAGGCCCTGGTGGCGCGCTACATCGTGAGCTGCTTCAAGCAGCTGCGCCTGCGCGAATACCACGAGGCGGGGCCGCGCACGGCCGTGGCGGGGCAACTATTGCACCTGCGCACCGACTTTGAGGTCGATTTGAAAAACGTACCTTTCGCCGCCTCGCTCGGCAC
Organism: uncultured Hymenobacter sp.; assembly: GCA_964385095.1. Taxonomy (GTDB): domain Bacteria; phylum Bacteroidota; class Bacteroidia; order Cytophagales; family Hymenobacteraceae; genus Hymenobacter. The sequence continues at coordinate 10,696 of CAYLNN010000073.1, forward strand.
CGATATGCTGCGGCTGCTGCACCCCACCTCGGCCGTGGGCGGCATGCCCAAGGCCGCCGCGCTGGATTTTTTGCGCCAGCACGAGGGCTACGACCGCGCCTACTACAGCGGCTTTCTGGGCCCGGTAAACGTGGCTAGCCCCGGCGTGGCGCGGCTGTACGTAAACCTGCGCTGCCTGCAACTGCGGCCCACTGAGGCCATTCTCTACGCTGGCACCGGCCTCACGGCCGACTCGGACCCTAGCCGCGAATGGCAGGAAACCGAACTGAAACTGCAAACTGTGGGGTCGATTTTAAAATAAGATTCTGCACTGAAAACGTTGGTTATGCTGCCGCAGGAAGCATCTTGCCAGGTTTGCCGTCGTTAGAAAACAAGCTTCAGGGTTCTATACCTGACAAGACGCTTCCTGCGGCAGCATAACCAACGTTTTTTAAGAGTTTCCAATGAATTCCATGCAAGCCGTCTTCAACATCGCCGAAATCTGCGCCCGGCACGGCATCACCGACGTTATTCTGTCGCCAGGCTCGCGCTCGGCGCCGCTCACGCTGGCGTTTGCGCGGCACCCGGCCTACCGGGGCAAGCTGCGCGTGGTGCCCGACGAGCGGGCGGCGGCCTTCATCGGGCTGGGTATTGCGCAGGCCACGCGGCGGCCGGTGGTGCTGGTGTGCACCAGCGGCACGGCCGGCCTCAACTACGCGCCGGCCGTGGCGGAGGCGTTTTTTCAGCAAATTCCGCTGCTGGTGCTCACCGCCGACCGCCCACCCGAGTGGATAGACCAGCTCGATGGCCAAACCATCCGGCAGCGCACCCTCTACGGGGCCCACGCCAAGGGCAGCTTCGACTTTCCGGCCGACACCGCGCACGCCGATGCCAAGTGGCACGCCGAGCGCCTTATCAATGAGGCCATTAACCTTACCAAAACGGGTCCGGCCGGGCCCGTGCACGTGAATGTGCCCCTGCGCGAGCCGTTTTACCCCCAGCCGGGCGAGGAGCTGGACTACGAGGTGGGCGTCAAAATCATCCGCGATGACCACGCCATTACCATGCTGCCGCCGACCGAAATCCTGGAGCTGCGCCGCCAGCTGCGGGCGGCGGGCCGGGTGCTGGTAGTGGCAGGCCAGCAGGCCGATAGCCCCGGCCTAGCCGCCGCGCTCTACGAGTTTGCCCAGGAGCGGCAGGTGGCGGTGGTGGCCGATAGCATTGCCAACCTGGGCATCGTGCCCGCCGTGCGCCACCACGATGTTTTCTTGGCGGGCCTCTCCCCCGCGCAGAAAGCAACCCTCAAGCCCGATTTGCTCATCACGTTCGGCCAGTCGCTGATTTCCAAGAGCTTGAAGCTATTTTTGCGCGAGGCCGCGCCCGCTCAGCACTGGCACCTGCAAGCCGCGGGCGAAGTCGCCGATACCTTCCGCAGCCTCACGCGGGTTGTTCGGGTGCAGCCGGCCGTGTTTTTTCAGCAGCTCACCGGCTTCGAAACCAAGGACTATAACCGGACTGAGAGTGCGAACCAGATTTCTTTTCTCAGCCTGCGGGCGGCGCAAAAAGTAGCGGAGGCGCCAGAACCTGCTGCACCCACGCCGGGCACTGCTTCGGCGCCCGACTTTACCTGGCAACTCGCCGAAACCACGGCCACGGCCTTTTTAACCCGGTTTTTTGCGGCCGAAGGCCAGCCCTCCAACGAGTTTGCGGCTTTCCGCCAGGTGCTGGCTAGCCTGCCCGAGCGCACGGCCCTGCACCTGGCCAATAGCATGGCCGTGCGCTACGTTAACATACTAGGGGTGCCGGCCAACCGCCAAATCGACGTGTTTGCCAACCGTGGCACCAGCGGCATCGATGGCTGCAACTCCACGGCCGTGGGCGCGGCACTGGCCCAGCCCGAGCGCCCGGTGGTGCTGCTAACCGGCGACGTGGCATTTTTCTACGACCGCAATGCCTTCTGGCACAACTACCCCACGCCCAACCTGCGGGTGGTGCTGTTCAACAATCACGGCGGCGGTATTTTCCGGCTCATCGACGGGCCGCGCCAGCAGCCCGA
>CAYLNN010000074.1:0-12635 GCA_964385095.1 uncultured Hymenobacter sp.
GGCCGCCCCAGCACCTACGCCCCCACCATCAGCATCGTGCAGAAGCGCGGCTACGTGGAGAAAGACTCGCGCGAGGGCAAGGAGCGCAAGATTTACGCGCTCTCGCTGGTAGATGGCGCGGTGAAAACCGAGCAGCGCCCCGAAACCTACGGCGCCGACAAAGCCAAGCTTTTCCCCACCGATACGGCCTTGGTAGTCACCGATTTCTTGGTCGACCACTTCCCCGCCATCGTGGACTTTCAGTTTACGGCGAAGGTAGAGGATGAATTTGACCAGATTGCCAACGGTCGCGAAGACTGGGGTCACATGCTGGCGGGCTTCTACGAGCCTTTCCACGCCAGCGTGGAGCGCGGGCAGGATATTGAGCGCAGCACGCTCAGCAGTACCCGCGAAATCGGTCTGCACCCCGAAACGGGCGAGAAAATCACCGCTCGCCTGGGCAAATACGGCCCGTATGTGGCGCTAGGCGACACCGAAGGGGAAACCAAACCTGCCTACGCTAACCTACGCAAAGGCCAGTTTATCGAAACTATTACGCTGGAGGAGGCGCTCGACCTCTTCAAATTGCCGCGCGTGGTGGGCGAGTTTGAAGACAAAGCCATGACGGCCGCGCTCGGCCGCTTCGGCCCCTACATTCGCCACGACAGCAAATTTTACTCACTCGGTAAAGAGCAGGACCCGCATACTATCACGGGCGAGGAAGCCGTGACGCTTATCGAGGCCAAACGCAAATCAGACGCTGAGCGTCTTATCAAAAGCTTTGATGAGAACCCCGATATTCAGGTGCTCAATGGCCGTTTTGGCCCCTATATCGTGGCGGGCAAGAAAAATGTGAAGATTCCCAAGGGCGAGGAGCCAACTGAGCTCACCCTGGAGCGTTGCCTGGAGCTAGCCGCCGCCACGCCCGACAAGCCAGCTAAGGGGGGCCGCTTCGGCAAGAAAGCCGCCGCTGAGAAGCCCGAAAAAGAAACTGACGCACCCACTAAAAAAGCGGCGAAGGCGCCGGCTGTGAAGAAGGCGGCTACTAAAAAAGCCGCTCCTGCCAAAGCGGCGGCTACCAAGAAACCTGCCGCTGCCAAGAAGCCCGCTGCAAAAAAAGTCGCTGCTGCCAAATAATTCTTCGCGCTACCAACGCATTGCTTAAAGAGACCCTGCTAGCTAGTGGGGCCTCTTTTTTATTTCTGCTTTGCCCACAGCTTGCTACCAGCCTAAACGGCCTGGGTTTTAGGGGTCGTCGGCTAGCCTACTTACCTAGCGCAAAGTGCAGAGCTTAGGCCCTTACGCTTGAGCTAATAAATTGTCTGTCAACCTCATGAAATTAAACTTGAAAGTTGAGTTGGCGTAGGAATGAGGACAATTGCCAGTGTTGGCAACCCAACTTCATCCTTTTCCACCATGTTTTACCACGATAAGCGAACGCAGTACAAAGTCCGTGTTGAGAAGCCTAACCCCGCTTTTGCCCGCATGCTTCAGCAGGCCATTGGCGGCATTGAAGGCGAAATGCGCGTGTGTTTACAATACCTGTTTCAGGCCTGGAACTCGCGCGGGCCGGCGAAATATCGCGACATGCTACTCGACACCGGCACCGAGGAAATTTCGCACATTGAGATGCTAGCCACGGCCGTTGCCCTCAACCTGGAAGGCGCGCCACTTAGTTTGCAGGAAGCAGCCATCAAGCAAGATGGTGTGGTGGGCGCGGTGCTCGGCGGCATGAACCCACGCTCGTTTCTATCGGCCGGACTGGGCGCGCTGGCTTTCGATGCAGAAGGCGTTCCCTTCAGCGGGGCCTACGTGGTAGGTAGCGGCAACCTGATGGCCGACATGTATACCAACGTAGCCGCCGAAAGCACGGGCCGCGCTCTAGCCACCCGGCTCTGGGAAATTACCGATGACCCGGGAATGAAAGACATGCTGAGCTTTATGATTGCCCGCGATACCATGCACCAGCAGCAGTGGCTAGCCGTTATTGAGGAGCTTGGCGGTCACAAAGGTCTGCCTATTCCCAACTCGTTTCCGCAGAGCCAGGAGAATCAGGAGTTCAGCTACGCCTTTATCAGCCCCAACATTGATGGCACAGGCACGCCCGAAGGCCGCTGGACGCACGGTCCCAGCATCGATGGCAAAGGTGAGTTTAAAGTACTGAAAGCCGAGCCCTACGGCGATGAGCCCAAGCTAGCCCCGCCCGTGCCCGAAGGCCACGCCCAAAAAGAGCAGATGACCCTGACCGACAATCTGCTCGGCAATATCAAGGATACACTGAGCTAAGCGCCATTAAGCCAGCCATCACCTAAAAGCTCCCCGTCACGGCTTCTTCTCGAAGCTGCGACGGGGAGCTTTTAAGTAATGGCTGCAGGCCGGCTGAAGCCTGTAGCGCACTACCAGCTAGGGCACATATATGGCAGCTATCTGAGCGGCCGACAACTCCGCAAAGTCCTGAATAACGCGGTCGGCCAGGCGCAAATCCTGCCCCGCCGAGTGCGGGCTGGCGTAGCCAATGCAGTAGATACCGGCCGCCTTAGCCGCCGCCACGCCATTGGCCGAGTCTTCGATAACGATGCACTCGGTTACGGGGGTTTCGGCCAGGCTAGCGGCGTGCAGGAATATTTCTGGGTTGGGCTTCGACTGCGCAAAGTCTTCGCCACTAACCCGGTGCGTGAAGTAAGGGGCTAGCCCGAAGCGGTCGAACACCCGCGCAATAGTGGCTTTGGAAGCCGACGAGGCCAGCACCATCTGAATACCCCGGCGCTGAATATCTTCGATAAGCGCCCGCACGCCGAGCAGCAAATCGAGGCTGGCATCGGTATCAAATTTCAGGTTGAACAGCTCGCGCTTACGCCGCAAAAGCTCGTCTACTTCCTGCGGCAAGTTGAATTCCTGCCGGAGCTGCTGAAAAACATTGCGCGTGGAAGAACCCAGAAAAGAGGCGTACAGCGCGTCCGAAACGGTGATGCCCAACTCGGCAAACTGCGTGAAAAATGCGTGGTGGTGAATAGGCTCGGTGTCGATAATAACGCCGTCCATATCAAAAATTACGGTACGAATCATAGGGCCGGCCCTGGGGGCGTGAGGTCGGGGCAAAGGTAGCCCGCGGGGGTTGGGCAGTGAGCCGGAGTTTGGAATTGACCGTAATTTGCACCTTCTGGCCGTTTTTGCATGAACATCTTTTCCTACGCCACCCTGGCCGGCTACGAGTGGCAGCACCCGCGCCTGTTGCTGCTGCTCATCCTGGTGCCCTTGCTGCCGCTGCTGCGCTGGCTGCTAGCCCGGCGGCGGCGGCAGGTAGTGGTAGCCTTCGGGCCGGGTGGCCTGCGGCCCGACTGGCGGGCGGGCCTGCGTTTTGTTCCTGACCTAGTGCTGGCGCTAAGCCAGGTATTACTCATCATCGCCGTGGCCCGGCCCCAGCACCTGAGCGAGCACCTCACCCAAACGGGGCGGGGCATCGACATTGTGCTGGCCCTCGACGTGTCGGGCAGTATGGAAATCGAAGACCTCAAGCCCACGCGCCTCGCTGCGGCTAAGCGCCTGGCTAGCCGCTTCGTGCAGCGCCGGGCCGGCGACCGGCTAGGGCTGGTGGCTTTCGCCGGGCAGGCCTACGCGCTGGTGCCCCTCACCACCGACTACGACCTGCTGCTCGACAACCTCAGCAGCCTGCGCCCGGGCCTTATCGCCGAAGATGGCACGGCCATCGGCACGGCACTGGGCACGGCCATCAACCGCCTGCGCGAATCGCCGGCCAAGTCACGCATTTGCGTGCTGCTCTCCGATGGCGAAAGTAACGCGGGTAGCCTCGACCCGCTGCTGGCTGCGCAGCTGGCCCATGCCTACGGCATCAGGCTCTACACCATCGGCTTGGGGGAAGATGGGTACGTGCCTTTCGGCCGCGATTCCGTCACGGGTAAAACCCGCTATGTGCAAACCCGCCTCGACGAAACCACTATGCGCCAGCTGGCCGAAGCCGCCGAAGGCCGCTTCTTCCGGGCCACCGACAACACCGCGCTAACCCGGGTTTTTGGGGAGATTGACAGGCTCGAAAAATCCGACATCCGCACCCAGCGCTACCGGAGCGTGCAGGATTTTTACCGCCCCTACCTGGGCTGGGGCCTCGCCCTGTGGCTGCTCTGGCTAGCCCTCAAAAGCACCTTTATGAACAACGTGCTGGAAGACTAGTTTTTTACTTAGTTGTTGTTACCTCGCAGCCATAACCAGGTAAAAACCACGCTTCAACTACCAGTTAAGCCCTACTAAATTGTCCATCGCTGAGAATATTACCGCTTTCGAGCAACAACTGGCCGGCACCGCCGCCCGCTTGGTCGTCGTTACCAAAACTCACCCCGTAGAACGCTTGCGTGAAGCGTACGATGCCGGGGCGCGCATTTTTGGGGAGAACCGGGTGCAGGAAATGGCGGCCAAATACCCCGAGCTACCCGCCGATGTGGAGTGGCACCAGATTGGGCAATTGCAAACTAATAAGGTCAAGTACCTGGCGCCCTTTGTGCACACCGTAGAAAGCATCGACAGCCTGCGCCTGCTGGTAGAGCTTGATAAGCAAGCAGCTAAGCACGAACGCATTATCAATGGCCTGCTGCAATTTCACATTGCCCAGGAAGACACTAAAACCGGCCTTGCGCTGGCCGAAGCGGATGAAGTTCTACAATCGGCCGACTACCGGGCGCTGCGCCACGTGCGCCTGACGGGCGTAATGGGCATCGCCACGCACTCGCCCGATGAGGAGCTGGTACGTGGCGAGTTTCGGCAGTTACGCCGGTATTTCGACCATTTGAAAACTACCTACTTCGCGGCCGACGAGAGCTTTCGCGAAATCTCCATGGGCATGAGCGCCGACTACGCCTGGGCTTTGGCCGAGGGCAGCACCCTCATTCGGGTAGGCAGCGCTATTTTCGGTAGCCGGGGCTAGCTGGCGCGTTTCACGGTGGAGGCCGCTGCCTGCGCGGCCGGAAACACGATTACCTCGGCTAGCTGCACATGCGGCGGGCGCGTAACAATAAACTGAATAATGTCGGCCACATCGGCGGCCTGCAAAGGCTGCACGCCCTTGTACACATTGGCGGCACGCTCTTCGTCGCCCTTAAAGCGAACCTCCGAAAACTCGGTTTCGACCATGCCGGGCGCCACCTCAGCCACGCGGATGCCCTTGGGCAGCAAGTCAATCCGCATGGTGCGCGTGAGCATTGCCACGGCCGCCTTGGAGGCGCAGTACACATTGCCGTTGGCGTAGGCTTCGTGGCCGGCAATCGAGCCCAGGTTCACGATAATTCCGCCCTCGCCCATGCGCGGCAGCACCGCGCGGCTCACGTAGAGCAGGCCTTTCACGTTGCCGTCGAGCATGGCGTCCCAGTCGGCCACATCACCATCCTGAATGGGGGCTAGCCCGTGGGCATTGCCGGCATTATTGACGAGCACATCGATGTGGGCAAAGGCGTCGGGCAGGCCAGCTACGGCGGCCTCCACGGCGGCGCGGTCGCGCACGTCAAAGGTCAGGCTGTGCACCGGTGTGGGGGCTAGCTCCTGGGCTAGCGCGTCGAGGCGCTCGCGGCGGCGGCCGGTTATTACCAACTGAAAGCCCGCATTGGCCAGGGCCACGGCCGTGGCCCGGCCAATGCCGGAGGAAGCTCCCGTAATAAAGGCAGTTTTCATCTTTATGAACGCTTATTCAATGTTGAGGTAGAGCGTCACCGTATTGGTGCGCAGGCTTTGCAGGCTGTTGCTGTACTGGTTATCGCGCGGCGACAGAATATTGCGTAAGCCGTGCGAAAAACGCAGCTCTGGCCCAAACTTGAAGTATGGGTAGAACAGGTCGAGGCCGAAGCCATACTCCAGCATCACATCGTCCCTGATAACAGTAATCTGGTTGATGGCCGGCGTATTTTGGCGCTGCGTCACGGCAAAGCTGGGCTTGATGCCGCCAATCATGTAGAAGCGCGTGTTGCGCCGCCGGTTCGATTGGTACTTCAGCAGCAGCGGCAGTTCGAGCTGCGTAGTGCTTATTTCCTGGTTCCGGATAGTGTCGGGCATGCCTGCACCCACGCTCGTAAATTCCACGCGGCGCGTGAGAAAGCTCAGGCCCGGCACGAAGCGCAGGTGAAACGGCGTGCTAGGGTTACCCAGCCGGATGTCATTGATAAAGCCTACCCCAAAGCCAGGACTGATAATGGCATTGGCCGCAATGCCCCGCCCCTGCTGCGCAGCCTGAAAATAGCTGGCCGACTGCTCCAAAAAGAACCGCGAGAAATTGGGCGCTATCGTGAGGCCAGGCCGGTAAAACCGGTCATTATAGTTCGACAAGTTTTCGACCGTAATACCTTTGATGTGTCCCTTGCGGCTGCGGTCAATGGCGTCGCTGCGCTTACGCTGGGCTAGCGCCGGGCCCGCCAGCAGCGTAAGCAGCAGCAGCGGCAGGGCCAGCCTACCCAGGGGGCTAGCCCCTATTTGCGAGCGGTGTAAATGGAGCTGATGCCGAACGTGAGGGGTTGCCATGCAGGATTGGTAAAGCCGACGCGGCCCAAAATGGCCACAAACTCGGCACCGTCGGGAAAAGCCTGCACCGATTCGGGCAGGTAAGTATACGCGCTCTGGTCTTTGGAAATTACCTTGCCAAAAACCGGCAGCACCCGACTAAAGTAAAAATTATAGGCTTGCTTAAGCGGAAAGGCGGTGGGCTTGCTGAATTCCAGAATGACGAGCTGGCCGCCGGGGCGCAGCACGCGGTGCATCTCGGCTAGCCCCTTTTCGAGGTGGGCGAAGTTGCGCACCCCAAACGACGCCGTGACGGCATCGAACTGATTATCTTCAAAGGGCAGGTTTTCCGAGTCGGCTAGCTCCAGCTTAATGCGGTGGCTCAGCTTTTTATTCAGTAGCTTCTGGCGGCCTACGTCGAGCATCCCAGCCGAGATATCGACGCCCGTTACCTGAGCATCGGGAGCCGCTGCGCGCAGCGTTTCGATGGCAAAATCAGCGGTGCCGGTGGCAATATCCAAGATGCGCGCCGGGCGCAGGGCCTTGAGTTCGTTTACCGCCTTGCGGCGCCAGTAGATGTCGGTGCCAACACTGAGGAAGTGATTGAGAAAATCATACTTACCTGCGATGTTGTCAAACATGCGGGCCACCTGCGATTTCTTATCGGCGGCGTCTTCTTTATAAGGTACTATGGCCATAGAGGTAGGCAAAGAACGGCACAAGGTTGCAAAAATTGCGCAAGCAGCCTTTAAACTGAGCCGCTAGCTAGCAGGACAAAAAAACGGCCGGACTGTTCGTCCGGCCGTTCCTTTTTTAGCAAAATTGCCGTGGGTTAGTCAACCTTGGTTTTCACCTTGGCTTTTTCGCCCGAAGCGTCTTTTGCTTTCGAATCAAGCTCACCGTCTTTCGAAATCGTTTTCGACTTCTCACCGGCGGCGCCTTTGGTTTTAATTTTTACTTTATCGCTGTCCTCGTCCACTTTGGTTTTCACCTTGGTGCCGTCGGCCATTTTCACCTTGCTCTTACCGGGCAGCGGCGGGCCAGCATTTACGGGGGTAGCAATGATGGTAGTGGTCGTCGTCGTTGGCGTGGTAGGCTGCACCATCGTCGGCATTTTCTCGCCTTCCTTCAACACTGGCTTGAAGTCATCGCGGCGGTTGAGCTGCATGTTCTCCGGCGAATCGTTCGGGGCTACGGGCTTGCGCTCGCCGTAGCTTACTGTGGTGAGGCGGCTGCTGGCGATACCCTGCTTCACGAGGTAGTTTTTGGCAGCATCGGCGCGGTTTTGGCCGAGTACTATGTTGTACTCATCCGTGTTGCGCGAGTCGCAATTGCCTTCAATCGAGATGTTGAGGCCAGTGTTAGCTTTCAGGAAAGCCGTCGTGGCATTCAGCGTCTGAATCGACTCCGGGCGTAGCTTGTACTTGTCGGTGTCGAAATAAATCGGCTTCATCCGATTGGTAAACGCAGCGCCAGTCGTGTCGATGTAGTCAACGTAGAAGTTCTTGGTGATGCTCGTCGAATCGTTCGTCGAAATCGGCACTGCAAACTCCTGCGTCTCGATGTTCTTGCCGTCTTTGTTCACCGCCACCTGGTAGGTACGGGCCGATAGGGCCTTCACCTGATACGTGCCGTCTTCCTTGGTAATGTCGCGGAAGCTGATGGCCGTTTTATCAGCTTGCGTACCGTTGAACACCAGCTCAACGCCGGGAATCGCCTGCGTGCTGTCACGCTTCGAGAACACCGAGCCTTTGATGTTGATATTCTTGATGTAGCTGATGGTGTAGATGTCTTTCTCACCGTAGCCACCGATGCGGTACGAGCTTAAATAAGCATACGTGCCATCGGGCGCCAAGCGGTAGTACGAGTCCGCATCCGGCGTGTTGATGGGGTAGCCCATATTCTCGGGGCGGCCCCACTTGCGGCCAATGCTGTCATACTTCGAAGCGAAGATGTCGTAGTCGCCCATCGTGTTGTGGCCACGCGAGCTGAAGTACAGCGTACGGCCATCGCGGCTGATGTACGGGCTGTCCTCGTCGTACTTCGTGTTGATGGTGCTGCCTAGCGACTTAGCCGGTCCCCAGTCGCCACCCGAAGTGCGCGTGCTGTAGTACAGGTCCAGGTTGCCATCTTCCGAGTAGCGGGCCGTCGAAAAGTACAGCGTCAGGCCGTCCGGCGTGATGTAGGCATCGCCCTCGTAAGCCTTGGAGTTGATGTTGCTGTTAAGCTTGGTCGGAGCGCCCCAGTCGCCGCCGCTCTGCTTCGAGGCTACGAACACGTCACCGTTTTCGTCGTCGCGATACATCAGCATCTTAGTGTCGTTGTCAAACAACTGGTCCGACGCGTCGTGGCCACGGCTGTTGAGCACCGTAGAAAGCGAGCGGGGCTTCTCCCAGTTGTCGGCATCGATGCGGTGCGTTTCCACGATACCTTCAAAGTATTCGCCGTCGGCCGCAATGTTCTTTTTGTTGCCCGTCCGCTCCTGTAGGCCAGGAATATCGGCCGGGTTAGCGCGGGTCGTAAAAATCAGCGTCTTATCATCCGAAGAGATAACGGGGCTGTGCTCGGCGTACTGGGTGTTCACCGTTGGGCCCAGGTTCTTAACAAAGATATCCTTGGGCGAGTTGAACAGGATTTTTGCGTTGCGGCTGTGCTGAATCAACTGAGCTACTTCCTCGCGGCGGGTGTCGTTACGCTTTTTCAGCGTCGCGTTGTAAGCTTGGTAGTGCGTGATAGCCTCGTCGAAGTTGTAGTTGAGGTGGTCTACGCGGCCGAGCCAGTATTCCACATCGCGCGATACTTTTGGCTTGAGTTTCTGTGCTTTGTAGATGTAGTCGCTAGCCTTTTCTTTGTCAAAGGACAAGTAGGCCACACCAGCCCGGAACAGTGCCTGCGCATTGTTGGGGTCCTTGGCAATCACCCGCTCGTAGTAAGGGATGGAAGCGCGGTAGTTCTCCTGGTTGAACAGCTTGTTGCCGGTTTGCAGGTCCTTACGCGTGCTCTGAGCCTGGGCCGAAGTAGCCACGGCCGCAGTCAGGGCTAGCGCGGCAGAGGCCTGCAGCAGCCTTTTGGATACGTTGTCCATTGAAAAAAGGGTGTTTGGAAAATTTTTAAGGGAAAGAGCGAAAGAAGAGCGTTGGCAGAGCCGCAGGCTGTGCGCACCGCTGGCAGGCGCATTTTGCCGACTTATACTAAATTTCGGCGTCAGGGTTGGCCCGTTTGGCTAGCCCCTAGCTGAAATTAAAGAGCGTCACGAGCCCTTAACAACGGCAAATATACCGGAAAAGCAGCACCGAGCCGATTGGGGCCGGGCACTAAAAGGGGCGGATGCTTGTACAGCCTTGTTTGAACAACTGGCGAGCAGGCGCTTTACGAGCTGTGCAAATATAGGCGCATGTTTTGAAAGACAACGGGTTAGTACTTGGTGGCTGGCTCTGGGCCCGGCCCGCAGCCGGAGCGCAACGCATCTTTGTACCCGCATCGACTGATAGGTAACCCATCCAATGGTAATTCGTGAAGCAAGTTTTTTAGTTAGTAATACGCAGGTAGCCCTCTGCCCCACTCCTGACCGGCCCGAGTACGCCTTCATTGGGCGCTCCAACGTGGGCAAGTCGTCGCTGATAAATATGCTGACCGGCCGCACGGGACTAGCCAAAACCTCCAGTACACCGGGCAAAACGCAGGTAATCAACCACTTTAATATCAACGACGAGTGGTATCTGGTCGATTTGCCGGGCTATGGCTACGCCAAGGTGAGTAAAACCTCGCGCGCCGAGTGGGGCAAAATGATAACCGCTTACCTGGGCAAGCGCGAAAACCTGACCTGCGTGTGCGTGCTGCTCGACTCGCGCCACGCGCCACAGGCCGCCGACCTGGAATTTATGGAAAAGCTGGGCGAGGCGGGCGTGCCGTTCGTCATGATTTTCACGAAGACTGACAAACAGTCGACCAGCCAAACCAAAGCACTCATCAGCAGCTATTTGATTAAGATGGGTGAAACCTGGGACGAGCTGCCGCGCCACTTCGTGACGTCGGCCGAAACTGGACTGGGCCGCGAGGAAGTATTGGACTTTATTACGGAAATAAACCGGCAGGTTGCGGCCGATGCCGCGGGCGCATAAGTACTTTTGGCCCGTCAATTGCCCAGTAGCGGGGACTTTTGTCCTTATCTCTCTACTCAACTCATGAAAAAACTACTGCTCACGCCGCTGGCCTTGTGTGGCTTGCTCGCCTCGGCTCAGGCCCAAACGCCCAAGCCTAACACCGTATCGCCGTCCCAGACTACGCCCGCGGCAGCGCAGGGCACGGGCATCAACCACGTGGGCCAGGACATTCCGGTGGCGGCCTATTACGAAGGCGGCCAGGAGGCCATGTACGCCTTTATTGCCAAGGAGCTGAAGTACCCGCTCATGGCCAAGCGTAACCGTATTCAGGGGCGCTGCATCGTGAGCTTCACCCTGAATCCGGATGGCACCATGCAGGGCATCAAGCTGGTGAAGCAAATGGGCGGCGGCACCGGCGAGGAAGCCCTGCGCGTAGTGCGCCTGCTCAAGTTTAAGAAGCCCGAATACCCGATTCTCACTAGCCTGCCCATCGATTTCAAGCTCGGCGTGACCGGCGCGAATACGGTGGAATAAGTAAAGCAGTGCGTAGTTAACAAGGAGCAAGGAGCAAGACGCTCATTTGCTTCGGTTTGCTGCTCACTGTTCATTGTTAACTGTTCATTGTAAAAAGAATGCCCTACGATTTGAAAGAGCTGGCGGCCATCAGCGGCCAGCCCGGCCTGTTCCGCCTGGTGCGCCCGGCCCGCCATGGTGTGTTGGTTGAAAGCCTCGATGCCAAAGCTACCCGCTCGCTAGCCCCGGCCAGCAATAAAGTGTCGCTGCTGAGTGAAATCGGCATGTACACCCAGGATTCGGACGAAACCTTGTCGCTGACGGAGATTTTCGACCGCATTCACCAGAAGCACGGCGCTAGCCTGCCCGTAACCAGCAAGTCGGGCGAGAGCGAGCTCAAAGAATTTCTGGCCGATGTGATGCCCGAGTACGACCGCGACCGCGTGTATTTGTCCGACATCAAGAAGCTGGCTACCTGGTACGGCATCGTGAGCCAGCACGTGCCTTATGCCGAGGCTAGCGCCGACGAGCCCACCGCCAATGAGCCCCTGAGCACGGGCGGCGTAATCGGCGAAGGCGACGCGGACTCGGAAGCGGCCGGCAACCCGGAAGTGACGAAGTAGCCATTCGTTTTTAAGTGTAAAAAGGCCGCTCCTGAGGTTAGGAGCGGCCTTTTTTAGTTGGGGGCAAGCGCACCGTGGCGCGTTTCTACTGGGCGTTTTCTTTGGCCAGGAAAGCTTCGGCCTGCTCGACCAGCTCTTTACTGCCGATGAAGAAGGGGCAGCGCTCGTGGCAGGCCTTGGGCTCTATTTCGAGGGTGCGCAAGTAGCCGTTGGAGCTTTTGCCGCCGGCCTGCTCCACGATAAAGGCCAGCGGGTTGCACTCGTACATGAGGCGTAGCTTGCCGTTGGTGTCCTTGGCGGTGGCGGGGTAAATATAGATGCCGCCCTTGAGCAGGTTGCGGTGGAAATCGGCTACGAGCGAGCCGATGTAGCGGGCCGAGAACTTATCGGTTTTGCACTGCTGCACGAAGGCGGCCACGCCGGGCGAAAACGAGTCGGCCGAGCCTTCGTTGATAGAGTACACCTTGCCGGTTTTGGGCGTCTGAATATCGGGGTGCGAGAGGAAAAATTCGCCCAGGCTAGGCTCGTAGGTGAAGCCGTTGACGCCGTTGCCAGTCGTGTACACCAGCATGGTGCTGGAGCCGTAAATGACGTAGCCGGCTGCCACTTGGTGGGTGCCAGGCTGGAGGCAGTCGCCCACGCTGCCTTCGCGGCCGGTGGGCGAGATGCGGCGGTAGATGCTGAAAATGGTGCCGATACTGACATTCACATCGATGTTGCTCGACCCGTCGAGCGGGTCGATGGCCACCACGTACTTGCCCTGGTTGTTGCCGGTCTGGATAATGTCCTCGTCTTCCTCCGAGATGATGGTGCAGACCTCGCCGCCGTTGCGTAGCGCCCGAATAAAGCGGATGTTGGCAATCACGTCGAGCTTTTGCTGGTCTTCGCCCTGCACGTTGCGGTTGCCGTAGGCACCGGCAAT
>CAYLNN010000075.1:0-12532 GCA_964385095.1 uncultured Hymenobacter sp.
AGGAAGCCAAGCGCAAGCGCCTCGGCGACGTGGAGCCCAAGCGCGTGCGGTATAAAAAGCTGGGGTAGCATCTTGCTTCAACTATGAAAGCGCCTGCCGGAAACTGTTTCCGGCAGGCGCTTTCACGTTTGGGGAAGTTGATAACGCTAGGTACCATAGCAAATACGCAGCACTGCGGTGCCCTGGCGTAGCGCAGTACCGAGCGCCGCATTATGCGCTGCACATGTCATTGCAGAGGTGTTGGCAGGATAAATCGCCACGCATAGTGACCGTGCTGCCCACGAGCTCCGCTGCGCCGTCGCTACGTTGCGATAAGTGGCGGACGGGGCGCTTGCGGAGGCGGTGTTTGGGGGTAATGACAACAACTGATAGGGGCTCCTGTTAGTACGACGGGAGCCCTAATTAGGGCTGTGGGAAGGTTTATACTACCACAACCAGAGTAGTTTCAGTCGAATCAGGCGATGATTGCCAATCTTTTGTCGTAGTACTATGCTATGCGGTATACCTGCCTTGATTTTTTAGTTGTGGGTGACAATTGTCACGTTTGAACCATTGTCGCATTGGCCGGCATCTTGTGTGAAAACAATCGCACTCTCTTGGATGCTTGTGTAGTTAGTCTCTTCACACGCGCCGCTAAAACTATCACTCCAGCAGGCACGCCGTTTCTTGTTTGCAATCGTAATCGTTTCGTTTCTGGCATAACTCTGCTTTATAATAGCAAATGGGGCGGGTGCTACAATTTCGTCAGAATCAGTAGCTGCATTAGGTTGGGTTTCGGCCATTTTGTAAAAAAAGAAGATGGATGATTCGCTCTTATTGAAAACGGCTAGAGCTTTAACCGGATGATTCAAGTCGTAGTAGAATATGACATCGTCCTGTGCTGTTCAGGTACTTAAGACGAGAATGTCAGCGTTAGAACAAAGTCCCATCAACGCGATTTGTTAGCGCGCTGGAAATGCCGTAACAGGCGTAAAAGAGCCGGATTTCAAGTCTACTTTATAAAGCCCGGCTTGAGGCGGATTATCGGATTTTAGCGCGGCTACCGCTCCCAGCAGTGCGGTAGCAGCCTCAATGGTCGTCGGAATCTGCGAGTCTGATTTGGCGCCAAAATCAGATAGCTGCCAGCCATCGGTAAGCTTTAAGCTAAGTTCCGAGCTTCCCAGAAACCCCTTTTGAGTTACCAGATACCCGTGGTCGTAATCGGGCAGGTACATAAACTTGTAAGTAGCCACAGGCTGCACCTCAATGGTTGGGGCACTTGTTTTGTCCGTCTCCGTAGTGGTCTTGTCAGCGACCTTCAGCGTGCCGGGTTTGCTGGCTGGCACTTCTTTCACCACTGCTGTCTTATCGGAAGAGCGTTGCGGAGCCAACGCAGCATCTGGAATCTGGTAGGTCACAAGCAAGTATAGCTGTGAGTCGTAGTATCGAACGCCTTTATCCGTGTGATTATCAGTTGCGAAGGGAGTGACTACAATTCGCGCACAGCTAGTAATAATTACCAGAAGGGCCAAGGTTGCGAATGATGTTAAGGAGCGCATGAGTAGGTAAGTAATGGGTAAAGCATTGTGATACCGCTCTCGGTGAGAAGCAGTGATTTTCGATTATGACCCTATGTTTACTTACTTAAGCGTAAGCTTGCCATTTGATAAGTGACCTCCAGCACTTAAGCGTCCACCACGCCCGCCCCAGCAGTCCACTCCCGTCCGGGCCCGGGAGTGGCAAGGGCCCGCCTCAGGCAACGGTGATGACCTCGCCTAGCGCAACCGAGCCCAGCCTATGGCCCGCGCAAGGGAAGGAAAGTAAAGGAGTTCATAGCAGGTGAGAAGAGAAAAGCGCGTGAAGCAAAGCTGGCTCAGGGCTGAAGTCCCGGCCTGAACGGCTACCTTCTTTCCTTGCCATTCGACTAGTCTAGCTTCGCTACAAAGCACGGCTAGTTTCGCACGCTAAACATCCGTACTGCCACTGATTTTCAGTAGCTCACCCAGCCTTCGCGCAGGGCGCGCACCACCAGCCCCACCGACGTGCGCACGTTGGCCTTGTGCAGTAGCGCCCGGCGGTGGCTCTCGATAGTGCGTACATTGAGGTAGAGGCGCTCCGCAATTTGCGCATTGTCCAGGTCAGCCATCACCAAGGCCAATACCTCCAGCTCGCGGGGGGTGAAGCCAACCTGCCGGGGGCGGGCCACCTGGCAGGCGGGCGGCTGGGCGGCTGGGGCTAGCAGGGCCGCCGCCGCACGGGTTACCTCGGTGGGCGGGGCCTGCCGGGGCAGCAGGCAGAAGGGGGAAGCTAAGCGCAGCGCCGGGGGGCGCCTGCCCGTGAGCACCAGTAGCGGCAGGTGTGGGCGCAGCCGCCGCACCTGCATGAGTAAGCTTGGGAGGGCGGCAGTTGCAAACGAAAGGCTATCCACGATGAGCAGGGCGTAATGACGCTCTTGCAGGCGAGCCAGTAGGGCGGCCGGGGCCGTTATAAGCGTGGCTGAGCAATCAGGCCAGGCTTCGCGCAGAATTAGCAGCAGGCCATGGCGCAGCAGGGTGGGCGAGGCCGCTACCAGCAGGGGGGCTGTCGGTGAGCAGGTAAGCATGTGAAAAAAAATGTTTCATAGCGTGAGCAAACGGATAGACACTACTGAGCGCAGACAGCAGCAGAAAGAAGAGAACAAGGCAGCGATTACTAGTGCCTACGCTTCAGGCAACCACTAATAATCGCTGCTATAGTTGAGGTAAGTTATTGATTTCAATTCGTTTTTGAAAATTAAATAGCTAATCTGAAAAAAGCAAATCGATAGAAATTCTACCTTTTAAACTTATTGAGCGTGATGCGCGGTAGGCTCACTACCAACTGCCGCTAGAGCTCGATAAGCCGACAGTAATGCGTACCCGCCTGTTGCCACACCCCGATTTACAGTTGCCAAATCAGGCTGCTGCGGCACCGAAGGGTACTAGTGTTAGAATGCCGCTACTCCTGAGCTGCTAAATGAGCGACCAGCATGGTTGCTCCGCCAACTCGTATGCAGCATCAATCCTCGCATAGCTTCCATCAGCGAACAAGTTGACGTAACCGAGCGCGCCTCTGAGCGCGACATTACAGCGTTGCGGGATGCCGAGCGTATTGTGTTCATCGGCGCCACCAAAGCAGGTAGGTATAACTTATTGAGCCAAGAGGAATAGCTGAGGTAGCGCCTAGCCAGGGTGACATTTTTTGTCACCGTAAACCAAGCTTCCCAGCCCCTAAAAAAAGCCCTGCTGTAACAACGGTAAGTATCCGTTGCTACAGTAGGAATTTTGCATAAACGGCAAATTACGAGTTGCTTACCTGCTTACTGCTTCCCGAATTCACCGGTATTGCAGGGCCAGCCGGCAGCGTGCCGAAGCGCCGCTGCAACTCCTGAAAATGAGCGGGCGAAATGGCGAGGTGCTGCACCACAGTAGCGGTGCTCTGGCTGGCCTTGCCCTTTTTATCAATCGTGGTAGTCACGTTTTCCAGCGTCAGGTAGCGGCAGTTGGGGTCGTTGGGGGCGCTGTGCAGCTTGAGGCGGGCAAACGGCGCCTCGGCTTCGGCGGCGGTGTGGGGGGTGAGGGGGTGAAACTGGCCGCTTTCGAGGGCCGTGCGGGTGGTGGCCACGTCCTGGGCGAAGGTGAGCGGGTGGGGCAGCGTTTCTTCGGTGGCCCACTCGTTGCTGGTTTCGGAGAAGGGCTCGGTGGCCTGGGCCCTGGCCATCAGGTAGGTGCCACCCAAGATAATCACCGCCTCAACCACCCAGATAACGGCCAGAAACACCCCCGACGGCGTGCTGCCCTTGAGCGACCACGTGCCGGTTTCGTTAATTTTCTGCAGGGCCAGCCACATGGCCCCCGGGTGCGTCAGAATATCCAGAAACAGGCTGAGGCTGAACGAAGTACTTGTAGCGGCATTGGCCCCGCTACCCGTCGATTCAGAGTTGAAAATCAGGGTTAGGTACACGCCCCATTCCAGGTACACGGCCACCAGGCCCACCAGCAAGGCCAGCGCGCCCACGGCGCCGGGGCTGCGCAGCTTGCCCGCCCGCACCAGCAGCGCCAGCGCGCCTCCCAATACCAGCCCAAAGCCCAGGCACAGGAAAAAATTGATGTACACAAACGGGATGTACCACACGGCGTAGATGTAGACCAGCGCTAGCAGTAGAGCGGCCACCATGCCGCCGGCCAGTAGGCCCAGCACCCCCGCCAGGGGCATTTTATTGGAAGGTTGGTAGTAAGGGGTCATGCGGTGAAAGGTGAGGACAGAGTGAAAACCAGCCGCAATAAACGCAACACCCTGGCAATAAGCTAGTATCGCGACTGGCTAGGGTGTTATCATTCTATGTGGCCGCTCCTACCTGCTTCTTTACCACCGAAATACTGCCGTCACGCTCCAGGTACACGGCCTCGGTATCGGCCAGGCTGGCCACGTTACCGTTTTCGTGCAGGCCCTCGCGCAGGTCCTTTTCGCTGAGGTTGAGCTGGTGCAACTGTTCGGGGCGAGGCTGGCCCTTTTCCGCCAGCACGTACACCTGGCCCTTCACCAGCTTATCGACCCACTCGTAGCGATACGAGGCCCAGGCCAGCCCCCGGTGCAGCAGCACAAAGGCCAGCCCCGCCAGCAGCGTGCCCCCAAACGGCGAGGCCGCCACCACGGCCCGGCTCAGGATGGCCCCCAGCATGATTTTAACTACCAAGTCGAAGGCCGTACTGCCGCCGAAAGTGCGCGGCCCCGACACCCGCAGCAGCCCCAGCGCCGCAAAAAACACGAGTACCGACCGCGTGGTCAGCTGCACCGCCGTGATGGTATGCGAGTCGGCGTGCGGGCCGAAGAGAAAGTCGAGTAAATCAGGCATGGCGCGGATGGGCTAGCTGAGGGCCTGGGTCAGCAGCTGGTGTGCCCGCTCGGGCCCCACGCGCCGCAACACTTTGATTTCGCCGCCCTTCGCCTCGTTGTAGGAGTGGAAAAAGTGCTCTACCTCGTGCAGCATATTGGGCGAGAGGTTGGTGAGGGCGTGCAGGTGGTTGTGCTCGCGCGAGTGGGCCGCCACGGCCACCAGCCGGTCGTTGCGCTGCACGGTGCCGTCGGCTTCGTGCTGCTCTATTTCGAGGGCGCCCAGCAGGCGGGCCTCCACCACGCAGCCCGGAAAGGCGGGCGCATCGAGCAGCAGCAGCACATCGAGCGGGTCGCCATCGGCGGCGAGGGTCGAGGGCACGAAGCCAAAATCGTAGGGAAAGCTGTGGCCCTCGGGTAATACGCCCTTGAGCTTGAAGGCTTCCAGCTCGGGGTCGAAGGCCACTTTATTGCGGCTGCCCTTAGGCGTTTCAACCACCACGTGAACACGGGTGCGGGAGTGGGCTACGTGGGCGGGCAACTGGTGCAGCGGGAGGGCCATAACGGGCGGAAAACAACGATTCGGCGCTTTCTACGGGCGCTGAGCCGGCCAATGTTATGCGCAGGTTATCAACGGTTCAGGTTAGCTGTTGCGCGCTCAACGAGCTAGCTCTACCGTAGTGCCTAAGTAGTAAGTGCAAGTCAGCCCTTCGCGCCCGGCCCCCGTATTTTGTAAAAAAACGCTGCCCGTGACTGCCACCATCCTTTCCGAAACTGTATTGCCCCGCCTGCCCTCGGCCTCGGGCGTGGAGATAGTCGGCCCCACGGCCTACGTCGTGAGCGACGACGCGCCCTACCTCTACCTGCTCGACGCGGCCACGCTAGCCCCCGCCGGCCAGGTGCAATTGTTCGAAACTACCGAATTCGGCACCGGCCGCATTCCTAAGAATAACAAGCCCGACCTCGAAAGCATGGCCGCCATCGTGGGCCCGGGCGGCGCGGCCGGCCTGCTGCTGTGCGGCTCGGGCGCGCGGCCCAACCGCGAAGTCGGCTACTTCGTGGGGTTGCCCGCGGCGGGGGCTAGCGGCGCGCCCCGCTTCGTGCAGCGCCTCGACCTGGCCCCGCTCTACGCCCGGCTGCGGGCGCAGCTGCCGGCCGGCACTACCCTCAACATCGAAGCCGCTGCCACCAGCGCCACCGAACTGCTGTTGTTGCAGCGGCCGGTGGGCGGCGGCCCGGCGGCGCTGTTTGCCCTGCCGCTGGAAGCCCTTACGCACTTGTTCGAGCCGCGCTGGGCGGCCGCGGTGCCAGTGCGGATGCTGACGTTTGAGCTACCCACGCTGGGCGGCTATGCGGCCGGCTTCTCGGGCGCCACGCTGGTCGATAACCGGCTGCTGGTGAGTGCCTCAGTAGAAGCCGCCGCCGATGCCGTGGCCGATGGCGCGGTGCTGGGTTCCTTCGTGGGCGTGCTGGATTTGGCTTCTCAAACCGCCACCTTCGCTCGCTTGGCCTGGGCCGATGGCCGCGCCTACCTCGGCAAAGTAGAGGGCTTGGCCGTGCGCCGCACGCTGGGCCCGCCGGCGCCGGCGCTGGAACTGCTGCTCGTGACCGACGATGACCGCGGCGGCAGCACGGCCCTGGTGGCGCAGGTGAGGCTAGCTAGCTAAGCGGCGTGCTGGCTGAAGGGGAGCGCCGGCCCCTCAGAATAATTCCGGCTCGATTAGCTGCACTAGCTCCAGCCAGGCGCCGACGGGGGGCGGGCTGGGGTCGGCGTCGAGCAGCAGGGCACGGGCGGGGGGCTGCCCGTCGTGGGCCAGCTCCTCGATGGTGGCGGGCAGCAGCAGAGTTGGCTGGCCGGGGCTGTGCAGCCGCACCTGCACGGCCGTGTGCAGGGCCGGCCCGGCTAGCCAGGCGGGCGCGGGCGGGGCCGCCAGCAGGAGCAAACCCAGGCCCGGCACCCGAAAGCTGCCGCGCACCACGAAGGCCGCGGGTGGGCCTGTAGGCAACGGGCTCACTACGAGCCGGTTTTCATGATGAAGCCCTTGCGCTTGCCGTGCTGTTTGATGCGAGTGCCGGGCAGCAACTGCATTTCAAGGGTTACGGGGGCGCAACTGGTGTAGGTATACTCTTGCGGGCCGTAGCCGGCCGCGCTTACCGAAAGAGTAGGAAAGCTGACTACCGAAGCCGGCAGCGCAAAGAAGCCTTCTTCATTGGTGATGAGAATAACGCTGGTGCCCTTGACGAAAATGCTGGCGCCGGCCAGGGGTTTGTCGAGGGCCATGATGCGGCCGGTGAAGGCGCCGCAGGGGCGGCTGGCCGGGGCGGGCGCCGGGGTCGTTTGGCCCAGGCAGGGGCCCATGCTGGCGGCCAGCAGGCAAAGCAGAAGCGTAGGAAGGCGATACATAGAGAAAATCAAGCAGAAAAATGCTAAACCCGGGAAGCAGCCCGGCAGTACTACGCACAGTGCGCGCACTGCGTATGGTTTTTTCATAAAACGTGCCGAATTTTCGGCATCTACGAGTCGGCCAATCTTACATTCGCCTATGCGCTTTTTTACTTGCTTGCGAAGCTGGCTGCCCGGGCTGGCCCTGCTGTTATTGGCTAGCCGGCTAGCGGCCCAGCCAGCCCCTCTGCCGTGCCTGCTACTGCCGCTGTCCGCCGCTGAGCGGGTGCAGGCCGCCAGCCTCATCGTGGAGGCTGAGGTGCTTGACGCCCACGGCGAGTGGGATGCCCGCCACGCCCACATTTTCACGCGGCAGCGGTTGCGCGTGTTTCGGGTGCTAAAGGGCGCGCTGCCCGACACCGCGGCCCTGCCGCTGCTGGTGGAGGGCGGCCAGGTGGGCCTGGCCCGCCACGAGCTGACCAACACCCTGGGCCCGCTGCCGGTGGGCCAGCAGGGGATTTTTTTTCTGGTGCCGGCGCCGTGGGCGGGCGTGGCCCCGGCCTACGCGGCGTATGCCTCTAGCCAGGGCGTTATTACCTACGACCTCGCCCAGGGCACTGCTGCCGAGCCCACCCGCACCTATCCCGGCTGGGCCGAGGCCAGCCAGCAAACCGCCCAACTCAGCGGTCAGCGGCCGCAGGGGCTGCGCCCTAACACGCGCCTGCAAGCTGCTAGCCTCGTCGTGGCCGCCAAGGCTATGCAAAAGACGCTGGCGCCGGCCATTACCAGCTTCAGCCCTACCCAGACTACGGCCGGTACCGGTGCGGTGCTCACCATTGTGGGCAGTGGCTTTGGGGCCAGCCGGGGCAACGGGGGCGTTGATTTTCGCAATGCCGACGATGGGGGCGCCACCACTACCCGCGCGCTGCCGCGCGACTACCTCAGCTGGAGCGACACCCAGATACAGGTGCGCGTGCCCTCGCTGGCCAGCGGCAGCCACCCCGCCGGCACCGGCCCAGTCAGCGTGACGAGCAACGACGGCACCGCTGGCACCTCGGCTACGTCGCTCATCATCCTCTACGCGCTCAGCAACATCGACAATACCAGCGGCACCTTTGCCGACCGCCCCAACCACGTGGCCACCAACAGCACGGGTGGCCTCACGTTTCGCTTCGGGCCCAATTTTGCCAGCAATGCCGCCGCCAGCGCGGCCTGGCAGCGCGGCCTGGCGCAGTGGCGCTGCGCCACCGGCATCAACTGGGAACTGGGCGCCCCGGCCGCCAGTAACGCCATCGCTTCGGATAACAACAATGTGGTAGCCTTCGATGACGGCACGCTGCCGGCGCGGGTGCTGGGGCGCACTACCTCTTACTACTTAGGCTGTTATAACCCGCAGGGCGAAACGATTTTCTACGTCAGTGAGATTGACCAGCAGTACACTACCAGCCTGCCGTTTCAATTTGGGCCGGGGCTGGCCGGGGCGGGGCAGTACGATTTTGAGTCGGTGGCCGTGCACGAACTGGGCCACGCCCAGCAGCTGGCGCACCTCATTCGGCCGGGCGCCATTATGCACTTCGGCGTGGCGGCGGGTGCTAATCTGCGCACGCTTAACCCGGTTTCCGACGTGGCAGGTGGACGCCTGGTGCTGCGCACGCGCAGCTTCCGCAACCGCGGCTGCGGTGGGCCAGCCATGCTGCCGGCTCCGCTTACAAGCCTGGCCGCCAGCTTGGTAAACGCGCTGCCGACATTCACCTTCAGCACCCGCGCCGAGTGCTTCGCCACGGGCTTTGTGCTGGAGCGCAGCGCCGGCCTCGACTCTACTATGGCCACCGGGGGCTGGCAGGCCGTGGCTAGCACCACGGCCGGACTAGTCAGCGGCCAGTACGCGCTCGCCGACCCGCGCCCGGCGGCCGGCCTGCGCTACTACCGCTTGGGCGTGCGCCGCCCCGACGGCAGCACCGACTATGCTGCCCCAGTGCCCCTCGCCACCGATGGCGCCGCCGACCCGTCGGTTTTCCCCAATCCTATTGCCGGCAACCAAGTGCAGCTGGCCTACCCGGCCGCGGCCAGCGGCGACCTCGTGCTGCGCTTCTACGACGAATTGGGCCGCTACCTGCGCGGCCAGCGCCTGGCTGTGCAGGCCGGCCTCAACGTGCTCACGCTCGACGTAACGGGCTTGCAGCCGGGGTTTTACGTGCTGCGCCTCACCACCGACCAGGGCAGTCGTAGCGTGCGCGTGGTGAAGCTATAAAGTAGGAAAGGCCAGATTCTTACTGCCTAAAAGACGCCTGGCATACTGCGCCCGCCAAGCATCCTATCGCGCCAGAACAAGCCGTTCGAGCGCGATAGGATGCTTGGCGGGCGCAGTATGCCAGGCATTTTTCAGGTGTTCTAAGCCGGCTGGCTACCTCCGGCAAACTGATAATTGCGCAGCTCATCGGCGCTGAGGTTGCCGTTCAGCCACTCGCCCTCGATACTGGCTCCCAGCTTTTTATAGAAGGCGATGGCCGGCTCGTTCCAGTCGAGCACCTGCCACTTCATGCGCTGGGCGCCGGTGCGCTGGGCCTCGGCCACCACGGCGTCGAAGAGCAGGCGGCCGTAGCCGCCGCGCCGGGCGGCCTCAGTCACCACCAGGTCTTCGAGGTAGAGCATGCGGCCCTTCCAGGTCGAGTAGCCAGTGTAGAAGAGGGCCAGCCCGACGAGGTCGGCCCCGTTTTCGAGCACGAAAAAGCCGAAGATGGGCGTTGGGCCGAAGCCGTCGTGGCGCATCATGTCCAGGGTATTGGTCACGGCGTCGGGCTCGCGCTCAAACTCGGCCAGCTCCTGAATGAGGGCGAGCACGCGGGGCAAATCGGCCTCCTGGCCACGGCGAAGAACGGGCGAAGTAGTCATAAAAAAAGGCTATGCAAAAGCCTGGGCTACTAGGCTGCCGTGCAGCTCAGTAGCCCAGGCTAGGGCTTGATGAAGCATAGGAAGTGGCCACGGCAAAGGCCGTGAGCCAGCTAATTACATCTGGGGCTGCATCTTCTTGATGTCCTCCGTGGCGTTTTGGGCGCTGAGCTCGCGCATCACGCTGTTGGCCGCGGGGGCGGGGGCTTTTTTGCCGCCGGTGGTGTCAACGGCCGCCGGAATGGGCGGCAGGGCCGTGGTGGCTACGTCGTCTTCGGTCGAGGTGGGGTTGCCGTCGGGCGAGCTGCAAGCGGCCAGGGTCAGCGTGAGGGCCGCTGAGGCTAGCAGCGCGGGCAGGAAACGTTTCATCATCATGAGATAAGCCGGATTTTAGACCGCAAGTTACGGCGCGATGGCCCGAATGTTGGAGAGCGGCAGCATTTTCCAGAGCAGCCACCCTAGCCAGGCCAGCCGCGTCGTCCAGGCTAGCGTGCGCAGCCAGTTGGTGCGCACCAGCCCGTCGAGGGCCACGTAGTTGTAGCCGCCGGCTTCGAGCCGGTTGTGAAAGGGCACGGCGATGAAGAACGTGGCCAGCCACACGGCCACTACCAGCGCCAACTGCCCCAGTGCCGGGCCGGCGCCCCAGGCGGGGTAGGCCGCCCAGGCCAGCCAGGCGGCCAAGGCTAGTTCGGCCACCATCGGCGCGCCCACCACCCAGCCCATGCCGCGGGTATGGGCCGCGTGGTAACGGGCAAAGTCGGCCTTGCCCACCAGCAGTAGCGCGGGATACGTGACCAGCTGCACCACCCAGATAACGCCGGTGAGGTAGGCCGCCAGGGTAAAATTGAGGAGTAGCAACTGCGCGAGCGTCATGATGTCGAAGATGGTGCAACCCGCTTACGCAGTGAGGCGCCTGTTGGTGGGCTGGCCCGGTTGGGTTTAGCTTGCGCGCTTGTACTGGCTGGCTACGCGCGGGCCGCAAGCTAAAGCTTACGCTACGTTCTTATGAATAAAAATCTGTTGGCGCTGCCGCTGCTGGCCGCCTTGGCTACGGCCTGCAATTCGTCCTCTACTTCGTCGGCCAGCGCGGGCAAGCAGCCCGATTTGCTGCGCGCCGCCCTCGACACCACTGTGGCGCCCGGCGACGACTTTTTTAGCTACGCCAACGGCGCCTGGATTAAGGGCCACCCCATTCCGGCCTCAGAGAGCAACTCGGGCATCGGCATTGAGGTGCAGAAGGAGGTCTACAGCCGCCTGCGCGAAACCAGCGTGGAGGCCGCCAAGGCCAACGGCGCCGCGGGCAGCAACCAGCAGAAAATCGGCGATTTCTGGGCTGTGGGCATCGATTCGGCCAAGGCCGACAAGCTGGGCTACACGCCCATCAAGCCCGAGCTCGACCGCATTGCGGCCATCAAAACGGCGGCCGACGTGCCGGGCGTAGTGGCTCAAGAAATCAAAATCGGCGTGCGTGCCCTCATCGGCCCGCGCGTGAGCCAGGACGATAAAAACAGCGACAAGATGGCGCTGTACCTGCACCAGAGCGGCCTGGGCCTGCCCAACCGCGACTACTACTTCAACACCGACACCCGCACCAAGAACATCCGCCGGGCCTACGTGCGCCACGTGGCCAGCATGTTCAAGCTGCTGGGGCAGGATTCGACCCTGGCCAACGCCAACGCCGCCCGCGTGATGGCGCTCGAAACGAGCCTGGCCAAGTCGTCGCGCAAGCTGGAGGCCCTGCGCGACCCCTACAAGAACTACAACAAAATGACCCTGGCCCAGCTCGACAAGCTGACGCCCGGCCTCGACTGGAAAACGTGGTTTGGCCAGATGGGTGCCACCAGCGTCGATAGCGTCATCGTGGGCCAGCCCGAGTTTTACCAGACCGCGGGCCAGCTCTTGCAAACCAAGCCGGTAGCTGATTGGCAAGCCTATTTGACGTGGCAGACGGCGCGCTCGTTTGCGCCCACGCTCAGCCAGCCGTTTGTGGATGAGAACTTTAAGTTCTACGGCTCCACGCTGCGCGGCGCCAAGGCCATGCGCCCCCGCTGGAAGCGCGTGCTTGACATGGAAGAAGACGCCCTGGGCGACGCGCTCGGGCAGCTGTTCGTGAAGGAGTACTTCAAGCCCGAGGCCAAGGCCCGCTACGATACGTTGGTGAAAAACGTGGTGTCGTCGTTCGCCGAGCATATCAGGAACGTGGACTGGATGAGCGCGCCCACCAAGGTGGTGGCCCTGGACAAGCTCCACAAAATCGCGCCTAAGGTGGGCTACCCGAACAAGTGGAAGGACTACTCGAACCTGACCATCGACCGCAGCTCCTTGACCGCCAACGTGATGCGCGCCAACCAGTGGCAATATAACTACCAGCTGGGCAAGCTCGGCAAGCCCGTGGACCGCACCGAGTGGGGCATGACGCCCCAGACCTAC
>CAYLNN010000076.1:0-11497 GCA_964385095.1 uncultured Hymenobacter sp.
AAAGACATTGCCCGCGAGTTTAGCCGCCACAACCGCGTGCTGTACGTGAACTCGCCGCTCGACCGCAACACCGTGCTGCGCCACCGCCACGACCCGGCCGTGCAGGCCCGGCTAGCCGTGCAGCGCGGCGAAGCCAGCAGCCTACAAGCCGTGGCTCCCAACCTGTGGGTGCTCTCGCCGGGCGCCGTGCTCGAATCCATCAACTGGCTGCCCGTGGGCCGGCTGCACTCCTGGGCCAATAAGCTGAATAATAAGCGCTTCGCCCAGGCCATCCGCCAGGGGCTCACGCAGCTCAACTTTCAGGACTTCGTACTCTTCAACGACAACGACATCTTTCGCAGCTTTCACCTCAAAGAGCTGCTAGCCCCCGAGGTGAGCGTGTACTACTCGCGCGACTTTGTGGTGGCCGGTGGCTACTGGCGCAAGCACGGCCTCAAGCTGGAGCCCGCCCTCATTGCCAAAAGCGACGTGTGCGTGGCCAACTCGAGCTACCTAGCCGACTACTGCCGCCTCTACAACCCGCAGGCCCACGACGTGGGCCAGGGCTGCGATGCCTTGGTTGAAGCCCCGGCTGGCGCCCTGGCCCCGGCCGATGTGCGCCACCTGCCCGGCCCGGTGGTGGGCTACGTAGGTGCCCTCACCAGCGCCCGCCTCGACCTGGAGGTGCTGCGCTACCTCAGCACTCAGCGCCCGCAGTGGAGCATTGTGCTGGTCGGCCCCGAAGATGACACCTTCAAAGCCAGTGACTTGCACAAACAGCCCAATGTGCATTTTCTGGGGGCCAAGCCCACCGCCGAACTGGCTAGCTACGTGCAGGCCTTCGACGTATGCCTAAACCCGCAAGCCGTGAACCTGTTGACGGTGGGCAACTACCCGCGCAAAATCGATGAATACCTGGCCCTGGGCAAGCCTGTAGTGGCTACCCGCACCGAGGCCATGCGTAGCTTTGAGCAGCATACCTACCTGGCCGAAAGCAAGGAAGAGTACCTCACCCTCATCGAGCGGGCGCTGGCCGAAGACGACCCTAGCCGGCAGCAGCAGCGCCGCGCCTTTGCTGCTACCCACACCTGGGAAAACAGCGTGGCCCGTATCTACGCGGCCATTGCAGCCCACTATGCCGGGCAGGCTACCAGCAGCCCGGCCCCGCTAGCACACACCCCTGCGCTAGCCTCTAGCCTATGAAAGCACTCTTCCAAAACCGCCACTTCCAGTCACTCACCGGCAACGGGGTGATGGCCGTTTTCAGCATACTGACCTACAGCATCTTGTTTCGCTTCTTGTCGGAAGCAGACATGGGCAACTGGGTGTTTTTTCAATTTTCGTTTCTGCTGCTCGACACTTTTCGCACGGGCCTGCTCCAAACGGCGCTCATCAAGTTTTACGCTGGCGCCGATGAGGTGCGCCAGCGCTGCGTGGCCGGCTCGGCCTGGTACATCGGCCTGCTCGTGACGGGCGGCTTTGTGGCCCTGAATCTCGTAGCCATGCTGTTTATCAACTATTTCCAGGACATCGGCGTGCGGGCCCTACTCTACTGGTTTGGCGTGACCCTGGCTGTAACGCTGCCCTTCAACGTAGCCATCTGGATTTTGCAGGCCGAACAGCGTTTCGACCGCATTTTGTGGCTGCGCCTGCTTAATCAAGGCTCGTTTATCGTGCTGGTTTTCACGCTCTACCTAGTGAAAGAAGTGAACCTGTTGCGCATTATCCAGGCGTTTTTGGGTAGCTCGCTGCTGTCGAGCGTGGTGGTTGTGGTAGTGGGCTGGTCACGCCTCACGGCCCTGAGTTCGCGCACCCCCGCAGTAGTGCGCGAGCTGTTTCACTTTGGCAAGTACAGCTTTGGCACCTTCTTGTGCTCCAACCTGCTGCGCAGTTCCGACACGTTCATTATCAAGTTTATGCTAGGGCCAGCAGCCCTGGCCGTGTACAACTTGCCGCAACGCCTGCTCGAAATTATCGAGATTCCGCTGCGTAGTGGGCTAGGCACCGCCATGCCCAGCATGTCGGCCGCCGTGAACCGCGAGCGCGACGATGAGGTAGTGATGCTGCTCAAGAAATACGCGGGCTTTCTCACGCTACTATTCGTGCCCATCGTGGTGGGGGTGCTGGTCTTTGCCGATGTGATAGTGGGCCTCATCGGCGGCGGCAAGTACGTGGCTACCGAGGCGGCCAACCTCTACCGCATTCTCATTGTATGCTCGCTGCTGTTCCCACTCGAGCGGTTTTTGGGCGTCACGCTCGACATCATCGGCCGCCCGCAGCTGAACCTGGTGAAGGTGGTACTGGCGCTGGTGGTGAATGTGGTGGCCGATGTGGCCTGCATTTACTTCACCCGCAACATCTACGGGGTGGCGGCAGCTTCCATCATCACGCTGCTGGCTAGCACGGCCTACGGCTATTTTATCCTGCGGCGCTACCTGCCCATTAGCTTCAGCGGCATTCCCGAGCTGGCGGCCGAGGAGGTACGAGGCCAGCTTGGGGGGGTGCTGCGCCGCCTGCGGCCGGCCAAGACATAGGGCAATGCTCGGTGGCCTAGCTGGGCCGCCCTGCCCATGGCCCACCCACGCGCCAGCTTATCCTTCACCAGTGAGCTTACAAATTATTATAACTTATGCCACGCTTGCTTTTACTAGCCTACGGCCGCGAAACAGAGTATCGCCGGGCGCTGCTGGCGGTACTTAGTGGCTGGGCCTGGCAGCCACGCGAGCCCCTATCGGCTACCATCTGCACCGACCAGCCTGACTTTTTTCGGCCCTATCTGGCAGGCCTAGCTATCGAGTATAAGCTAGCCACACCCGCCTACCTGGCCCAGGCACGGGGACCGCAGCAGTATGTGCACCGGGTAAAAGCCCGGTTTATCGCCGAGGCTTTTGCCGAGCACCCGACTGAGGAGTTGTTATTTATCGATTCCGATACCTTCTTCACCACCGCGCCCGACGGCCTGTTGCAGCGCCTAGCAGCCGGCCAGCCTTTTATGCACTTGTGCGAGTACAAGCTGGCCGAGGCCGTGGCTATTTATGCCGAATTCGACCAGGTCAAGTACCCCCAAAAAATGCTGGAGCTGTTGGCTAGCCGCACGTTTCAGCTGGGCGGCCGGCAGGTGCAGTTTCACGAAGGGCAGTCATCCTGGAACTCGGGCGTACTGGGCCTGCCGCGCACGCTAGCCCCGCTGCTCCCCGACATCCTGACCCTCACTGACGAGCTATACGCCGGAACCGGCTGGTTTACGTGCGAGCAGCTAGCCTTTTCGCTGGCCTTGCAGGCTAGCGGGCCGGTGCATGCCAGCGACGAATACGTGTACCACTACTGGGGTCAGCCCCAGAAAAAGGTGATGGATAAGCTATTGCCGACGTTTTTCACGCCCGCGCTGGCTGCCTTGCCGCTGGCCGAGCGCCTGCGGCGCGTGCGGCAGCAGGTGGCTTGGTTTCGGCGGCAAATGGAGCTGGGCAAAGCCCAGGAAGGCGCCCTGTATGCCCTGCGCCGCGGTCGCCTGACCGCCGGCCTCAAATACGTGGCCAAGGCTATGCTGGCCAGTCCGCTCGACACCAGGTTTCTGCGCGAGGTGCTGCGGGTGCTGCACCGCCAAACACGCGTGCGCTCCGCCCGCCAATTAGCCTGATACTAGGGGCTAGTTCACAAAAAAGGCGTCCTGCTACCGTAGCAGGACGCCTTTTTACTGTGCCTTACTCGTCGTTAGGCCGGGGTGCTTAGTCTATGCGCACCAGCTTTTGGGTGTACACCCGGCTACCCGTAACGAGGCGCACCAGGTACACGCCCACCGGCAGGCTAGGGCCATCAAGAGCGAACTGCCGCCGCTCGCCAGCCTGGGCAGTGCCGGCAAAAAGGCGGCGCACCAAGCGGTTTTGCACATCGTATACTTCGAGAGTGGCGGCGCCGGCCTGCGGCAGGGTAAACTCCAGCGTGGTTTGGCTCGTGAAGGGGTTAGGATACACACTCAGGCCGGGCGAGGTGCCCACAGCGGCAGTGGGGCCGCCCTCCTCGGCAGCCAGAGCGCGGGCCGACTGGGCGCTGGCCGGGCGAGCACTGGCCAGGCTAGCCACCGTGCCGAACGGGATGAGGTGCGCGCCCGCAATGGGCGCCTCCACGGTGCCGTCGGGCAGCGTCCAGCCCACCGCCACAAAATCGCCACCGTCGTTTTCCTTGTGCAGCGCTTCCACATAGTAGCGGCGGCCGGCCTGCAAAGCCACGGGGGCTGAGTGCTGGCTGGCATACTTGCTCCACTCGCCGTAGCTGGTCCAGCCATTTATGCTGGCCACCAGCACTTTATTGCCCGCGTCATCGTCCGTGCTTAGCCAGAGCTGGCAATCGTCGTCGCCGGCAATTTGGAAGGTGTAGCTCCCGCTTTGCGGAGGGCAGATATAACCCCGGATGCGCGCCCCGTAATTATCACCCACGTTCTGGGCACTCTCAAACTTGGTGAGTACCGCCAGGTTGTTGGGTGTTTTATGGGTCGGAATAGCGTTGATTGACTGACCATTAACGCTCGTCCACTGCTCCCAGCCTATCGAGCCGGTACCGGCGCAGGCGCTGGCTGTGGGTGGGGTAGTAGGCGTGCCGCCGGCGGCCACAAACTGCGGCGTCTCAGTTACGGTGAGAGTCAGCTTGCCGCCCGGCGCGCTCACGGGCGTGGCCGTCATGCTGGCCTGGCCGGCCGTGGGCTGGTAAATAGTAGCCGTGGTGGCCGAGCCCAGGTCGAGGGTGTAGGTGGCGGTACGGTTTTTCTCATCGGGCACCACAAGGGCGTAGATGGTCTTGCCCTCGGCCTCGTAGCGGTCTACCAGGGGGTCTTTATAGAGGGTTCCGGTGTAGGTATAGTTGCCCAGTAGCTGGTTGGCCTGACGCAGAAAGTCGGCGGCGGGCTTGGGCGAGCGGTCGGCATTGAGCAGGCCCGACGAGTTGAACTGCACCGGGCTAGCCGCGTTGTCATCGGCCAGCATATAGAAGAACGTGCGCTCGACGCCCCAGCGGGCGTACAGCAGAGCGGTGCGCAGAATCCAGTCGGCCTCGGTTTGCAGCACCGATTTATTGCCGATGGCCACGGCCTTGAGCGGGCTGCCCTGGTTGGTGTCGTAGCCGGTTTCGGTTACCCACACCGGCATATCGCCGGCGTACTGGTGGGCCATCTGCACGAAGCTCTCGGCCACCTGGGCCGTGTTCGACACCTCGGGGGCGGCGCCGCGCGTCGAGTTGCCACCCTGCGAGGTGCTGGCGTCGTTCGAGTAGAGGTGGTAGTTAATCACGTCCCAGCAGAGGTTCACCGAGCCATCGGCCTTATAGCCGCGGTACTGCTTGCACCAGTCTATCATGCCCCGCACATAGTCGGGCGTGGCCGCGGCTAGCCCGCCCATCACGACTTGCATGCTGGGGTCGGCGTTCTTCACGCCTACGCCGGGGCCCATCGTGTTCTTATTACCGTCGTAGAAAGCCGATAGGTTAGCGGCGTACTCGCGGCCGGTTTGGTAGGCCTTGCGGCCCTTCCACCATTTATCGCGCTCGTTGTCGCATTCGATATACTTCACCAGGTTAAGACCGATTTTCACCTCGTTCACACCGTCGCCGGCCCAGCGGGTACCTTGGTCCACGCGCAGCAGGCTAGCCGATACGCCGGTGTTGGCGCCGTAGCGGGCGGCGTACTGGAAAGCCACCTTGGCCTGCTCGATGTACGAATTAGGGTCCGCAAAGTCTTTGCCGTAGCGCACGGGCACGTTTTCGAGCTCGCGCTGGTCGCCGGGATAAGTGTTCAGCAGCCAATCGGGCAGCGTTTTGAGGCAGGCCAGCACGGTAATGTTTTCCGCTTTGAGGCGCTGGTAGAGAAGGTCGTAGTTCCAGCCGCCGCTGTGCACGGGGTTGAAGGTGTAGCCGCCCTCCGTCGATTCAAGCTTCTGCCAGTCCATATAGTGCCGGAAGCCAGTGAAATTCTTCAGGCCTTTGAGGCGCGTTTCGTCAATCTGGCCGGGAGCATCGGGGTTTTCCACATCCCACTCAAAGCCGTTTACGCCCATTTCTTGGCCGAGCTTAATTTTCTTTTGCACGGCCAGCGCCTGCACATCGGCCGCCGCCACGCCATTACCCGGCGCGTAGGAGCCCGTCAGCTCAATCTCGGTCGGGTACGCCCACGAGGCCGTGATAACGAGGTAGCGGATGTTGCTAATGGGCGCGCCTAGCTTGAAGTTATCGGGCTGGCTAGGGTCGGGCCCCACCCAGCGCTGGTACTGCCCGCCGGTGAAGGTGGCCACCGGAATGCGCTGCCAGGTATCGGTAATGACCGAGAGGGTCATGGGGTCGCTGGGGTTGCTGCCGTCGCCGTCAAAAAAGCGCACGCTTTCCAGGCTGATAGCTTCGCCGGGCAGCAGCGGGTAGTAGGCATCGTAGGTCGGAATAACCTTGCCCCAGCCAATGGTCGTGCCCGTCGTGGTCGAGCCGTCGAAGAGCGTCGTAATAGTGTTGGGCGCATTGGTAAGCTGGTACCAGCGGCTAGGGTCCAGCGGAATCTTACCGGTTGCTACGGGCCCGGTAGGCGTCGTTGTCGGCGGCGGCAGCGTGGGCTTGCCGGGCCCCGGAGGCGTGGTAGCCGCGGCCCGCACCGTTAGGGTTTGGGAAATGCTGACGGCCAGAAAGTTGCCCGCCGCCGCCTGGCTCGCCGTAATAGTGGCCGTGCCCGCCCCCACTGGGGTGGCCTGCCAAGCGCCCGCGCCATCCTGAGTCACGCTCACCACGCTGGCATCAGACGAAGTGAAAGCAATGGGAACCAGCAGGTTATTGCTAAGAGCCGAGAGTAGAAACGGCGCGTCGCCCACCGTCTTGGTAGCCAGGGCCCCGAAGTTGAGGCTAGCCGCTACTGGCACCGGCGCTGGCGAGGTGGTGGGGCCAGCCTGGCCAAACACCTTGATTTTGACCGGAATATTGTTGCAGAACTTGCGCACAACAATGGCATCGGCCGTAACCGGGCTGCTGGGGGTCATATCGACCCACACGTTATAGCGCGTGCCATCGAATGAGCCGATGAGGGTGCGCTTCGTGCCGTTTTGGGCGTAAATGAGCGCGGGCTGCAAGATAAAAATCCCTTGGTAGTCGAAGAGCGACAAGCGGCTCAGCACAGTGGTTTTGGCCAGTTTCAGCGTCACGTCCACGTACTGAAAGTTGGCGGGTAGCCAGCTGTTTTGCACCAGGTTACCGGGGTCATCATCGAGCCAGGGCGAGTAATCCTGCCCGGTATCGAGGCTAGGCGAAGCGGAGATGATGGCCACGCGCTCCTCGCCCGCCGTTTGGGCCTGGGCCGACCAGGTAAACTGGCAGCTAGCTACCAGGGCTAGCCACAATCTAATTATTAAGCGTTTAGACATATAACAGAAGTAATAAAAAGAATACTGCGCACACAAGGGCTCAGCTCAGCTGCCTGAGAGGATAAAGCCCGGGGAGATTGGGTGGGAGCTGCCATGGCAGCGGAGAATGGAGCAAGTGCGGGCGGCTAGGCCCAGTAGGCTAGCCGAGGCAGTCGGGTCATTATCTTCTTAAATAAAGGGCTGACTATTAAGCCGCCAGCCCGTACACTAGTTTGCTACTTACTTACGAAAATACAACTCAGCTCCCAACTTTCGTCATCAATTGAAATGAATTATAAATTCACTATCAATCACTTGCAGTGGTTTTATTATACTTTGGCGCGCCGCAGTAGCATTTTTTTTTGCTGGCTATATTCGTGGTAAACAGGTATTGCTTTTGACGTTCAGGCAGGTAAAAGCCTGCTTGCCACACTCAAAAGCTACTTTTATCAACCAATTGCTGTTCAGCTTATCAGCTACCGTTCAGGTTACCGCACTGAGACAGAAAATACCCAAAATTTTGTACGCCCATCTCACTTATTCGCCGGTGCCACTGCAAAAAAAGCTGGTGTGCCGGTGAGTGGCAGGCTGGTAGCAGGGCAGGGCTGGCCGGGGGCACCGGGCGCGTGGTTCCACTCGTAGCGCAGCAGCGGCTGCCCGCGCCAGGCCGCCGGCAGCGAGTAAGTAGCGGTGGCGGCCTCGCTCTGGTCGGCCGTGGCTACGGCCCATAGCACCAGCACTGCCCGGCGCCCCTGGCCAAAAGCAGCACCCGCCACGCCGGGTGGCAGCTGCAAGGCGGCGGTACCGGCCGCATCGTAGGGCCGGCCAGCCAGCAACTGCCCGCAGGTGCGCAAGGCGCGGCCCAGCTCGGTCATTGTTTGGGCGCCGGGCTGGTCACGGCTTAGGTTTTCGTAGAGGCCCATGAGGGCTAGCTCGGTATCGCCGCCTACCGGGGTGCCGGGCGGCGGGGCGGCAGCGCCCTCGCCCACCCGGTAGAAATGCAGCTGGCGCAGGCCGGCCTGCTGGCCCAGCACTAGTGCCTTGAGGCCGAAGTTGCGCTGCAGTTCGTCGGTGCCCGTGCGCCACTCGGCGGGCCGCCGGCCCACGTTGGTTTCGCTCACCAACAGGTGCTTGCTAGGGTAGGTAGCGCCGTCGTAGCCGTATTTGCGCAGCACGGCTTGCATGGCTTCCTGGTGAGCCAGCACCTGGCGGGCCGCAAAATCGGAGTTGCGAGTGTAGGCAAAGCGCCCGGCGCGCCACCAGTTGCGGTGGCGCAGGTCGTAGGAGGGGTACACGTGGTAAGCCAACACGTCGAAATACGCGCCGCCGGTGGCGGGGTACTCGGCATTAGGCGTGCCGCCACGGGGGTTGTCGGTGTAGCGCAGCAGCGCGTCGAGGTATTCGGGGTAGCCCAGGCCACCGGGCGCCACGTAGGCGGCGGGCTGGTATTTCTTCACCACCTCGTAGGTAATGCGCAGCGTGCGGATGTAGCGCTCGATGGGGGCCAGCACGTTGGGCAGTTCGGCGGGCACGGGCGCGCGGCCCAGCCACTCTTTATTAACGGTGCTATTAATAAAATCGGGCTCGTTCACTACTTCCCACACCCGCACGTAGCGACCGTAGCGCTGCGTGAGTTGATAAATGTACTGGGCGTAGTAATTGTTGGGGTTGACGGTGCTATCGGCCCGCCAAACGGGCTCGTACAGATTCGCAAACAGCTTGCTGGGGCCCGGGCAGCCGGGGTAGGTCACGGGGTCGCGGTGGGCGGGGCTAGGGTCGCCCACAAAGCACACCAGGTCGCGCAGGTGCAGCGAGTCGGCGTAGTAGGCGAAAGCCGCGCGGCGAGCGTCCCAGCCCCACTGGGCCAGAAACTGCTCGGGCAGCGTCACGCGTAGGGTATTGCCGCCGGCCGCGTGCACGGCCTGGGCCAGCTGCTCATCGGGCCAGGCGGGGCCATAGTAGCCCAGGTTGCAGCCGTAGCCGAAGTCCACTGGCCAGGGCCGCACGGCGGCCTGCGCCGTGTGCGGGGCCGGTGGGCCGGCCACCGGCCGCTGCTCGCTGCTGGTGGTGCAGGCGCCCAGGCACCCTAGCCACAGCGTAGTCAGGATGCCTAGCCAACTATTTTTTTTAGAAAAAGACTGCCACGTAACGTTCGTTTTCATTGGGAAGTAGACAGGTTTGCCAGGCTGGCCCCTGCGGGGCCTGACAGCCCGGCAGCCACGTGCGCGGCACTAAACGGCCGCGGCCCGGCATCATTAAGTTAAATCATTGATACTCCGCTCGTCGAGTAAGCCCCGGCGTTAGTCGAGAGAATAACTCGGTCCGGAAACTTATGTGCCCGGCACGGTGCTTGTTCATGAGCGACTCACTGGCAAACTACTACCTTTGGGCCAGCTTCCCTCCTATTCGCCCTTCTTTACGCTTTTCCCATGCGCCTTGCTACCCGTGTGCTATCTTTATTTTTGGCTGGCCTGACGCTGTTGCCAGCCGCCGCGGCCACGTATGGCGCCCACCTGGGGGCTAGCCCGGCCACCCAGGTGGCCCCTTACAGCCCCACCGATGAGGCAGGCAGCCTACTCTGGGCCTTGGGCATTCCGGCACCCGGCCTCACGCTGACCAAGCCGGCTAACCCGGCGGGGGCCTTCACGCCGCCCAGCCTACATGCCGCCCTCTACAATATGCCTACCCAATCGGGTGCGCCTTCGCTGAGCGTATTTCCTAACCCCGCCCGCGGGCTGCTCACGGTGCAGCTGCTGGCTCAGCACGGGCCCGAGTATAAAATGCGCCTGAGCAACGTGCTGGGCCGCGAGGTGCGCCTGCTGCCGCTGCCACTCTCGACGGCCACCACCGGCCTGCCCCTCGACGTGACCGGGCTGCCAGCCGGGCTTTATTTCTGCTCCCTGCTGGTCAATGACAAGGCCGTGAGCACCAACCGCCTGACGCTGCTGTAGAATAAATTAAAAATTGAGAATTAAAAAGGGGTGGAAGGAAGCGCACCGGCTGGGGCGGATTCCTTCCACCCCTTTTTAATTCTCAATTTTTAATTCTCAATTTTTAATTGACGCCCCGGTCCACGCAACCCCTAGCCGGTTGTTGCCTACTTTTGGGGGCTTGTTGCCAAGTGGCAACGGTTTAGCTATACCGGAATTTTCCTCTGGCTCGAAAGCGGCGGCTCTGGCTGCGGCGGCCGGCCCTTTTTGCCCCGTATGCGTTCTTTTCAACGGTTGAATAACCTGGTCGGCTGGGTGGTGTTTGCCATCGCCGCCGTCGTTTTCCTGCTCACGCTGGAGCCCACCGCCCCCTTCTGGGACTGCGGCGAGTTTACGGCCTGCGCCTACAAGCTGCTGGTGCCCCACCCCCCGGGGGCGCCCACCTTCCTCATCCTAGGCCGGCTGTTTTCGCTCTTCAGCTTCGGCGATGTTACCAAGGTTTCAGTGCTGGTCAATGCGCTCTCGGCTTTGAGTAGCGCGTTTACGGTGCTGTTCTTGTTCTGGATTATCACCCGCATGGGCCGCAAGCTGCTGGTAGCCCGCAGCGAGTTTGAAACCGAAACGCCCGAGCCTAGCAGCTTCCAGACGCTGCTCATTCTGGGCGCGGGCGTGGTGGGCGCGCTCTCGTTCGCGTTTTCCGACTCGTTCTGGTTCAACGCCGAGGAAAGTGAGGTTTACGCCATGTCGAGCCTCTGCACCGCCGCCGTGGTCTGGATTATGCTGAAGTGGGAGGAGCGCGCCCAAAACCCCGATTCCGATAAGTGGCTCATTCTCATTGCCTACGTTATCGGCCTCAGCATTGGGGTGCACTTGCTGAATTTGCTGGCCGTGCCGGCGCTGGCCTTCATTTACTACTACCGCCGCTCGGCTAGCCCCAATGTGGTGGGTGGCCTCGTTACGCTGGTGGTGAGCCTGGTTATTGTGGGCTCGGTGCTGGTGGGCATCATCCCGGGTTTGCCGACCCTAGCCGGCGGCTTCGAGGTGTTCTTTATCAATACGCTGGGCCTGCCTTTCAACTCGGGCCTGATTATTTTCCTGCTGCTGTTTGTGGGCGCCATCTGGTTTGGCTTCCGCCTCTCCTACCAGCGCCGCAGCCAGCTGCTGAACACGGCCATGCTGTGCTTTGTGTTCATCCTCATCGGGTATTCGACTTACCTGATTGTGCCC
>CAYLNN010000077.1:0-11483 GCA_964385095.1 uncultured Hymenobacter sp.
CCGACGTGGTAGACGACTACCTCGCCGACCTCAAAACCAAGCTGCAAGCCAGCCTCGAAGCCGCCTACCAGGGCCTCAAAGACCTGCGCGGCCAGGGTTACCCGGTCGATGCCATTGCGCCGGCCGGCGCCATCTACCTCACCGCCCAAATCGACATCATCGGCCGCACTACGGCCACCGGCACGGTGCTAGCCAGCACCAAGGAAATTACCGATTACCTGCTCACCGAGGCCCAGCTAGCGGTGGTACCGTTCAGCGCCTTTGGCGCGTCGGCGGCCGAGCCATGGTTCCGCTTCTCGGTGGGTGCCGAGTCGGCCGATTCGATTCAGGCGGCCATCCCGCGCCTGCAAGCCGCGCTGGATAAGCTGCAATAAGCTAATCAGGTTGCCAGAGCCACCAAAAAGGGCGAGCGTTCTCACGCTCGCCCTTTTTGGGTTCTTACGCCAGCTGGCAGGTAGCTTTAGCTCAGCTTATTGGCACTAAGGCAGCGTAAGCAGGCAGTAATTTTCCAGAAAAACTACCCTGGCTGGCCCTTGCCACGACCTTTTGGTGCAACAACTTTTCCGCTGACCGGTCTCATCCGCAGATGAGTTATTCGCCTACCTCCCATGTAACAGACCAGCAGCTCGTTGCGCAGGTGGTGGGCGGCAATACGGCGGCGTTTGGGCAGCTCGTGCGGCGCACGGAGGGCCTAGTGACGCAGCTGGTATTCAAGATGATTCGGCATCCGGCCGACCGGCCCGACGTGGCGCAGGAGGTATACCTCAAGGTTTTTAAGAATTTAGCCGGGTTTAAATTTCAGGCCAAGCTCTCGACCTGGGTCGGCCAGATTGCCTACAACACCTGCCTGCACTACTTGGAAAAGAAGCAGCTGGTGCTGGTAGACTTAGCCGAGCCCGCTCCCGAAGACGCGGCCGAAGAGGGCCGCCGGGCCCCGCCAACCTTGGTGGCCGGCCCCGATTATGACCCCGAAGCAGCCCTGTTTGACCAGGACCTGGCCGGAATTTTAGGGGCGGCCATCGAGCAATTGCCCCCGCTCTACCGCACGCTCATTTCGCTGTATCACCAGCAGGAACTGAGCTACGAGGAAATCGGGCAGATAACGTCCCTCCCGGATGGGACGGTGAAAAATTACCTGTTTCGGGCGCGGCAGGTGCTGAAGCAACGACTACTGGCTACCTATAAACGCAATGATTTATGACGCTCCATCTTTCTGAGTATGACTTGCAGCTGGCTGCCGAGGGCGCACCGTTGCCAGTGGCGGCGGCCGAGCACCTGCCTAGCTGCCCGCGCTGCCAGGCGCAGCTAGCCGCTTATCAGCAGCTCTTTGCGGCCACCGCTAGCCTGCCGCCGTCCGCCTTCGACTTCAACCTTGCGGCCGCGGTGCTGGCCCAGCTGCCCCCGCCCAAACCGGCTTTCCCGTGGATTTTGGTGCTGGTGGGCGGGCTCGTGCTGGGTATGGTGGGGGCGTTTGTGGCCTTGTTTGGCAGCTTATTGGTGCCGGTATTGCAGAGCCTGTCTACGGGGCTGGGCGTGGGGGTAGCGCTGGTAATTGGCGCCATCGTGGCCGGGCAGGGCCTGGAGCTACTAGCCCAGCATCGCCGGCAGATGCGCCAACTAACTTTTTCATAATTTTTTGCAACATGACCGGCGGTAGCCGGTCTCATCCGGTACCGCCCCGCGGCTCAACTTATGAAACGTCTTTGGCTGCTCCTGCTTATTTGCCTGACCACCGGGGGGGCTTCGGCCCAAGGCGCCCAGGTGCCAGGTCTTGACCTTAACACGCTGGAATTCAGCCGACGGGTTCTATTTCCTGGCTTTGCGCTTTTCCTACTCGGCTACTTCATTATCGCCGCCATTAAGCTAGTCTTAACCTACCTGCTGAAGCGGCAGATAATGGCGTCGTCCATTTCGGAAGCAGTAGTAGAGCGCCTGCTGCCCAGCCCGCAAGACGAGCAAAACAAGTTGGTGAAGTGGATTGCGCTGTTGCTCAGCACTGGCGGCGGCCTGCTACTGTGCAACCACTACTTACCCTTGGGCCTTCACTCGCTGATTATCATGCTATTCAGCACCGCGCTGGGCTTTTCGGCCTACTTTCTTTACCTACGCCTCCAGGCAAAATAGGCAGGCTTAGCGCTAGGGCCACTTTCTTTCCAATTAGCTCACTACATCTAGCAAGGGCCTATTGCCCTTGCTAACGGGACCTCCACGCGCCAGCCATTCTGCGCTACTCTGCCGCTAGCCTTCACTCCTGCTCAAGGGCTAGCCACCTATCGGCCTCAACGCGCCAGTAGACAATAGCGCTAGCGGGCAGCTAGCAGCAACGCCACCTTCTTTCACCCGCTCTACCACTCAGATGAAACCAACTGTATTCTTGGTACAATTTATTAGGTATTGCCTGGTAGCTTGCATTACAAAAACTATTTATAAGCAACATTTTAACTTAAAACAAGAGCTGTTGATTTCTGAGGTGCGAAGCCTATTCTGTAATTGCTCAACGCTAGAGAGGCTGAGAAATGGCGGGGGTTTCCTAGCGGTGGTGGCTAGCCTGCTGCCCCACTTGGTAGCGGCCCAGGCCGCGGGGCAAGTAAGTGGCACCCTCCTGAACCAGCGCACGCGCCAGCCGCTAGCCTTCGCCAACGTGTTGCTGCTGCGGCTGTCCGATTCAACTTTGGTGGGGAACGCCCAAACCACGGAGCAGGGCAGCTTTGTGCTGGCTAGCCTGGCCCCAAACACCTATCTGCTCCGAACGGAGGCCCTGGGCTACCAGCCGGCGCGTGCGGTTGTGGCACTGCGCGGGGCGGCCGAAGTAGTGCGGCTGGGCGAGTGGCTGGTAGCGCCGGCCACCGTGCAGCTCGGTGGCGTGGTGGTGCAGGGCGAAAAAGCGGCGGTGGTCAGTGAGCTCGGCAAAACCGTTGTCAACGTCAGCAAAGACCTCAACAGCGTGGGCGGCACCGCGGCCGATGTGCTGCAAAAAGTACCCGCTGTGGCCGTGGACGACAACGGGCAGGTAAGCCTGCGGGGCAGCGCCAGCGTTACGCTGTACCTCGATGGCAAGCCCGCGCCCAGCAACCTGCGCCTCGACCAGCTACCCGCTAGCCGCCTCGAAACGATTGAAGTAATGACCAATCCCGGTGCGCAGTACGCGGCCCAGGGCACGGGGGGCATCATCAACCTGGTGCAGAAAAAGCCGACCCAGGAGGGGTGGAACGGCGACGTGCTGGCCACCATTGGCACGCGGGATAAGTATACGGCCTCGCTCAACCTGAACCGCAAGGTCGGCAAAGCCAATTTTTACGGGGGAGTCGATGGGTCAGACAATCATTTTCGGGGTAGCTCGTCCTTCCAGCAAGTAGCTACGGTGGACGAGCGCACTACCCGTACCGACCAGACGGGCAGCAGTACCCGGCCCCAAACTACCTACGGCGGGCGCTTAGGCGTTGACTATACCCTAAGTGACCAACAACGCGTAGGCTTGTATACCCAGTTCTATAAGCAGGATTATCAGACGACGCAAGACTTTACGACCCTGCTTACCCACGATGGCGACCCCACCATCAACCTGCAAAATCAAAACAGGCAGGTAGAGAACATTTACAATGGTCGCCTCTCGGGTAATTACCGGCACACCTGGGCCGCGCACCCCGGCCGGGAGCTGACCGCGAGCGCCACCTACAACCTGGATGGGGGCACCGTTACGACCCAACAGCGCGTCCTGGATGGCCCAACCAGCTACTCCCGCAACGCTCGCCAGCAAGTGCTAGACGTAATCGCGCACGCGACTTCGGCACAGGTAGACTACACGCATCCGCTGGACGATAAGCGCCGTTGGGGCGCGGGGCTGAAAACGGACTTGCTCTTAACCCCTGGTTCGGAAGAGGCGGCGATGCAGCCGACAGCCGGGGCCGAGTTCGTGCGGCAGGAAGTGGGTTCCTACCGTTATCACTACCGGCAGGTCGTTCCGCAAGCCTACGGGTCCTATCAACAGCAAGCGGGTTTGTGGGAGTACCAAGCTGGTTTGCGCGCCGAGTATACCGGGCTGCGCGCCCAGGTGCAGCCCACCGGCTCGGCTAGCCAGCGCATTTTCAATATCTTCCCTTCGGCCACGGTGGCGCGCACCCTGCCCCACGAGCAGCGCCTGCAACTCAGCTACTCGCGGCGCCTGAACCGGCCGAACTTTCTACAAATCATTGCCTTGCCCATTTACACCGATGCGCGCAACTACGTGGTGGGCAACCCCGACCTGCGCCCCGAGTACGTGCACGTAGCAGAGCTAGGCCACCAGGTAGCGTGGCAGGGCACTACGCTAAACACGACGCTTTTCGGACGCTTCGCCAGCCAGGCCATCCAGAGCCTGCGCACCATCGACACGCTGGCCACCCGCCGCAGTGGCCAGCCCGATTTTATTGCCCGCACCAGCTACGCCAATTTTGGCCGCACGGCCAGCTACGGGCTGGAGCTGTCGCTGACGCACCCGCTAGCCTCCTGGTGGAAGCTCACGGCCAACGGCTCCTTCTACCGCAGCCAGGTGGCTAGCTACGACGGCGATGGCACGCGGGCCAACTTTACGGGCACGGCGTACCTGCTCAACACCTTCAGCCCCAGCAAGTCGCTGACCGTGCAGCTCAGCGGCAACTACCGCGCCCCGCTGGTGGTGCCGCAGGGCCGCTTGCTGGCCGTATATGGGCTCGATGTGGCCCTGCGCCAGCGGCTCTTTCACGACCGGGCCGCGCTCACGCTGCGAGTCAGCGACCCCTTCAACACGCGCCGCCAGTACACTCAGCTCGAAGCCGAGGGGCTCCGCGCCGACATTCAAAGCAAGTACGAAACGCGCGTGGGCTACCTGGGCTTCACCTGGTTTTTGGGCACGAACAAGCCGGCTAGCACCATCGAAAACCAACCCAAAGGCGACAGCAGCGGCTTCGGTGGCTAGCCACGGGGGTGACTGCACACTTGCTTACTTATCTCACTACTAGCTTATGGTCAATAATTTAACAAAATAAATAAGCCCGTTACGGCACGCCTCATTAGGAGGCGTGCCGTAACGGGCTTACCGTTGCCGGCTAGGCTAGTGGGCTACAGCGTCACGCTGCTTGACTGGCGAATGTCGCGCGAGGAGCTGCCGACCAGCAGCTCGAACTTGCCGGGGGCTAGCACCCAGGCTTTCTTGGCCTCGTCGTAGTATTTAAACGACTCGGCGGGCAGCGCTAGGGTTACGGTCT
Source organism: uncultured Hymenobacter sp. (assembly GCA_964385095.1). Lineage (GTDB taxonomy): Bacteria > Bacteroidota > Bacteroidia > Cytophagales > Hymenobacteraceae > Hymenobacter. Next base: position 5,223 of record CAYLNN010000077.1, read on the forward strand.
TGGTTTCGCCGGGCTTAAGGAATACTTTGTCGAAGGCCTTGAGCTCCTTCTCGGGGCGCTTCACGGCGGTTTGGCCGGGCTTCACGTAGAGCTGCACCACTTCGGCGCCCGCTACCGAGCCCGAGTTGGTGACGGTGAGCTTGACGGTGGCGCTCTGCGTGCCGGGCGTCACGGTGAGGGCGCCGTAGGTGAAGGTGGTGTAGCTCAGGCCGTGGCCGAAGGCAAACTGCGGTGCTACCTTATAGGTGTCGAAGTAGCGGTAGCCCACGTAGATGTCGTCTTTGTAGGTCTGTTTCAGCGGGTTGCCGGGCGTGCTAGGGTACTCGCCCAGCTTCATGGCCGGCGAGTCTTCGAGCTTCACGGGGAAGGTGAACGGCAGCTTGCCCGAGGGGTTCACGTCGCCAAACAGAATGTGCGCCAGCGCGTTGCCGCCTTCCATGCCGGGGTACCAGGCTTCCACGATGCCTTTGGCCTGGCCAGCCCAGGCCGATACGTCGATGGGCCCGCCGCCGAGCAGCACCACGGCGGTGCGCGGGTTGGCGGCCACCACGGCCTGCACCAGCTCGTCCTGGCCGAAGGGCAGGTTCATGTCGGGCTTATCGACGCCCTCGGCGTCGTAGGCGTTGTCGCTCCACTTGCTGTAGTCGTAGCCGTGGACGGAGCCACCCACGTAAATCACCACGTCGGCGGCCTTGGCGGCGGCCACGGCCTGCTGCATAAGCTGCGGGTCGGCCTTCTGGTCGCGGGCAATGGTGTAGCCGGGCGTGTAGGTCACGTTCACCCCGCTACCCAGCTCGTTCTTAATGCCTTGCAGCGCCGAAATCTCGTACTTGGCCTTCACCTGGCCGCTGCCGCCGCCCATCGCGTTTTCGCGGGTAGCATTGGCGCCGATGACGGCCACTGTTTTTACCGACTTTTTGAACGGCAGCAGGTTGCCTTCGTTTTTGAGCAACACAATGCCTTCCTCGGCTACTTTAAGAGCGGTGGCCTGGTGCTCCTGGGTGTTGTAGGCGCCGGGCTGGCGTTTGGCGGGGCCGAGCTGGTGGGTGGCGTACATCACGCGCAGAATGCGGCGCACCTTGTCGTCGAGCAGCGGCACGAGCGAGGGGTCTTTTTTGATGGCCGCCAGGGCCGGGTCAGCCAGGTAAAAGCGGTCGTAGAGGCTGCGGGCGGGCGCGGCGGAGCCGCCGGCGCTGGCGGTGGCCTTGCTCTGGTCAACTCCACTGTACATCAGGAACAGGTCGGTACCCATTTCGAGGTCGGTGCCGTTGCGCAGCGCTTCCTGGGTGTTGTGCACCGAGGCCCAGTCGCTCATTACCAATCCCTTGAAACCCCACTCCCCTTTCAGGATGGTATTCATCAGGTAGGCATTTTCGGTGGCGTAGGTGCCCCGAAACTTGTTGTAGGAGCCCATGAGCGAGTACACGCCCCCCTGCTGCACGGCGGCTTTGAAGCCCGGCAGGTAGATTTCGCGCAGCGCCCGCTCGCTCATGTTCACGTCGATGTCGTCGCGGTGCGTTTCCTGGTTGTTGGCCGCGTAGTGCTTCACGCAAGCCGATACGCCCTGGCTTTGCACGCCCTGGATGTAGCCCACCACCATTTTCGACACCAGAAACGGGTCTTCGCTGAAGTACTCAAAGTTGCGGCCGTTGAGCGGGGCGCGCACAATGTTAATGCCGGGGCCCAGAATGATGTCCTTGCCACGGGCGTTGGCTTCGCTACCCAGCACCGTGCCGTAGGCGCGGGTCAGGGCGGGGTTCCAGGTCGAGGCCAGGGCGTTGTTGGTGGGCATGTACGTGCCGGCGTCGTTGGCGCCCACGGGCGGTTTCCAGTTGCGGCCCTGCTCGGGGCGCACGCCGTGCGGGCCGTCGGAAGTCATCACTTCCGGGATGCCCAGCCGCGGCACGCCCCCGGCGGCGAAGGCCGAATTGGCGTGAATCATGTGCACCTTCTCCTCCAGGGTCAGCTTGGCGAGCAGGGCCGTGATTTCGGCCTCGTGGGCTAGCAACGGCTGCTGGGTATTGGGGCTGGCAGCGGCGCGGGCGCCAGGCTTGGCTTTTTGGGCCTGGGCCGCGCCAGCCGCGGCGCAAAACAGCGCCGCCGCGAGCAGCGCCCGGGCGCGAATGGATACGTGTTGCATGAAGCAAAAAAGAGAATCGGGGGTGGGAAAAAGCAACTCAGCTGCGGCCAACGCCGCTCGTGGCCGAAGGTATGGGCTAGCGGGGCAGCGCGCCAGCCTTGCCGCGGGCCAGCCAGCCTGCTGTGGCCCCGGCCGGCAGTCGCACTACGCGTTTTTTCTCAGCAATTGCAGGCTGGTAAGCTGGTTAGTATCATCAAAGTGGTGTACTATTGCCCAAGCCAACCCGCGCCGGCATTCGCCTTGCATACCGCGCCGACGATTTTTTGCCTCCGGGCAATACTGGTCTTTCTTGCTTTCTCACCATTTCCACACTCCGCCTTATGCCCACCCGTCCTCATCTCTTTTCACGTCCTACTACTGGTATGCCGCCGGCCCTGCGCCGGGCGGCGCTAGCCGCCTTACTGGCCACCGCCATCCCCGGTCACGCCCAAACCGCCAGCCCGCCGCAGCTCGGCAAGGCCAGTATCGAGGAAATTCTGGCCGCCCTCACGCCCGAGGAAAAGGTAAAACTGGTGGTCGGCATGGGCTTCTATCCGTCGGGCTTTCCGGCCGGGATGCTACCGCCCGGCGACCCCGGCGACCGCGAGGTGCCCGAAAAAGTACCCGGCGCGGCCGGCCGCACCCACGCCATTGCGCGGCTCGGCATTCCTTCGCTCACGCTTTCGGATGGCCCGGCGGGCGTGCGCATCGACGCCATTCGGGGCAAGGACAGCACCAAGACGTACTACGCCACGGCCTTCCCGGTGGCCACGCTGCTGGCCTCCAGTTGGGACACCACGCTGGTGCACCGCGTGGGCGTGGCCTTCGGAAGCGAGGTGCGCGACTTTGGCATCGACGTGCTGCTGGCGCCGGGCATGAACATTCACCGCAACCCGCTAGGGGGCCGCAACTTCGAGTACTACTCCGAAGACCCCGTGGTGGCGGGCAGCGTGGCAGCGGCCTTCGTCAATGGCATCGAGAGCAACGGCGTGGGCACCAGCATCAAGCACTTTGCGCTTAACAATCAGGAATTTAACCGCATGCAGCTCAACTCGCACATCAATGAGCGGGCGTTGCGCGAAATCTACCTCAAGGGCTTTCAGCTGGCCGTTAGAAAGTCGCAGCCCTGGACCGTGATGTCGTCGTACAACAAGATAAACGGCACCTACACGTCCGAAAGCCACGACTTGCTCACGAGCCTGCTGCGCCAGGAATGGGGCTTTAAGGGCCTCGTGATGACCGATTGGTACGGCGGCTCCGACCCGGTGGCCCAACTCAAGGCCGGCAACGACCTACTGGAGCCCGGCACCGCTAAGCAGACCCAGGCCATTCTGGCGGCGCTTAAAAGCGGCCAGCTCACGCCCGCCCAGCTCGACGTGAACGCAACCCGCGTGCTGGAGCTGGTACTCAAGTCGCCCACCTTCAAAGGCTATAAGTACAGCAGCCAGCCGGCCCTGAAAGCCAACGCCGCCGTGGCCCGCCAGGCCGCCGCCGAAAGCATGGTGCTGCTGCGCAACGAGGCCGGTACGCTGCCCATTGCGGCCGGCCACCAGGTGGCGCTGTTTGGCAACACGTCTTACAATCTCATTGCGGGCGGCACCGGCAGCGGCGACGTAAACCGCGCCTACACCATCTCGCTGGCTCAGGGCCTCACCAGCGCGGGCTACACCGTGGCGGCGGCCCCTAGCCAGGCCTACGCCCAGTACTTGCAGGCCGAAAAAGCCAAGCTGCCCAAGCAGCGGGGCCTGCTCGACCCAGCGCCCGTGATTGCCGAAATGGTGCCCAACGCCACGCTGGTAGAGCAGCAGGCCCAGGTGGCCGACGTGGCCATCGTCACGCTAGGCCGCAGCGCCGGCGAGGGCGGCGACCGCAAGGTGACCGACGACTTCGACCTCACCAGGGCCGAGCAGGCGCTGCTCAAGCAGGTGGCCGCTGCGTTTCACGCGCAGGGCAAGAAAGTAGTGGTCGTCCTCAATACCGGCGGCGTGGTAGAGGTGGCTAGCTGGCGCAGCCAGGTCGACGCCATCTTGCTAACCTGGCAGCCGGGCCAGGAGGGTGGCCACGCGCTGGCCGACGTGCTCAGCGGCCAGGTAGCGCCTTCGGGCAAACTCGCCACTACGTTTCCGATGGCCTATACCGACGTGCCGTACGCCAGCGAGTTTCCGGGCAAGCTGCTGGATGGCTCCGGCGGCGCGGGCGGTGGGCTCATGGGCAAGCCTTCGGAAAACTCTTATGCCGAAGGCATTTACGTGGGCTACCGCTACTACAATACCTTCCAGGTGAAGCCGGCCTACGAGTTTGGCTACGGCCTAAGCTACACCACCTTCACCTACGACAAGCTGCAACTCAGCGCGGCCACACTAACCGGCAAAATTACGGCTAGCCTTAAGGTGACGAACAAGGGCACCGTAGCCGGCAAGGAAGTAGTGCAGCTCTACGTGCACGCGCCCAAAGGCACGCTAGCCAAGCCCGAAAGCGAGTTGCGCGCCTTTGCCAAAACCGGCCTGCTAGCCCCTGGCCAGTCGCAGACGCTCACCTTCACTCTCACGGCCGCCGACCTGGCCTCGTACAACCCCGCCGCCGAGGCCTGGCAGACCGACGCCGGCACCTACACGGCCCGCGCCGGTGCCTCGTCGCTGGATATCCGGCAGTCGGCCACCTTCACGGTGCCCAAGGCCGTGGTAGTGCAGAAAAGCCGCAAGCTGCTAGCCCCGCAAAGCCCGGTGAAGGAGCTAAGCGTGAAGTAGCCGGGACACTTTTGCTAGTGCATTTAAAAACCCACCTGCGAAATAGAATCTCACAGGTGGGTTTTTAGCGCTGGCCCGGCTATTAACTTAGTTATCCGTCACCGGTACGCGGGGCTCCTTGCCCGATTCGACGGGAAAGCCGGCATCCTTAAGCGGGGCTTTGGTTGCCAGGTACAGGCCCACGGCCGCCGCCAAGCCGGTAGCGGCCGCTACGCCGGCCACCACGGGGTTGAGGCGGGCGCGGGTGTAGAGGCTGGTGTGCATGACGTGGCCGGGGTTATTACCCTGTACTTTGGCGTGGGGGCCATTGGGGCGATGCAGCGAGCCGGCGGGGTCTACGGCCCGGGTGCCTTCTTGCTTTTGCTGGGCCACGCCGGTTTTGGCTTCTACCCAGTCCATTACGCCGGGCACGTACTTGTTCACGCTGCTCATGATTTTGCCGCCGCCGCCCACGAATACGTCGCGCATGGGGTGCGTGGCGGCGTGCAGAATAGCGTTAGCCACTTCCTCGGGCGCGTACACCGGCTGGGGCAGCTTGGGCTTTTCGGGGAGGTAGTTGCGGGCGTGCTCGGGAAAGGGCGTATTGATGGCGGCCGGCTTGATAAGCGTTACCGACACAGGCGCTTTCTCATCGGCCAGCTCGATGCGCAGGGCATCGGTGAAGCCCTTCACGGCGTGCTTGCTCGAGGCGTACATGCCCTGGATGGGTACGGCTACGTCGCTCACCACGCTGCCTAGGTTGATGAGCGCGCCGCCGTGCTTTTTGAGGTGCTTAATGGCTTCGAGTGAGCCATTTACAATGCCCCAGAAGTTGGTGTCGTACAAACGCTTAAAGTCTTCGAGGTTGCCTTGCTCAAGCTTGCCCCACATGCCCACGCCGGCATTGTTGACCCAGGTATCGAAGCCGCCGAAATTGGCGTGCGCAGCGTGGTGAATGCGGCGCACGGCGGCCGGGTCGGCCACGTCGGCAGCCACCGTCACCACGCGGCCGCCCAGCTGGCGGGCCACGGTGTCGAGGTCGGGCTGCGAGCGGGCGGCCAGCACGAGGCGGGCGCCGGCCTTGGCAGCGGCGCGGGCCGTAGCCAGGCCAATGCCGCTGGTGGCACCGGTAATGACGATAACTTGCTGGTCGAGCGGTTTGAGTTTAACGGACATCGGAGTGGAAAAGAAGTAGAAGGAAAGTAGTGGCGGCGGGCCGCGCCTTGCTGTACGGGCACCGGCCCCAAATGGATAAGGCGCAGGTTAAGGCCACGGGGCCGGCCCTACCTTTGGATTTCTATTCCCAACCCTTCTGAATGACGGATTCTTTTTCTCAACAAACGGCGCCCAAGTCGCTGGCGCTGCTGGGCTCCACGGGCTCCATCGGCACGCAGGCCCTGGCGGTGGTGCGCGAGC
>CAYLNN010000078.1:0-10747 GCA_964385095.1 uncultured Hymenobacter sp.
AGATGATGGGCAGGTTTTTTTCGGCCGCCGCCAGCATCCACGAGTCTTTGGGGTCGATCTGGTAGTACTGCTCCAGCTCGCCCGAAAGCAAAATCTGGTAGAAAAACTCGTGCGGGAAATACGATTTGCCTTCGGCATCGGCCTGCTCCCAGAACTTGAGCACCGTGTGCTCGATGCGGCGCATGGCCTCCTCCTCCGGAATGCAGGTGTCGGTGACGCGGTTCATGTGGCGCTTGAGCAGCTCGTGCTCGTCGGCGGGCGTGAGGTCGCGGTAGTTGGGCACGCGCTCGTAGAAGTCGTGGGCCACGAGGTTGAAGATATCTTCCTCCAGGTTGGCGCCCGTGCAGCTGATAATCTGCACCTTATCCTGCCGAATAAGCTCGGCCAGCTGAATGCCCATTTCGGCGGTGCTCATGGCGCCGGCCAGGGTAATCATCATTTTGCCGCCCTCGGCGAGGTGCTTGTTGTAGCCATCGGCCGCGTCGATGAGCGCCGCAGCGTTGAAGTGGCGGTAGTGGTGCTTGAGGAAATTGGTAATGTGCATGAGAACTAGTTTACATTGGCCGGCGCTGGAATTTCCAGGTCGCGGCAAATTTTGAGCGCGGTTGGACCTTTTATTTCAGTGTGGCGCGGCACGGCTGAAACTGTTTTGAGGGCTGGGTTTACAAAAACGGAATGACTGCCACCTTCGCGTTTCAGTACGCAGCCGTGCTGTTCAAGATATCGCACTAAATCACGGCGCTTCATTTAGGCAGCAGCTAGCTGAATGCTCTCGCGAATAACCGAGCGGCCAACTTGCTGCTCTTCGGCTAATTCGCGACGTACTTCAAGTACTAGTTCTAAGGCCTCACGCAGGTTTGCACGGGCTTCCTCTACTGTCTCACCCTGCGTATTCACGCCCGGAATCTCTTCAATGTAGGCTGAGTAGCCACCTTCAGCAACTAACTCAAATACAGCGGTAAACTTTACGTGCGCTTCCATCAGAATCAGCTTTACGCCGGCTCGGCGATAATCAAATTGTGGTTGGTATAAATGCAGATATCGGCCGCGATGTGCAGCGACTCTTCCACCATTTGGCGGGCGGTGAGATGCGGGGCGTGCTTCTTGAGGGCTAAGGCGGCCGACTGTGCGTACATGGCCCCACTGCCAATGGCGGCTACGTCCATGTCGGGCTCCAACACGTCGCCGGTGCCGCTCACGATGAGCAGCTCATCCTTATCGGCCACCACCATCATGGCTTCGAGCTTGCGCAGGTACTGGTCTTTGCGCCAGTCTTTGGCTAGCTCGATGGCGGCGCGCTTGAGGTTATTGCCGTAGGCCGAGAGCTTTTCCTCGAAGCGGTCGAGCAGCATAAACGCGTCGGCCGTGGAGCCCGCGAAGCCAGTCACGACTTTGCCGTCGTTGAGCTGGCGCACTTTGCGCACGTTGTTTTTGGCGACGTGCTTGTCCATCGTGGCCTGGCCGTCGGCCCCGAGAGCAATCTGGCCGTTGTGGCGTACACCAAGCACGGTCGTGGAGCGAATTTTTGTCATTTAACAGGTAGCAATTAACATTTAACAATTCTTTGGCAATCAACACAAAACAGGTGGCTGAGCCGGCAGCATTGCAAGCCCAACCACCTGTTAACTGTCACTTGATACTTGTTAAATGACTCAGATAAGCATCCGCATGGGGTCTTCCAGCAGGCCTTTCAGCGTCTGAAGAAAGGCTGCGCCGCTCGCGCCGTCCACCACGCGGTGGTCGCAGCTCAGCGTCACCTTCATCACGTTGCCGATGGCTAGCTGGCCATCTTTTACCACGGCCGTCTGCTTGATGCCGCCCACGGCCAGGATGCAGGCGTCCGGCGGGTTGATGATGGCGGTAAACTCCTCGATGCCGAACATGCCGAGGTTGGAGATGGTGAAGGTGCTGCCCTCCCACTCGGCGGGCTGGAGCTTCTTGCTCTTGGCCTTGCCGGCTAGCTCTTTTACTTCAGTGGCGATCTGCGCCAGGCCTTTTTGGTCGGCGGTGCGGATTACGGGCACCAGCAGGCCCTCCTCGACGGCCACGGCTACGCCGATGTTGATGACCTTATTCTGGCGAATCTTATCGCCGAGCCACGACGAATTAATAACCGGGTGCTGGCGCAGCGCCACCGCCGATGCCTTGATAACCATATCGTTGAACGACAGCTTCACGGGCGACAGCTCATTCATGCGCCCGCGGGCTTCCATGGCCTTGTCCATCAGTATCTCCATCGTGAGATAGAAATGCGGCGCCGTGAACAGGCTCTCGGACAAGCGCTTGGCAATCACCTTGCGCATCTGCGATACGGGCGTATCGGTGTAGGTGCCTTCGGTAGCCGCCGGAGCCGCGGCCGCAGCTGGCTTAGCGGCCGGCTGCTCGGGCAGCGCCGCCTGGATATACTCGCTCGGGGCCGGCGCTGGGGCAGTCGAAGCAGCAGCGGGCTGGCTAGCCTGGGGCTGTGTACTTTGGAGGTCGCGGGCCACAATGCGGCCGTTTTCACCGGTGCCTTTCACCTGGCGCAGATCCACGCCTTTGTCTTTGGCAATGCTTTTGGCGAGCGGCGAAGCTAGCAGGCGGCCGGTGCTGGCCGGCTCGGCAGCGGGTGCCGCCGCAAGCTGAGCCGGAGCTGCGGCCTCGGTCGGGGCCGCGGAGGCTCCGCCACCGCTCTGCCCATTCAGGAGAGCCTGGATATCAGCGCCTTCCTCACCAATGATAGCCAGTACGCCATCTACTTCCACGGCTTCGCCCTCCTTGGGGCCCGTGTAAAGCAAGATACCATCTTCGTAGTTTTCCAGCTCCATGGTAGCCTTGTCGGTTTCGACTTCGGCCAGCACATCACCCGACTTCACCTTATCGCCCACCTTCTTGAGCCAGGCGGCGATGGTGCCTTCGGTCATGGTATCGCTCATTTTGGGCATGCGCACCACCGTGGCTTTCTTGCCATTGGCGGGCGCAGCCGGCGCACTGGGCGCGGGGGCCGCCGCTACGGGCGCCGGGGCTGGGGCGGACGCCGGAGCAGGGGCCGGCTGAGGAGCTGGAGCAGCCGCGGCTGGCTGGCCGCCAAGCAGGCTAGCGTAATCTTCGCCCGGCTGGCCCACGATGGCTAGCACGCCATCGACGGCCACGGCCTCGCCTTCCTTGGGGCCAACGTAAAGCAGGGTGCCGTCGTCGTAGTTTTCGAGCTCCATCGTGGCTTTGTCGGTTTCGACTTCGGCCAGGACATCCCCCGATTTTACGTTATCACCTACTTTTTTGAGCCAGGCCGCGATGACACCTTCGGTCATCGTGTCGCTCATTTTGGGCATTTTAATTACTACGGCCATGATGGGTCGGGGCTGCGCGGTTGGTATTCAGAGTTAAGAAAGCCAAAATTAGGGCAAAAATTGGCGCCAATACCAGCCGGGGGGCCAGCAAGTTGGACGAGCCAGCCTTTATAAGGAAGGTAACGGCGCCTGACAAACGTTTTCACACCGCCAAGTGGCTTACATCCAAAAAGTTGCGCACCGTGTAGCGCGAGCCAGTGTAGTGCAGCTTATATAAACCCAGGTTGTGATGCTCGAAGCCTTCCATGCAGCTGAGCGGGTAGCCCAGCAGCTGGCACAGCAGTACGCGCAGGGCCCGGCCGTGCATACACACGAGTATAATCTCATCTGCGGGCCGGCTTTGAATTAGCTCGACCACGGGGCGCTGGCGGGCGGCTACTTCGGCCGGGCTTTCGCCCCCGGTGAGGCGGGCCTCGGGGTTGCCGGCGGCCCACTCGGCGAGCACGTAGGCGTATTCGGCGTCTTCCTGGGGCGTGATGCGGGTGCCTTCGCGGGTGCCCCAGCTGATTTCGTTGAGGCCAGCGTGCTGCTCGTGCGGAATGCCCAGGTCGATAAAGCGCTGCACCGACTGCTGGGTGCGCCGCAGCCCCGAGGTATAGATGCGCGCAAAGGGTACCTGCCGGTAGGCCGCCCAAAAGCGCGCCGCCTGCTGGCGCCCCGTGTCGTTGAGGTCGGAGTCGACGCCGCTGCCCTGCACAATGCCGCGCACGTTAAAATCGGTCTGGCCGTGGCGAAGGAGGTAAAGCTGCTGAACGGGCACGGGCGGAAAGTCAAGTAGTTTTGCGGTGAAAGTAACACGCCGGGCGCGGGCCGGGCAACTGCTAGCTGCTGGCAGCCCAAACGAAAGTGGTCAGCTAAGAGCTGGGTATTAAACCTACCCTCTCCCAATCCGCTTCCTTTGGTACGCCGTACTAAGGCCTGCTGGCGGCTTTGGCCGTCTTTATTCTTCTTATGACTCTCGACGACGTAAAAACCTGGGTGGCCCACCGCCCTACCCTGGCCGACGCGCTGGGCATTGAGCTTACCGCCCTACACGACGACTACCTCGAAGGCCGCATGCCCGTCGATAGCCGCACCCACCAGCCTATGGGCCTATTGCACGGCGGCGCCTCGGTAGCCCTGGCCGAAACGCTGGGCAGCATCGGGGCCGCTACCCGAATCGACGTGACCAAAAAAACCTGCGTGGGGCTGGAAATCAACGCCAACCACATCAAGGGCGTGCGCGATGGCTGGGTGCGTGGCCGCGCCTCGGCCTTGCACGTGGGCCGCACTACGCAGGTGTGGGAAGTCCGCATTACGCACGAAGAAACCGGCGCGCTCGTGTGCGTCAGCCGCATTACGATGGCCGTGATTGACCTGCCCGCCACCGACAAGCGGGCCTGATGCGCGGCCCCGAACCCCGGCAGCTCGCCTGGCCCGCCGCGGACGGCCGCGCCGCGGCGGGCCGCCTGCGCCACCTTGCGGCGGGGGCCCTGCGCACCGGCCGGCCGCTGGCCGTCTGGCGCGAGCCGGGGGCTAGCCAGCCGCGCCTGCTAGTGGCCCGCTCGCTCGAAGCTACTTATACCGGCTTGCCGCCCGCGCTCGATGCCCAGGCACCCGCCGGCTTTGCTTTTTTTCCGTTTCGCGACTCCGACCACAACCCGGCGCTTTTTCTGCCCGCCGATGTGCAATACGACCTGGCCCAGCCCGAGGTAGTACGCATCGCGCCCGCAGCTCGCGACCTGGTGCCCAACATCGCGGCCTGGCTCGCCCTGCCTACCCCAACTGACTTGGCCTGGCACTACAGCGCGCAGCCCGCCCCGGCCGCCGCCACCCAGGCCGAGTACACGCAGCTGGTTTGCACCGGGGTGGCCGCTATTGAGGCTAAGGAAGTGGTGAAAGTGGTGTCGTCGCGGGTAGCGCACCGCCCGCTGCCGACGGGCTTCGACCCGCTGGTTGCCTTTGAGAAACTGAGCCGGAAGTACGAGCGCGCCTTTGTGTCGCTGGTGAGCGTGCCGGGCGTAGGTACCTGGCTAGGCGCCTCGCCCGAGGTGCTGGCCGAGGTCACGGCCGATGGCCAGTTTCACACCATGGCCCTGGCCGGCACGCAGCCGCTCGTGCCCGGCGAATTGCCGCAGGCGGCTATTTGGCGGCAAAAGGAAATCGAGGAGCAGGCCCTGGTGGCGCGCTACATCGTGAGCTGCTTCAAGCAGCTGCGGCTGCGCGAGTACCACGAGTCGGGCCCGCGCACCGCCGTGGCAGGCGACCTGCTGCACTTGCGCACCGACTTTGAGGTAGACCTCCAAAACGTGCCTTCACCCACCTCACTCGGCACCGATATGCTGCGCCTGCTGCACCCTACTTCGGCCGTGGGCGGCATGCCTAAGGCGGCGGCGCTCGCCTTTCTGCAAGCGCACGAAGGCTACGACCGGGCCTACTACAGCGGCTTTTTGGGGCCGGTGAACGTGGCTGGCCCGGGGGTGTCGCGGCTTTTCGTGAATTTGCGCTGCCTCCAGCTGCGCCCCACCACCGCCATTCTCTACGCGGGCACCGGCCTCACCGTCGACTCCGACCCGGCCCGCGAGTGGCAGGAAACCGAGCTAAAGCTAGCGACCGTAGCGACAGTGCTCAGTTAACAAGTAACAGGTATCATCTAAGAGCTATATTTTCTCTTGCTTTTTCAGCTCGCGCACCATTCGCGTTCGCCTCGTTTTGTTAATGTTACTTGATAACTGTTGACTGCTAAATGAATCCGCTCCAAGCTGTTTTCAACATTGCCGAAATCTGCGCCCAGCACGGCATTACTGATGTTATTCTGTCGCCCGGCTCGCGCTCGGCGCCGCTCACGCTGGCGTTTGCGCGGCACCCGGCCTACCAGGGCCGGCTGCGCGTAGTGCCCGACGAGCGAACGGCGGCGTTTATCGGGCTCGGCCTGGCCCAGGCTACGCGGCGCCTGGTGGTGCTGGTGTGCACCAGCGGCACGGCGGGCCTTAACTACGCGCCCGCCGTGGCGGAGGCGTTTTTCCAGCAAATTCCACTGCTCGTGCTCACCGCCGACCGACCGCCCGAGTGGGTAGACCAGCTCGACGGCCAAACCATCCGGCAGCGCGACCTCTACGGGGCGCACGCCAAGGGTACGTTCGACTTCCCGGCCGATACCTCGCACCCCGACGCCAAGTGGCACGCCGAGCGGCTGCTCAATGAGGCCATCAACCTAGCGCAAGCCGGTCCGGCTGGCCCGGTGCACGTAAATGTGCCGCTGCGCGAGCCCTTCTACCCCAAAGCCGGCGAGGAAGTGAGCTATGAGCAATCGGTAAAAATCATTCGCGAAAACCCCGCTCACACGGTGCTGCCTCCGGCCGAGATTCTGGACCTGCGCCAACAGCTGCGGGCGGCGGGCCGGGTGCTGGTAGTGGCTGGCCAGCAAGCCGCCAGCGCTAGCCTCACGACTGCGCTCTACGAGCTTGCCGAAGCGCACCAGGTGCCCGTGGTGGCCGACGTCATTACCAATCTCGGCGGCGTGCCGGCCGTGCGGCGGCAGGATATTTTCCTGGCGGGCTTGTCGAAGGAAGACAAGGCGGCGCTGAAGCCCGATTTGCTCATCACCTTCGGGCAGTCGCTGATTTCTAAAAGCCTGAAAATCTTTTTGCGCGACGCGGCCCCAGCCCAGCACTGGCATCTGCAAGCAGCCGGTGAAGTAGCCGATACGTTTCGCAGCCTTACGCGCATTGTGCGGGTAGCTCCGGCCACGTTTTTTCAGCAATTGGCAGTCTTCGAAATCAAAGACTGTAACGGGTCCGGAGTTTCCGATCCCTCCTTCTCTACCGCTGCGGCAACTGCCTCGAACCCAATTGGCTCCACCGCGCCCGCTCTCACCTGGCAGCGGGCCGATGCGGCCGCCGCTAGCTTCCTGGCTGGCTTCTTCGCGGCTACCGACCAGCCGTTCAACGAGTTTTCGGCCTTTCGGCGGGCGCTGGCTGGCCTGCCGAAAGGCACGGCCCTGCACCTGGCCAACAGCATGGCCGTGCGCTACGCCAACATCATTGGCTTGCCCGAAGGCCGGCAAATCGACGTGTTTGCCAACCGCGGTACCAGCGGCATCGACGGCTGCAACTCGACGGCCGTGGGCGCGGCGCTGGCCCAGCCCGAGCGGCCGGTGGTGCTGCTGACCGGCGACGTGGCTTTTTTCTACGATCGCAACGCCTTTTGGCACAATTACCCCACGCCCAACCTGCGGGTGGTGCTATTCAATAACCACGGCGGGGGCATTTTCCGGCTCATCGACGGGCCGCGCCAACAGCCCGAGCTGGCCGAGTTTTTTGAAACCACTCAGGCGCTCACGGCCGAAAACCTGTGCCGTGACTTTAGCCTGCGCTACCTGCCCGTGACATCCTTTGCCGAACTGGAAGCCGCGCTGCCGGTTTTCTTTGCGGCCGAAAGTGGCGCAGCGGTGCTCGAAATCTTTACTGACTCGAAGACCAACGCGGCATTTTTTGAAGCCTACCGGGCGGCTGTAAAAGCTGCTTTTTCCTAACCCCTGCGAAACTCTGCCAACTCTGCGAAACTCTGCGCGAATATTTTTAGCGCAGAGTTTCGCAGAGTTGGCAGAGTTTCGCAAAGCACTTACCACATGAGTACTACCATTGAATGGAAACCTATTAAGGAATTCCAGGAAATCCTGTTCTCCCAGCACGGGGGCATTGCTAAAATCAGCATCAACCGGCCGCAGGTGCACAACGCCTTCACCCCGCTCACGGTCGATGAGATGATTGAGGCCATGGACATTTGCCGCAACCGCACCGACATCGGCGTCATCATCCTCACCGGCGAGGGCGGGCGCGCCTTCTGCTCGGGCGGCGACCAGAGCGTGCGCGGCCACGGCGGCTACATTGGCCAGGATACCGTGCCGCGCCTCAACGTGCTCGACCTGCAAAAGATGATTCGCAGCATTCCCAAGCCCGTGGTGGCGATGGTGGCGGGCTGGGCCATCGGCGGCGGCCACGTGCTGCACGTGGTGTGCGACCTGAGCATCGCGGCCGACAACGCCCGCTTTGGCCAGACTGGCCCCAACGTGGGCTCGTTCGACGGGGGCTTTGGGGCTAGCTACCTCGCCCGGGTGGTGGGCCAGAAAAAAGCCCGCGAAATCTGGTTTCTCTGCGACCAGTACGATGCCCAGGAAGCCCTCGATATGGGCCTGGTAAACAAAGTAGTACCGCTCGACCAACTCGAAGCAACTACCGTGGCCTGGTGCCACAAAATGCTGGAGAAAAGCCCCTTGTCGCTGCGCCTGCTCAAGTCGGCTTTCAACGCCGAGCTCGACGGCCAGGCCGGCATTCAGGAGCTGGCCGGCAACGCCACGCTGCTCTACTACCTCAGCGACGAGGCCAAGGAAGGCAAAAATGCCTTTCTGGAGAAGCGCAAGCCCGATTTCGATAAGTTTCCGAAGTTTCCGTAGGGCTACGAGCCACTTAAGTGTTTAAGCCCGCGGCATTTGCTGCGGGCTCTTTTCGTATACTTGCGTACTCTTTCTACCGTTTTCCTCCATGCGGGCCAAACCTTTTCTCTCGTTACTAGCCGTTGCCCTGGCAACCACGGCTTGCCAGCACCACACCAGCGATGCCCCTACCCCCACTGAAGACCCCGACTGGGTAAAGCTAGAAATCCCGAAGGGCCGGGTTGCCAACGCCGTTTTTGGCAACCTGGATAGTACGCTGGTTGTGACCACCTACAAGGATGCCTACTACACCACTGACAAGGGGGCAACTTGGCACAAAACGTTTGACTTTGCGACTGAAAAGCAGGCCCTAGTGGCCCGCCACGATACGTTGGTGGCGCTAAATAAGGCGACCGCCGACGCACGCGGCAACCAGGTAGCCGGGCGGGGCGATTACTACAGCCCCGACCGGGGCCGCACCTGGACGGGAGCATCTGCCGCTCAGTATTATGCTTTTGGGCGCCTGCGGCAGCGCGTCGATTCGGTGCAGGCTACTGGGGTAGCCTACCAATACAAGCTCAAGTATTCGCCTATATCGCCCAACTCTACCACTTATTATTCAGAGCCTTCCGAGTTATTTCGGGTTGGGGCCAGTATAAAATCGACGTTGACCTTACCCGGCAAGCACGTGGTACGCAGCTTGTATCTAGACGCTCAAAATCGGCTGTACGTGGCCGTCGCTAGCTGCGAGCACCGCGATGCCCAGGCCTGCGCTGCCTGCCAACCCGAAAATGGCTTGCAATCAGCCGCCGTAGTATACGTGTCGCGCAAGCCGCTTCCGTAGCCGCTGCTGCCATAAGAAAGCCTCGCTAAATTTATTAGCGAGGCTTTCTTATGGATAGACACGTAAGCCAATGCCCTACTTTAAGTAGTCAGACAAAAGTAACCGTATATTCAGTGCCAATGTGCTTGACGATGTAGTCTAACCGCTCTCGCAAGGTGTCAAGTGTTTGATAATCAGCCGGCGTGAGCCAGTAATGCTTAAGAAAGCGCCACAGAATTTCAATCCGGTTCAGTTCGGGGGAGTACGCAGGTAGGAACTGTAACTGCAACCCCCGGCTCCGCCAGGTGGCTAGGTGCTGGTGCACGGCAGCGGCGCGGTGGATGCTGGCATTGTCGAGCACGAGCACGGTCGGCCCCGTCAGGGTCTGACTAAATTCGTCGACAGCCTGGGCGAAGAGCTCCCCGGTCCAGGCCGTTTCACTGACTAGGCCCGTGAAGGCCGCGCCGGTCGCGGGCCCCCCAGGTTGCCAAAAGCCGAGTAGCGAATAGCCGCCGCCCCCGCGCTCGGCCGGCACTTCGACCGCAGGCTGGCCGCGTAGCTGCCAGGCATAGGGCACGGGGGCTTGCCGCGAGACCCGACATTCATCTACATAGTAAACAGCTACTTGTTTAGCTGCCTCTGCCTGATGGAGCAGGGCTAGTTCCTGCTGAAAGAAGCCAAAGAGCAGCGTGTCCCGTCGGGTGCGCAGGCTGCGGCGCAGGCGCTTCCAGCTGTAGCCTAGCTGCCGGGCCAACCGGCGGAGCGTACGCAGGCTCAGGGTAAGGCCCTGCTCGGCGTGCAAGCGGGGCAAAAAGGTACGCAGTTGCTGGGTGGCTGTCCCTAGCCAAGTGGCTACTTTTTTTTAGCGGACGCGTCGAGTTTGGGTGGCCGGCCGGCCCGTTTACCCTCAGCCAGCCCCGCCAGGCCGTCGTCCAGCCACGCTTGTAGCCAGGCGTGGACGGTGGCGTAACGCACGGCATAAAACGCCGCCAACTGGGTGAGCGAGTGACCGCGATGGTGGCCTAGGATGGCTTGGGCACGGCGGCGCTGGCGTGGATGCCGGGCGTGTAAACTACACGCTTCCAGGGTAGTAAGCTCCTCGCTGGTTAAGGGGGTATTTGGCAACATAGCCCAAAAATACCCCCTAGTTGCTTTATGCGCTTACTTTTGGCCGACTACTTA
>CAYLNN010000079.1:0-10575 GCA_964385095.1 uncultured Hymenobacter sp.
CGCGGCGGGCCGCCCAGCGGCACGGCAAAGAAGGGCAGCGCCGTGTCGTACTGGTCGGTGACGTAGAAAACAACGTCGTTAAAGGTCGTGGACTTGCTGACCAGGCGAAAATCCAGCGAGAGGCCGTACTCTTTGGGGTTGATGGGCAGCACGCTGCTCGTCCACTGCCCATCGCCGCTCACGGCGGCCGAGTGGCCATTTTTAGCCACGCTAAAGATAGTCAGCTTAGCCGAGTTGTCGATGTCAAAATTGCTTTGCTTGATGCTCACTACGCGCTCATTAGCAAATGGATAGAGGTGCACCGTAACGGCCCGCCCCACTGGCGCGGCCGGAATGCGGAAGCAGTATTCGTACGTGAACGCGTTGCCGCCCGGGATGGGCACATTCAGGCTCGGGTTGCTGCTGAGAAAGAAGCGGTAGAGGTTGCCATCGTTGCCACTCAACCCGCGCACCACCACCTTGTACACGTAGCCCTGGAACTGCTCGACCAGTTCGCCTTCGAGTGGGTTGAGCGGGCCAAAATTGTAATACTGGCCGTCGTATTTAGGGTCTTCGCCGAAAACCTGCTGCTTGATAAGGCGGCCGCTGGGCGCTACGGCGGGGCTAGCCGGGCGCGGGTCGGTGGCGCCTTTGGCCGAGTGCGTGCCCGGCCCACCGTAGAGGCTAAACTCGGTGCGGGTGTTGAACTGGCCAACTTTGGCATCGAGCTGGCCGCCGCAATCGGGGTCAAAAACCCGGATGTAAATGGGCCGCCGCTCGGTGGCCGGCACCAAAAAGAAGAAAGTTTGCGTAAAGTCATCGTCGCCGCTCGTGACGGGGGCCTGCGCGCCGAAGGTTACCAGGTTTTCTATTTTCTCGCCGGGGTTGGGTACGGCCTGCGCACGGGCGGGCATCGCCCAACCCACCACCAGGATTGCCACCGCCAACAAACGAGTTAGGAAGTAAACGTGTTTGTACATAAATGGAGTAAGAAACGACTCGTACTAACGGCCCGGTTTCCCAGCCTAAGCCGTAATATTACAACTTAAACCGACCGCTCTGCCCGCTATCCTTTGCTTTATGAGTGCCTCTGCACGCGACACAACTGAATTTTTTGACCAGCTCACCAATCAGGTGCTGGCACTGCGCGTGCTTTCTCACCAACGCCTGCGCCCGCTTTCCTCGGAGGAGCTCAACCGCCGCCCGGCCTACGACAAATGGAGTGCGGCCCAGTGCCTGGAGCACCTCAACATTGTGGGGGGCTACTACCTGCCCAGCCTTAAAGCCCACCTGCGGCTGGCCCATGCCAAAGGCTCGGCGGCGGGCAAACAGGTGCGCAGCGGCTGGCTAGGGCGCTACTTTACTACTACCACGCAGGAGAAGAATGGCCTGGGCGACAACCTGTTGCGCCGGCCCAAACAGTTTTCGCCCACCGGCACCCGCCTCACCGGCACGGTAGTCGAGGCCTTCAACCGCCAGCTCGACGAGCTACTGCGGCTGCTACTGCTAGCCCGCCAGGTCGATGCCGGGGCCGTGCGCGTGCCCAACCCCCTGTATCCCTGGCTGCGCCTGCGCCTCACCGATGTGCTGGAGGCCCTGGTCTTTCACATTCAGCGCTACGTGAAGCAGGCCGAGCAGGTAGCCGTAGTTACGGCCACCAAATAAGCCGAGTAGCTTTTCCATAAAAAAGAGGGGCTAGCCGAGTGGTACTCGGCTAGCCCCTCTTTTGGGTTTCAAAGCCCGCAGGCTATTCCTGGTAGAGTACCTGCAACATCGTCTGGCCCACGGCTTTCATCGTTTTGCGGTCGATGATGCTCATGTTGTCGGCCGTGGCGTGGTGGTAAGCCGGAAAATACTCCTCGCCAAACGCCGGGTGGTCGTAAATGTCCACGGTAGGCACGCCAGCTTTATTGGTGTACACATGGTCGTCGAGAATGGCGCCCGTGTCCTTGTACAGGAAGTAGTCGGAGTACCCAAGCTTAGTGGCTGTGCTCCAGATTTTATCTACCACCGAGCGGGCGTTTTGCAGCGACGTACCCTCGCGGGTGAAGTGGGCGTCTTTGGCGCCTACCATATCGAGCAGCACGCCGTACTCGGCCTTGTAGCCGGCGGGCACCAGGTTCTTGGCCCAGTATTGCGAGCCCAGGC
The DNA here is from genome assembly GCA_964385095.1 of uncultured Hymenobacter sp. GTDB lineage: Bacteria > Bacteroidota > Bacteroidia > Cytophagales > Hymenobacteraceae > Hymenobacter. The sequence goes on from CAYLNN010000079.1 coordinate 2,128, forward strand.
ACCACGACGACTTACCATCGCTTTCGTCAATCTGATTGGTCTTTTCCTTCTGCGTATCAGCCTCATAGCCCCAGTCCTCGGCATCGAAGAAAATGAAATCTACGCCCACGTTGGGTGCCTGCTGGTCTTTTTGCAGGCTGAGCGTGCGCGCTATTTCCATGGCCACGGCCACGGCGCTGGCGCCGTCGCTGGCCCCATCTAGGGGCGCGTTTTTGCGCTGCTTGTCGGCATCGGCAAAGGGCCGGGTATCCCAATGCCCAAAAATGGCCACGCGCCGCGCCGCCGTGGGCTGATACTGGGCAATAATGTTGCGCCCCTTAATCTGAGTGCCGTCAAAGGTCATGGCCTCAAACGGCTGCTCGCGCACGCTTAGCCCAAAGCTTTTTAGCTTAGCCACCAAGTAGTTGCCACAAGCCACGTGCGCCGGCGTATTGGGCACGCGCGGGCCGAAGGCCACCTGCTTAGCCGTGTAGGCGTAGGCCGAGTCGGCATTGAAGGCCGGGGTAGCGGCGGGCACCGCCGCCGCCGGCTGGCTAGCCGTTTCGGCCGGCTTTTCAGACGGGCAGGCCGTGAGAAGGGCTAGGCCGGCAACGGCCAGCAACGAAGCGCGAACGTGTTGAAAACGCATAGAAAACGATTGTCATGCTGAGCCTGCCGAAGCAGCGCGCCCGCATTGATGGATGAGTAAATTAGTGCGCCACGCCGGCGGCAAGCCCGGCGCGACGGCCCGTTGAAACCGCTGTTAATCTTCGCTATACGCCCACTCCACGCCGGTTTTGGTGTCCTTGATGACAATGCCCTGGGTTTTGAGGGCCGTGCGAATCTGGTCTACCTTATCGTAGGCCTTTTCCGACTTGGCTTCCTGGTAGAAGCCCAGCGCGAGGGTCAGCAAGTCTTCAGCGCTGGCGCGGGGCTCGTCGCGCAGGCCCAGGATGTCCGTTACGAGCGCGCGGTAAGCGGCGCTAGCCTCAGCCACAGCCTCGGGGCTTACTTCGGCCAGCGCGACAGGGCTGGTGGCTAGGGTGTTAAAGCGCTTGAGTAGGTCAAACACGGCGGCCAGGGCGCGGGGTGTGTTCAGGTCATCGTTGAGAAACTCGAAGGGCTTCTTGCTTAACGCCAGGAGCTGCTGGCTGTTGGCGGCCAGCTTATCGGCGTCAACGGCGGCGACCTCATCCCCTTTCACCTTTAGCTTGTCCCCGTCCAGCAGGCGCAGGCCGTTCATGAGCTTGCGGAAGCCCTTGCGGGCGGCTTGCAGGGCATCGTCCGAGAGGTCGATGGGCGAGCGGTACTGCGCCTGCAAGAAGAAGAAGCGCAGCGTCATGGGTGAATACGCTTGTGAGAGCGCAGCACTCTGGCCCTGAAACATCTCGCTCAGGGTCACGAAGTTGCCGAGCGACTTGCTCATTTTTTGGCCATTTACGGTCAGCATGTTGTTGTGCAGCCAGAAGCGGGCGCCGGCGCTGGGGGTAGCCGAGGCCTCGTTCTGGGCAATCTCGCACTCGTGGTGCGGAAACATGAGGTCCAGCCCACCGCCGTGAATGTCGAACTCGGCACCGAGGTACTTACGGCTCATGGCCGAGCATTCGAGGTGCCAGCCGGGGAAACCTTCGCCCCAGGGCGAGGGCCAGCGCATAATATGCTGGGGGCTAGCGTTTTTCCAAAGGGCAAAGTCGGTGGGCGAGCGCTTTTCGTCCTGCCCGGCCAGCTCGGTGCGGGTGCCGGCCAGCAGCTCCTCCACCACGCGGCCTGAGAGGCGGCCGTAGTTAAGGCCCTCGGCGTTGTACTTGGGCACGTCGAAATACACCGAGCCGTTGGCTTCGTAGGCCAGGCCGCGGCCTAGTATTTCCTCAATCAGCCCGATTTGCTCGGTGATGTGGCCGCTAGCCTGGGGTTCGATGTCGGGCGGCAGGCACCCTAGCGCGCTCATGGCCTGGCGGTAGCGCACGGTGTAGTGCTGAGCCACCTGCATGGGCTCCAGCTTTTGGGCGCGGGCGGCTTTGGCCATTTTGTCCTCGCCCTCGTCGCCATCGCCCACCAGGTGGCCCACGTCGGTGATGTTGCGCACGTACCGGACCTGGTAGCCCAAGTAGCGCAGGTAGCGCGTGAGCACGTCGAACACGATGGGGCCGCGCGCGTTGCCCAGGTGGGCATCGTTGTACACGGTGGGGCCGCAGAGGTAAAGGCCCACCAGCGGCGGGTGCACGGGCGCGAAAGATTCCTTCTTACGGGTCAGCGTGTTATAAAGCGTCAGCGACATGTTATTAAGTAGTCAAAACGCCAGAAGCGCCCGGCCTGATTGGATGGCGCGGGCTCCTGGCGCGGGCGTCGGAGATAACCCAACGGCGAAGGTGCGGCAAAGTTCAGCATCTGGCGCCGAAGTAGCGCTACTTTAGCTGGTACACGGCCTCAACCGGAAAGTGGTCGGAATACGGGATTTCGGTGTGCACCTGGCAGGCCAGCACCCGCCACCGCGGCCCGGCAAACTGCTGGTCGATGCGCAGCAGCGGCGGCAGCCGGCCGTGGTAGGTGTTGCCCGGGCCCCAGCCCACGCTAGCCCAGGCATTCTGGAGCGGGCCGGCCAAGCGGTTATAGGAGTACGAATACGGCAAATCGTTGCAGTCGCCGGCCAGCAGCACGGGGTAGGGCGAGCGCCCGATGTGGGCCACCAGCGTATCGGCCTGCCAGGCGCGGGCCGTGGCGCCGCGCACAAAGCGCCCCAGCAAGCCACGGCCCTTGCGGCGCAGGCCGGTTTTGCTGGAGCCAGCGGTCACAATGTCGTTTTCGTCGATGCTCATGCTTTGCAGGTGCACATTGAAGACGCGCACTGTGTCGCCGGTACCAGGGCCGGCCACGTCAACCCACATCGCGTGGTTCTGGCTAAGGCGGCCAAAGGCAATCTCGCCCCGCCCCACAATGGGCAGGCGCGAAAAAATAGCGATACCGAATTGCGCACCGGCACTGTTGGTCAAGCTTTTAGAAACAAAGGCTTGCCGGCCGATATCTTCCCCTAGCTTCTCCCCCACCCGAAACAAGTCGCCGTCGCGGGTGCGCGCGCCGGACGGCTCCTGGTAAAACTCCTGCAAGCACAGCACATCGGCCGGGCTGGCAGCCAGCCAGCTGATGAACTTGGCGGGCGCCGCCGGGTCGGCCTTGCGCAGGTGGGCATACACGTTGAAAATGCGCACATTGGCCGACAGCAGCCGCAGCGAGCGAGGCGCGGGCGGGGCACCTATCGCGGCTAGCCCCCGCCGCCCGGCCCAGTGCAGCGGCAGCCCGCGCTGCACCTGCGGCCAAGCCAAAAGCAGCGCGGCCAGCGGCAGCAGCGCCACGCGGCGGCGGCGCAGCGCCCAGCCCACGGCCAGCAGCGCCGTGAGGGCCAGCCAGCCCGGCACCGTGAGGGCGAGCACCGGCGCCAGGGCCAGCTGCTCGCCCGATAGCCGTTCGGCGGCCATGCTCCCGAGGAGGCCCAGCAGCACAAATAAGGTAAAACGGTAAGCTAGCAGGCGGCGCACGGCGAGGTAGGCACCCATCGGCGGGTACCCGGCACAAAAATACGGCCGGCGGGGCCGCAGGCGGGGTTGGTGCATCTGCGTCGGGCGCTTAGCTTTACTAGGCAGTAGCTCAGCCTGTTTTTTATGCCCAAAAACTTTTACGCCGGTATTCTTTGCTTCCTGACCCTGAGCTTGTCGGCCGGGGCCCAAACTGCGCCCGCTAGCCTGCCCCGCCTAGCCGCCCCGCCCCCCGACACCGAGCGCAGCCTGGAGTTTGTGGCCAACCGCGGCCAGTGGCCGGCGGCCGTGCGCTATGCCGCTGCTGTGCCGGGCGGCCACCTTTACCTCGAGCCGGGTGGCCTGCGCTACGTGTTGCTGCAACCCGTGGAGCATCCCGGCCACCCGGCCGCGGCTAGCCCTCAGTCGGCAACTAGGGCGCTGCCCCCAGCCGACGCTAGCCCGGCAGACGAAGCGCCCATCCGCGGCCATCAGCTGCGGGTGCGCTTTGTGGGGGCCGATGCTGCTACTCCCTTAGCGCCTATTCAGGCGACTGGTGAGGTGCGCAACTATCTGCATGGCAACGACCCCACCCACTGGGCCAGCGCCGTGCCCAGCTACCGGCAGGTGCGCTACCAGGCGCCCTGGCCGGGCGTGGCGGCGCACTTTTATGAGAACGAAACGCAGCACTTGGAATACGATTTTGAGGTGGCGGCCGGGGCCGATGCCAGCCGCGTGCAGCTGCGCTACGAGGGCGCCAGCAGCCTCAGCCTCAGCCCCGATGGCCAGCTGCACGTGGGCACCACCGTGGGCGCGCTCACCGAGCTGGCGCCGCACGCCTACCAGCTAGGGCCGGGCGGCCAGCACCAGCCGGTGGCCTGCCGCTACCACCTGCGGGCCGAGGAAAACCTGGTGTCGTTTGAGCTGGGGGCTTACGACCACCGCCGGCCGCTGGTGATTGACCCCACGGTGATTTTCTCGACCTACTCGGGGGCAAAAGGCAGCAACTGGGGCTTTACGGCGACCTACGACGCGGCGGGCAACATGTACTCGGGCGGTATTGTGCTCGACGACTCGTTTGCCCTGCCGAGCTACCCTACTTCGCCGGGCGCGTTTCAAACCACGTTTGCCGCGCTTATCGATATTGCGCTCATCAAATACAACACCAGCGCCAACGGCACGGCGGCGCGGGTGTGGGCCACGTACGTGGGCGGCAGCGGCCACGATTTTCCCAGCAGCCTGGTGGTGAATGCCCAGAACGAGCTGATTGTGCTGGGCAGCACCTCCTCCACCAACTACCCGGTTACGAGTGGCGCCGTGCAGCGCCGCTTCGCGGGCGGGGTGGCCGTCAGCCCCTTCGGCCCCGGCAACGATGGCGTGTACCGGGTGAGCGGCGGCACCGACCTCATCATCACGCGCCTCAATGCGGCGGGCACCGCGCTAGCTGCCTCTACCTACCTGGGCGGCAGCGGCAACGATGGCATTGCGGCCTATAACCCCGCCCTGGCCACCCGCCAGCTGCCCCAAAACTACGGCGACGCGCTGCGCGGCGATGTGCTCACCGATGCGCAGGGCAATATTTACCTGGCCTCGGTGTCGGGCTCGCTCAACTTCCCGGTTACCGCCGGCTTCGGCAGCAGCTACCGCGGCGGCGCCTGCGATGCGGTGGTGGTGAAGCTGCCCCCCGCCCTCGACCAGCTTACCTGGAGCGGCTACCTGGGCGGCAGCGCGGCCGATGCGGCCTATTCCATTCAGCTCGACCCTAGCGGCAATGCCTACGTGGGTGGGGGCACGCTCAGCCCCGGCCTACCCGGCACGGCGGGCGCTTACCAGTCGGCCCCGCAGGGCAATGTCGATGGCTTCGTGGCTCGCATCGCGGCCGATGGCAGCGCTGTGCAGCGCGCTACCTACTTGGGTACCAGTGCCTACGACCAGGCTTTCTTCGTGCAGCTCGGGGCCGATGGCGGGGTATATGTGTTAGGCCAAACTCTGGGCCCCTGGCCCGTGAGCGCCGGCGTGTACAGCAACCCCGGCAGCCGGCAGTTTATTCAAAAGCTCAGCCCCGACCTCGATAAGCGCTTGCTGAGCACGGTGTTCGGCAGCGGGCGCAGCACGATTGACATCTCGCCCACGGCTTTTTTGGTGGACCAGTGCGACCGCATTTACGCCTGCGGCTGGGGCGGCGAGGTCAACGGATTTATCAACCCTGTTTACTCGTATTCGGGCTTCGTGAGCCAGAACGGCTTCACGCACGGCATGCCCACCACGGCCAATGCCGTGCGCACCACGCCCGACAACCCCAGTGCGGGCTCCGACTTTTACCTGGCGCAGTTTGCGCCCGGCCTGGCTAGCCTCAGCTACGGCACCTACTACGGCGACCCTACCCTGGGCTCGGAGGGCGACCACGTGGACGGCGGCACTTCGCGCTTCGACCCGCGCGGCGTGGTGTACGCGGCGGCCTGCTCGTGTTTTAACCGCAACGGCTTTCCGGTGCCTTCGGGCGCTTACACGTACTCGCCCGTCAATGGCGCGCTGGACCTCAGGGGTAGCTACCAGTGCAACAACGCGGCCTTTAAGCTGAATTTTGAGCCTACCAGCGCAGCCGTGGGCAACGACCAAGCGGTGTGCGTGAGCTCGCCGCCCCTACCGCTGAGCGGCTTGCCCAGCGGGGGCGTCTGGACGGGCCCCGGCGTGTCGGGTTCGGTAGCGGCGGGCTTCGTCTTCACGCCGACCCTAGCGCTGGCGGGCACGCAGGTGCTTACCTACACGGTGCCGGGCGCCACGGCGGTGTGCACGGCCTCGGCGCAGCTCACCGTAACGGTGGCTAGCCCGGTGGTGGCCGCGGCCACGGCCCAGGCGGCGGTGTGCGCGGGCAGCGGGCCGGTAGCCCTCACGGGTGGCAGCCCGGCGGGCGGCGTCTGGACCGGGCCGGGCGTGTCGGGCTCGGTGGCAGCGGGCTTTGTCTTCACCCCGACCCTGGCGCTGGTGGGGCCGCAGCAGCTGGTGTACACCGTGACGAATACTGCCGCCTGCGGCAGCGGCAGCAGCCGCGCCCCGGTTACCATCACGGTGCTTTCGGCCCCCACCGTGGCGCTGCCGGCCGACACCGTGCTATGCCCCGGCAGCGGGCAGGCGTTCCGGCTGCGGGCCACGCCGGCGGGCGGCGTGTGGAGCGGCGTAGGCGTGTCGGGCGGCAATTTATTTACGCCGCCGGCCCTGCCGGGTACCACCGTGCTCACGTATACCGTGAATGCGGGCATGGCCTGCCCGGTGGTGGCTACGCGGCGCATTACGCTGCTGGCCCAGCCGGTGCTAGCCCCGGTGCTGGTGCCCCAGCCCTGCGTGCCCAGCAATGTGGCGCCGTTGGTCGTGCACTTCCGGCAGCCCGGCGGGCTGCCCGCCGATGCGGTGCTGACCTGGTATTTTGGCGACGACAGCACGGCCGTGACCGGCCCCGACGTAACCCATACCTACCAGCGCGAAGGCACTTTCCGGCCGCGCGTGGTGCTGAGCTACAACCAAAACCGTTGCGGCCAAACCCTGGCCCTGGCGCCGGTAGTGGTGCAGAAAATGTTCGTCCCCAACGTTTTCACGCCCAACGCCGATGGTCAGAACGACCTCTTCACCCCGCGCCTCGGCGGGTGCCCGCCGCGCCTGCAGGTGTTTTCGCGCTGGGGCCAGCTCGTGTACGAGCACGCCGCCTACCAAAATACCTGGGACGGCACCGGGCTGGCCCCCGGCACCTACTACTACCTGCTCAGCCCGCCCGAGGGTGGCCCCGCCATCAAGGGCTGGGTCGAGCTGGTGCGGTGATACCAGGTGAGGAGGTGAAGAAGGCGGGCGTTCTTTGTGCTTCCTTATTCAATTGCTCACCGCTTCATCACCTCACCTCATCACCTCCTAATCTAAAAAAATGGATATTTTCATGCAGGCCGCTATCGACGAGGCGCGGCAGGGTCGCCGCGAGGGCGGCATTCCCATCGGCTCGGTGCTGCGGCGCGGCCAGGACATTGTGGGCCGCGGCCACAACAAGCGCGTGCAGGACCTCGACCCCATCGCCCACGGCGAAATGGACGCCCTGCGCAACGCCGGCCGCCAGCGCACCTACCGCGATACGGTGCTGTATACCACGCTCATGCCCTGCTACATGTGCGCGGGCACCATCGTACAGTTCAAAATCCCGAAAGTGGTGGTGGGCGAGGCCCAGACCTTCGGCGAGTCGCTGGAGTTTCTGCAATCGCACGGCGTGGAGGTCGAAATCCTCAACTCGCCTGAGTGCGTGGAGATGATGCGCGAGTTCATCGAAGCCGAGCCTACGCTCTGGAACGAGGACATTATGGAACTGTAAAAACCAACTCCTCTGGCGGCCGCAACGCAAAAGAACGCGGCCCCACCCCGGAATAAAACCAAAAGAATGCCCGGCTGCGCTAAGCGTGGCCGGGCATTCTTTTTTACCTGGCCAGCTAGAGTGGCCCCTACTTGCGCCCTAGCCAGCTTTCGGGGTTGAGGTTGGCCGAGTTGCGCCACACCTGAAACTGCACCTGCGCCGTGCCGTCGGCATCGGTAGCGGCCGAGCCAATGGCCTCGCGGGCGCTCACCTGCTCGCCCTCGTGCACATTCACCGACCGCAGCTTGGCATACACCGTGAAGTATTCGCCGTGCTGAATCATGACGATGGTGTTCATGCCCGGCACCTGGGCCACCGTTAGCACCCGCCCGCCAAACACGGCGCGCACGGCCTCGCCCTGGTTGGTTTGAATATCCACGCCCCGGTTGTCCACCGTGACGTGCCGCAGCACCGGGTGCGGGTGGCGGCCAAAGTGCTGGGCCACAAAGCCGTGGGCCACCGGCCAGGGCAGCCGCCCGCGGTTACCGGCAAAGCCCGACGATACCAAGGCAGTCTCAGGCGTGAGGGCCACGCGGCTGGCGCGGCGGTCGGCGGTGGTTTCTTCGGGCGCGT
>CAYLNN010000080.1:0-10229 GCA_964385095.1 uncultured Hymenobacter sp.
TCCAGCGCGTCATCCTCAACGAGCTGAGCAAGGAGATACTCTCCGGCAAAGTGAGTAAGGACGCCGTGGTAGAAGCCGTGCTCGAAGACGGTGCCGTGCACTTCGAGAATGTGGAGCTGCCGACGGTGTAAGTAAGTTGATTTATAGCAAAAAGCCCCATTAGCATTGGCTAGTGGGGCTTTTTGCATGGTAGGCTTTCTGGTTTACAGCAGGCCTTCGCCAATCAGCCACTGCACGGCATCCTGGCGGCAGGCGGCTACGCCGCCGTTGGCGGTGCGGTTGTGGTACACGTTGTTGCGCTTGGCCAGAATTTTATAGCTCATGGTGCCGGAGCTGCCCGACCAGGCCGCAATTGTCACGACGGCTATCACGGTGCCGTCGGGTAGGGTAATCTGGTCGATAACGTCGCCATCGGGCTTGGCGGTGTTGATAGTGCCGATAAACTTACCATCCTGCACAATGCGCGAACCCGAGATGCTAAATGGCGACCGGCGCGAGCGCTCCACCACCTGGTAGCTCAGCGGCGGGGCATTGAGCTGTTCAGTCTTTTCCTTATCGTATTTCGCTGAAATTGTTGGTGGGTAGGCCTTTACGAAGCGGGCAATGCCTTCGGGGTCGGGCTGGCCGTCGCGCAGCACACCTTGCTGCACAATGGATTCAATTAGGCGCTGGCTCACGCTCAGGCCGGGGTTGTCCATCTCAGCCACTTCGCCGCCGGGGCGGAAAGTGAGGGTATAGTACGTAAAGCGCTCGTTGCTGGGTAGGCTCACAAACACCGATTTAGCCAGCATTATATCCTTGTCATCCAAGGTGCTGAGGGTGTAGTCGCGCTGCAACATCGAGCCCGACTTCTTGAGCTTGGCATAAGGCGTTTTATCGACCATTATTACATCGCCCTTCAAAGAGATTTTTTGGGCGTGCAGCGTAAGGGTTGACAGTACCAATAAGCAGAAAATGGCAGATTGGCGCAAAAGTGTACGTGTGTGCATAAAAAAGGAAAATCGAATATTAAAGGATAATAATACGACAGCTTTTATAGGTGCTGGGCAAAAAAGATTGCGCCATCGAGTTCTTTAGGCTAACGCGAGAAGAGCCCCGCTAATAGCGGCGAGCGGGGCTCTTTGCGAAGCAAGACGCCCTAGCGATTAAAGTACTTTTTCTTGAGGCGGTGCTGCACGTAGGGCGGCAGTATTTTGCTCCGTTGGTAGTTGGCAACCACCAGTTCCTCCTGGCCTTCGCTGAAGCGCTTGAGCTTGCCGATGCCAATAGCGGCCGGGCCGCCGCCCAGCACGGCGGTGCCCACCAGCGCCCCGCCCAAGTTGCCATCAATAGCGCCAGCGGTAAGAATGCGGGCCGCAAAGGCCGCACCTACGCCGGTCCATATCCAGCCCCCGGTGCGGCGCTTGCTAAAAAGCTGATGCACCGCCAGTACTGTATCGGAAGGGGGGGTAAAGGTGGCTGGGCGGCTAACGGGGCTAGGGGGTGGCGTAGCCTGGGCGAAGCTTTGGGTGGCAGTGCCGGCCAGTAGCAGGGAAAAGAGAAGAGATTTCAGCATGCAGAAAAAAGAGAAGGGATTATGGAATAGAAGATACAGGAATTGGCGAATGGCGGCTGGCGCAACTGCTAGCTGGCTCGTACCCTAGCGGACGGCCCTGGCCTGCTCGCGGGCCTTTTGCTGGGCAATGGCTTCGCGCAACACGGCAGCCTCGGCAAAGTGCTGGTTTTTGAGTAGCCGGCGGTAGCGGGCCGGCAGGGGCGTGCCGGTGGCATAGGCCCGGTCGAGGGCAATGAGGTGGCTCTTGTTGAAGCGGTTGGCGTGCACGATGAAGCCCACGAGCCCGGCCACCAGTACCGCACTGCCCAGGGGCGGTGAAATAGCCTCGCTCGCCACGTGCTGCCGGCCATAGCGGTCGGTGCTGGAAAGGGGCAGGGCTAGCGAAACCCCCACGACAAACGGAATAGTATAGAGGTAACCCGCGTAGCGCCGCTTGCGAAACAGCGCGAGCAGCGCCCCGGTCGTATCGGCCCCGGCGCGGGCGCCGGGCTGGTAGCGCGGCAGGTACCAATCGTTGAAAACCAGCACGGCACCGGAGTCAGCCGCCGCGGTCCCCAGCGGCGGCGCCATAGTTTGGGCGGCTAGGGGTAGGCTAAAGAGCAAGGCCGCCAGCAGGCAGGCTACCCAGCGCATCGAAGACATAACAGCCACTTACTTAACCGCCTTAATAGGAACTTCTTGGTACTTGACGATGGGCGCGGCAAAGAAGCGGGGCTTGAGCTTGCGGCGCAGCGAGTGGGGCAGGGGTTGGCCGGCCGCGTAGCCCGTAAGCACCTCGTTGAGGTGGGCGTTGCTGAAGTGCAGCAGCTTGCCTAGGCCGTAGGCCGCGATGGGCGTAGCCACCAAAAAGGCCGCACCCACATTGGCGCCGTTATCCGAGCTGCTGGGCTGGTAGTACGGGCTGGAATTGAGACTAGTAGAGCTGCCGCCCCCCAGTGAAAAGCGCAGCGCCGACAAGCCCGCCGCCACCATCCAGCTTATGCCGCCCGCCTGGCGCCGGCTATAAAGCGTGATGATGGCCTGGGCCGTGTCATTTTGTAAAAATTTTCCCCGCAGCTGCTGCTTGAATTGCTGCGAAGCCAGCGGCTCGTCGGTGACGGGGTTCTGGGCTGCTGCCGAATGCAGGGTAAAGACTAAAAGAACCAGTAAAAGTAATATTTTGGGCATAAGTAGCAGAAATACAGCTGCTAATATAGAGCGTCGAGCTTATTGCCAACGCGCCGGCTGCGCGAAAAAAGTGGCCCGCTTAGGCCTGGTACGATTGGGAGTGGGGCGGGCGGGGCGGGGCTAGTCTTTGCCCGGCTTGGCTAGGGGGCCCGGTTAGGCTAGGGGGCCCGGTTAGGCAAAGGCCGGGTTGAGCGGCATTCTGCCCCGGTTGGTCGAGGTAAATCGAGTGGTGTAATTGGTAAAATGCTGTTAAACAGATTTTTACAGAACAGGGGCAAGGCAAGCAAACTGGGGCTTGGCACAGCGCTTGTCTTGGAAGGGTCAGACGCGTCGCTCTTTTTTCCTTCCTTTTTCAACCCTTTCCAACTTCTACTTTCCATGAAAGCTGCCCTCTTTTCGTTCGTTGCCGCCGCTGCTCTTTTCGTTTCCACCGCCGCCTCGGCCGCCGCTCCCTTCGACCATGACCGCGACTTGCGCCGGCTGTCGCCCCGCGAACGTGCCCGCTACGAGCAACAAATGCGCTACGAGCGCGCTCAGCGCGAGCGCGAAATGCAACTAGCCCGCGAGCGGGCCCGCTGGGAAGCGCAGCACCGCAACAACCGCGGCCCAGCCTACGGCTATGGCTACGGCCGCCGCTAGGCCCCGGCGCTAGCCAATGCTGTACTAAAGGCGCCTGCTCGTAATGGCAGGCGCTTTTTTGTGCCTATTCCGCCTGCTGCCGTCGCTGAAGAAGGGGCGGGCATAAGTAGCGCGCGGCGTTTATTTGCGGGCCATGTCCGTTTTCACTACCTATTTGCAGCTCGGGTTCCTGCACATTTGCAGCTGGCAGGCCACCGACCACCTCACGTTTTTGCTGGCGCTGTGCGCGCCCTACGTGCTGGCCGACTGGCGCCGGGTGGTGGCGCTGGTCACGAGCTTCACGGTGGGCCACTCCATCACGCTGGCGCTGGCCACGCTGGGCGTCGTGGGAGTGAATGCGCCCCTTATTGAGGCCCTGATTCCAGTAACGATTATCCTCGCGGCGTTCGTTAATATGAAGCAGGTCGGCCCGGCGCTCGACCGGCGCTCGCGCCGCGAAACGCCGGTGCTGTGGGCAGCGCCCAATGCGCTGGCCGTGGCGTTTGGCCTCATCCATGGGCTGGGGTTTTCTAACTATTTGCGGGCGCTGCTAGGGGCCAAAAGTCGCCCGGTAGTCGAGCTACTGTCTTTTAACCTGGGAGTAGAGCTTGGGCAACTGTTGGTAGTGAGCGTGATTTTGCTGCTCGGGTTTGTGCTGCTGCGCGTGGTGGGCGTGGCCCGGCGCGACTGGATACTCACCGTGAGCGGCGCGGTGCTAGGGGTAGCTTTCTTATTGCTCTTGCAGCAGATTGATAGGTAAGCGATTGCATTCGAGGGCCGTAGCTTGGTAGGTAAAATCTTATTTAAAACCATTAAATTATTACGCATGAAAGTACTTCGACTCTCTTTAGTTTTGAGCTTACTAGCCGGGGTTAGCCCCGCGGCGCGGGCCCAGTGGCAAAGCCAGAATATCTCCTTTGGCCAAGGGCCCGCCATTATCGGGGATTTAAGTATCGTTAGTCCCACAGTGGTTTTTGCGACCTGCAAGCACCCAACGGTAGCTATGTTGGCGGGCTACAACTCGCTGGCCCGTACCAACGACGGTGGCACTACCTGGGCATATAGCAGCTACAATGGCTATCCCAGCAACGTGTCGCCCCAGGCGGCGGCCGTGAGTGCCGTAGATGCCAACAACGTGTGGGTAGGTGTGTTCAGCGTGGCCACCGTCTCCTCGGCCGATGGCGGCGGCTACGTGCTGTATAGCCGCAACGGTGGCACTACCTGGAGCTACCAGAGCACGGCGGCGTTTGCGGGCAATGGGGCCTTCCTCAATAATCTGCACATGTATGACCTGAGCACCGGCGTGGTGCTGGGTGACCCCAACGGGGGCTCGTTTGAGGTGTATACCACCAGCAACGGCGGCGCGCAATGGGCGCGGGTGCCCGCCGCCAGCCTGCCCGCCCCCCTCAGCGGCGAAACCGGCCGGGTGGGGGCGGCGGCCTACGCGGGCAGCAGCGCTTGGTTTGGCACCAGCCAGGGCCGGGCGTATTACTCCAGCAATAAGGGCCTGGCCTGGCAGGTGGCGGATACGCACTTGCCCGAAGTAAAACAGTTGGCTTTCAGCGATGCCCTCAACGGGCTGGCGCTTTACAGCGATGCTGCTACGGGCACCATTACCCTGAGCCGCACCCAAGACGGTGGCCAGACCTGGACGGCCTTCGCGCCCGGTGGTATGGTGTATCCTACCAGCCTGGCCAGCGTGCCGGGGCGACCGGGCACCTTTGTCAGCACCGGCCAGACTACCAGCACCGCCGGCTCGTCGCGCACCAATAATTACGGCCTCACCTGGACTAGTATTGACCAAGGCACGCCGCGCGGTAAAGTGGCTTTCTACGACGCCCAGACGGGATGGGCGGGTGGCACTTATCGCATTGGCATGAGCGGCGGCATCTACCGCAGCGTGGCCACGCTGCTGCCTAGCCGCGCTGCGGTTAGCACACCCACTGCCGAGGTGGCACCTAACCCCGTACGCGATGGCCGCCTGCGGCTGCAATTGCCAGCCGGCTCGCCCGCGCAGGCACTCATACTGTTCAACGCGCTGGGCCAACCCGTGCTGACGCACGCGGCACCCGCTGCTCCGGTGGGCACTACCCTTGACTTAGATGTGAAAGGCCTGCCTACGGGTGTGTATCTGCTTCGCGCGGCTGGTGGTGGGGCCGTGCCCGCCCAGCAGCGGGTCGTGCTGCCATAAGGTCGCGCAACCTGCGGCTTATCTTCGCCGCCCTTAGCAGTTGTTTCCCATTCAATCTTCTTTTATGCGCATTTCGCTACTGGCCGCCGGGCTAGGGCTGTTGCTGGCGCCGGCAATTGGCCGGGCCCAGAACACCAACTCGGGCACCGATAAATTTGAGCAGCTCGGTACCGAGCTGCCCACCCCCAACGAATACCGCACCGCCAGCGGCGCACCCGGCGCCAAATACTGGCAGCAGCGCGCCGACTACAACATCCGCGTCAGCCTCGACGATGCCAAGCAGGCCATCACGGGTTCGGAGACCATCACCTACACCAACCTCTCGCCCGACGTGCTGCCCTACCTGTGGGTGCAGCTCGACCAGAATATTCTAGCCAAAAACTCCATCACGGCGGCTACGCAGGTAGGGCAGGTGAGCAACGGCCGCCTCTCGTTTCAGGAGCTTGACAACCAGATGGTGGCGTCGGAATTTGACGGCGGCTACAAAATCTCGGCCGTGACCGATGCTAGCGGCAAAGCCCTGAAGCACACTATCAACCACACCATGATGCGCGTGGACCTGCCCACGCCGCTACGGCCGGGCCAGAAGGTGAGCTTTGGCGTGAAGTGGAGCTACAACATCAGCGACCAGCTCAAAATCAACGAGCGCAGCGGCTACGAGTACTTCCCTGAGGATAAGAACTACCTCTACGAAATGGCGCAGTTCTACCCGCGCATGGCCGTCTACTCCGACGCCACGGGTTGGCAGAACAAGCAGTTTTTGGGCAACGGTGAGTTTACGCTGCCTTTCGGCGACTACCGCGTGAGCATCACCGCGCCCGCCGACCACGTGGTGGGCGCCACCGGCACGCTCCAAAACCCCGACCAGGTGCTCAGCAGCGCCCAGCGCCAGCGGCTAGCCTCGGCCAAGAACTCCAAGAAGCCGGTGCTCATCGTGACGCAGGCCGAAGCCACCCAGGCCGAAGGCAAGCGGGCTAGCGGCACCAAAACCTGGACCTTCGCCGCCAAAAACGTGCGCGACTTTGCCTGGGCCAGCTCGCGCAAATTCATCTGGGATGCCATGCAAATCACCCAGAGCGGCAAGCCGGTGCTCTGCATGAGCTACTACCCCAAGGAGGGCAACCCGCTGTGGGGCCAATATTCGACCGAGGTAGTGGCGCATACTATCAAGACGTATTCGAAGTATACTATTCCCTACGAGTACCCGGTGGCCATTTCGGTGCACGGGCCGGTGGGCGGCATGGAGTACCCGATGATTTGCTTTAACGGTGGCCGCCCCGAGAAGGACGGTACCTACTCGGCCGACCGCAAATACGGGATGATTTCGGTGATTATCCACGAGGTGGGCCACAACTTCTTCCCGATGATTGTGAACTCGGACGAGCGCCAGTGGACCTGGATGGACGAGGGCCTCAACACCTTCTGCCAGTACCTGACCGAGCAGGAGTGGGAGCGCAACTACCCGAGCCGCCGCGGCGAGCCGCGCGACATCGTGAACTACATGCGCACCGACAAGAGCCTGCAAACCCCGATTATGACCAACTCGGAGTCGGTACTGCAGTTCGGCAACAACGCCTACGGCAAGCCCGCCACGGCCCTCAATATCCTGCGCGAGACGGTAATGGGCCGCGAGCTATTCGATTATTCGTTTAAAACCTACGCCAAGCGCTGGGCCTACAAACATCCGCAGCCGGCCGACTTTTTCCGCACCATGGAAGACGCCTCGGCCGTGGACCTCGACTGGTTCTGGCGCGGCTGGTTCTACGGCACCGACCGTTGCGACATCTCGCTGGAAGGCGTGAAGTACTTCCGCCCCAGCTCCAAGAACCCCAGCGTAGAAAGCAAGCGCATGATGACCGAGCGCCAGGCCCAGGTGGCTAGCATTTCGGCCCAGCGCAACGCGACCGACCTCAAAACCACGGCTGTAGACGAGAAGCCTGAGCTGAAAGACTTCTACAACAGCTACGACCCGCTGACCGTAACCGATGCCGACCAGCAGCGCTACAACCAGTACCTGACCACCCTGAGCCCCGAGCAGCAGCAGCGCCTGAATGGTAACCTGAACCTCTACGAGCTGAGCCTGCGCAACGTGGGCGGCCTCGTGATGCCGGTGGTGCTGCAAATGACCTACGACGACGGCAGCACCGAAACCCAGACCATTCCGGCCGAAATCTGGCGCAAGAACAACGAGCAGGTAACCAAGCTCATCATCTCGCCCAAGAACGTGGTGTCGTTTGTTATCGACCCCTTGCAGCAAACCGCCGATACCGACCTGAGCAACAACGCCTACCCGCGCCAGCCCTCAGCCTCGCGCTTCGACCTGTTCCAGGCCGGCCAGACGGGCAACAATGCCCCCCAGGCCAACCCCATGCAGAAGGCCGCTAAAGGGCCCGTCGAGCGCCGCGAAAACAAGCCGAACCCACAGTAGGGTAGAAGCTAGCCCATTCACAACAAAAAAGCGCCTGCCGGTATCGGCAGACGCTTTTTTTGTGGTTGCTGCCAGGCTTTTTACTCTACTATAAGGCGGCTAATCCACTGCTCGCCGCTGGGCGCAGTAGCCTGCACCACGTACAGGCCCGGCGCTAGGCCCGGCAGCCGCAGCGAGGGGCTAGCCGCCGCGCGGTGAGCTACCCGGCCCAAGCCGTTGATAAGTGTGAGCTGCGTGCCGGTGGGCAGCGTGGGTAACTTGATGACCGTGGCGGCCGCCGCCGGGTTGGGATACAGCGCCAGCGGTGCGGCGGCCGCGGCGGTGCGGGTAGCCATGAAAAGCCCGCCCAAGCGGGCGGTAAAAGGGGTGCCGGTGCTAGCCGTAGCCGCCGCCGAAACGAGGGCCGTACTGCCAAACATGCCACTCCCGTTGAACAAACCCGCTACCACGGGGCTACCCGAAGCATCGACCCCAATGCTCGTAGCCAACTCATCGCCGGCACCGGTGCTTTGTTGGGCCCAGCGCAAGGAGCCATCAGCCGTATAGTTTACGACGAAGGCGTCGATGCTGCCGTCACTCGTCAGCGTTTTACCCGGTATCGTGCCTTGGCCGGCAAAGTGCCCGGCCAGGTAAATGTTGCCCTCCGCATCGGTGGCCATGCTGCGGTAGCCACCCGCGGCCGTCGCTTGCAAATCGCGCGACCAGGCCACCGCCCCCGCGGTGGGTTCCAATACCGACACGAAGCCGTTGGCTGCCGTGGTAGCCCCGGCCGAGATAGGGTTGGCTAGCGAACCCGCCGGCACCGAGAAGCCTGGCACCACAAGGCGCCCCCGCTTATCGAGGCCCGCGAGCGTCGGAATATCTACGCCCGACCCACCCAGCCGCTGGGCCCACAGGGGGTTGCCCTGCGGGTCGTATTTCACTACCAGCGCATCATAATCGCCCTTGCCCGCGGGCAGCGTGAGATTGCCGAAGCCGCCCGCCGTGGGCGGCAACGTCCAGATAAAGTATACGTTGCCAGTAGGCTCGGCTACCAAATGGTTGAGTGATAGGGCCGTGGGTGCGCCGGCCAGCACCCGGCCGCCTTGCTGCGCCCACTGCACTGCGCCCGCCGCCGATACTTTCACCAGAAACTGGTCGAGGCCATACGTAGTCGTAATGGGCGTAGTAAGTTCGACAGTGCCGAACGTGGCGCTCAGGGCAAACGTGCCGCTCAGGTAGTAGTTGCCGGCCGCATCGCTAGCCAGGCTGGCTGGGATAACGATGCTGGCCTGGCCCACCTCGCGTAGGTACTGCACCTGGCCTTGGTCATCGAGCTGCGCCAGCACCAGCGCCGCGCTGAAGCTGCTCGTGCTGAAGGTAGTAGAGCCCAGCCGCGCGCCATCGCTGGCTAGCCCCAGCAGCGCTATTTTACCGCTGGCATCGATAAGTACTTTTTGAAATGACTCGTTGCCTGTTCCGCCCAACTGCCGATACCACAGCAAATTACCGGCCCGGTCATACTTGGCCACTATGCCATCCTGCGCGCCTTGGCTGGTAAGCACCGTGCCGGGAGCTAGCGTTATGGTTTTCGTAAAGGCGCTGGCCAGGTAAGTGTTGCCCGCCGCATCGTGCGCAAAAGACGGGGCAAAGTTGAAAGATGGCGTGATGGGCAGGCTCCTGGCTGAGGCCCAGAAAGGCGTAGTTTGCGCACTGCCCGCAAGGGCTGCTAAACTTAATAATCCAGTAAAAAGTCTTCTCATATGAACGGAGTGAAGAAAAATACAAGCAAATATAGCGGCTCTATTTAAGCGCCTAGTTAGCCGAAGGTAAAATTGTAAATAACCGGGTTGCGGTGCGCAGCAGGTATTCTTGTAATTACCCGTTATCACCCCTTTGCTAAGTGAATGCAGACGGTGTCATTAGCGCCCTGCTGGCCTTTCTTGCGCTCCCGATTATGAAGCCCACCACCCTGCCCGTACTGCCGCTAGCCGCCTTTCCGGCGCCCGAAACGGCGCCCACCCCGCGCCGGCCCTACTACGTGCAGCGCCTCGAAACCCATGCCGCCCGGTTTCCGGGCGTGAGCGCGCCCCACACCCACGACTTCTATTTGCTGCTCTACATTACGCAGGGCGGCGGCACGCACACCATTGACTTGCAGGCGTATGAGCTGCGGCCCGGCGCGCTGTTTTTTCTGGCGCCGGGGCAGGTGCATGGCTGGGAGCTGAGCGCCGATGCGGCCGGCTACATCGTGTTCTTCGAGGCCGGATTCTACCAGCAGCGCTACCCGG
>CAYLNN010000081.1:0-9747 GCA_964385095.1 uncultured Hymenobacter sp.
GGTACCCAGATTCAGTGGAAGCCCACCGCCAAGCTGCTCATCAACAGCAGCACCTTTTATGGCAACGAGCAGCCGCAGGACTCGCTCAAGCGCCGCCGCTATTTCCACGATTTTTACATCACCTACGCCGCCACCGACCGCCTGAGTTTGGCCGCCGTGTTCGACGTGGGCAAGCAGCAGAGCGCCGGCCGCCACGGCTACGACACCTGGCCCGCCGGCTCGGCCTTCGTGAAATACAAGCTCAGCGACCAGTTTTCGACCACCCTGCGCGGCGAGTACTACAACGCCGACCGGGGCGTGATTATCAGCACCATCAGCCCCGCCCTCACCGATGCCCGCTTTAAGGCCGGCGGCGGTTCGCTCAATATCGACTACTTGCCCACGGCCGATGTCGCCTTTCGGGTAGAGGGACGCTACCTACGAGCGCAGGACGCTATTTTTCAACACGATAACGGGGCTAGCCAGAACTACGGGAATATCACGACCAGCGTCGCGCTGTCGTTTTAATCCGTTTTTGCCCTAGCGCGGGCGCCTCACCCCCCCGGCCCCCTCTCCGAAAAGCAGAGGGGAAGCCTGACGACTGCTTAACGCAAGTAACCGTCCGTTTGCGGTCGGCTCCCCTTCTCCTTTTTGGAGAGGGGGCCGGGGGGGAGGCGCCCACGCTCGGCGAGCAATCCAACCTATCCTTTTCCTCCATGCCTCCCACCCCTGAGCAAGACCAGCGCGATACCTCCGCCGAGCGCTTCCTGCGCCTCGTGCAGGCCAAGCGGCGCGGCACGCTCAAGATATACCTGGGGCTAGCCGCCGGCGTGGGCAAAACCTACCGCGTGCTGCAAGAGGCCTACGACCTGCACAGCCACGGCGTAGAGGTGCTGCTGGGCTACGTCGAAACCCACGGCCGGGCCGGCACCGTGGCCCAGCTGCGCAACCTGCCCACTATGCCTCGCAAGCAGGTGTTCTACAAAGGCCACGCGGTGGAGGAAATGGACCTCGACGGCATCGAGCAACGCCGTCCGCAGGTGGTGGTGGTCGATGAGCTGGCCCACAGCAACGTGCCCGGCTCGCGCCACGAAAAGCGCTGGCAGGATGTGCTGGAGCTAGTCGAGCGCGGCATTTCGGTGATAACTGCCGTGAACGTGCAGCACCTCGAAAGCCTGCACGACCAGGTGCTCAAAATAACCGGCACGGACGTAACCGAGCGCATCCCCGACCAGTTGCTGCGCCAGGCCGATGAGGTAGTGAACGTGGACCTGACCGTGGGCGAACTGCGCGCCCGCCTCGAAGAAGGCAAAATCTACGACGCCGCCAAGGTGCCCACCGCGCTGGCCAATTTCTTCCAGGCCGAAAACCTGTTACAGCTGCGCCGGCTAGCCGTGCGTGAGGTGGCCCAGCTGCTGGGCCGCCAGGTCGAAACCGGGGCCGGCGGGGCCGAAGCCGTGGCCCCTCAGCGCCGCAACGACGACCGCCTGCTAGCCTGCATCAACACCAACGACCGCGCCGCCAAGGAGATAATCCGCAAAACCTCGCGCCTCGCCGACCGCTTCTCGGCCGCCGCCTGGTACGTGCTCTACGTGCAAACCGGCCGCGAAAGCGCCGACCGCATCGGTCTGGCCGCTCAGCGCCATTTGATTAACAACCTGCAACTTGCTACCGAGCTGGGTGCCCAAATCATGCGCGTCAAGGACGATGATGTGGTAATGGCCATTCGCAAAGTAGCGCAGGAAAAGGCAGCCACGCTACTCGTGTGCGGCATCACCCGCGAGAAGGGCATCTGGCAGCGCCTGAGCCGCGGCGGCGTCACGCACGACTTGCTCACGGCCGTGGCTAGCGATGACAGTGACCTGGATGTGTACTTGATAACGTATTGATTCTGTTCTATCGCAGCGCCTCACCCCTAGCTACTTCCCGAAGAGGAAATGCGTCAAACGCCTTTTTCGGGGAGCTAGCGCTAGTTTTCAGCACAAGGACTGTCCAGAGCTCGAAGCTAGTTCCCCTCTCCTTTTCGGAAAGGGATTAGGCGCTGCGTCAGCACGAGCCGACCCACCACCCATGACCCTCAAATCCAAAATCACGCTCGGCTTCGTGGCCATGCTGGCGCTGCTGCTCGGCCTGGGTGGCTATGCCTACTACACGGTGCAGCGCCTCGACCGCAGCTCGCGCAACGTGCTCAAGGACAACTTCTACTCCGTAGAGCTAGGCCAGCAAATGCTGCGCGCCCTCGACCGCATGGCCGCCGACCCTGGCGCCGCCCAGGGCCTCGTGCGCTTTCGGCAGAGCCTAACCCGCGAGGCCGGCAACATCACGGAGGCCGGCGAGCGCGAGCTGGTAGACAGCCTCACGCAGAGCCAGGCCGATTTTCAGCGCCTGCTCGATGCCGGCGCGCCGGCCGCCGGGCGCGCGCCGCTGCTAGCCACGCTGCGCGGCCAAACCTACCGCATGGTGGCCCTGAACACCGGCGCCCTCACCCGCAAAAATGAGCAGGCCAACCGCCAAACCAACCGCGCCGGCGAGTATCTGGCGCTCTTCGCGGCGGTGAGCCTGTTGCTCGGGCTGATGTTTGTGCTGAGCGTGCCCGAGGCGGCGGTGGGGCCGCTGCGCAAGCTCACCAACAGCCTGGAGCACGCGGCCGACAAAGATTTTACGGCCACCATCCCGGTCGATGGCAAGGACGAGTACGGGCGGGTAGCCACGGCATTCAACCGGATGCTGGTGCAGTTGCAGCAGTTCCGCGCTTCTACCATGGCCGAGCTGCTAAACGAGCGCAACCGCACGGCTAGCATCGTGAGTGGCCTCGATGAGGGCCTGCTGCTGCTCGATGAAGACCGCCGCATTGTGCTGGCCAACCCCGTGGCCTGTGCCCTGCTCAGCCGCCCCGCCGAGCAGCTGGTGGGCCAGCTAGCCCCCGACGTGGCCCGCGACAATGACCTGCTGCGCGAAATTCTGCGCCCGCTGGCCGCGGATGCGGCCCAGCGCGAGCAGGCCGTGGCCGATGCCCCGCTGCTGCGCATCGCGCAGCGCGGCGAGGAAGCCTTTTACCGGCTGGCCATGCAGGAGCTGGTTTCTTATAATGAGGCGCGCCAGAAAAATGAGTTCGTGGGCCAGATTATCACCCTGCGCAACGTGTCCGACTACAAGAAGCTCGACCAGGTGAAGTCGAATTTTCTGGCCACCGTATCGCACGAGCTGAAAACGCCGCTTAGCAGTATCGGCCTCAATGCCAAGCTCTTGCAGGATGAGCGCCTGCCCGCCGACGAGCGCTTGCGCATCACGGGCCACATCCGGCAGGAAACCCAGCGCCTCCAGCGTATGGTGAGCGAGCTGCTCGACGTGTCGCGCCTCGACGCGGGCGCCGGCATCCAGCTCGACCTGCACCCCACCAGCCTCGCCGATGTGGTGCGCTTTGCCACCGCCACCGTGGAGGCGCAGCTGCGCGACAAGCAAATCGGCCTCGACCTGCAAGTGCCCGCCGAACTGCCCCTGGTGCGCGCCGACGTGGAAAAAACCACCTGGGTACTCATCAACCTGCTGGCCAACGCCATTCGCTACGCGCCTGGTGGCGAGGCGCTCACGGTGCGCGCCGCCGTGGCCGGCACCTGCGTGCAGGTGAGTGTGCAGGACCGCGGCCCCGGCATCGCGGCCGAAAACCACGACAAGATTTTCCAGCGCTTCGCCCAAATACCCGACAAAACCGGCTACCGCGGCGGCTCGGGCCTGGGCCTGAGCATCGCCCGCGAGTTTATCACTACGCAGGGTGGCCGGCTGTGGGTCGAGAGCGAGCTGGGTAGTGGCAGCACATTTGCCTTTACCCTGCCGGTGGCGGGCTAGCGAACTACGAGCTTGCTGGTGGCGCCATCGGTGGCGCGCAGCACGTACACGCCGGCCGATAGCCCGCTGGTTTCCAGGCGGTCGGTGGCGCCGAACCGGCGCACGGCCCGGCCCGTGAGGTCGCAGAGGGTGCCCGCCACGGGGCGGCTCAGGCGCACGGTTCCGCCCTGGCTAGGGTTGGGATACACGCCGAGGGGCGCAGCGGCCCGGCCAGGGCGCGTGGCAGTTACTACGCTGGATGTCAGGCTATACACAGCCACGGTGCTGCTCACTTCGTTGGCGAGCAGCAGCAGCGGCTGGCCGGTGGGGCTGTCGGCGGCCGCGATAAACACGATGCCTTCGGGACCCAGGTCAGCGGGGCCGGTGGCCGTGCTGCGGTTGTTGGCGTAGGCCTCCAGCACCGGGCTAGCGGGGTTGTTGATGTTGAAGACGGCCACGCCGCCCACGCGCTCCAGGCTCACAAAGGCGTAGAGGTTGTTGCCCACGCGGCCGGTGGCCACGCCCTCCGGCTCGGGGCCCTTGTCGTCCGAGCGGTTTTTGCGCACCGGCGCCTCGCCAAAGCTATTGCTGGCGTTGAACGGGATATTGGCGTCGGTAGCGGTCAGGCGCTCCAGCAGGTTGCCGCTGTCGTGCACCTCGGCGCCAGTGGCGGCATTATAAATACTGAACGAGCGCCCGCCGTAAGCATAAATCTCGTCGAAGTCGCCGTCGCCGTCGGTGTCGCCCAGCTTGTTGGTCACGTTGAGGCGGCCCAGCACGTTGTTGTTTTTGAGCAAACTAGCGTTCGGAAATACCGTGGCGTCGAGCACGTAGGGCGCGGTGGTGCTGCTGGTGCCCAGGCGCACTTGCTCGCTGAAGGCCGAGTAGTCGCGGGCGTCGCCCTCGTTGGCCGTCAGCAGATAGGCCGTGCCGTTTACCTCAAACGTGGCTAGGGCATCGGGCTGGCGCATGCCCTTAATAGGCCAGTTAGCGATGAGCACCTCATTGGTCTGGTCAGAAGCGTCGAGGCCGCGGCCGGGTTGGCGGTGGTCGCTGTAGCCCACCGGGAGCAGGTCGGTTATGGTCTTGCTGGCCAGGTCGAGCACCGCGATGGCGTTGTTTTCCTGCAAGGTGATGTAGGCGGTTTGCGAATTGGCGCTCACGGCCACGTACTCGGGCTCCAGGTCCTGGGCCACGGTGGCGGGCGCGGTGGCTAGCCCCCCGTAGATGCGGATGCCCCGCGCCCGCAAGGTGGCGGCCTGCGCGTTATAGTTTGCGAAGCTCACGGTTGTCACGTTGGCTTGCGTGAGGCCAGCCACGCCACCCGCCATATCGATGACCGACACGCTGCCCTCGGGGTCGGTGGTGTAGGCGGCGTTGGGCTCGCCCTCGTTGGCCGTGAGCACGTAGCGGCCGTCGGGCGAGAAGGTAATCATGTCGGGCATGGCGCCCACGGTCACCTGCTTCAGCAGCCCGCCGCTCTGGTCGAAGAACACTACGCTGCCGTTGGCCTGCGGGCTGGCATTTTCCAGTGCGCAGGCTACCAGGCCGTTGCGGGCATATACCGAGTTGATGCCGCCGTAGGGTTTGATATCAATGGAGGCGATGCTGACGATGGCCGCCGGGTTGGCCAAGTTCAGAATATCGAGCTTGCCGCCCACCGAGTTGGCCACGTACAGGCGCTTGGTGCTGGCGTCGTAGCTCACTATTTCGGCCGAGTTAATCTGGGTGTTGCCCGCAAAGGGCGGGGCCGTCTGGTAGCTCTGCACCAGGCTCAGGTTGAGGCCGCCGGCGCGCACCGGCGCGGCCGAGTCGTTGTCGCGGATGTAAACCAGCACATCATTGGCCGTGGCCGACACCGTGGCGTTGGTCGGATTCAGCAAGCGCACGATGAAATACTCCGTTTCCTCCGCCACTGCATCATCTAGGATGGGAATAGTCAGCATTTGGGCGCCCGTGGCCCCGGCCGCAAACGTGATAGTTTGGGTGCTGGCGTAGGTAAAATCCTGTCCCGCCGTGGCCGTGCCCAGCGCCTGCACCGCCACCTGCACCGTGCTGGCCTCGGCATTGGCATTGCTGATAGTGAGCGGAATACTCACGCTGCCCGCCCCCTCCACCACCGTGTAGGTGGCGGCAGACCGGGTAATGCTGGGCGTGGTCTGGGCCAGGGCGCGGCCGCTGGCTAGCCCCACGAGCAGGGCAGTAGAGAGGAGCAGAGGCGGAAAAGTCGGGCGCATACACACAGTGTTGGTGAAAGCACCAAAACTACCGGCGGCCTATTGCCGCACTATTACGCGCTCATTATGAAATAAAAGAGGCTTGGGTAAGAGCCCGGGCTAGCCCCCGGATTCTACCCGAGCATGGCCCGGGCAGCTACTTGGCCACTCACCAGCCCCGCCTCCACGGTGCCGGGGGCGGGCCCTTCATACACGCCCTCGCCCGCAAAAAAGAGGGTGCCCGCCACTGGTGTGGCCAGGGCCGCGCGGGCGGCAGGTGCGCCCACGGTAGGGTAGGAGTAGGCGCCGTAGGCGTAGGGCTCGGCGCCCCAGTTGCGTACGTAGCTGGCGCGCAGCTGCGCCCGCAACTCGCTGGCCGGCAAGTTCAGTAGCCCGGCCAGCGAGTCGAGGGCCAGCGCGAGTATTTCCTCATTGGGCGCGGTGCGTAGGCGCTGAGCGGCCGGCCCGGCCAGCCAGCCCGTGAGTAGTGGCCGGGTGTCGGGCAGCTGCGTCCACCAGGTAGGTACTGGCGCTTCCGAAAGTAGAAATTCCAGCTCGGGCAGGCGCGCTTGCCAAATCACTTCCTCAAATTCCAGCTGCACCTTAATAACGGCTCCGAAGCCGAGCTGCGCCGCCGCGGCGCGGTGCGCCAATAGCTCGGGCACCAAGGCGAGGTGGCCTGGTTGCCCGGCCGGGCGCTGCCACACGCCCAGCGGCACCGTGCACAGCACCTGCCGCGCGTGGTAGCTAGCCCCGCTTTCGGCGATAACCTCGGCCGCACCAGGCTGCCAGCGAATTTCCCGCACGGGCGTGGCCAGGTGCAGGGTGGCGCCCGCCGCCTGGGCCCGTCCGGCCAGCCAGTGCAGCAGTGGCCCGTAGCCACCCACCGGCCGGGGCGAGTCGGCGGCCCCGCCGCCAGCCCATTCCTCGCGCAGGGCCAGGGCACTCACGCGCTGGGCATCAGCCGCGTCGTAGCCCTCGGCAAACTGCGTGGCGAAGGCCCGCAGCGGCGCGTGCGCCGCGCCGGCAAATTCGCGCGCTAAAAAGGTAGCTAGTGGTACGTCTTCCTGCAGTTGGTCGAGCTTAGCTAACAGGGGCGGTAAGAGGTCAAAATAGTCGGCTTCGGGCTGGACCTGGCCGTCCTGCACTAGGTAGGTGCGGCCCGCCGTGGCCTGCCACGCACTGCCGGCCTCGGCTAGCAGCGCATGGGTAAGCGGCACGGGCTCGTGCATAAACTCGGCCCCCGCCTCCAGTGCGGCGCCGAAGCCGGGTGGTTGCAGGGTATGCACGCGGCCACCCAGGCGAGACTGGGCTTCGACCAGCAATACACGCCGGCCGGCTTTGGCCAGGGTGCGCGCCGCCAGCAGGCCCGCCGCGCCCGCGCCAATAATGAGTACGTCTGTGTCGGAGGGTGGGGTAGGAGCAGGCATTGGCAAGGAGTAACTGGCCACTATAACAAGCTAGGCGCCAAAACGGTCTGCGCCGCTAGCGCGGCCGCCGGTGCCCACCCCAGCCGGCAGCTATATAACCAAAAATAAAGCCCGGCAAAAGAAGTAGTTGCGCCCAGCTAAAATTTGCGCAGCTTTTGCTTGCTCAGCTCGTAACTGATGATGGTGGGCACGTAAAACGTAATGTCGGCCGCCAGCTTGGCCACCAGTATGCCCAGCGGCACGCTGTGCAGCCAGCGCGGCAGCCAATACAATAAAGCGGGGCGAACAAGGAGGCTGTCGAGCACTTCGGCTACCCCAAACTCCACCACTAGGGCGCGCATATTGCGCCCAAAAATACCCAGCGTGTAGGGCCGGCCTTGGGCCCGTACCGCCCGGCGCGTGTGCCACACATCCTGTCCCAGCAGGTAACCGAAGTACGCTATGTTGCCGGCCCAGGTGGCGGCCAGCGCCCGCGCCACCTCGGGGCTGCCCGCCCGCGTGGCCACCACCGCCGCGCCCAGCGTGGCCGCCAGCGAGAATATCTCGGCCGGCCCGTAGCGCCGCAGCCATTCCCGCACCCGCGAAGTACCGCTAGTCGCCATTATGGCAAAAGTGAAATTCCAAAAACCAGTAAATTAGGATACTAGGCGGCGCGTCAGGCGCGCCGCCTACACACGGCGAAGCCCCAATTCCGGGGCAGAATGGGGGCTTCGCTAGGGGTAGGGGCGGCCGGCTAGGCCGTTTTGGTGCGGCCGGGACGCTGCTTGGGCGTGCCGTCTTTTTTGCGGCCGTAGGGCGCCTCGGTATCGCTGGGGTCGGCGGCGGCGCGGGTTTTGCGGCCTTTAGGCACGTAGTTATCTTGCAGCAGCTTTTCCATCTCTTCGAAAACCGTCCGGGCTTTCTTGAATTGTTTTTGCAACTCGCTCAAGAGGGCTTCGTTTTGTTCGGCTTTGTTCAGCAGGTTTTGCAGCTGCGTAAGGTCAAGGTTCATAAGGCTTTCGCTGGGTAAGGAAGTGAATAATACCGCAAACCTACTACCGGTCAGGAATTATAGCTTGCTGAGCCACGCGTATTTCGTGTGGCCCGGCCGTGGGCTAGCCCTTGGGGTGGGGTTTGCGGCGCCTCCGGCTATACGGCCTTGCGGGCATTTGCGCCGGCCGCAATCACTGGCTAGGGTATGTAAAAGCCCTTTTGCAGTAGCGGCTTGCCCAACTGGGCAGTTGATGCGTAGCTTGCCTGCTCATGGCCCGCGCTAGTATTTATCCCGCAAACTGTTTCGAACGCCTGCTTTGGTGGGGCGTGCTGGCTGCCCTTAGTTGGGGTCTGTTCATTGGGTTGTTTCTGGGCGCTAAATGGCTGTGGCATCTTTGCATTGCCTAGTTCGCTTGGCTGGGGCTAGCCCTAAGCTGCTGCTCGGGCCGGCCGCCAAACCCCAAAGCCGGTTGCGCCCGTACCACTGTGCCGGGCCGCGCCCGCTTTGCTAACCCAATTTTTGATGCCAACCGAGCTGTCATCCCCTAGTCTGCGCACCGTCGAGGTCACCCGCTACATCACTCCGCTACGTGAGGGGGGCTCGCTGCCCGCGCTGGTCGAGGCCGACGACAACTTTCTCTACGTGCTCAAGTTTCGGGGTGCTGGCCAAGGCATTAAAGTACTGATAGCCGAGCTTTTAGTTGGTGAGCTAGCCCGGGCGCTCGGCCTGCGCGTGCCCGAGCTGGTATTTGCTGAGCTCAGCGAAGCCTTCGGCCGCACCGAGCCCGACGAGGAAATTCAGGACCTGCTGCGCGCCAGCACCGGCCAGAACCTGGCCCTGCACTTCCTCAGCGGGGCTAGCACCTTCGACCCGCTTGTGACTACCGTTGAGCCGCACCTCGCTTCTCTTATCGTGTGGCTCGATTGCCTGACCCTTAACGTAGACCGTACGGCCCGTAATACCAACATGCTGCTCTGGCACAAGGAGTTGTGGTTAATCGACCACGGCGCCGCGCTCTACGTGCACCACACCGGCCCTGGCTGGGTCAAATCAGCTACCAGGCCCTTCCCCTCGGTAAAAGACCATGTGCTGCTGCCGCGGGCCACCGCCCTGGATGCCGCCGATGCCCAAGGCCGTGCTTGCCTCACGCCCGCCGTGCTAGCCGGCATCATCGCCACCATCCCCAACGAGTGGCTGCAAGAGCCCGACCTCACGCCCACCCAGCAGCGCGCCCAGTACCAGCAGTTTCTGGAGGCGCGCCTCGCCATCTCCGCCACCTTTACCCAGGAAGCCGACCATGCCCGCCAAGCACTTGTTTGAGTAC
>CAYLNN010000082.1:0-9487 GCA_964385095.1 uncultured Hymenobacter sp.
ATGCTGGCCAAAGCCACCGCGCTACACCTCTTTACAAGTCCATAACAGGGTCTAGAGAGTGTGGACGGTGGCTGGTTACCGGAGCCAGTCAAGCGCGGCCACCAAATGTGCTACGGCTAGGAAAGAGCCCGCTGTTGTGTCGTAGCGCCTGGCCAAGGCGCGGGCCTCTTTTAACCGGCCGAAGAAGCGCTCCACTTTCGAGCGGTCAGCGTAGAGGTTTTCATCGTAAGGGCGCTGGTCCAGGCGACTAGCTTTAGGTGGAATAACGGCTTCTGCCCCGAGTCCGGCGATAGTTTCCAAGCTTTTAGCCGTGTCATAGGCCTTGTCCGCGACGACCGCCCCCGGCGCTTGCGGCAGCGTGGCCAATAGGTCAGGCAGCAGCCCGCAGTCAGCCGTCTGGCCGGGTGTTAGGTTCAGATGCAGACAGTTACCTAACGCCTCGACAACGGCGTGCAGCTTGGTGGAGAGGCCGCCCCGGCTGCGGCCTAAACACTCGACCGGAGCCGAGCTTTTTTTGGCCAGCCGCTGCTTTATGGGCCTTGACGGTAGTCGAGTCCACCAGCACCCACGCGTAATCGGGCTCCTGCACGGCTTGACATAACTTTTCCCAGGCCCCCGCCAGTGCCCAGCGCCGAAAGCGGCGGGCCACCGTGTTCCAGGCCCCAAAGCGTTCGGGCAGGTCGCGCCAGGGAATGCCGGTGCGTACGCGGTAGAGCACCGCATTGACAAACAAATGGTTGTCGCGACCTGTGCCCCCGGACGTATCCGGTCGGCCCAAGGTGTGCGGTTCGATAATTTTCCATTCCCGGTCAGTTAACTCGTGGCGGCGCATGCTCCAAAACTACTACCGCTACTGTCCACAGTCTCTAGCGTATTTAGCGAGGCGATATCGGCCGGAATTGAAAATTCAACGTGTTGTGCTTGCGGCTCACTTGCATTATTGTGCGTCACAATTTTTAGGGCCGCATGGCCATTGGCATCGTAGCAGTAAGCCTTAAGTAACAAATAGCTACGAGAAAATCCAGCTGTCAGCTCGCCTATTTCGATTTCTACCTTGTCATTCGGGCTTTGTGGAAAATTGTCCATCTGCGAGCCAAATTGCTCAAACAGATTTGCCTAATCCCAAAAATGCACCTGGACCACAAGAGCATCCCGGCTAGCTGTCAGGTCGAACGCAACATAGTCGCCGAAATCAGTACTAACCTCTATTTTTAGTTCTCCTGTTATCATCTGGTTAAGGACTAGCAATTTAATAAGCTCACCGCTAGCCCCCTATCATTTCCCAACCGCGGCACCTTGTTCTGGCCGCCGAGCTTACCCACGCTTTTCATGTAGCGCTGAAACGCGCCCGCCGGCAGCGGCGTCAGTTGCAGCGGCACCAGGATGCTGCCCTGGCGCAGGTCGTCGTAGTAGGTATTGCGCTGGCGCAAAGCCGTATCCAGCACGGCGGCGAAGCTCGCGGCATTGCGCGGGGGCTGGGCAAACTCGACCAGCCACTCGTGGCGCGAGGGCTGGCTAGGGTCGTCGCTCACCAAAGGGGCCACCGTGAACTCGGTCACCTCCGTTTCGGGGTGCTGGCGCATGGCCTCGCGCAGGGCAGCTTCGACTTCTTCGCCGATAACGTGCTCGCCGAAAGCCGAGAGGAAGTGCTTGATGCGGCCCGTGACGACCACCCGGTGCGGGTGCAAATCGACGAAGCGCACGGTGTCGCCGAGCGAGTAGGCCCAGAGGCCGGCATTGGAAGTGAGCACCACGGCGTACTGCTTATCCAGCTCGACATCGGCGATGATGAGGCGCGGCGGATTCTCCTCGAAAAAGCGCTCGGCGGGCACAAATTCGAAGAAAATACCGCTATCTAATCGCAGTAGCAGGCCGGGGTTGCCAGGCTGGTCCTGGAAGGCTAGGAAGCCCTCGGAAGCCGGAAACAGCTCTATGCTATCGACTTTTCGGCCAATGCTTTCGAGCAGGCGCGCGCGGTAGGGCTCCATGCTCACGCCGCCCGATACGAAGAGGTCGAACTGCGGGAACACCTCCCCCACCGGCCGCCCGGTGCGCGCCGTGAGGCGGTCGAAATACATCTGCACCCAGGGTGGAATGCCGGAGATAAGCGTCATGTTTTGCCCCAGCGTTTCGGCCACAATGGCTTCGAGCTTGGTTTCCCAATCCTCGATACAGTTGGTGGCGTAGCTAGGCAACTGGTTGCGACGCAGATACGCCGGCACGTGGTGGTTGACGATACCCGAGAGCCGGCCCGTGGGAATACCACCCACACGCTCCAACTCGGGCGAGCCGGATAGGAAAATCAGCTTGCCATCCAGGAAACGGCTGCGGCCGGTGGCGGCCACGTAGTGCAGCAGCGCATCCTTGGCCCCGTTGATGTGGTTCGAGATGCTGGCCCGCGTGATGGGAATGTACTTGGCGCCGCTGGTGGTGCCGCTGGTTTTGGCTAGGTACAGCGGGCGGCCGGGCCACAGCACGTCGGGCTCGCCGGCCTTGGTGCGGTCGAAATACGGCTTGGCGGCCTCGTAGTCGCGGATAGGCACGCGGGCCGCAAAGTCGGCGGGCGTTTGGATGGCGCCAAAGTCGTGCGCCCGGCCAAAGGCGGTGCCGGCCGCTGCGCGCACCAGCGTGCGCAGCAAGCGCTGCTGCGTGGCGGCGGGCGCCTGCTGCCACTGCCGGTAGCGGTGCACGGTGTAGGCAGCCAGCGGGCGGCTCAAGGTGGCTTTCAGTCCCATGGAGTAGTCGTCGAATTTTTTTGGTTGGCCAGCGGCCACACAAAAGTCTGACTTTCTGCCAATATCGCGGGCCATCGCCAGCACGCACTTACCTTGTTTAACTTTTAAGGATATATATCTCAACAAAACCCTACCCCCTCCGTTAACCGTAAGCAACCGGCTGGCACACAGCTAAGCAGGATTTACTCTTTCATTTTTACGGATTATGATTACTCAATTTGGTAAGGCGCAGTGGCAAGGTGACGCCAAAGGCCACGGCACCATCGGCACCAAGAGCGGCGTAGTAGAAGCTCCTTATTCGGTAGGCTCGCGTTTTGAAGGCCAGAAAGGCACTAACCCAGAGGAGCTTATCGGCGCGGCGCACGCCGCCTGCTATACCATGTTCTTGTCCATTGTGCTCTCTAAGCACGGCCACACGGTAGAAGACCTCTCTACCACCTCGACTGTAACGCTGGACCCCACCCAGGACCCGCCTTTCATCACCAAAATCCACGTGAGCACCGAAGGCAAAGTAACCGGCGGCAACATCACGCCCGAAGATTTTCAGAAGCACGCCGAGTTTGCCAAGGCCAACTGCCCGGTATCGAAGTCGCTGAGCGCCGTGGGCGAAATGACCCTGGAAGCTAAGCTAGCCTAGTTCTATTGCAAAAACAGGTCAAAAAGCCGTTGGGTCTAGTTAGCGGATGTTAGCTGAGCCCGACGGCTTTTTAAATGGCGTTCATTGGCCTGCTGCTTACTTTTGCCTCATGCCCACTGGTACCACCCGCATTCGCCTACGCCCCGCCAACTCGTCGCGCCTCTCTTTTGGCGTGCAGGTTTCGCTGGCGCTCTTTGCCATCGTCTACGCCGTGTTGATGCTGCGTAACTCGCCTGATACGCAAGATTTTTACTGGCTGAGCTACGTTTTTTTGGCGCTGTGCGTCGTGTACCTGGGCTTTATTTTGGTGCATAATGCGCCGGTGTTTGGCACCCAGAGCTACTTCGAGTTTGCGCCCGGCTACCTGGTGCACAAAGCCGGTTTGTTCCGGGCTAAGCAAGTGTTTGCGGCCGAAAGCATGAATATGCTGGAGTTGCTGCCCCGCCAGCTGCGGGTGCGCCTCAAAGACGGTGATATCCACGTGCTTAATATGCGCGAGGTAAAAGGCACCCGCCGCCGCGCCGTGCTGCGCGGCCAGCTCGAAGGCTTTGCCAAACGCTACGGCGTGGAGCTACGCGAGGAAAATACCGCCACCAACTAGGCGCCGCGGCGCCGCCAGGCCCAACTTCGGGGCCTTCTTATCGTAGACCAACTCCTTGTAAAGACGCCCGCCGGCGTCTTTGCTTTTGTGCGACCACGCCTCTTCAAACTCCCTTTCTCATGCCCCTCTCCCCCGACGTTCAGCAGCGCATCAACACCTGGCTCTCGCCCGCTTACGACGCTGATACCCAGGCCGAAATCAAACAGCTCGTTGACACGCACCAGGACGACCAGCTCAACGATGCCTTCTACCGCTCGCTCGAGTTTGGCACCGGTGGCCTGCGCGGTGTGATGGGCGCGGGTTCAAACCGCATGAACCGCTACACGCTGGGCATGGCCACGCAGGGCCTGAGCAACTACTTGAAAATCAGTTTTCCGAACCAGGAAATTAAAGTGGCCATTGCCCACGACTCGCGCAACAACTCGCGCCTGTTTGCCGAAACGGTGGCAAATATCTTTTCGGGCAACGGCATCACGGCTTATCTGTTTGACAGCCTGCGGCCGACGCCCGAGCTGTCATTTGCCATCCGGCACCTGGGCTGCCAGAGCGGCTGCGTTATCACGGCCTCGCACAACCCCAAGGAGTACAACGGCTACAAGGTGTACTGGAACGATGGCTCGCAGGTAGTAGCTCCGCACGATAAGAATATTATCACGGAAGTCAACAAAATCACGAGCCCCGAGGAGGTCAAGTTTGCCGGCGACCCTAGCCGTATTCACCTCATCGGGCCGGAAGTAGATGCGGCTTATTTGGCTGAAGTTAAGAAACTGAGCATCAATCCCGCTGCTATTCAGCAGCAGCACGATTTGGGCATTGTGTACACGCCCATTCACGGCTCGGGCATCAAGCTGGTGCCCTCAGCCCTAGCCGAGTTTGGCTTTACCAACGTGAGCGTGGTGGAGGCCCAGGCCACGCCCGATGGCAACTTCCCGACCGTGCAGTCGCCCAACCCGGAGGAAAAATCGGCGATGCAGCTAGCCCTCGACCAGGCCAAAGCGCAGAACGCCGACATCGTACTCGCCACCGACCCCGACGCTGACCGCGTGGGCGTGGGCGTGAAAAATGACAAGGGCGAGTGGGTGCTGCTCAACGGCAACCAGACGGCCGCGCTGCTCACGCACTACATGCTATCGGCCCGCCAAAAGGCTGGCAAAGCGCAGCCCAACGATTTCATCGTGTACACCATCGTGACGAGTGAAATATTGGGCGATATTGCGCACCGCCTGAATGTTAAATCGTACCGCACGCTCACTGGCTTCAAGTACATTGCGGGCCTCATCCGCGACTTGGCGGGCCAGGAAAACTACATCTGTGGTGGCGAGGAAAGCTACGGCTTCCTTATCGGCGACTTTGTGCGCGACAAAGACGCCGTGACGGCCTGCGCCCTCGTGGCCGAAATGGCCGCCGTGGCCAAGGGCCAGGGCCGCACGCTCTACCAGGAAATGCAGAAGATGTATGCCGAGTATGGCCTCTACGTCGAAGACCTTATCTCCTTGACCAAGAAGGGCCAACGCGGCGCCGAGGAAATTCAGGAGATGATGGCCGGGCTGCGCCAGAACCCACCCAAGGCCCTAGCCGGCTCGCCGGTAGTGGAAATCCGCGATTATCAGACCGGTAAAATCCACCATCTCACTTCGGGCCAAGAGGAAAGCACCGGCGTGGAAAGCTCCAACGTGCTGCAATTCCTCACCGAAGCCGGTGATAAAATCTCGGCTCGCCCCAGCGGTACTGAACCTAAGATTAAGTTTTATTTCAGCGTGAAAGAGCCGTTAGCCTCGATTGCTGATTACGAGCCGACGCACAAAAGGGCGGAAGCAAAAATTCAGCGCATTATCGAAGAAATGCAACTGAAATAAGTTATTTCGATTAAAGGATAAAAACCTCCGTCATACTGCACAAGCGCAGTTGACGGAGGTTTTTATCCTTTAGTCGAAATAGCTAGCCTAGCAGACTACGCGCGCTGCATTTGCATCTGCTTTACCTGCTGCGTGAGGTCGAGGACCATGCTAGCCAGGTGCTCCAGCGATACGCCGCCGATGGGGAAGGCGCTGCTGATGTAGCTCTTAGCTTCCCAGATTTCGAGCACGTCTTCGGCTTTTACGTCGTAGGGCGAGTAGAGCGGATTGTCAGATTGCAGCGCAAACATCGAGCTCTGTTTCAGCTTGTTGTATACGCGCTTGAAAACGATGCCGTCTTTTTGGCTCACCACGATGCAGGGCGTGCCGTCCTTGACGCTCGCCCAGTCGTCGACGTAGCGACCCACGATGGTGGTGCCGCTGGCGAGGGGCAGCATCGAGTCGCCGGCGATTTCGAAGGCGCGGTAGGTGCCGGTGCTCGCGAGCATGGGCAAGCGGAAACGGGGCAGTTCCTCAATAAACTCGCGGTCGGCGTAGCCATTGAGGTAGCCTGCGGCAGCCTTGAGAGGTACTAGCTCGATATTTTCTTTGTCGTCGGGTCCCACCGTGAAGGCTAGCACGCGCATGGGCTTGTCTTCGGGCAGGGTATCGGTGAGCGGGCCGGCTTCGCGCAGAGCGGCGGCGGTTTTGGCGTTTTTACGCTTCGTAAAGTCGGTGGTAGCCAGCGAGTCGAGCGGAATATTGAACAAGCGCGCCATGTTGACGAGCGTGGCCAAGCGCGGCTCGGCGCGGCCTTCTTCGTAAGCACCCACCAACGAACGCTTAATATTTAGTTTGTCAGCTAATTGCGCTTGGGTAAGGCCCAGCTCGCGACGCCAGAACTTGAGGTTAGTATTAATCATAACGGTTAGGAAAGACAAGAGAGAAAAACCCAACGCGGAGGGCGCGCGACGCACAGAATCAGCAACACTGGCCGCAAGTTACTAATTCCATTAGACTTGCCAACGCTAATTAGGTGGGAATTGTTGGCGGAAATGATTTTTTGGGTGGTTTGATACAAAAACAGCCGCTCCGGGTGGGGCGGCTGCTAAGAATGGCGCGTGGGCTAGCCCTATAAATTCAAGCTAGACTTAGGCGAGTCGGCCCACCATTCGTCGTTTTCCCAATAGTCGCTCCAGCCCTGCTTAGTATACTTTGGATTTACCTGGGCACCGCGGTCGCCAATTCTAACGTCTGCAATCAGGTTATTCGAGATAAAAAAGACGTCGCGGCTTTATAGGATTTCAGCTGGCTGGGTATAAGTTGTATAAAGATGAATACCACAAAGTAAGCCTGCGTATTTACCTTATAAGTGTAGCTTTTGGCTTGTTTCTGATTTTACGGAATTGTGGCGGGCATCGTCTTGTCGGTGGGGCTACTAGCCACTTTGTGGGGCCTGAAGCGCGACTACGATGAGTGGGTGCCTTCCGCCGAAACGCCAGCCGCAGGGGACTAGCGCAGGGGTTTATAGCCATGCGAAGGGGCGAATAGTAGTCGCTACTATTCGCTCCTTCGCATGAGTGTGATTCGGGCTTCTACCGCCCGCGCTGCTGCTTTATGCCCGCCAGCCGCAGCTGAAAATAATCGTATTTCTCGCGCAGGTGGTCGAAGAGGTCGCGCAACGCCGGCGCCCCCCCTAGCTGGGCGCGGGCGGCGGCGATTTCGGCCAGCTGCGAATCGGAGAGAAAGTCGTGAATGCGCAAGTCGAGGCCCTTGGCGTAGGCGCGTTCGAGGTGGGCGCGCACGGTGCCCACTACCAGGCCGCGCTGCTCGGCAATCTGCTCGGGGCTGAGGCCTTGGCGGTGCAGCTGAAAGGTCGTGTCCTCGGTACCGTTTACGTCGCCGGGCGCGGCTTTGGCGGCCGTGGCGCGGGGCGCGGGCACGTAGTCATCCTCGCTGAAGGGCGGCACGTTCAGCGCTGAATCTGAAGCATCGGGTACGCGCTTGCCGGGGCTATGCTGCAAAATGGCCTCGATAAACGCCTCGCCGTACGTCTCGAATTTCTTCATACCCACGCCCGAAACCGAGAGCATGGCGATGCGGCTGGTGGGCTGCTCGCGGGCCATTTCCTGGAGCGTAGTGTCGGTGAAGACCACGTAGGGCGGCACGCCTTGCTCGTCGGCAATGCGCTTGCGGAGTTGGCGCAGGCGCTCGAAAAGCTTGGCCTCGGGCGTGCCGGCACCGGCCACGGCGGCTTCGGCGGCAGCTTTTTTGCTGGCGCGGGTTTGCTTTTCGGCCTTTTCGGCTACCTGAAATTTCTTGAGCGACACCGGTAGCTGGCCTTTCAGCACCTGCTGGCCGCGCTCAGTGATTTTGAGGGCATAGCCTTCCTCATAGGCAATGTAGAACAGGCCATCGTTCAGCATCTGGTGGATGTAGCTGTACCAGTCGAGGTAGGGCAAATCCTGGCCCGCACCGTAGGTTTTGAGCTGGTCGTAGCCGCCTTGCAGCACGGCCTGGTTGCGCATGCCCCGCAGGATATCAATCAGTAAGTTAATGGCCACGCGCTGCTGGGCGCGGGCGCTGGCTGAGAGCGCCTTCTGGGCGAGCAGGGTGCCATCGAAGGTGGTAGGCGGGTTGCGGCAGATGTCGCAGTTGCCGCAGTCGTGGCCCAGGTCTTCGGAGAAATAGTGCAGCAAGATGCGGCGGCGGCAGCTAGCGGCTTCGGCAAACTGCTGCATGCGCTCGAGCTTGGCGGTGTTGAGCTGGGCCTGGCGCTGGGGCACGTCCTTGGTCACCATTTCGCGCATCGACATCACGTCGGCGAAGCTGTAGAACAGCATGGCCGTGGCATCGGTACCATCGCGGCCGGCACGGCCGATTTCCTGGTAGTAGCCCTCAATATTTTTGGGCAGGTTGTAGTGCATCACCCAGCGCACGTTGCTCTTGTCGATGCCCATGCCAAAGGCGATGGTGGCCACAATGACCTGCAAGTCATCCTGCAAGAATTTCTCCTGGGCTTCGGCCCGCTGGTTGGGCGTCATGCCGGCGTGGTAGTAGCCGGCCTTGATGCCTTTTTGCTGAAGCTTCTGGGCCACCGTTTCGCAGGTTTTGCGCGAGAGGCAGTAAATGATACCTGCGTCGCCGGGGTGGCGGCCTATGAAGTCGAGCATCTGCCCTAGCCGGTCTTGGCCGGGGCGCACCACGAGGTTGATGTTGGGCCGGTCGAAGCTCGATAAGAACACCTGCGGCTCGTGCAGGTTGAGCTGCGTCTTGATATCGCGCTGCGTGAGGCGGTCGGCCGTAGCCGTGAGCGCGATAATGGGCGTGCTGGGGAAGTGCTGGCGCAGGACCCCTAGCTGCGTGTACTCGGGCCGAAAGTCGTGGCCCCAGGAGGAAATACAGTGCGCCTCGTCGATGGCGAACATACTGACGTTGAGCCGTTTCAAGAACTGCAAAAAGCCTTCGCCAAGCAGTTTTTCAGGGCTCACGTACAACAGCTTGAGGTGGCCACTGAGGGCGGCGCGGGTGATGTCGGTGGTCTCGCTCTGGCCCACGCTGCTGTTGATGTAGGCCGCCACGATGCCGTTGGCTTTCAGGGCCTCCACCTGGTCTTTCATGAGGGCGATGAGCGGCGACACCACCACGCACACGCCCTCGCTCACCACGGCCGGAATCT
>CAYLNN010000083.1:0-9486 GCA_964385095.1 uncultured Hymenobacter sp.
GCGCCGTGGTACAGCCACGCCGAGAAGTTTGCCGGCATTAGCGGCAACCGCGATGGTCTGCCACAACTGCCCGATGGCGACTTTATGCCGCCCATGGAGATGAACGTGGTGGAAAAAGACGTGGCCGCCCGCATCCGGAAGAACTACAAAGACCGCCACATGGTAATTGGCCGCACGGCCAACATTACGCGCCCGCACAAAAATGGCCGCATCAACTGCCAGTACCGCAACAAGTGCTGGCTAGGGTGCCCGTTCGGGGCGTACTTCAGCACGCAGTCGGCCACGCTGCCGGCGGCCGTAGCTACGGGCAACCTCACGCTGCGGCCGTTCTCCATCGTCACCAAAATTCTTTACGACAAGGACACCAAGCGTGCGAAAGGCGTGGAGGTGCTTGATGCTGAAACCAACCAGACCTACGAGTACTACGCCAAGGTTATCTTCCTCAATGCTTCGGCCCTGAACTCGGCCTGGGTACTAATGAACTCGGCCACCGACATCTGGGATGGCGGCCTGGGCAGCAGCAGCGGTGAGCTAGGGCACAACGTGATGGACCACCACTTCCGGGCCGGCGCGCACGGCGAAATGCCGGGCTACGAAGACAAGTACGTGTACGGTCGCCGCGCCAACGGTATCTACATCCCGCGCTACCGCAACCTGTTTGGCGATAAGCGCGACTACATTCGCGGCTTTGGCTACCAGGGCAGCGCTGGCCGCGAGGGCTGGAGCCGCGAAATTCCGGAGATGAGCATTGGCGGGGAGTACAAGGACGCCCTCAGTGAGCCCGGCAACTGGACGATGGGCATCACGGGATTTGGCGAAACCCTGCCTTACCACGACAACAAGATTACCCTCGATAAGACCAAGAAGGATAAGTGGGGCTTACCGGTGCTGGCAATGGACGCGACCATCCGCGACAACGAGCAGAAAATGCGCGTCGACATGATGGCCGATGCCCAGGAAATGCTGGAGAAAGCCGGTCTGAAAAACGTGAAAACCTACAACAACGGCTACAACATGGGCGGTGGCATCCACGAGATGGGGACCGCCCGCATGGGCCGCGACCCCAAAACGTCGGTGCTCAATAGCTACAACCAGGTGTGGGACGCGCCCAACGTGTACGTGACCGACGGCGCCGCCATGACCTCGGCCGCTTGCCAGAACCCGTCACTCACCTACCTCGCCATGACGGCCCGGGCTGTGGACCACGCGTTTGGAGAGTTGAAAAAAATGAATCTCTAACCCCTTCACTTTCTGCGTTATGATGAATAGAAGAGATGCCCTAGCCCGGGTAGCCCTCCTGATGGGCGGGGCAGTGATAGGGGCGGATTATTTCCTGACCGGGTGCAGCCCAGCCAACTCCGACAAAGACAAGGCGCAGGATAAGACCCAGGCGCAAGCCGGTGGCCCGCCCAAAGAGGTGCTGGATGCCAAGCAGCAAGCCTACCTCGATGAGGTGGGCGAAACCATCCTGCCCGCCACCAAAACGCCGGGTGCCAAAGCTGCCCACGTGGGCAGCTTTATGGCCGTAATGGTGCGCGATTGCTACACGCCCAAGGACCAGGAAATCTTCACTAAGGGCCTGAGCCAGTTGGAAGAGGCTAGCCAGAAAATGAACAGCAAGGGCTTTCTGGAAAGCACGCCGGCCCAGCGCACGGCGCTGCTCACGGCCCTCGACGCCGAGCAGAAAAACTACGGCAAAACCAAGACACCCGAGCAGCCCAACCATTACTTCCGCATGGTGAAGGAGCTGACGCTGCTTGGGTTCTTCACTTCCGAGCCCGGCGCTACGCAGGCACTGCGCTACCTGCCCGTGCCGGGCAAGTACGATGGCAACGTGCCGTATAAGAAGGGCGACCGTGCCTGGGCTACTACTTGATTTCTTGCGCTATCGACCGCTAGGCCTCCGCTGCCTTCTCTTGGCTGGTGGTGTAGGCTAGCGGTTGATAGCTCAGCGCTAACTGTCAAAATATGAAATTACGATTGGGCATGATTGGTGGCGGGCAGGGTGCCTTTATTGGCGCCGTGCACCGCCTAGCCGCCGCCCTCGATGGCCAGTACGAACTGGTGGCCGGCGCCTTTAGCAGCAATCCCGCCACCTCGCGGGCCAGCGGTGAGCTACTGGGCCTCGACCCGGCGCGCGTGTATGGCTCGTACCAGGAATTGATTAAAGGGGAAAAAGCCCGCCCGGACGCCGAGCGTGTGCAGGTTATCAGCATCGTGACGCCTAACCACCTGCACTTTGCCCCGGCCAAGCTGGCGCTGGAAAGCGGCTTCGATGTGGTGCTGGATAAGCCCATGACCTTTTCGCTGGCCGAGGCCAAGGAGCTGGCCGCCGTGGTGCAAGCCACCGGCCGGCACCTCTGCCTCACGCACACCTACACCGGTTACCCCATGGTAAAGCAGGCCCGCCAACTGGTGGCCGAGGGTACACTGGGCCGCATCCGCAAGGTGTACGTGGAGTATCCGCAGGGCTGGCTCAGCAAGTTTGAGGAAGGCGGCGAGAACAAGCAGGCCGCTTGGCGCACCGACCCCACCAAGAGCGGAGTGGCCGGCGCTATGGGCGATATTGGTACGCACGCCTTCAACCTGCTCGAATACGTGAGCGGACTGCAAGTCGAGAGGATTTGCGCCGATATTAATACCGTAGTCGAAGGCCGCCGCCTCGACGACGATGGCGCCGTGCTGCTGCGCCTCAGCGGTGGGGCTAGCGGTGTGCTGGTGGCCACGCAGGTGGCGGCGGGCGAGGAAAACAACGTCCGCATTCGGGTGTATGGCGAGAAGGGTGGCGTCGATTGGATGCAGGCCGATGCCAACACCTTGCTGGTGAAGTGGCTCGACAAGCCCACCGAAATCTGGCGCACGGGCGGGCCCGGCACCGGCTCCTACGCCGCGCACAATACCCGCACGCCCGCCGGCCACCCCGAGGGCTACCTCGAAGCCTTCGCCAACCTGTACCGCAACTTCGCCCTGACCTTACAGGCCGGGCTAGCTGGCCAGCCGCCCGCCCCCGAAGCCCAGGACTACCCTAGCATCGAAGAAGGAGTGCGCGGCATGGCCTTTATTGAAAACGTCATTGCCTCGGGCCGCTCCGAGCAGAAGTGGATTGATTTTACCGTGTAGCCGCCCATGAAAACCATCAAAGGACCCGCCGTTTTTCTCGCGCAGTTTATTGGTAACGAGACCCCGTTTGATAGCCTGGAGGGCATGTGCAGCTGGGCTAGCGGTCTGGGCTTCAAGGGTATTCAGATGCCCACGCTGGATAACCGCTTCATTGACCTTAAGCTGGCTGCCGAAAGCCAGACCTATGCCGACGAGCTAGTGGGCAAAGTGCGGGCCGCTGGCCTCGAAATCACCGAGCTTTCGACGCACTTACAGGGCCAGCTCATAGCCGTGCACCCGGCCTACGACCAGCTGTTCGATGGCTTCGCACCCGAGGCGTTGCGCGGCAACCCCCACGCTCGCCAGCAGTGGGCGGTACAGCAGCTCACCTACGCGGCCAAGGCATCGCGACGGCTGGGGCTGTCGGCGCACGCCACGTTCAGCGGCGCGCTGCTGTGGCCCTATGTGTACCCCTGGCCCCAGCGCCCGGCCGGGCTGGTGGAGGAAGGCTTTGCCGAATTGGGCCGCCGCTGGCTGCCGATTCTGGATGAGTTTGAGAACGAAGGCATTGACCTCTGCTACGAGCTGCACGCGGGCGAAGACCTGCACGACGGCATCAGCTACGAGCGCTTCCTGACGGAGGTCAACGACCACCCGCGTGCCTGCCTGCTCTACGACCCCTCGCACTACGTGCTGCAATGCCTTGACTACCTGGAGCATATCGATATCTACCACGAGCGCATCAAGATGTTCCACGTTAAGGATGCCGAGTTTAACCCTAGCGGGCGGCAGGGCGTGTACGGTGGCTACCAGTCGTGGTTGGAGCGCGCCGGGCGCTTCCGCTCATTGGGCGATGGGCAGGTCGATTTCAAGGCCGTGTTCAGCAAGATGGCGCAGTACGAATTCCCCGGCTGGGCCGTGCTGGAATGGGAGTGCGCTCTCAAGCACCCCGAGGATGGTGCTCGCGAAGGTGCGCAGTTCATCAAAGACCACATTATCCGCGTCACCGACCGCACCTTCGACGATTTTGCGGCTTCAGGAATTGATAAAACGCTTAACAAAAAATTATTAGGACTTTAATTTCCTCAGGATTTCCTCATGAAAAAGGTTTTTCTCCTCTTGAGCGCGGGCGTATTGCTTGCGGCTTGTGACTCGGGTTATAAGCAAGACGGCCCCGACCAGGTTAGTGCTAGCAAGGGTACCAGCACCGAAAAATCGGACGAGCTGAATACTGACAGCGCTACCGGCGCTAACGTAACAGCCGTGGCCCACCAGCCGCAGGTAGATACTAGCACTACCAAAATAGGTACTGCGCCAATCGGCACTCCTCACGACCAAGGCGCCAAGCTCATGGCTTCAGCCGACTGTGCTAGCTGCCACCGTGAGCGCGATAAATTGCTAGGCCCCGCCTACACGGCCGTGGCCCAAAAATATCCCGCTACGCCGGCCAACGTGAACATGCTGGCCGCCAAAGTAATCAAGGGCGGCAGCGGCAACTGGGGCGACATCGCCATGACGCCGCACCCCGGCCTTTCCGAAACCGATGCCCGCGAGATGATACGCTACGTCCTGAGCCTCAAATAAGTCTTTCCGCGTTTTTTTTCCTTATCCCACCCGCCCTGCCTATGTCTTCCGCTATCCGGATTAAGCTGTCCATCATGATGTTCCTGGAGTTTTTCATCTGGGGCGCGTGGTTTGTGACGCTCGGCACCTATCTGCTGCATAACCTGCACGCCACCGGCACGCAGGTGGGCGTGGCATTTCTCACGCAGTCTATCGGGGCCATTGTGGCGCCGTTCATCATCGGCCTCATTGCCGACCGCTTTTTCTCGGCTCAGAAAATTCTGGGGGTGCTGCACCTGCTGGGCGCGCTGCTGCTGTGGCGCGCCTCCTCGGCGCCCGATTTCAATAGCTTCTACCCCAACGTGCTCACCTATATGGTGCTGTACATGCCCACGCTGGCCCTGGTCAATTCCATTGCCTTCCGGCAGATGAAAGACCCGCAAAAGGAGTTTGCGCCCATCCGGGTGCTGGGTACGCTGGGCTGGATTATCGCCGGCCTCACTATCGGCTGGCTGAATTGGGAGCAAACCAACAGTCTGCAAGCCACTTTCTTGATGGCAGCTGGCGCCGCCGCGCTGCTAGGGGTATTCAGCTTCACGCTGCCCGCCACGCCGCCCGTGAAAAGCGGTCAGTCCAGCTCCATTGGCGATTTGCTAGGGCTCGATGCCATCGGCTTGCTCAAAAACCGCTCGTACCTGATTTTCTTTCTGGCCTCTATTGCCATCTGCATTCCGCTAGCCTTCTATTACGGCTTTACGAATCCGTTTCTGAACGAAGTTGGTATGAAAGGCGCGGCTGGTGTGCAAAGCCTCGGGCAGGTATCGGAGTTGCTGTTTATGTTGGCCATTCCGCTGTTTTTCAGCAAGCTCGGCGTAAAGAAGATGCTGGCTATTGGTATGGCTGCTTGGGTGCTGCGCTATCTGTTCTTTGCCTACGGCGACGGGGCTAGTAACTACTGGATGCTAATTGCGGGCATCGTGCTGCACGGCGTGTGCTACGACTTCTTCTTCGTGACGGGCCAGATTTACACCGACAACCTAGCTGGCGAGCGCTTCAAAAGCTCGGCGCAGGGCTTTATTACCCTAGCCACCTACGGCGTGGGCATGCTGATTGGTACGCTGCTCTCAGGTGACATCTTCGATAAGAATACCCTAGTGAGTGGGGGCCACGACTGGCGCATTATTTGGCTGATTCCGGCTGCCATTGCGGCCGTAGTATTGCTGGCTTTTCTGCTGTTTTTCCGCGAGCGCACTGCTGTAGGGGCGGGTCAGGAGGCCCCGGTAGCCTACGGTGAGGCCTCGGCTGTAGCGCCGGGCTAGCCCTTCTTTCTTGCCTATGTCTAGTTTCAATCGCCGCGCCGCTCTTAAAGGCCTGCTCGCTACCACGGCTACTGTAGGTGCGCTAGGTGCGGCCAGCGCCGCCCGCCCTATGTCCGAAAGCCAAGCTATCGATACTGCTCCCCTGC
This sequence comes from uncultured Hymenobacter sp., assembly GCA_964385095.1. Lineage (GTDB taxonomy): Bacteria > Bacteroidota > Bacteroidia > Cytophagales > Hymenobacteraceae > Hymenobacter. Next base: position 6,128 of record CAYLNN010000083.1, read on the forward strand.
TCAATAATATCAAGCAATCGGTGTGCCGCTGGTGCTTCCAAGATATGCCACTGGAGAAGCTTTGCGTAGCAGCCAAGGAAATGGGTGTTAAGGGTATTGACTTGGTGGGGCCGGCAGATTGGCCTACGCTCAAAAAGCACGGCCTAGACTCGCCCATGTGCAACGGTGCCGAAATTAATCTTACCGACGGTTTCAACGACCCACGCTTTCATGCGCAGTTGCAAAAGCAGTATAGCGAGATGATTCCTAAGGTAGCCGCCGCTGGCTACACCAACCTCATCTGCTTTAGCGGCAGCCGCCGCGGTATGAGCGACGAGGTGGGGCTAGCCAACGCCGTGCGCGGCCTGCAACCCCTCATGGCCCTGGCCGAGAAGCACAAAGTAGTACTGGTGATGGAATTACTCAACAGTAAAATCGACCACCACGACTACCAGGCCGACCGCACCAGTTGGGGCGTGGCCCTGGCCAAAAAGCTGGGTTCCGAACACTTCAAGTTGCTGTATGACATCTACCATATGCAGATTGACGAAGGTGATGTTATTCGTACCATCAAAGACAACCACGCCTACATTGCGCACTACCACACGGCCGGCGTACCCGGCCGCCACGAACTCGACGAGGCGCAGGAACTGAACTACCCAGCCATTATGCGCGCTATCAAGGCTACCGGCTTTCAGGGCTTCGTGGCTCAGGAATTTATTCCTGCCAAAGTCGATAAGCTGGCTTCGCTGCGGCAAGCCGTGCGCCTCTGCGACGTGTAGCCGCTGGCTAGCCCTCTCATTCTGCCCACCTACTACTCACTCCGCCTTATGAAGACTCCCCTTCTCACCGGTGCATTCCTGCTAGGAGCCGTGGCCCTGGCGCAGGCCCAGCAAGCCGGCAAGCCCGAAGACACTGAGGTGTACGAGCCCGTGCCCAAAGTCGTGATGGCTAGCCCCAACTTGGCCGCGCCGCCCTCCGATGCGCTCGTATTATTTGATGGCAAGAACCTTAGCCAATGGGTAATGACTGAAGACCGCACGACGCCAGCCAAATGGAAAGTATCGGGCGGTATGTTCACCGTCGATAAGTCGACCGGCAACATCGAAACCAAGAAGGCCTTCACCAACTACCAGTTGCACTTGGAATGGCGCATTCCGGCCAACATCAGCGGCACCGGGCAGGCGCGCGGCAACAGCGGCGTCTTTCTGGCCTCGCTAGGGAAAGGCGACCTCGGCTACGAGCTGCAGATTGTCGATTCCTACAACAATAAGACCTACGTCAATGGCATGGCGGGTAGCATCTACAAGCAGCGCGTGCCCCTGGCCAACCCCGCCCGCAAGCCCGGCGAGTGGCAATCCTACGACGTAGTCTGGATGGCGCCCACTTTCAAGGCCGATGGCTCGGTGCAAACTCCCGCCCACGTCACGGTCTTCTTCAACGGCGTGCTGGTGCAAAACAACGTGGAGCTAGCCGGCCCCACCCGCTACATCGGCCCCGCCAGCTACGAAGGCCAGAAAGCCGGCCCCGCGCCCATCAAGCTGCAATCGCACGGCGACAAGAGCGAGCCCGATAGCTTCCGCAACATCTGGGTGCGTGAGTTATAATAAGCTAAAGCACTAGCACTTATGGTGAGTGGCTGGTAGCTGCTATCGTAAGTCCTAAGTAAGTCCTAAATAAACGAAACCCCTGGTTGGCCAAAGCTAGCTTGGGGTTTTTGTTTCTTTGCATCATAGTAGTAAGGTGGACCTTCACGCTAGTCAAACGTATTATCACGACGACGGTAGTAGGTATGTTCTATACTTACGTGCTGATTACCTTTTGTTGGAGCGTAGTAAAAAGTGGTGCATCCTTCGGAAAAGTCACACTTTTTCTATTCGTATCAGTGATATTTCTACCGGCATTTTAGCCGGTATCAAATCAACGGTTGAACATTGGCGTTCCCGTTAATTCTTATTTATGCAGCCCCCCCAACCCGAAAACACCGACCCCACCGCCCTCAATATTGAGTTGACCGAAGCAATCGCCGAAGGCGAATACGCCAACCTGGCGCTCATTGCCCACAGCACGAGTGAGTTTGTAGTCGATTTTATTCGCATGATGCCCGGCGCGCCCAAAGCCAAGGTGAAGGCCCGCATTATTCTTACGCCCGAACACGCCAAGCGCCTGTTAGCCGCCCTAGAGGAAAACGTGCAGCGCTTCGAGCAGAGCTATGGGCCTATCAAGTTACATCAGGAGGCCACTACGTACCCTATGAACTTTGGGGGCGCAGTAGGGGAGGCCTAGCGGGGCCAGCCACTCGGTTTATCAACACGGAAAATTAACTTTTTCAGCGAGTTTGCTATTGCCAAACCTTTTTCTTACCTTTGCAGGCCTGAAAATTTGGGAGCAAACGGCTCTCGTTCAACTAATCGCTAAATGCCAACCATCAACCAACTAGTACGGAAAGGTCGCGAGGCTCTGACTACCAAGTCGAAGTCGCCCGCCCTTGATTCGTGCCCGCAGCGTCGGGGCGTATGCACTCGCGTGTATACCACCACGCCTAAGAAGCCGAACTCGGCTATGCGCAAAGTGGCCCGTGTGCGCCTTACCAACGGTAAGGAAGTAAACGCATACATTCCCGGTGAAGGCCACAACCTCCAGGAGCACAGCATTGTGCTTATCCGCGGAGGCCGGGTAAAAGACTTGCCAGGTGTTCGTTACCACATCATTCGTGGTGCGCTCGACACGGCAGGTGTAAGCGGCCGCTTGCAGCGTCGCTCGAAGTACGGCGCCAAGCGCCCGAAGCCGGGCCAACCAGCAGCAGCAGCCGGTAAAGGTGGCAAAGGCGCACCCGCTAAGAAGAAGTAATTTATTAGTTGTCAGTTGCTGGCTAGCCACGCGTCGAGCTATTAAGCGAAACGCTCAGCTAGCCAGCAGCTAACAACTGACAACTATATAAACCATGCGCAAGTCAAAACCCAAAAAGCGTATCCTCCTGCCGGACCCCAAGTTCAAGGAGACGCTCGTAACCCGCTTCGTCAACTACATGATGTATGACGGGAAAAAGAACCTGGCCTACACCATTTTCTACGACGCCGTAGAGCAGGTAGAGACCCGCACCAAGGAAAGCGGCCTCGAAATGTGGCGCAAAGCGTTGAACAACGTGATGCCGACCGTAGAGGTAAAAAGCCGCCGTGTAGGCGGTGCTACCTTCCAAGTGCCGATTGAAGTACGTGCCGACCGACGCATTGCTGTTGGTTCGAAATGGCTGATTCAGTATGCTCGTCGCCGTGGTGAAAAAACCATGAAAGACAAGCTAGCTGGTGAAATCATTGCCGCTGCTAAAGGTGAAGGTGCTGCCGTTAAGAAAAAGGACGACACCCACCGCATGGCTGAAG
>CAYLNN010000084.1:0-8675 GCA_964385095.1 uncultured Hymenobacter sp.
ATTGCTCGACGGTGATGCTGCGCCGCGCCTCATTCGCCGCCGCCAAACGTTTGAAGACCTATTGGCTGGGCAGGAATAACGCGGCGTCGGCTAAAGCCTACCCTAAACTCAGCAGCCAGGCAACGGCGGCGGCTTCCTGCTCGAAGTTGCGGTAGATATGGCCCAGCCGGCGGCTGGTCATCACGAGGCCCGTCATGGCGAGGCGGGCAAACACGTCGTGCGCCACCACCACGGCGCCGTGGCGGTAGCCGTTTTCGTGCACGGCCTGCGGCAGCCACTCATTCACCATCCAGGCTTCTTCGCCCGGGGTGAACGGGCTCATTTGCTGTTGGTTGACGAGCATTCGGCTCCAGCCGCGACGCTGCAGGGCTTGGCGCCCGTGCGTGAGCAGCGCCCGAAACTGTGCTTCCTCGCGGGGGCCAGCGTAATAGTCGAGCCGGAGATAAGCCTCGGGTTCTTCCCAGAGGCAGCCGACGTTGTTTTTGAAGTAGATAGTGCGGGAGGCAGCAGGCATAACCCGCCTTAAACTGCCAGGGGCCGCCAGAGGTTAGCACCCCGTGCCGTTATTTCGCCCTTTATGAAACCCCGCCGCCCACCCGCCCCCCTGCGCAAGCCAGTTTCTTTCCCGGCCGCACATGTGCTGACCGGCTTCGACGCGCCGCGCCTGCTGGCACTGGGGCCTGACTTTGAGCAGTTTCGCTTCATCAACTGCGAACTGAGCGGGGCTAGCCTGGCGGGCCTGCGCTTCGAGGATTGTCTTTTTGAGCGCTGCAACCTCACCACGGCCAAGCTCGGGGGCACGGCCCTGCAAAACGTGGCTTTTGCCGATTGCAAGCTGCTAGGGGTAGCTTTTGCGGCGTGCCAGGATATGCTGTTCGGGGTGCATTTCGACGATTGCCAGCTGCGCTACGCCTCCTTCGGTGGCAAGAAGCTGGCCGGCACACGCTTCGAGCGCTGCACCCTCGACGAAACCGATTTCACCAACGCGGACCTCCGCAATGCGGTTTTTGCCGGCTGCGACCTCACGCGCACCGTGTTTCACGAAACCCGCCTGGCCGGGGCCGATTTTACCACTGCCACCGGCTTTACCCTCGACCCTGAGGCCAACGACCTCAGTGGCACCCGCTTCGCGCTGGCCGGCCTGCCGGGCCTGCTCGCTAAATACGGGCTCGTGGTAGAGCCGTGAAGCAGCCGGGGCGGCGGCCCGCCGTTCTTTTGCAGTTCCTGTATTTCTCACCCCATTCCCCTTATGTCCACCATCCCGCCCGCCACCCTTTACCGCTGGGACGATATGCCCAAGGAGGCGCTGTCCGACACCATTGGCCGCCGCCTCATCACCGGCGACCAGATGATGCTAGCCCACGTGTACCTCAAAAAAGGCGCAGTTGTGCCTAAGCATTCGCATCACAATGAGCAGATTACGTATATTTTAGAAGGTGCCCTGCGCTTCCACCTGGGCGAGGACGGCAGCCAGGAGGTCATCGTGCGCGCCGGCGAAGTGCTCACCATTCCATCGTGGCTGCCCCACACCGCCGAGGCCCTGGAGGACACCCTCGACGTGGATGTCTTCAGCCCCCCGCGCCAGGACTGGCTCGATGGCAGCGACAGCTATCTGCGGGGCGATGAGGTGAAAAAGTGATGGGGAACTATGAGGTGAGGCAGTAGCGAGGCAATAAAGTAAAACGGCAAGAATGAGTTTGCCGCCACGCAGCCTCTACCTCCTCACCCCATAGCCCCACCACTCTCTCCCCTCATCACTTCCTCACTCCATAACTTCTTCACCAACATGGACCTCGGAATTAAAGGAAAAGTGGCCCTGGTGGCCGCCGCTAGCCAGGGCCTGGGCCGCGCCACCGCCGAAGAGCTGGCTGCCGAAGGCGCCAGCCTCATTCTGTGCGCCCGCACCGACGAAACGTTGCAGCAAACCTGCGCCGAAATCCGGGCCAGCACCGGCGCGCGGGTGCTAGGCGTGGCCGCCGACGTGGCCAACCCCGCCGACGTAGCCCGGCTGGTGCAGGCGGGCCTGGCCGAGTTTGGCCAGATTGATATTCTGGTTACTAACGCGGGCGGGCCACCGGCCGGCACTTTCGAGCAGCACGATGCCGCCGCCTGGGAAGCCGCTACGCGCCTGCTGCTGAGCAGCGTAGTGGAGCTGACGCGCGCCGTGCTGCCCGGCATGAAGGCCCGGGGCTGGGGCCGCATCCTCAACGTCACGTCCATCAGCGTGAAGCAGCCGGTGGGCGGCTTACTGCTCTCGAACAGCCTGCGGGCGGCCGTAACGGGGCTAGCCCGCACCCTGGCCACCGAAGTAGCCGCCGACGGCATCACGGTCAACTGCATTTTGCCCGGCTACACGCGCACCGCGCGCGTGGAGAGCCTGGCCACCGCCGCTGCCACCCGCGAGGGTATCACGCCCGAGCAGGCCAGCGCGCGCTGGACCAACGAGATACCCATGCGCCGCCTGGGCGAGCCCCGCGAGTTTGCCGCGCTGGCCGCCTTCCTGTGCTCCGAGCGGGCCAGCTACATCACCGGCACCTCCACGGCCGTCGATGGCGGCTGGATAAAAGGACTTTTTTAATGCCCACGGAGTAGCGACCAGTGACTAGCGGCATATCAATCCGACGCCCCGGCTTGTTACGCCACTAGTCACTGGTCATCACTCCTTACTCATCAGCCAATAACCACTTGATTACCATCATTATCGGCACCAACCGCCCCCAGTCGCGCGCGCGTATCGTAGCCGATTTCTACGCCGGGCTGCTCACCGAGCTGGGCGCCCCGCATCAACTGCTCGATTTGACGGCGCTGCCGGCCGATTTTCTCAACGTGGCGCTTTACCACAACGCTGGCCAGCACCCCGACTTCAACGCCTTCATCGCCCCGCTCGACCAGTCGGACAAGCTCGTTGTGATTGCGCCCGAGTATAACTGTTCGATTCCCGGCGCGCTCAAGTCGTTTATCGATGCCCTGCCCTATCCTGGCGGCATCCGCGGCAAAAAGGCGGCCCTCATCAGCCTGAGCAGCGGCAATATGGGCGGGGCACTGGCGCTGAGCCACTTAACTGACATTTTATTTTACCTCGGCACCACCGTGCTGCCGCAGCGCGTGCGCCTGCCCGGCATCAGCCAGCACCTTTCGGCCGAGGGCACGCTGGCTAGCCCCCTTTTTGCGCAGCTGCTGCGCGAGCAGGCCCTGGCGCTACTGGCGGCCTAGCGGGCGGGGGCGTTGCTCATCGGCTGCTAATCCGGACCGCGTTATCTTTGAGAACGAGCTACTTCACCCGGCCGGACTGAACTTTCCGCGCCAGCGGCGTGTGAAACCAGCTAACCCCGCGTGGCGGGTTGGGGCTGGTCCGGCCGGCCAGCAGGGGCGGCTCGTGGTTTTTAGTTGATTTCTTTTGCCAAGCAGTATCTGATGAAAAACCGTCGTCTCCTCTTGCCCGTTTTTTTGGTTTTGGCCACGGCTGCGTCCTGGCTCCTTGGCTGCAAAAAAGATGCGGCTAGCGAGCCCGGTACGGGCAGCGTTTCGTTTGCAGTAGCCAATGTGGTGGGCACCAAGGCGCTCGCCTTCGATGGCACGGCGTACGCCACGGCCAGCGGCGAAACGTTTACGGTGCAGAAATTCAAGTACTACCTCTCCAACCTCAAGTTCACCAAGGCTGATGGCAGCACCTACGCCGCCCCTAGCGAGTACCACCTCATCGATGCCGCCAACCCGAGCTCTACCAGCTTCACGGTCAGCAATGTACCGGCCGGCGACTATACCGGCGTGAGCTTCGTGGTAGGCGTGGACTCGACCGCTACCAAGGCCGACCCGCTAGCCCTCACCGGCGACCTCAACCCGGCCAATGCCATGTACTGGCCCTGGTCGTCGGGCCACATTTTCCTGAAGCTGGAAGCCACTGCCACCACGGGCGGCGCGGCTAGCCCCATTGTTTGCCACGTGGGCGGCTACCGGGCGCCCTACAGCGCCATTGTCACGGCTAGCCCTGCGCTCAACGGCACGCTACTCGTGCGGGCCGGCCAGGCGCCCAAAATTCAACTCTCGGCCGATGTCCTCAGCCTATTCGATGGCCCCTCCCCCAGCAGCCACATCGCGCTGAGCGCCTTCCCGGAAATAATGATGCCCAGCCCGCTTGCGGTGCAGATTGCCCGCAACTACGCGGCTGGTATGTTCACGGTGAAGTCTTTGCAAAACAACTAGCTGGCGGCCATGCGGGGCAGCACTCAGCTACGGCAGCGCCTACGGGCCCACTGGCGGCCGGTGGCCCTATTGGCCCTGGCCGGGGTGGTAGTAGCCAGCGCCGGCTGCGGCCGCACTGCCGAGGTAGCGCTAGCTGTGCCGGGTGCGGCGCAGCCCAGCAACTTCCCGGCGATGGTATATGGGCTGGATAAAAATCCGCCCGATGCGGCCACCTTTGCGCTGGGCCGCCGGCTGTTTTATGACCCCCGGCTGTCGGCTGACGGCACGGTATCGTGCGGGTCGTGCCACCGGGCGGCCGAGGCGTTTGCACACACCGGCCACCGCCTCAGCCCCGGCGTGGCGGGCCGGCTAGCCCCGCGCAACGCGCCCGCCCTCCAAAACCTGCGCTGGCGCCGGGGCTTCATGGCCGACGGCGGCGTGCTGGGCCTGGAGCTACAGGCGCTGGCGCCCCTCACGAGCCCCGCCGAGATGAACTTGCCCCTGGCCGAGGCCCTGGCCCGGCTGAACGCCGATGCCGGGTACCGCCAGCAGTTTGCGGCCATCTACGGGCCGGGGCCGATTGACACGCCGCAGTTTTTACGAGCGCTGGCACAGTTCGTGGCTAGCCTCACCTCGGCCAACTCACGTTACGATAAGTACGTGCGGCACGAGGCCGGCAGTGCGCTTAGCTCGCAGGAAGTGAGTGGCTTAGCTACCTTCAACGCGAAATGCGGCAGCTGCCACGCCACCGACTTGTTCACCGACGAGCGCTTCCACAACAACGGCCTCGACCGCACGTTTGCCATTGATTCGGGGCGGGCGCACATTACCAGCCAGGCGGCCGACCGGGGTCTGTTTAAGGTGCCGAGCCTGCGTAACGTGGCCCGCACCGCACCCTACATGCACGATGGCCGCTTTGCCACCCTGGCCCAGGTACTGGCCCACTACGACCACGGCGTGCAGCCCTCGCCCACCCTCGACCCCGCGCTGCGCCCACCCGGCGGCCGGCTCGGCATTGCGCTCTCGGCCGCCGAGCAGGCCAACTTACTGGCTTTTCTTACCACGCTGACTGATAACGACTTTCTCACTGATTCCCGGCTAGCGGCCCCGCGCTAGCCGGCTCCCGCCCGAGCAAGGCGGCCAGCCCCGCCGCCCGAACCAACCGCCCTATCTTCGTCGTTGTGGGCGCAACGCGCCGCGTTTCCGGCAGCTTTATCTTGCTTCTATGGCCTTTCGTACAGCTATTACTTCTTGGTTAGGGATGGGATTAAGCGCGGCGGTGCTGCTGGTAGCCGCGAGCTGCGGCAAGGACGTGGCCGGTGGCGAAAGCCCGGCCCCCGCGCCGGCCAAGCCTACGCCCTACGCGCTCACGGTGCCGGCAGGCTTTCCAACGCCCATTCTGCCGGCCGACAACCCGCTCACCAATGAGGGCGTGGCGCTGGGGCGGCGGTTGTTCTACGAGAAAGCGCTGTCGAGCACCGGCACCATGAGCTGCGGCTCGTGCCACCAGCAAAGCAAGGCCTTCACCGATGGCCGCCCCCTGGCCGTGGGTGTCGATGGCGTGGCCAACCCACGCGGCACCATGTCATTGGCCAATATGCTCTGGAGCAAGCAATTGACCTGGGACGGTGCCTTCATCACCCTCGAAACCCAAGCGCTGAAGCCGCTCGAAAATCCTATCGAGCTGCACCAGTCCCTAGCTACCAGCGTGGGCAAGCTACAGGCCACTACCCTGTACCCACCGCTGTTTCAGGCCGCCTTTGGCACCCAGACCATCACGCCCGAGCTGACGCTGAGGGCGCTGGCGCAGTTCGAGCGCACACTCATCTCGGGCACCTCGCGCTACGATACCTACCTGGCCACTCGCACCGGCTTCACGGCCGACGAGGCGAAAGGCTTGCAGCTTTATAGCACACATATTGCGCCGGGCACGGTGCGCGGGGCCGAGTGCTTTCACTGCCACTCGCAGCCGCTGATGTCGTCGAATTTTGAGGGTGCGTTCTTCAATAACGGCCTCGACCTCACCTTTGCTGACCCCGGGCGCAGTGGCGTTACCAAGCTGGCCGTGGACCAGGGTAAGTTTATCGCGCCCACGTTGCGCAACATCGCCCTCACTGCGCCCTACATGCACGACGGCCGTTTTCAGACCCTGGAGGAGGTACTCGACCACTACTCCGACCACGTGCAGATGGCTAGCCCTGGCCTCGACAACAACCTCATTCTGGGCCTCAACAACCCGCCCTTCGGCACCCACATGGACCTTACGGCCACCGAGAAGAAGCAGGTCATCGCCTTTTTGCATACCCTCACCGACCAGGCTTTCCTCACCGACCCGCGGTTTGCGGACCCCTTTTAATCTTCCAAAATGGGTTGCGTTTCCGGGCTCTCCCGTATTTTGCGGGCTCTACGCCTTGCATGTCTTCTTCCGCCCTGCCTACTACGCCGCTACGCTACCAACCTGAGTTGATGGGCCTGCGCGCCGTGGCCGTTGGCTTGGTAGCGCTGCACCACTGGTCGCTGCTGTCATTTCCGCTGGGTGAGTTGGGCCGGCTGCCGCTGTTCGTTCTCAGTGGCTACCTCATTTCGGCAATTCTTTGGAAAAACACTATCTATTGGGGTGGCCAACCGGGTTGGCTCCGGCGGCTCGGCATTTTTTATAGCCGGCGCTTTCTGCGCATTATTCCGCCTTACTACGCAGCGCTGGCCCTAGGAGCACTGTTGCCTCTATCTACTTTGCACGAGTACCCGGGGTGGTTTTTGCTCCCTATCTCTAATGTATTGTGCTATCAGCTTCAGCATTGGCCCGAAGGGGTAGGGCATTACTGGTCGATGGCCGTTGAGGAGCAATTTTACATTATCTGGCCACTGCTGCTGGGCCTTTTAAAGCGGCGGGCCGCTGGTTTATGGCTGATGATAGGGCTAGCCATCAGCTACCGTACCTACGCCGCGGTGTACCTGACACCAGCCGCGCCTGGCTTTGCTACCGTACTTCTACCGAGTTGTCTCGACCTTTTCGCTATTGGCGCCCTGTTGCGGCAGCATACTGCGGCCGACCGTGCTAATCCGGCCGCCGCTACCCCCTGGCCCGGCTGGCCAGCGGCGCTTACCTGGCTGGCCTGGGTGCTGCTTTGGTACTTCACCGACCGTCCCGGCTCCGCCGAGATTATATGGATAGCTGTTTACCCCAGCTTGGGTGCTACGGCTGGCTATTTCACCCTGCGCTGGCTAATGCATAGCCCACCACTCGCCCGCTGGCTAGCTCATCCCTTGGCCCAGTGGCTGGGCCAGCGTAGCTACGGGCTTTATCTTTTTCACTTAATGCTACCGGTATTTTACCAGCGCCTAGTGTACCATGTGCTGCCGGCTAGCCTTCCCAATGCAGCTGCCCTACGGCATTTCTGGCTAAGCCCCCTGCCCACCGTACTAGTGCTAAGCCCGATATTAGTTGGCTTAAGCGCGGTCTCGTGGCGCTGGCTCGAGGCGCCGCTCGACCGCTATCGGCGCCGGTTTGCATACCAGTCCGCGGTACCGCTGCCCGAGGCAGCAGTCAAGTAGTCAGCTTCCATATACAAAAGAGCGCCCCGCTAGGCTAGCCAGCGGGGCGCTCTTCAGCTTGTGCTTGATAGACTTACTTAGTCCACGTTATCGTGTAAAAAGCGATTATCACCCAATAGCTCGTTGTCATCGCTCAGGTTAAATCGCGAGATATTCTGCGCGCTACTCGGCGTCACGGGCTCCAGCTTCTGGCCCCGGCGCAGATAAGCGGGGGTGTCGAGGTGCGTGGTGGCTTCGGGCGACAACCCCTGGTTTTGGCTTAGCTGCTGCAAACGGCGGCGACGCTCCTCGGCCTGAGCCTCCAGCATAGCCGGGCGCGGGCGGGGGGCGGGCGCCGGCTGGCTAGCCCCCGGCGCCTGGCCCTGGCCGGGTAGCAGCACCGGGTCGCCGGGCGCGGTAATAGGCGCGCCGGCTAGCCCCGTTTGGGCTACGGGCATGGTAGGACCGTTCAGCTCGTAGGTCACGCGGGCCGGCTCGGGCGCGGCGGGCGTGGTAAAGGTTGGCACCACGGGCGCGGCAGGCGCCGCCTGGCTGGGCCGGTCCGACACGAAGCTCGGGGCCTGCACCTCGGCCATCGGGGCGGCTGCTACGGGCTCGGCAACGGGGGTTGCCTCAGAGCGGGAATTGGTAGAAATAGTGTGCGCCTCGCGAGCAAAACCCGTGGCAATTACCGTCACGCGAATGCTCTGGCCCAGCGTGTCGTCGGTGCCGTGGCCAAAAATCATCTCGGCATCCTCACCGGCCTTGTCTTGGATGTACTCGGTGATTTCCGATAGCTCGTCCATCTCCAACTCGGCCTGGTCGCCCGACATAATGCTGAGCAGAATGCGCTGGGCCCCCTTAATATCCGTGTTGTTGAGCAGCGGCGAGTTCAGGGCTTCTTCGGCGGCCCGGCGGGCGCGGTTTTCGCCTTCCGTGATGGACGAGCCCATTACGGC
>CAYLNN010000085.1:0-8603 GCA_964385095.1 uncultured Hymenobacter sp.
AAAACCGCTGGCTCCTACGTTGTCCCAATCGAAATCGTCAATCAATTCTGCCATGTAATAGCAGGTTCCTAAGCTACTGAACGCCACCGCCGGAACCCAGGGCGAAGCGCATTTTAAGTTGGTTCCGAGGGCGCTAGCCCCCGACCTGCCGCCTTGACAGGGCCGCAAAGGTACGGATTTTCAGGGAGTTTTGCTAATCCTGATACTCTTTTGCTGGATAGGGCTTAGCGCCTGCCTGCAAATAAGTTGGATTGACTCGCACGCTCGCAGAGGCCACAGCTATAGCCTCCCGATTGGCTGCATTATCAGGCGCAAAAAACCAGAATTTTATCGTCCGTTGAGGACCATAAAAGGTGAAAGTCTTTTCATAGCTCGCCTGGACCCGCCTACCTAGCTCCGACCGCTGAGGCATGCGATAACCTATCGTGACGGTGTGCGCGGAGCTGTCCGCCGCAAAGCTTTCGATTACAGCTAGGTTCTTGCTTTTGGCCAAAAGCTCTGCTCGCTGACGCTTCTCGTTCGCTAGCATCCGCCAGGAAACTGCTCCGTGTTCCGGGTCCGCGTAAGCCTTCGCATAAACTGAGACTATAGTCGAAGAGTCTTGATTATGGTAGAACCCACCAGCTTCGCCATAATCGCTCAACTTGTAGTCACCAGGCCAAAGAATAGGCTTGCTGTAAATAAGCGGGTCATTAGGCAGCATGAATGCTATGTTGCCTTTAGCCAGATACACACGTTTCCCGGCTGGCTTAGGTTGTGAGCACGCAATGGTAAGCAGTGCGAGCGGTAAGACGCTGTAGTGCATAACGGCTGAAGCACCTATACCTGCTGGCTAGCCTATGACTTCACCAACTTAGCGGCTAGGCCGCCCCAATGCGCCAGCCAGGGGCGCCGCGCCCGGCAGCGGCAAGTCATCGCGCAGCAGCGACTGGATTTTGGCCAGTGGCAAAAACACCCGCACTTCGCCCTGGGCGTAGGCCGCAATCTCGTAGGGCTGGTAAATAAATACGGCCCCGCCAGTAGTCAGAAATACGTTGTGCGTTACCGGCATCTGTTTCACGAAGAGTTGCTTATCGAGCGGGTCGCTGGCGGCTAGGCCCACCAGGGGGCGCACGGCTTGCCCAAGCAACGCGGGCAGCTGCTGCGCAGCTTCGGGCCGGAAAATATCGGCGTAGCGCAGGCGGCGGCCGGTGCGCAGGTCGTAGCTAGCCCCCGTTGAGCCATAAATGCCGTGCGCGCCGCCGCTGTAGTTGTAGTGGAAAAACTCCAGACTCAGCAAGTTGGTCTGGCGATAAAGCACGTAGGTATTCGTCTGGTCCTCATAGCTTAGGCCAGGAGCGTAGGGGCCTATGCCAGTGGTGTCGGCCGCCGCGGGGCGGGTATCGGCAGCATCCTCGCGGTAGTCCTTGAAAAACTGCTGGCGCTGCTGCTTATACAGCGCCGAGAGGTCGAGCGGCGGCAGGCCCTGCAGCGTGTCGCCGCGCAGGCCCAGCAAGATGTTGTCGAGCAGGCGCTCGCGCACGCTCGCCTCGCCACCCACCGGCAGCAGCGCCTGCAGGCTGATGTGCCCGTACGGCGACCCGCCTTCTTTCGCAAACGCGGCCGCCGAGTCGGCAAAGTAGCGCACGGCAAACGTGAGCGCGCCCGCCGCCGGCTGCACCAGGCGCAGCCGCAGGTGCTGCCCGCCCACCGTGCCGGCCAGGTCGCCCCGGCCGGGCTGGCGGCGCAGGCGCCAGTACAGGGTGGGCCCGTTGGGGTCAATGGCCTTTTCGGGGCTGGTTTCGAACAGTATTACGCTATCGGGGGCGGCGCTGGGCTGGCCTTGCAGGGTGTAGGGGTGGCTGTCGGGGCCGTAGTAGCTGCCAAAAAGGCCCGTAGTAACCGTGGCATCGAAGCTGCGCGGGGCCGCTACCAGGTGCAGCGTAATGCTATCAGCCTGGCCGGGTAGCAGGGCGCGGTACACGTGGTAGGAGGTGCCTGGCGAGCTGGCCAGCGCGGGCGCCTGGCGCGGGGCTCCGGTGTCGGGGGGCGTGGCAGTGCTTGCCGTGGGCTGGCTGTTGCAGGCGGCTAGGCCAAGCAGCGCCGCCAGGGCCGGTAGGGACAGTTTCATGGGGCAAAGGACGCAAACACGGCCTAGTGGCCGAAGGGCTTGGGTAAAATAGCCGGTTGGAAAGCCTGTCCCCGTTGGGCTGGAGGATAAGCAGCTAGGCTAGTTAACGGAAAAATTAGGGCATTAATAATCCCTAAAGTCGGGCTTTACGTACCCTATCATAGAATTTCCTTTCCCACACTTTCCTTTTCCATTTTATGAATTTCATCAAAGCAGGCAGCGACGCCACTGGCAAGCCCATCGAAATTAATTACGTTGATTATGGCCAGGGCAATCCGGTAGTGCTCATCCACGGCTGGCCGCTCGACCTTCAGTCCTGGGAGTTTCAACTGGCCGAATTGCCGCTGCACGGCGTGCGCGTGGTGGCCTACGACCGCCGCGGTTTCGGCAAATCGTCGAAGCCCTGGGATGGCTACGACTACGACACCCTGGCCGACGACCTCAAAGCCGTGCTCGATAACCTCGACCTGCAAAACGTGACCCTAGTTGGCTTCTCGATGGGTGGCGGCGAAGTGGCACGCTACATGAGCCGCCACCAGGGCGCGCGCGTAGGCAAGGTGGTGTTTATTAGCTCCGTAACGCCTTATCTGCTTAAAACTGAGGACAACCCCGACGGCGTAGATAAATCGACGTTCGACGATATGCTGAAGAACATCGGCAAGGACCGCCCCGACTTCTTGGCTACGTTCGGCAAGCAATTCTACGGCGAAGGCATGCTCACCAAGCCCGTCAGCCAGGCCACCCTCGACTGGAGCCAGAGCATTGCCCTGCAAGCCACGCCCCGCGCCACCACCGAGTGCGTAAAAGCGTTCAGTGCCACCGACTTCCGCCAGGATTTGAAAGGTATCAAAGTGCCGACGCTCTTTATCCACGGTGATGCCGACAAAACCGTGCCCTTCGACAACAGCGCCAAGCGTGCCGTTGAACTGGTGCCCGGCGCCCAGCTGGTGGCGTACGATGGCGAGCCCCACGGCCTCAACGTAACGTCGGCTGACCGCCTCAACCGCGACCTGCTGACCTTTGTTAGCGGCCAGCCGGTATCGGAAGAGTATTCGGACGGCGAAACTTACCCGGCCGGTGCGGCCGAGAGTGCCACGTATTAAGAAGAGTGCCGAATAAAAAAAGGCTCCCTGCTAGCTAGCAGGGAGCCTTTTTTTATTCGGCAGGTAGCGCCGCTAGCCCAGGTAGGCGTGCCAGTTCTGGTCGAGGGTACCAGCCGAGAGTTTGAGAAAGCCGGCTAGGGTCGGCTTCTTGGGTTGGGTGCGCAGCGGCATATTGGCCTCGGAAGGCGTGCGCTGGCCCTTGGCGTGGTTGCAGCGCGAGCAGGCAGCCACGAGGTTGGTCCAGCCCGAGTCGCCGCCGCGCGAGCGGGGCAGCACGTGGTCGAGGGTCAGCGTTTTGGTCGAGCCGCAGTACTGGCACTCGTACTGGTCGCGCTTAAAAATATTGTGGCGGCTCAGGGCAATGCCCTTGTAGGGCACCCGCACGTAGCGCGCCAGCCGGATGATGCTCGGCTTAGGGAACGCCTGCGAGATGGTACGCATCACGCCGTGTT
This sequence comes from uncultured Hymenobacter sp., assembly GCA_964385095.1. GTDB lineage: Bacteria > Bacteroidota > Bacteroidia > Cytophagales > Hymenobacteraceae > Hymenobacter. The sequence continues at coordinate 3,666 of CAYLNN010000085.1, forward strand.
CCGATTTCGCTACCATTTCCGCCTTATCCAGAAACAACAAAACAAACGCCTTCTGCACGCTGCATAAGGTGATGGCGGTGTAGTCGCCATTGAGTACAAGCACTTTTTGGTCCATATACGAGAGGCGAAAACTAGTGACACGCAAGCTACTAGATTTCACTGATATGAACAAAAAACCCCGGCCGAATAATTCCGGCCGGGGCAGTAGTAATTGTTGGGCTTGGCCCTAGTCGATGGTGTGAAACAGGCGGCTCCAGCGCACCTTGTGCGCGGCGTCGCCGAAGGGGTCGAGCGAGAGCCAGATTAACACGGCCTTGCCCACGATATGGTCCTCGGGCACAAAGCCCCAGAAGCGCGAATCCTCCGAGTTGTGGCGATTATCGCCCATCATGAAGTAGTAGTTTTGCTTGATGGTGTAGCTCGTCAGGAGCTTGCCAGCCTGCATTATCATGCCGGTTTTATCGTCCCAGGTCACGTTCTGGTTGCGCTCGTACTGGCTCACGATTTTGTAGTAGATACCGGCATTGGCGGGCGAAAGCGCAATGGTCTGGCCTTTTTTGGGCACCGGCAGCGGGCCGTAGTTGTCGAGCGTCCAGCCGCGCTTGGTGGCGCTTTGGCCCCCTAGCTGCGGCACGCCGTCGGAGTAGTGCAGGTCCACGGCATCGGGAAAGAGCTGGGCCCCCACGGCATCGCTGGCCGGCGTGAGCGCCACCACGTAGGGCTGGCGGCGGAAGTAGTCGGCCACGCCCGCCGGGCACTCGATGCTGTAGCCGGGCTGCCCGTTGGGGCCTACTTCGGCCGAGGGCAGGCCGTCGGGGGTGCGGTAGCTTACCACCCCCTGGTCGTGCAGGGCCTGGCGCACCTCATCGTTCAATTCCTTCACTTGCATGAAGTAGCGGGTTTGCGGCTGACCGGCAATCACGCCCGGCTGGCCGTTGATAAATATCTGCCGGTCCTTGATAACCAGCGTATCGCCCGCAATGGCAATGCAACGCTTGATGTAGTTGGTGCGCAGGTCGGCCGGGTACTGCGTTTCGTGCGGCACGTGAAACACCACCACGTCATTACGCTTCACCGAGCTAAAGCCCGGCAGGCGGTACGTGGGCAGCTGAATGAGGTCGGAGTAGCTCTTGAAGCCGAAAATCGGCATCGTCTGGTGCGTCAGGGGCACCTGCAAGGGCGTTTGGGGCGTAATAGGCCCGTAGTGCAACTTGCTCACAAACAAGTAGTCGCCCACCAGCAGCGAGTGCTCCATGCTCTCCGACGGAATGACGTAGGCCTCGAATGTGGCCCAGCGGATGAGCGTGGCCGCAATAATGGCAAACAGCAGCGAGTCGACCCACTCCCGGCCTTTGCCCTTGGGCTGTTTGGGCGGAGCGCTAGGGTCAGTTTTACGAAAGAGCATGAAACAGAAGCGGGAGCGCCAGCTCCCCAAAAAGAATATCCGGCAAAGAAACGACGATAAAGCGAAGTGCCGCGCGGCGTTACAGCCCCAGCAGCTCCTTCATGCCAAACACGCCGTGGCGGCCGGGCAGCCACTCGGCCGCCAGCAGCGCGCCCAGCGCGAAGCCCTCGCGCGAGTGGGCCTCGTGGCGCAGCTCGATGGTATCGGCGCTCGATACGTAGCGCACCTCGTGGGTGCCCACCACCTCGCCGCGCCGCTCGCTGAGCACGGCTAGCTCGTGCGGCGCCTGGGCAGGCGCGTTGCGCCAGGTAGTCTTACCCGGAAAGTGGGCCAGGATGCCTTCGGCCGCCGTGAGGGCCGTGCCGCTGGGCTGGTCTACCTTATGCACGTGGTGAATCTCGGTCATTTGTACATCGTAGCCGGCCGCAAACTGGTTCATCTTGGCCGCGATGTACTCGTTGAAGTGAAAAAACAGGTTCACGCCCACACTGTAGTTAGAGGCGTAAAAGAGCGCGCCGTTGGTTTCAGCTGTTAGCTGGCTAGCCTCCTCAAAGTGGTGCAGCCAGCCCGTGGAGCCACACACCACTGGCAGGCCCTGGCGCAGGCAGGCTGCCACGTTGGCGTAGGCCGCCTCGGGGTGGGTAAACTCGATGGCCACATCGACCTGGCTAGGGGTGAAGTTGGCGATGCGCGGGCCCGTAGCCTGGTTATCCACGATGCCCGCAATTTCGTGGCCCCGGCTGGCGGCCAGGCCGGCTATCGTATGGCCCATTTTGCCGTAGCCGATGAGAAGGATTTTCATGCGTTTGATTTTCAACTGGCTAGCCTGCTTATTTGGCTAGCAAAGTCAACGTCAGGCCCGGCGAGAAACCCGCTTGCCCCGGATTGGGTACCATGGCTGGCTGCCAGTTCAGCGTGAGGTTATCGCTCACATCGAAGTCGTGCAGGTGGGCATCCACCACGGCATCGAGTATCGTGAGCGAGTACCCTAGCGCGCCTACCAGCACCGCCAAATCGCGGAAGCTGCGGTAGCCGGTGAGGTTGTTGTAAACGTTGGTAGGGGAAGTTTCCCGGCTGGCATTGGGGTAATCAGCAGGTTTGAGATACGCTGCCGGTAACAATCCCGCGTTTTCCGGTCGTTGGCCTGCTTTGTAGGCATCTCGGTATTCGTCATAGCGGGTTTGCTGAAAGTAAATCCAGTACCCCAACCCGCCCACCATGCCGTACACGATGGGCAGCTTCCAGTAGCGCTTATTATAAATCTGCCCGCCGCCGGGGGCAAGGGCCAAAATACCTGCTTTTTCGGGCCTGGTCAGGCGCAGGCCAAACAGCTGCTCGGTGCGCTTGGCCGAGTCGGCGGCAGCTAGGGCGCGCTTTTCCTTCTTGCTGATTTTGCGCACAGTGGCCGTATCGGGCCGCGTTATTTGCGGCGCCGCCGGGTTCACGTCGTACGGGTTGGTCGCAGTCGGCACCTGGGCCAGGGCCGGGGCCGCGCTGGCCAGTAGTAGCACCACTCCCAGCAGCCAGCCGGGGCTAGCCAGCCGCCGGGCACGTAAAAGCACGAAGTTTCTCATAAGCAGACCGCTAACGCCAGCCGGCGTACACTAATTGCGGTACCTATGCAGGTTGCAGAATGTGCAGAATGCGTTGCATGTCCTCCACCGAATCGAAGGAAATCTTGATTTCGCCGCGGCCCTGCGCGCCCGGCCGCAGCTGCACCTTCGAGCCAAAGTGGTCGGTGAGCTGGCGCTCGGTGCGGCGCAGCTCGGCCACCGGCACTACAGGTGTAGGCACGGGCTGGGGCGAAGTGCTACCCCCCACTGCCCGGCCAAAGCCCGTGCGCACGATTTCCTCCACGCGGCGTACCGACAGGTCTTCGGCCACGATGCGCTTGTACAAATCCACCTGCTGCTGCGGGTCCTCGATGTTGATGAGGGCGCGGGCGTGGCCCATGCCAATGACCGAGTCGCGCAGGCCAATCTGGATGCTGGGCGGCAGCTTGAGCAGGCGCAGGTAGTTGGTCACGGTCGAGCGGTTTTTGCCCACGCGCTCGCCCAGGTCTTCCTGGCGCAGCTGGCACTCGCTGAGCAGGCGCTGGTAGCTGAGCGCGATTTCAATCGCATTCAGGTTTTCGCGCTGAATGTTCTCGATGAGGGCCATTTCCAGCATCTGCTGGTCGTCGGCCTTGCGCACGTAGGCCGGAATGCTGTCCAGGCCAGCCAGCTTGCTGGCTTGCAGGCGGCGCTCGCCCGAGATGAGCTGGTAGGAGTTGGTGCCCAGCTGGCGCACCGTCACGGGCTGAATAATGCCCTGAATCTTAATGCTATCGGCCAGCTCGGCCAGGGCTTCCTGGTCGAAGTGGGTGCGCGGCTGGTAGGGGTTGGCCTCGATGTGGCCCACCGGAATCAGGCCTACCGAGCTCGCGGGGCTGGGCGTGGCGGCAATAATGCGCTCGGCGGGCTTGTCGTAGCTGCCCTCGATAAGCGCGTTGAGGCCCCGGCCCAAGCCGCCGATGCGGCGCTTGGCGGCACCCGCCACGCCGGGGTTGGCGTTGAGGGCAGCCTGGATTTTTTCTTCGTTCTTCTCTGCGGACATCTTGGCTAGGGTCTGGGGGCCGAGTGGCCGGCCCGCCCAGAACTTCAAAATTACGGACTAGGGGGCGAAGGGCAAGCCCCCACGCCTCTCAATATGACCAGTGCCCGCGGTCGGAGGAGTAGCGCAGGCAGGCTTGTATCATTTCCGGCGTCAGCACCGGAAAATCGCGTTGTAGCTCGGCCGCCGTGAGGCCGCTGCCCAACCATTCCAGCACATCGGCCACGCTGATGCGGGTGCCCGTGAGGTAGGGCCGCCCCGAGCGCACCGTGGGGTCGAGGCTGATGAGTGGGTTGTTGGGTAGGGCAGGCATAGGATAAGCTACCGGATAATTATCGAGCAATACAGTATGCTGCCGAAGAGCACATTTTGCCAAATCAGTTTATGGAAGCGGCTTACCTATGTTCTTCGGCAGCAAGGGTATCGGTTATGCTCGGTTAGAAAGGGAGTGGCGCATTTAAATCAGATGGAAGCTTGCTCCACTCATCTTGCAGGATATTGTCGTTGTGCTGCTCATCAGTAGCGTTACGACCGTTCCACGCCCGATTTGAGTGCCCGTAAATATGGGCCATGTGGATACCGAACTCAATCTCACTGAATTCCTTATCCTCCGCCATATCACGAAGTAGGCTCTCGATGCCATCTTGAGCATCAGCTAATTCGTATTGCAGTAAGGCCCAGGCTACTGGAGCGGTTTGCTCATTAAGCATAGCTGTTGCAGGCTAGCCTCTATACCAACTCGTCTTCTGCTTCTTCCTCGGGCCGGGCCTCCACGCTGTTTTTCTCCACGATTTCGCGGGCCAGGTTGAGGTAGCTCACGGCGCCCTTGCTCTCGGCATCGTGCAGAATGACGGGTATGCCGAAGCTCGGCGACTCGCTCAGCTTCACGTTGCGCGGGATGATGGTGTCGAACACGAGCTGCTGGAAGTGCAGCTGCACTT
>CAYLNN010000086.1:0-8212 GCA_964385095.1 uncultured Hymenobacter sp.
AATACGATACCATGGACCCCGACCACATGCGCATGATTGCCACCAAAGTGCAGAAAGGCGCGTCGCTTATCTGCCCCCAGGGCAGCCACATGGCCATGTACGACGACCAACAGACGTACATGACGGGCTTCGTCAAGTTCCTGAAAGCCGTGGACGACGGCTCGTTTGTGGGGATGAAGAAATAAGGGTATAAGGTGGTGGCGTAGTGAGGTTATACAATGAAGGTAGTCCTCCTAACTTCCTTACCCTATCACCCCACGACCTCCTCACTCAAACACCACCGGCACCTCCACCACCTGCGCCGCCCGCCGCCCGGCCGTGATGCCGGGTATCCAGGTTGGGCCTTCTTGCAGCAGGCGCACGGCCTCGGCGTCGTAGTCGGGCCGCAGCTTGCGCACGGCCTCGGCCTGCTCGATTTTGCCATCGGCGCCGAGGTGCAGGCGCACCAGCACGCGGCCCGGCTGGCGGCCACCGTCGCGGCTTTCGGGCTCAAACTCAGCCGCGCTTTTTTTTAGATACTCACGCAGGGCCGCGTAGCCGCCGGTGGGGCTAGCCGGCAGGGCCGGCGGCGGGGGCATCGCTGCCCGCAGCTTGGCCAGCGGCTCGCTCACGCGGGCGGGTGCAGCGGCCACGGGCGGCGCAGCCACGGGCGTGTTAACCTCGGCCAGTACCACCGAATCGCGAGCCGGGGCCGCCGCCAGTGCCGCCTGACCTACCGACGCCGCCGTTGCTCCCGGGCGCGAGCGCGCGGGCCTTGCCACCGTTGGCGCGGTAGCACGTGGGCGCGTTGGCAGGGTGGCTACCGGCGCCGAAGTTACGGCCTTAGGAAGCACTAGCGTATCGTGAAGCGCCGCTGGCGCGGGCAGGGTGGGGGCTACCACTCGGGGCGCGGTAGCCACCGCGATGCGCCCCGCTGGCGCGTGCTGCCGCTGCTGCCAGGTCCACCAGCCACCGGCCACCAGACCCAGCAACAGGGCCGCGGCGGCCGCCAGCTGGGGGGCTAACCAGCGGTGTTGGCGCGGAGTTGCTAGTTGTCGGGCTGGGGCCGCCTGCTGCTGCACGCGCTGGCGCAGGCGCTGCTGTAGCTGCGCCAGGGTTTGGTCGGTGGTGGCGGCCGGGGTTTGCAGCAGGCCTTCCAAGATGTCGGCGCAGCGGGGGCAGGCCAAGGTGTGGGCCTCCACGCGGTGCTGGGCGGCCGGGGCCAGCGTGCCCGCCGCATACTGGCGCAGCAGCGCCACCGGCAGGTGCGGGCCGGCCGGGGCAGTAGCGTTCAGCAGCGGGTTGGTGGGCAGCATGGTGTCGAGTTAGGAGTTGAAAGCCAGGTAGGTTAGGATAATTTAGCTCGAAAAAGGCAGCGGGTAGGGGCTAGCCGGCTTGCCCCTAACTTGTCAATTTCGCCAGCCTAGCTCCTTGCCGAGCGTGCGCTTGAGCATGCGGCGGCCGTTTTGCAGGTGGCTTTTGACGAGGTTGAGGGCTAGCCCAGTGACGGCCACCACTTCTTGATACGATTTTTCTTCTAAGTAAAATAATTCCAGGCAGCGGCGCTGCTCGGCGGGTAGCTGGCTGAGGGCCAGCTCCAGGGCCTGCAAGTCGGCTTCGTGCTGGGTGGCTTCTTCCGCCTCCACGCTGGCATCGGGCAGATGCCGGGCCGCCGCGTTTTCCACATCGCTAGCCTCCGGAAGCAGCACCAGCGGGCCGCCGCTGGCCGTGCCACGCTGGCGGGCGCGCAGCTCCATGAGGCAAAAGTTGCGGGCTGTGGTGTAGAGCCAGGCCCCGAAGTTGTCGGGGGCGTGGGTGCGCAGTTTGGTCACGAGCTGCTCAAACAGCTGCATGGTAGCGTCCTGAGCGTCTTCGTCGGGCGGGGCCAGGTAGCGGCGGCACACGGCAAACACTTCCGGTAGGTGCCGCTCGTAGAGCAGGCCGAGCGCGGCCACATCGCCGCCCTGGCGGTAGCGCGCCAGCACCTCCTGGTCGGAGAGAGCGGCAGCTGGGACGGCGGAGGCGCGGCGGCGAAACAACACGGCAGCAAAATACGCCCCGCCGGCCCGTTGGCGCACAAAAAAGCCCGCGCCGGGGGGCGCGGGCTTTTTTGTGCAAGCCACGATTACTGCTTGGCGGCAGCCTTCATGTTGTCTTTGGTTTGCTCGGCCGAGGTAGCGGCGGCGTTGCCCATGGCGTTCATTTTGTTGCCAGCGGCATCCATTTTGTTTTCCATCTTGGCTTTGGCGTCGGCGGCGTTAGCCTCCATTTTGTCGCCAGCAGCGTCCATTTTGTTGCCAGCAGCATCCATTTTGGCTTCCATCTTGTCGCCGGTAGCTTCCATCTTGGCGTCCATCTTGTCGCCGGTAGCCTCCATTTTGTCGCCTACCTGGTCGGCGCTGGGGGTAGTTACCTCCGTGGTCGTGGTGGTCGAGCCGTCGGCGTTCTTGGTGGTGTCGGTATCGGTCGAGCAAGCACCAAGGCTGAGGCTAGCGGCAACTACGAGCAGGGATTTTACGGAGAAGTTCATAAGAAATAACTGAAAGAGGGGTGAGGTTTCGGCTCTTAATCAATGGCCGAGGCAAAAGGTAACCTTTGCCGGGTGGGCTGCCACTAACTTTTTTGGGGTGGGCCTAGTATAGCCAGCCAATTCCTCCTTTTCCCCCTGCTTATGGACTCTACCGCCGCCACCCCGCACGCCACCCCCACCCCCGAAGTGCCGCTCCACATCAGCGACGAGCAAAACACGGCGCTGCTCACCGATACGCTTAGCCTGCTAGGCCAGGGCCTGCCCAGCGCCGACGGCACCGCCGGCCTACACGAGCTTGAGCGCTGGGAGGCCGTGCTGGCCGCCAGCGAGCGCTCCGGCCTGGCCAAAATAAAGCAGGAGGTGAAGCTGCTGCGCCAGATGCTGAGCTCCAGCGACACGCAGAGCCACGAAGTGGCCGAGGTGCTGGCCAGCCTGGGCGCCGAAGCAGCCAAGGTGGCCGACGAGTCGGCCAACGGCTACTCCGACCCGCTGCACAACCTAAGCAAAGTGCTCATCAAAGCCAGCAACCTGCTTTCGCGCTAGGCTAGACAGCTTCTGCGAAACTATTCCAACAAGGAGCCGACAAACAGTGCCTTATGACTGTTTGCCGGCTCCTTTTTCGTTTTGATTAAAGCACAACGCTGCAAAGGGGTATTACGTTACGGGCCCCCAAGTCGGGGTCTTCAATTTTAAGAGAAGCTGCTTTTTTAGCAAACCCTGTTTCCATTCTCAACCACCTCCCAATTTCAACCAGATGAAGCAGTTTTCCCTCCTGACCGTACTCGTCCTGAGCAGCCTGGCGGCCCAGGCCCAAAAAGGCTCCTTTTACATTGGGGGGCAGGCCGGGTTCAATTCCACTTCGACCAACGTGGAAAACAATGGCACTACCATCGTAACCAGCAAAAGCAACAACTACAGCTTCTCGCCCGAAATCGGTACTTTTCTCAGCAACCAGGTGCAGCTAGGGGTAGGGTTCACATTTAGCGGCTCGCGGCAGGAAACGCCCGCTACGCTAAGTAATACTGCCTTCAATACCAGCATCAACCGCTACGGGGGCACGGTTTACAGCCGCTATTTCTTTGGCGAGGGCAACTTCCGTCCCTTCCTCGGGCTCAACGCCTCAGTGCTGCCGGGCAACAGCACCTCCGAGTTTGCCGGCGCGGCCGGGGGCACCGTCCGGGCCAATACCCTTGACCTGGGGGCGAACCTCAACGCGGGCTTTGGCTACGGCCTCACCAAGCGCGTGACGCTGGTGGGCTCGTTTGGCACGTTTGGCTTTCAGCGCACTACCTCCAAGCAGGAGGGCAACAACATCAAAACGACTACCAATAACTTTGGCCTGAACGCCAATACGTTGGGCAATCTGTTTAACGTAGGGTTGTACTTCACGTTTATCAGCGGCGAAAACCAGGCGGGCGGGCAGTAGCGCCCGCTGGCTAGCCCTGCTACGTGCCAAAAGGCGCCGGCCCACCCGGGCCGGCGCTTTCTGCTAGGGGCTGCGAGCGCGGCTAGGGGTGCTGGGCGGGCCTACCAGGTTTTCGGCGCGGGGCGACCGACCTTTGCCCTTGCAAATCGCCCGCTTATGATTACCCTTTACGACCCCTTCGAGGGTATGCAGTTTGGCCCCGGCCGGTGCTTTTTAACCGGCCAGCCCGTGGGGCCGGAGGATGCTGTCCTGGTGTTTGCCAGCTGGTTGCAAACCACGTATGGCCTGGCCGAGCGCCCCCTGTACCTGCTCGACCAGAGCCAGACTACCTACGGGGCGCTGCGCCTGCCGCTAGCCCCCGCCCTACGCCCGCGCCTCGAAGCGCTGGAAGCTGAGATTCAGGCGGCTAGCCTCGGCGGCCCGGTGGCGCTGCGTGCCCTGCCGCCCGCCCGGCTGTGGCAGTGGCTGGCCAAGATGTTCTACGGCATCTTCGTGACCGAGCTGTTGCAGCAGCAGGCGCCGCTCATCAAGCCGCAGTATCCGCTGGCCGAAAATGCGCAGCTGGTGCAGCGGTTTCGGGCTTTCTTTCAGCTGTTGCAAGGCCTGCGCGTGCCCACCGACTATGCCGACTTTGTACCCGGCTCGGTGTTCGTGCTCGAAGCCGACGCGGCCTACGAGGCGCCGGCTTTCGAGCTGGATGATGACCTCAATACGCTGGTTTTTAGCGTGAAGCTCGGCCAGGCCGTGGTAGTGGCTACGCTGGTCGATATCGGCCTCATCGGCCAGGCCATGCGCCAGGTGTATGCCGATGCGCAGCGCCCGCTGCACCCGGCGCAGGTGGCCGAGTTCAAGGCTAGGGCCTACTACGCGGCCTACCTGCTGGCCGTGGTGCCCGATGTGTACCCCCGCCGCCCCACCTCCGCCGACGAGCCCGGCGCCGAGCTGGTGCTTGATGCGCTGGTGGATGATGTAACCTCGGCCATTTTCAACCCCTGGGACAACCTGGGCTACGGCCACACGCTTACCGGCCTCTGGCCGCGCTGGGGCGTTACCGAAGCCCAGATTTTGGCCAATCCGTTTCAGCCGCTCAGCCTGCTCTACGATGCGGCGGGCCAGCCCCAGCCCGCCGGGGCAGCGGCCGAGCAGCTAGCCGTGCTTGCCTACCAACCTAAAGGTTAAATCTGAAGTAGTTCGGCCCAACGGCTAGCCCGCCCCGCCCGTATGCTAACCCCCGGCCTTGGTAATAGGCCGGGGTTTTCATTTCCTTTTCCACTCGTTATGCGTTCTTCGCTTCTCCCTATCTGTGCCGTTGCGGCCACTAGCTTGCTGCTGGCCGGCTGCAACGCTGGCTCTACTGCCGACAAGCCGCGCGGCACCATGCCGGCTGACTCGACCGCCGCCCACGTGCCGGCGCCGGTGCCGGCCGGCTCGCCGCTCACCATTGTGGGCGAGTTTAACACCCCGCAGGTAACCGGCGTGGCTGTGGCACCCGGCGGCAAAGTGTTCGCCTTTTCGCCGCGCTGGGACTACAACCCCACCTACCCAGTGGCCGTGGTGGGGGCTGGCAACACCCTCACGCCCTACCCCGACGCCGGCTGGTGCACCTGGAACGACTCGGTAAAGACTGAGCCCCTCAAGCACTGGATTTGCCCGCAGGCCGGCTACGTCGATAAGCAGGGCATGCTCTGGATTATCGACCCCGCCGCGCCCGGCCTCAAGTTCACGGTGCCCGGCGGCGTGAAGCTGGTCAAGACCGACCCCAAAACCAATAAGGTGGTGCAAACTATTGCCTTCCCCGAGAGCGTGGCCCCGCGCCACTCGTACCTCAACGATGTGCGCATCGACCTGCAAAACAACTACGCTTACCTTACCGACTCGGGCACCGGGGCGCTGGTCGTGGTCGATTTGAAAACCACAAAATCGCGCCAACTGCTGGCCAAGCAGCCCTCTACCCTGCCCGACAAAAACTTCATTACCAAGGCCCAGGGCAAAGCGCTTTACGACCCGATGGGCAAGCCCGGCCAGTTTAAGGCCGACGGCATCGCGCTTAGCACCGACAACCAATATCTGTACTACCGCGCTCTATCGGGCCACTCGCTCTATCGCATTAAAACGGCCGCGCTGCGCGATGCCGCCCTGAGCCCCGCCCAGGTGCAGGCCGCCGTAGAGAAGCTACCCGACGCCCCGGCGTGCGATGGTATGGAAATCGACAGTAAGAACAACCTCTACCTCACCGCCTTCGAAACCGGCTCCATTCTGCGCCGCACGCCCGAGGGTAAAATCGAAACCGTGGTGCAGGAGCAACGCCTCGAATGGCCCGACACCTTTGCCTGGGACCCCGACGGCAACAACATCTACTTCACGACCTCGGCCATCCACAAAACGCCGAACTGGAACAAGGGCGTGGGCCAGCCCCGCGAGCCGTTTCGCATCTACAAAATGGCGCTGGCCAAGTAGCTAGCCCGCCCGCTGGTGGCCTACCTTGCGTAGCGAGTGGCCCGCCAGTGATTTAGGTACCTTACGTCCTGGCCGGGCGTGAGCCGCTGCGGTGGCTTGCGCCCGGCTTTTGCGTGGGGCCTGGGCTAGCCGTAGCTTGGCCCCGGGGGCAAACACGGACAGCTTTTCGCGGCGGTGCGTCAGAATGTCGATGCGGTGGCGGTGGCGCCGGTTCATGGTATCGTGCACCGTGTACACCCCATCGAGTTGCGGCGACACGCGGCTCACCTGCACTTTATCGCCGTAGTGAAACTTGCCGCCCCCTTGCTTTAGCAGGTCGGGCGAGAGGGCTAGCCAGCGCGTGTGGCTGCCGTAGCGCGACCTGATGCGCGAGTTATCGGCCGTAATGAAGGGAGTGGCATCGGTTTGCCCCGCCACCGCCTGATACACCGTAGCCGTAACAGTGTACGCGCGGGTAGTGGGCTGTTGCGCCGGGCGGCGCACCACCGCTACTGTGCGGCGCGGCGCGCCACGCCGCACAGTAGCGGTGGCTGCCCTAGTAGCCGGCCGGCGCTTGGCCGCGCGCTGCCTGGCAATAGAAGACGAGGGTTTGGCCCGCCCCGTAGCCCTAGTGGCGTGGTGCCGGGCGGGCGCTTTTCGCGGGTGCGGCTGTTTGGTGCTTTTAGCGGAACGCTGCTTGGTATTCTTGGCCGACTGCTGCCGCCGGGGTGCTGGCCGGTGAGGCGCTGCCCGCACGGTAATAATAGTCAATAAAAAGATTATTAGTAGTTTAGCGCTTTGCATGAATTAAGTATTGGGTGCGATAGCCAACGAGTGCCGCCACCGATGGGCAACTGGTAGCGCAGTCGGCTAAGTCAGCCTTAACAGAAAAAGTGCGGTATTAGTGTCAGCGCTGCTGTGCCAGGAAGGGTAGCTAACCGATGGTTAGATAAGGTAGTGAAATAGAGTGTGCTACGCCTTTAAAAACCGCTGACTATGGAGACGGGCTTGCATACCAAGGCTATTCTGCCGGCGCTGACTTTTGAGCATCGCTGCCGTAATGACTAGCTTGAGCCCGGTCGTTTCTGCATAAATTGGCCTCTGCGCACCATGCGTTGCTTAATGGTTTAAAGTAAAGGATTGAATAACAAGCGAATTTGTGTAACCGAATGTAGGTTTTTCATTTGCTATCAAGCACTTTACTTTTGTGCAGCTGGATTGTCTTTCAAATTCCCACCTCATGAATACCTACTCCTATATTGCTAACGCCGATGCGGCGGCCATCGAAACGCTCTACCAAGCGTATCAGCAAAACCCCGAATCGGTCGATTTTGGCTGGCGTAAGTTTTTCGAGGGGTTCGACTTTTCGCAGCAGTTTCCCGAGGGCGCCTCAGTATTGCCCGCTGCTAACGGCGTAGCTACCAATGGCAACGCCCCCAAAACCACCGCTGGCCCCACGCCCGGCCCCGTGCCGCAGCCCGATGGCTACGGCGTGCTCAACACGGCTGCCTCGACCAACGACGCTGGCCCCCTTGCCAAAGGCGAAGTAGCCAGCGACAAGGAAACGGCCGTGCGCAATCTCATCCATGCCTTCCGCAGCCGCGGCCACCTGCGCGCCAAAACTAACCCGGTGCGCGAGCGCAAAGACCGCCAAGCCCGCCTCAATCTCGCCGATTTCGGCCTGAGCGACAGTGACTTGGATACCAAGTTTCGCCAGGGCGATTTGCTAGGCCTCGGCCAGGGCGCTACGTTGCGCGAGATTGTGGCCGCGCTCACGAGCATCTACGCCGGCACGGTGGGCTTCGAGTTTACCTACATCCGCGACCCCCAGATTCTGGACT
>CAYLNN010000087.1:0-7025 GCA_964385095.1 uncultured Hymenobacter sp.
AGGGTCGAGTCGGCGCCCGGCACGCGCACGGTTTCGGTGCGGGGGCGGTAGCCTACATACTGAAAAACAAGCTGGTACGTGCCCGCATCGAGCCGAAGCTGGTACTGGCCCTGCTCGTTGGAGCCGGTGCTGGTGGCCGCGCCGCGCACCGCCACGTTGGCAAAGGGCAGCCCCGCGCCATCGGGCCCGCTCACCTTGCCCTTGATGATGCCGGCGTGGGTAGAAAAGGCAGCTAACAGGCAGCTAATAACGACGTAATAAAACGACGCACGAGTAGTAATCGGCATAACAAAACGTACCTCCAATAGTAGGCAGCAAGATAGGCCGCCCGCTAGCTAGATGCCGCACCCAGGCCAAAAGGTTGGCTGGCGGCAAGGGCGCTAGGCTTCCTTTTCCTGACGGCTGGTGTACCAGGCATTCAGCAGCACTCCTAGCAGTACCAGCGCAATGCCGGGGTACACGGTGGTCTTTACCTCATCGCCAAACACAAAGTAGCCCAGCGCGGTGGCGTAGATAAGGCCCAGATAATCAAGCGATGCCACGAAGCTGGCTTCCTTCTCTTGGTAAGCCTGCGTCACGCACCACAGCCCCAGGTGCGTAAACACGCCGGCCATGGCCAACCAGGCCCACTCGATGCCGTGCGGCAGTTGCAGGTCGAACAGCATCCAAACTGAAGCGATGACCAGCGGCACCAAGTTGAAGTAGAACACGGGTACCAGTGGGGCAATTTTATCGCCCACGCGGCGTAGAAACACGCTGCTCAGGCCCGACGACACGGCCGCGCCCACGCCAATGAGCACGCCCGCCGAGAGCAGGCCGTCTGTGCCCTTGGCCAGTACCACGCCCGCCACCGCTAGCCCATAAAAAAGCCATTGCCAGGGCTTTAGCGGTTCGCCCACCAGCCAAATGGCCGCCACCGCCGTCACCACCGGCGCCAGGTACGTGAGCGTGACGGCCCCGCCCAGGGGCAAAGCCCGCAGGGCCAGAAAGCCGCCCACAATGGAGCCCGCTCCAAAGATGCCCCGGGCCCACAAGTTGCCCTGGGCCTCGGGCGGCCCCCATACAGGCACGCCCGTGCGCCGTAGCTGCACCACCGTGAGGCTCAGCGAGATAAAGCAGCGGGCAAAGATGACTTCGGCAGTGGGCAGGCCGTCGAGCTCCTTCACGGCCACGTTGACGAGGGCTAGCAACGCGGTGGAGGCCAGCATGTAGAATATTCCGGGCGAAAGGCGCATAGGGGCAAAGACGGGGGCGGCCCCGGGCGGGCGGCACGTTTGGCCGCTGGCTAGGGTTGAGAAAGGCGGGCGGCCCACCCCTTACAACGGGCTAGCCCCCGCTTCGTTCCCGTACTTTGCGGCCGTTGCGCCCTTGCCCTATGTTTAAGAACCCCGACAAACCTTCCAAAACCTACACGCCCGGCGAAGCCTTGCCCAAAATTGCGGCCTACTGCGCCTACCAGGAGCGCACCCAGCGCGAAGTGGAAGAAAAGCTCAAAAGCTACGGCCTCGACGAAGACGAGGCCGGCGAAATCATCATTCGCCTGAGCCGTGAAAAGCTGCTTGATGAGGAGCGCTACGCCCAGTCGTACGCCCGCGGCAAGCACCGCACCAACGGCTGGGGCCGCCGCCGCATTAAGCTGGAAATGAAGGCCAAAGGCCTGAGCGAGTACTGCATAAAAAGCGGCCTCAAGGAGCTGGACGGCGACGAGTACTACGCCAAGCTAAAGCAACTGCTGGGCCAGCGCGACGCCCGCGAAAAAGAAACGCACCCCATGAAGCGTAAAATGAAGCTCATGGCCTACCTCACCCAGAAAGGCTACGAGTCGGATTTGATACAGGAGGCGCTGGGCGAGCTGGCCGAGGAGTAGCGCAAGCGGATTACGGCAAGTGTGGCCTCGCTAGCCTGGTAGCGCCTTAGTCCAATCCGGCGCCCCGGCGCACTGCAACCCAATGCTCGCGTCGGCTTGCCGCCAGGCGGCAGTGGAGGTGCAACCTCCACTTAAGTAGTAGGCACGAGTTGCACTGCGCTAAACTCGCGTTAGTAGGGGAGAATGTCAGCGAGCTTTTGGCGCACCGGGTCAGTGGTTTGGGCCAGCGCCGGGCTAGCCAGCAGCCCCAGCAGGTAGGTAAACAGGTGTTTCATGGACGAGGAAAAGGAGGAAAGGATTAGAGTTTTTTATCGAGGCGGCCTTGCGTGACGCGCACGCTGTCGCAGCCCGGCCGGTAGAGGGTGAAGTCAAAGGTGCCCGAGATGATGCCGGTCTTCAGGTCCAGGCGGGTGATGGTTAAGCTGCCCCGGCGGTAATGCGTTTCATTCTGATGAAATTCGCATTGTCCCTTGCCACCGTAAAAAAGAGCCTCCTGATGATTGGAAAGGGTCAACGGGTATGTTCCAACAGACTTAAGACTATCTGAGAATAAGATAATACCCCGTCTGGAGTTGTTGGCAATGAACCGGTAAGTGGCAATATTCAACGTGCCATTTCGGTAATTTGCATCGTAGTATACACTGTAATTAGAGGTGCCACTATATCCCTGCGGCCTTATTACTATTTAGTGGACTGAGGGGCGCGGCAGCTTGACGCAGGTAGGCAACTGGGTTTGTCAATGTTGGCGAAGATGGAGGAAGGCGATTGCCGGCGCAAATCAAAAGCGTAGCTTGTCAGATTTTTGCAGCATCGCGGCGGCTGGCCATTCACTTCACAAAACAGCCCTGGCGCAGCCGGCGCGCTGGCAGCAGGCCGCCAAAAAAGGACATTAGCGAAAAGGTCAGCGGTTCTATTTACCGGCATGGGGCGCGGCGGCCTGGTCGGCCAGGCAACCCCCGGCGCGCCAAATACGTTAGTACTACTATCACTAGCAAAACTGACCCGTTATGAAAATCGCAGTTGAAAAAGGCGAAGCCAAGGGCTTCCTGCCCGATGGCCGCCACACTGTCACCATCACTAGCATTGAGGAAGGCACGAGCGAGCACCAGAACGTGCCGTTTTTTGCCGCGCACATGGAAAGCGAGGACGGTTTCGTGACCCAGCGCTTCTATAATTCGCCGGCCGGCCACCCCATTATTTTGTCGCTGTACTCGGCCGTGGGCATCAAGCCCCAGGAAGGCAAAGACCTCGATACCAAGCAGCTCATCGGCAAGCACTTGTCGGTAGAAGTGAGCGACCACAGCTATACTGACCCGGCCAGCGGCAACGAGCGCAGCATCCGGCAGGCCACGGGCTTCCGGGCCGCGTAGGTAGGGGCATTCTTTAGGTAAGCAAAAGACGTTTGTCGTGCTGAGCTTGCCCAAGCATTTTGGCTGCGCCGTTGGAGTTAGTAACCCTAGCGGTGCGAGCAAGATGCTTCGGCAAGCTCAGCATGACAAACGTTTTTTATTGCGCCAGCTTACCAGTGAAACGCTGTTTTACAGCTTGCGTGCCGGGCCTGGTGCTACCAGCCGCTGGCCCACCACCACGCGCCGCCCGGTGAGGGTGTGCAGCATGGGCACGAGTATTTGCTGGGCATTACGCTGGGTTTCGGCTAAGATGCCGCTTTGCAGGGCCGACTTGCGCACCTGGGCTTCGGCGTAGCGGTAGGCTTCATCGACGAGGCTGGCATCCTGAAAAAAGCCGTTCTCGGTGCTGAATACGCGGCTTTCGTTGTGATTAACCTGGAAAGCACACAGCTCGGGGTCGGGCAGGATGACGCGCACCACCGAATCGCCTTCGAACGTCACGTCCTGGGGGCGAATTTTGCGCAGGTCGAGGCAGCCCACGGCCTCGCCGCCCACGATGAGGGCGGCCTTGGCATCGGGCAGAAACGGGTATTTGGCGGAACGCTTATACTCTACCACATCTTTGAAGCGGTAGCGCACCAGCTCCAGCTTGCCCAGCGCCTCAACCTGGGTGAGAACCGTGTTGTGGGTCACTGTCACCTGTGGCTCGCGTGGGGCCAGCGGGTTGAGGTCGGCCAGCGTAGTCCCGATTTTGCGCCACAAAAACATGCCCAGCGCCACAAGAACGAGCAACGGAATGAGGCGGCGAAGAAGGCGGGGCAGCATAAGCAACAGGATGGGGCTAGCCAGGGCCAGCCAGCGGTAGAGGGTAGCTGCTAATACCCCAAACCACTGGCTGGGGTTGGCCGCGGCGTAGCTTTGGCGGGTGATGCGCGCGCTCCCAACTTCTGTTTCTGCGTGGCGGCGCTGGTGGCCCTGGCACCCGGCGCTGCTGCTGGGCCTGTGGCTGCTGGTGCAGGCCGCTTTTCTGCTCCGGTTTCACGGCCCGCACTACGCCAATGATAGCGAGCTGTACCTTGACTACGCCACTAGGCTGGCCCAGCAAGGCTACTTCCCGGTAGAGAAAGGCGCCGCCACCATTGCCAACAACGGGCTGAACGACTTTCAGTACGTGCACAGCCAGCGCTACATTCTGTACCCGTGGTTTCAGAGCGTGTGGCTGCGGCTGCACGCGGGCTGGTGGGGCATTGTGCTGGGGCAGATTGCCCTTTCGGGGCTGGCGGCGCTGGCGCTTCACCGGGCTGTGCGGCGGCTGGCGGGTGGGCGCCGCGGGGCGGCGGCGTTGGCCACCGGCCTGTTCATGCTGTGGCCCGATGTGCAGCAATTCAACTGCTACCTGCTCACCGAATCGGTGTTTATCAGCCTGTCGGTGCTCTCGTTCTGGGCATTTGTGCGGGTGCGCCACGGCGGCTGGCGGGCCTGGCTGGTACTGGGTCTGCTGCTGGTGCTTACGGCGCTGGCGCGGCCCAATGGCTTTGTGGTGGCGGGGGCGGTGGGGCTGGCGGGGCTAGCCATGCTGTATGTCAAAAGGCGGCGCCTGTTCTGGCTGGCGGCGGGCGGCGCGGTGCTGGCCTCGCCGCTGGCCGTGTGGTGGCTCAACCAAAAGCTGGTGAGCTATTTTATTGTGGAAACGTACCTGCGCGGCGAGCTCATGTTTGCCACGCCGGTGTGGGCCGTGCACCCCAGCGCGCCGCTGGTGGTGCCGCCCGCTGGCATCGGCCAAATGTCTAGGGTGCTGCACTTTGCCGCCCACAACCCCGGCTTCCTGGCCCAGCTGATGCTGGGCAAGCTGCTCGTGTTCTTTAGCAGTATCAAGCCTTACTACTCACTAGGTCACCGGCTGATGAGCGTGCTGGTGCTGTGGCCGCTCTACTATCTGGCCGTGCGCGGAGCTGGCCGGGCTAGGGTGTGGCTGCCGGCGCGGGTATTTCTGGCCGGGGTGCCGCTGCTGCAAGCCGCCGTAGTCATGCTCACTGTGGATGACTACGACGTGCGCTTTCTGGCCCCGGTGCTGCCGTTTGTGTTCGCGCTGGCCGCCCTGGCGGTAGGTAATTTGAGTGCGGAGAACCGGTGATTTAACCGCGCTCATTGCTCAAACCCCGCCCAGGCTTGCAGGCCGCCGGTGTGCACAGCCACCACGGTGCTACCCGGCGCGAAGTGCCCTAGCGCAATCAGGTCGAGCACGCCCGCCAGCAGCTTGCCGGTATAAATAGGGTCGAGCAGCACGCCGTAGTCGGCCTCAAACTGCCGGATAAACGCGCGCAGTTCGGCCGGCAGCTTGGCGTAGCCGCCGTAGTGGTAGGCCGTGTGCAGCTCGTAGTTGCTGAGCACGCGGCCGGCCGTGGCCAGGGTCAACGCGTCAAGGTCAGCGCGCAAAAAATCGGCTCCTTTCAGCGCTGCCACGCCCACGGCGCGGGCCGGGTAGCCGGCCTCGGCCAGGCCCAGGGCTAGGCCGGCCAGGGTGCCGCCGGTGCCGGCCGCCACAGCCACGGCATCGAAGTCGGTATGCTGGCGCAGCTCGGCAATAAGCTCGGCCACGCCGCGCAGGGCTAGCGGGTTGGTGCCGCCCTCGGGCAGCAGGTAGGCGGGGCCGAATTGCTGCTGCATCTGGGCCAGAAATTCGGGCTCGGCCCGGCGGCGGTAGGTGCTGCGGTCGAGGTAGTGCAGCTGCATACCATCGGCCACGCAGCGGGCCAGGGTAGGGTTGAGGGGCTGGTGCGCCTCGCCGCGCACCAGCCCCACGGTGGCAAACCCGTAGAGCCGGCCGGCCGCGGCCACCGCCGCCAGGTGGTTGGAGTAAGCACCGCCGAAGGTGAGCAGGCGGGTGTGGCCTTCAGTCTTGGCAGCCAGTAGGTTGTGCTTGAGCTTGCGGGCTTTGTTGCCGGGTAAGTCGGGATTGAGTAGGTCATCGCGCCAGAGTAGCAGGCGCACGCCGCGGCTGGCGGCGGCGGGGTGCAGGATAGGCTGAAGGAACTGGTCTGACATTACCATGTAACCAAAAAGACGTCATCCTGCGCTTGCGAAGAACCCTGCTACACCCAGTTGACCTGGGGAAAGAGTCTTTCGCAAGCGCAGGATGAGAGGGGCGACGCGGCGGAAGCAAGTGGCTAGGCCTCGTTTTCCCGACGCTGGCGGAAGCCGAACACGCCGGCCACCGCCACGGCCAGCAGCACGCCAATGCTGGAGAGCAGCGATACCGTATTGCCGATTTTGTATTCCTTGGGCTCGAACACGAACTTGATTTCGTGCGCGCCGGCGGGTACCTGCATGGCGCGCAGTACCCAGTCGGCGCGGAAATGCGGCACTGGCTTGCCGTCGAGGAAAGCCTGCCAGCCGTCGGCGTAGTAAATCTCCGAGAATACTACTGTGCCCGGATCGGCGGCCGAGTAGCGGTAGGTGAGGGCGTCGGGCGCGTAGTCGGTGAGGGCAATGTTGGCCGACGAGTCAGCGTACACAGCCGGCTTTACCGCCGGAAATTTTTGGGTGTCAACTACGGCTACCTGCTTGGCATTGAGCGTGGTGAGGGCGGCCATTTCGGCGTCGGGGCTAGCCACGGCCTTTAGCTCGCGCACAAACCAGGCGTTGCCCAGGGCGCCGGGGTTGCGCTGCACCTGCTCGGTTTCGCCCTGCTTCTGGGGCGGCACTATCACGTAGCGCGTATTCAGCATGTTGAGCACGCCAGTGTTATTCTGCGAAATCTGGCGCTCGATGAGGTCCTGGTAGCGGCGCAGCTTGGCGCCGTGGTAGCC
>CAYLNN010000088.1:0-5988 GCA_964385095.1 uncultured Hymenobacter sp.
AGCTGAACGTGCGCACCTACGTGCACCTCGACGGCGTGCCCGGCGTGTGGTTTTTCTCGCTCGATGCCAGCAACCCGCTGGCCGTGTGGGCGGCGCGCACATTTTTTCACCTGCCCTACTTCCGGGCCCACCTCAAGCTGGAGCGGCCCACGCCTGGGCGGCTGCACTACATCGGCCACCGCGTGCACAACGGCGCGCCCGAGGGCCACTTTGCCGCCACCTGGCAGCTGGGCGAAGTGCTGCCGCCCACCGAGCCCGGCTCGCTCGCTTTTTTCCTCACCGAGCGCTACGCCCTGTACGCGGCCGGCGGCATGGGCCCGGGGCGCGGCGACAAGCTCTACCGGGGCCGCATTGCGCACCATTCCTGGCCTCTGCGCGCCGCCGAGCTGCTGAGCTATAGCTCCGACCTGGTGGAAGGCCACGGCCTGCCCACGCCCGTGGGCGAACCCGTGCTGCACGCCGGCGGCCCGCTGAGCGTGGATTTGTGGCGCCTGGAGCGGGTGTAATTTTGAAGTAGGAATTTAGCAGGAGGAAAGAAGAACTACTCGGCCGACAATTCTTCCTCCCTCCTAGTAACTTTCTAATTCAACGTGAATTATCCTGACCTGCCCGTTGTAGCCGCCCTGCCCGAGCTGCTGGCCGCTCTCGAAATCAACCCGCGCGCCGTGCTGGAAGCGCCGCCCGGCGCGGGCAAAACCACCGTGGTGCCGCTAGCCCTACTGGCCGCCGCGTGGCGCCCGGCCCACCAAAAAATACTGGTGCTGGAGCCGCGCCAGTTGGCCACCCGCGCCGCCGCCACCCGCCTGGCCCAGTTGCTGGGCGAGCCCGTGGGCCGCACCGTGGGCTACCGCGTGCGCCTCGATAGCAAGGTGAGCGCCGACACCCGCATTGAAGTCATTACCGAAGGTATCCTGACCCGGATGCTGCAAGACGACCCCGCGCTAGAAGACGTGGCCTGCGTGGTGTTTGACGAATTTCACGAGCGCAGCCTCAACGCCGACCTGGGGCTGGCCCTGGCCCTCGACGCGCAGGCCGTGCTGCGGCCCGAGCTGCGCATCCTGCTGATGTCGGCCACCCTGGAAGCCCAGCGGCTGGGCCAGTGGCTGCCCGCGCCGGTGGTGAGTAGTGCGGGCTTTCTATTTCCGGTCGAAACCCACTACCTCGACCCGCGCCGCGCCGCCGCGCTGCCCAACAAGCCCGGCGAGCGGCTGGCCGAACTGGTGCCTAGCCAGGTGCGCGAGGCCCTAGCCCGGCATGAGGGCGACGTGCTGGTGTTCCTGCCCGGCGTAGCCGACTTGCAGCGCGTAGATAGAAAATTGGGCGCCAGCCTGCCGCCCGACACCGACCTGCACCTGCTGCACGGCGAGCTGCCGCTCGAAGCCCAGGACGCCGCCCTGCGCCCCGCCCCGGCCGGCCGCCGCAAGGTCATTCTGGCCACCAGCATCGCCGAAACCAGCCTCACCATCGAGGGCGTGCGGGTGGTGGTGGATGGCGGCTTTGCGCGGGTGCCGCGCTTTGCGCCGCGTACCGGCTTCACCTCGCTCGAAACCGTGCCCGTGGCCCGCGCCGCCGCCGACCAGCGCCGGGGCCGCGCCGGTCGCCTGGCCCCCGGCACCTGCTACCGCCTCTGGACTGAGGCCGAGCACCACCTGCTGCCGGCCCACCGCCCGCCCGAAATTCACACCGCCGACCTCAGCGGCCTCGTGCTGGAGCTGGCCCTGTGGGGCACGTCTGACCCCGCTAGCCTCCGCTGGCTCGACGTACCGCCCGCCGCCGCCGTGGCCCAGGCCCGCGAGCTTTTGCTGCGCTTAGGGGCGTTGGCAGGAAGTAAAAAGGAGCTGCCTACCAGCTTTGCTGCCGGGAGTGAACAGACCGTTTTTAATTCTTCATTTTTAATTTTTAATTCCACTCCCCACGGCCGCCAGCTGGCCCGGCTAGGGCTGCCGCCGCGCCTGGGCCACCTAGTGGTGCGCGGCACCGCGCTGGGCCACGGCCCCGCCGCCGCTGCCCTGGCCGCCCTGCTGGCCGAGCGCGACCTGCTGCGCTGGGCCACGCCCCACGACCCACGCCCCCTGCCGCCCGACCTGCGCCTGCGCCTCGAAGCCCTGGCCGCCGGCCGCGCGCCGCTGGCGGGGCTGGCCCTGCACCACGCCACTTTGCAGCGCGTGCGCGACGTGGCCCGCCACCTGCAAAGCCGTCAGGGCGCTAAAGCCTCGTCGCCCCATCACCCCATCACGTCCTCACCCATCGGCCTACTCACCGCCCTAGCCTACCCCGACCGGCTGGCCCAGCGCGAAGCCCCCGACCGCCTGCGCCTCGTGACCGGCCAGCGCGTGGGCCTGCGCACCGAGGACGTGGACCCGCGGGCCGAGTTTTTTGCGGTGGCCCACTTGGCGGGCACGGCCAGCCAGCCCCGCGCTACCCTGGCTGCCCCCCTCGACCTGGAAGAAGTGGAAGCAGCCTTTGGCGAGCAAATCACGACCACCGAGGAGGTGCGCTTCGACCCCGCCACCCAGCGCGTGAGCGGCCGCCGGGTGCGCCGGCTGGGCGCCTTGCTGCTCGAAGAAAAACCCATCGGCCAGCCCAACGCCGAGCTGGTGGCCCAAGCCCTGCTGGCTTATTTGCAGGAGGCGGGTCTAGCCAAGCTGAATTGGACCAACAGTGCCCGCCAGCTCCAGCAGAGGCTGGAGTTTGTGCGCCAGCACCTGGGCGAAACGGCCGCCGAAACCTGGCCCGCCTTTGACGAAGCCGCGCTGCTGGCCGACCTGCCCGCCTGGCTGGGCCCGCACCTGACCGGCCTCAAAAGCCTCGACCAGGTGCAGCGCCTCGACTTGCTGGAGCCGCTGCTGGCGCGCCTGCCCGGCGGCTGGGCCCAGCGCCAGGAGCTGGACCGGCTAGCCCCCACCCACCTCGAAGTGCCCAGCGGCTCGCACGTGGCCCTCGACTACGCCGACCCGGCCGCACCGGTGCTGGCGGTGAAATTGCAGGAGCTGTTTGGCCTCGTCGAAACGCCCACCGTGGCCGGCGGCCGAGTGCCGCTGCTGCTGCATCTGCTGTCGCCCGGTGGGCGGCCGGCGCAGGTCACGCGTGATTTGCGCAGCTTTTGGGAGAAAGGCTACTTTGAAGTGCGTAAAGACCTGAAGGGCAAGTACCCACGTCACCCCTGGCCCGACGAGCCCATGAAACACATCCCAACCAAGCTCACCAAGAAACGCCTTGGAACGTCCTAGATGCTGAGGAGTCAGCACATGGAGTTCAGTTGCTAGTACAAAAAAAGTTGTGCCAGTATAAAAATAAGTGCGTTTAGCGCCTACTGGGCCACATTTTTTATTGAAAATTGTTTTTCCGACGACACAACTCCTTGAGCTGACCAAAATGATGGGCTGGCTGCCAGGCTTTAAAATTGATAGCTAGCCCCACCCGGGCCAAGCGGCCGCGGCCGGGTGGTAGCCTGGCGTCGCTACAATCAGGCGAGGGCAAACAATTAGGCTCCTTTGAGCGTCTTAGCGCCAGCATTTCCTTTTCCTAATTTGATTTTACCCATGACCAAGCATTGGTTTATTACCGGCGTGAGCACCGGCTTCGGCAAGCACCTTGCCGAGCTAGCCCTCGCCAAAGGCGACAAGGTAGCCGCCACTTTCCGCAAGCAAGAGCAGGCCGACGAGTTTACCCAGAAAGCCGGCGCCAACGGCATTGGCTTGGTGGCCGATGTAGTGGACGAAGCCGCCGTGCAGCAGGCCGTGGCCGACGCCATTGCCAAGCTCGGCCACCTCGACGTGGTGGTGAACAACGCTGGCTACGGCTCGATGGGCCCCATCGAGGAGATAGCCGATGCCGAGGTGCAGCGCCAGTTCGACGTGAACGTGTTTGGGCCGCTGCGCGTGATTCGGGCGGTGCTGCCGCACCTGCGCGAACGCAAGAGCGGGCATATTCTCAACATCACCAGCATCGGCGGGCTCAAGACCTTTCCCGGCGTGGGTATCTACCACGGCTCCAAGTTTGCCCTCGAAGGCATTGGCGAAAGCCTGGCGCAGCAGGTGGGGCCGCTGGGCATTAAGGTAACCAACGTGGAACCTAGCGGCTTTCGCACCGATTGGGCCGGGCGCTCGGCCACCTTCGCCGAGCCGGCCATTGAGGATTACCGCGCCACGGCCGGCAAGAACATGGCCGCCATTCAGGATGCCAGCGGTAAGCAGCCCGGCGACCCCGAGCGCGCTGCCCAGGCCATGTTTGACCTCGTGCGCATGGAGAACCCGCCCGTACACCTGCCGCTGGGCAAGGCCGCTGTGAAAGGCGCACTCGACAAGTTTACCGAGATTAAGAAGGAAATCGAGCAGCACGCCCACATCGGCAACGGCGCCGATTTCCCGAGCTAATCGGCTGCCGCATAGTTTCAGACTAAAAAAGAACGTCAGGCCGAGCCTGACGTTCTTTTTTAATGCCCATCCCAACCCAGCCGCTATCTTCACCCCTATGCCAACCGCGACTCCGCCCGCCGCCAACGACTTTGAGGCTCAGAGCTGGCAGCACCTGCAAGACCTACTTTTCCATGAAACCTGGGATGCCCGGCTCGGGCGCTTTCGCTCGCCCTTTGTATACCGGGGCATGCGCAGTTTCGGCTATACTCTCAGCACCAGCTTGCAGCGGCTAGGGGGTGATTATGCTACCCTAGAGCACCATTTGCTGCGCAACTTCCGCAAGTACGCCCGCGACACTACCACGCCGCCCAGCGCCACCGTGTGGGACTGGCTAGCCCTGGCCCAGCACCACGGCCTGCCCACGCGCCTGCTCGACTGGACGTACTCGCCCTACGTGGCTCTGCACTTCGCCACCGACGACCTCAACGCCTACCACCAGGATGGCATCATCTGGGCGCTCAACTATGTGAAGGCTGCCGAGCACCTGCCGCCCATTTTGCGCGACGCGCTAGCCAGCGAAGGCTCCAATGTGTTCACGACCGAGTTGCTGGCCCCTACCTTGCCCAGCCTGCCCACGCTGTCGGGCCTGCAAGCCGAGCCCTTTGTGTTATTTCTGGAGCCGCCCTCGCTCGATGCGCGCATTGTGCATCAGTACGCGCTGTTCTCACTCATGAGTACGCCGCAGGCCATGCTGCACACCTGGCTTATGCAGCATCCCGAATTGTACTTTCGCATTCGCCTACCCGCTCGCCTCAAGTGGGAAGTGCGCGATAAGCTCGACCAGGCCAATATTACCGAGCGCGTGCTGCTGCCCGGCCTGGGCGGCCTTAGCCAGTGGCTGCACCGGCACTACTCGGCCGCGCAGGGCCGCCCCGCTACCGGGGAGGGCGCCGAGCTACCAGGCTGATTTCGACCGTTCAATAGGTGCAGGCGGCCATTCAGCGAGAATACTGGCATACTGAGCGATTTTTATTGTGCCCCTATCCGCTTTACCTATTAATTTTGTATTGTAATTATTGCGTAGCGGCCCGCTTTTTGCTTTCTTCGCTTCACAATAAGGTCTGGCCGCGGAACCTCGTTCCGCGCCCGGCCCACCAGAATCGCGCCGGCCTAGCCGGCTCACCGAGTTGGTTTTCTTGTGGAAAAGGAACCTGTTGGAAAGGCTCGTCCCGTTTGGGGCGAGTCTTTTTTTTGTTCGAAAAAGCGGCGCCACCAGCACGGCAGCGCCGTTACTAGCCAGCAGAAGCCAGGCGATGCACCCGCTAGCGGCAGCCATAGCCGTAGTAACCATGGCCCTGCTCATGGCCGCCCCGGCCCCGGTCGTGCTCGTGTACTACGCAGGAGCTAAGGGTGGGGAGCCGAGCCGCAACGGCAGGGCGCGAAAAAGGAGGTTCTGGAGCATAAGCGACATAAAATAAAGTCAAAGGAAGCACGGGGCTTCCTGCTTAGCTAAACGCCGGCATTTCCCCCATCATTAACAGGCTGGCCAGCGGATTTAGCCTGTTGCTGGATAAATGCGCCGTATATTTGTCTGGCAATAAGGTTTTCTGCTAAACCCCCTGTTGCTATG
>CAYLNN010000089.1:0-3906 GCA_964385095.1 uncultured Hymenobacter sp.
AGCGAAACTCGCCCTCCTTGCCCTGCCGGCGCATGGCGCCCACCACCTCGCCGTTCACCACAAAGGCGCGCACATCGGCCCCTTTGGCTTCGCCAATGAACTCCTGCACCAGAATGCGGGCCTTAAGGTTGTGAAACGCCTCGATAACCGACTGCGCGGCCTTGGCACTTTCGGCCAGCACCACCCCTAGCCCCTGCGTACCTTCCAGGAGCTTGATGATGACCGGGGCGCCGCCCACATGCTCGATGAGGGCGGGCAGCTCGTCGGTGTCGTTGGTGAAAGCCGTTTTGGGCATGCCCACGCCGGCGCGGCTCAGGATTTGCATCGAGCGCAGCTTATCGCGCGAGCGCACAATGGCCTGGCTGTCCACGGCCGTGCGCACCTTCATCATCTCAAACTGCCGCACTACGGCCGTGCCGTAGAATGTGACCGAAGCCCCGATACGCGGAATAATGGCGTCGGGCCGCTCCAGGGGCTGGCCCTTGTAAAGAATGCTGGGCTGGCCTTTTTCCAGCACCAGGTTGCAGCGCAGGTGGTCGAGTACGCGGGCCTCGTGGCCGCGCTCCGTGGCGGCGGCCAGCAGCCGCTTGGTGGAGTACGACTGCGGCTCGCGCGAGAGAATGGCCAGTTTCATAACAAGTGGAATAGGCAGCGCTCAGGGCTGAGTAGGACGGGCAGATACAGGGGGGAAAAGCCTGGTTGTCGCGGGCAACAGCCAGCCCAAACAACTGTTTTTAGCTTGAATTTCGATACCAAACTACGCCTGAACCGGGCCACCGCGCGCACCATCGGGCCGCGGTATTTCCGCAGTGGCTAGGCCCTCAGCCTGATACGACACATCGCGCCGGGCCACATCGACCACGAAGCGGCCCTGCCGCAGCAGCGAGCGCCCCAGCAGCACCGGGTGCTTGAGGTCGGAGCGGTCGGCGAGCGAGAACTCGGTCGGGAAATCTTCGCCATAGAGCCGCACCACCGTGCGGATGACGTAGCGGGCCTGCACCTCCCCGTTGGAGGAGCGAATGTTGCGCTGGGCAAACTCGGCGAAGGCTAGCGGCCGGCCGTCGGTGGCGGGGTGCTCGGGGTCGAGCAGGCGCACGTGCAGCACGGGCCGGCCGGTGGCGGGGTCAGGCGCCAGGCGCACTTCGTCGCAGTGAATGGCACTGGTGTAGGCGCCGGTATCGACCTTGGCCACCACGCCGCGCAGGCCTAGCGCCGGCAGGTCAATCCGCTCGCGGCGGCCGAGCAGGCGCTTGGGCAGGCGCTTCTTCATAAAGGTTAGGAATTATAAGTTGTGCGCTATGAATGGGCCCCCTGAGCCAGCAAGATACACGCCGGCTGTCGCCTGGGCCAATTCATGATGCCTAACTTTCAGCTCCTAACTCTCCTTGGCCCGCAGGCGCTCGTATTCGCGCTGGGTGCGCTCGCCAGGGTTAAGGCTGCCGTAGGCGGCTAGCCCCTGAGATGCCACGCCCACGCCCCAAAACACGGTAGCCCAGAGGGGCCAGGGCAGCAAATTGTGATGACTATGCGCTTCGAAGGGCCGAGTGGTGAAAGCCCACAGCAGCCACAGCCCGGCATTGACTACCACGTAAGTAAGCAGATGACTCTGAAATTTGGTGCGGGCTTTGGCAATCTGCCACAGGCGCTGGTCGCGGGTGGCGGCGGGGGTGGCGGCGGGGCGGAGGGGCTGCATGGCGGCGGGGGCTAGCGGTGGTTGGAAGTGATGGTCAAATGTAGATGCTGCCCTAGCCGGCCCCAATTTGCGTTTTCTCAAGTGATAATTTTGCGGCCCCAAGCCGCAAGAACGCGGCCCCGGGCGTTGCGTACCTGCTCCCAACCAATTACTTTTTATGACTGCCTTTTCCACCCTCCTGCGCATCGAGCAGGGCGACATTACCAAATTTGCCACCACGGCCATCGTCAACGCGGCCAACTCGTCCTTGCTCGGCGGCGGGGGCGTTGATGGGGCCATTCACCGAGCGGGCGGCCCTCAGATTCTGGAAGAATGCCGGCAGATTCGGGCGCGGCAGGGCGGCTGCAAAACCGGCGAGGCCGTCATCACCACCGGCGGGCGGCTACCGGCGCAGTACGTTATCCACACCGTGGGGCCGGTTTGGAACGGCGGCCACAAGGGCGAGCCCGACTTGCTGGCTGCCTGCTACCGCAACAGCCTGCGGCTAGCCCTCGAAAATCAACTCGCCTCCGTAGCCTTCCCCGGCATCAGCACGGGCATCTACGGCTACCCCAAGGCGGAGGCCGCTACCCTCGCCGTGCGCGAGGTGCGCACGTGGCTGGCCGCCCACGAGTGGCCGCAGGAAGTAGTTTTCGTAGCCTTTGATGCCGAAACCAAGCAACACTACGAGCAAGCGCTGGCCGCAGCTACTTAAAGAGCGGGCAGCGCACCGGTAGCTGGCTGGCTCCGGCTACTTGCCGGGGCCAGCCGCGCGCTTATTGGCGTTGTAGAACATCACCAAGCCTAGCAGGTCGCGGTAAGCCACCTGCTTGCCGGCCAGCGCCGCCACGGTAGCGGGGTCATCCTGAAAATACTGGGTAAGCTGCGCGCTAAAATCGTGGCGCGACACCTCCACCAGTTCGCCCTGGCGCCGCAGGTACCAATGGCGCTTAGGATACACGAGGTAGCTAATGGTACCCATTTGGGGGCCGCCTAGTGGTATCTGCTTGGTTTGGGTGTAATCGAAGAGCTCGACCGGGCCCTCGGCCACGCGGGTCGCCAGCACGTGCAACTGCTTAGCTTTCAGCACTATGTGTTCCAGGCGCAGCTCATTCACCTGCATCGACTGCACTTTATCGACGTTGATGTTGAGCGGGTCGTGTAGCAATTTGCCCACCTCGCCTTCGCGCCGGTAAAAGGGTAGCAGCGGGCCAAACCCAACCGGGCTCAGCGGCACGCAGGCCGTATGCGTTATGCCATCGGACCCGAGTATTGCGGCCTTGCCGAAGCCGAAGCGCTGGGTGGTCGGCGCCCCAGTCGGGCGCCGCCACTTGCTGGGCCGCCGCCGGTGGGAGCCGGCCAGCCAGTAGCAAGCCACTAATAAAGAGTACGCGTAGCCGCCTAGTGCCCGGTTTAGTTTGACTAGCTAAGATATTACCGGTCGGGCGCGGCCTGCTCACCCAGGCTAGGCAGCCCTACGCGGCCACCGGCGCCCCCTCCACGCGGTCGGCCACCTGCCGCATGAGCCAGAGCGGCGTGCTGGTGGCGCCGCAAATGCCCACTGACGTAGCCCCGGCAAGCCAGGTTTCGTCGATTTCGTTCTCGTTCTCAATGAAGTAGCTGCGCGGATTCACCGCGTTCACCACCGAGAACAAGGCTTTGCCATTCGAGCTTTTGCGGCCACTCACGAACAACACCACGTCGTGCTCCTGCGCAAAGCGGGCTAGCTGGGGCTCGCGGTTGCTTACCTGGCGGCAAATGCTGTCATTGGCATCGAAGCTTTCGAGGGCCCCGCCGGCCGCCGCGATGCGCGCCTCCATGAGAGCCTTCATCTTATAGAAGCCGGCCGTGCTTTTGGTAGTTTGGCTGAAAAGCGTGACGGGCCGCGCAAAGTCAATCTGGTCAAGGTCGGCCTCGGTCATTACGATAAGCGCCTGGTTGCGCGTCTGGCCCGTGAGGCCGATAACCTCGGCGTGGCCGGGCTGGCCGTAAATCACAATCTGGCCGTTTTCGCGGGTTGTTGCATCAAAGGCATGCTTCACCCGGTTTTGCAGCTTGAGCACCACCGGGCAGCTGGCATCAATCAGTTCGAGGTTGTTTTGGAGGGCTAGCTGATAAGTTTCGGGCGGCTCGCCGTGGGCCCGGATGAGCACCTTACAGTCGTGCAGCGTGCCGAGCTGCTCGCGGTCTATCACGCGCAGGCCCTGCTGGTGCAGGCGCTCCACCTCCATGCG